>DAOUJS010000204.1:0-5014 GCA_034422355.1 Dehalococcoidia bacterium | reverse complement strand
GGTGGTCCTGGACAATCTGAACACCCATCGCCGGGCATCGCTGTACCAGACCTTCCCGGCTGAGGAAGCCCGGCGGATTGCCAGGCGGCTGGAGTTTCACTACACCCCCAAGCGCGGCAGCTGGCTCAACATGGCGGAGATCGAGTTCAGCGTCCTGTCCCGCTCCTGCCTGAAGCAGCGGATTCCCAGCGAGGAGGCTCTCCGGTGGGAAGTCCAGGCCTTGGTCAAGGAGCGCAATGCGGCCAGGGCCACCATCAACTGGCGGTTCAACACCCGGGACGCCCGAACCAAGCTTCACCGTCTTTACCCTTCCGATTTCACGGTTGACTGAGTACTAGCCGGACAGGTAAAGATTGGTCAGGGCTGTTACCTGGGCCTTGGTAATAGTAGCTTCTTCATCAAAAAGGTAGTCGTTTATGGCCTCTATGAGCTCGCTCTTCTCGATGATTTCGTTGTCATTGGCGTCGTAGTGGTTTGCTATGATCGCCATTGCGTTGTGGTCTGCGTTGCTGACCTTCACCACCGGCGAGCACCTTAAACCGGAATAAAGGTTGTACTGGGTGAAGAACGCCCGCCCGCACACCTGGTAGGCGCTCTTGGCCGGCAGGGTCTCAAAGGCCCGGCCCCTGGTGTGGGCCGTGAGGGTGATGTCATCCCGAAACCGGATAGACAGGCTTACCTGCCCCCCAATTTGCTTGTGCCTGCCGGTATTGGCAACGACATCAGACTTTTCGTCTGGACCCAGAGATGGTTTTCGTTCTCGCTGTCCAGCCGGTATAGATACCGCAATTCGTGCCGGACCTCCCCCCATGCGTCGTCTCCCCATCTGAAGGTGCCCTGGCTGCCGGATGCCTCACTGGTGAAGTCCACCGGGCCACCAAGCACCGGACCGAAGAAGTCTCTCACTCTGGCCACGTCCCGCTCAGACGGTCCCGTGAGCCCGTCGCAGTAGGTCCACTTGTAGCCACTTAGGAATAGCTTTCTGTAACCGGCGTCCATGAGTGATGTCACGGAGTTGTTACAGGGATTTGCCACCGGCGGGTTGTCGATATAAGCTTCATGCAGGCCATACGCATGGCCAATCTCGTGGGCTATCGCAGATAGAAGATATTCGTCGGTCCTCTCCGGCGGATGCTCTGACCTGAAACAGATAACGGCTTTCTTCCAGTAGTTTGCGCTCCGGTTACTGTCGGTATACCAACCAGTGGGTGTAGTAGTATCAGGAGGGACGAATTTCCTGACTTGGAAATACCCAGCTACTCCGGGGTTATCGCAGATATCGAGTGTGAATACCCATACATCAGGGGCAGCAGTCCTGCTCACCTCCCGCCATTGCAATTGGGGAATGGCATTGGTCCAGTTGGCAAGCGCCTTTACGAACAGGTCTCTAGCGGCAGGCTGAGCAGACCACGTGACCGTCTCGCCCCGGCCATGCAGCGCCCACTTGACGTTGACATAGTTCTCAGGCAGCACGTTTCCGCCGGTTTGTGCAGGAGTTTGCTGAAGGCGCGAGTCCATACCCCAATACACGTAATGCCTGGCGAACACGACCCCGGCAGTATAGAGCCGAAGACGGCGGAAATTACGGCAAAGACTGCGAGCGCTGTGAGCAAACGCCTGCTCATTGTTTGTCCTCCTCGCCGGTGAAGAAGGGAAACGCCGAAGCGTCACCACCCTCTACGTCTTCGTAAATCCGCCCTACTTGGTCGATCCCTATAAACGCTTCGCCCCTCTGGTAGATTAGAAGGGGCATGACGGGGCAACGTGATTGCGGTTCGTATATGCAAGTGGCAGCGTCAATTCGCTCGACTCGCTGTACATCGTCCGGCAGGCTGAAGTACCGGTCAATCATGGGGAGATAAAGGTAGGTGCCCGTTGCGGGCTTGGTGGAACTGCCTGCGTCCGTTTTCGCCTCCATGCGTTCCACAGAGACACCAGATGAGGGCACATGCTCTATTTTTATGGGGTACTTGGTCAGGTCCATCGTTGGGACAGGAACGACGGGCGTTACTATCAAGTCCGGGGGCGGGAAGTCTGTAGTCTGTTCCTGGGCTATCGTGCGATCCGTCCCGGAGAGGCCGAAGTACACTCCGGCGATGAATGCAGCGGACACGATGACGGCGACCGCGGCAATCAACCACCGCTTACGTATCCCTCCAATCGTCTTTCCAAACCTCATGTCCATCCTCCCCTTTACGAATCGTTACTTGCTTCCCACATTTGCCGGAAGATTCCACGCTTATGAAGCAAATACCTGTTCATTGATCTTCCTTTTGCTCCTCCTCGCCCGTGAAGAAGGGGAACGCCGAAGCGTCACCACCCTCTACGTCTTCGTAAATCCGCCCTACTTGGTCGATCCCTATAAACGCTTCGCCCCTCTGGTAGATTAGAAGGGGAAGGACGGGGCAACGTGAATACGGTTCGTATATGCAGATGCCTTCAATAACGCGGTCAACTTGTTCTACATCGTCAGGCAGGCTGAAGTACCGGTCAATCATGGGGAGATAGAGGTAGTTGCCCGTTGCGGGCTTGGTGGAGCTACCCGCGTCCGTTTTCGCCTCCATGCGTTCCACAGGGACACCAGATGAGGGCACATACTCTATTTTTATGGGGTACTTAGTCAGGTCCATCGTTGGGACAGGAACGACGGGCGTTACTATCAAGTCCGGGGGCGGGAAGTCTGTAGTCTGTTCCTGAGCCACCATGCGGTCCGTCCCGGAGAGGCCGAAGTACACTCCGGCGATGAATGCAGCGGACACGATGACGGCGACCGCGGCAATCAACCACCGCTTGCGTATCCCTCCAATCGTCTTCCCAAACCTCATGTCCATCCTCCCTCATTCGCACCGGCAGTTTTCTTCCCAAGAAATCCTAACGAAAAGAGGACGGGCGTCTGAAGCAGACGCCCGTCCGTTGCCGGGTCTATCTCCTGGGGACAGATCCCCTGCGGCCGCTTGGTTAGAAGTCGGGTTGGGGCGGCGCTCCCCAGCCCTGGGGGACGTTGACCAGGTTCGGCTCCAGGTCGTTGACGGATGTCTGGCCGCAGTAGGCCATTGCCCGGTCTATCTCTTCCCGGAGCAGTTCCAGGACACCGTGGACGCCCTCCGCGCCGTTGACGGCCAGTCCCCAGAAGAGGGGACGCCCGATGCCGACGGCTTTGGCTCCCAGGGCCAGCGCCTTGACAACGTCGCTGCCCCGTCGGACGCCGGAGTCAACGTAGACTTCGCAGTTGCCCTTGACCGCATCCACGACCTCGGGGACCATCTCGATTGCGCCCATGGTCATGTCAAGCTGGCGGCCGCCGTGGGTGGATACCAGGACGCCGTCGACGCCGCTCTCGGCGGCGATGTGGGCGTCCTCGGCGGTGCGGATGCCCTTGAGCACCAGGGGCAGGCCGGTGAGGCCGCGGAGCCATTCAAGCTCCTGCCATGTGAGGGGGACGGTCCGGTTGACGTTCCAGCCGACGGACTCGTCGGTGCCGCGCAGCACGTTCTCCGGCCTGTTGACGCCGCGGAAGTTGCCCTGCTCGAAGTTCCGGTTGTAGCGGTTGCGCAGGTCGCGCTCCTTGGGGCTGGGTGTAGGCGTGTCCACCGTCAGGGTGATGGCCTTGAACCCGGACTCCTCGGCGCGGCGGACCAGCATCTCGGTGAGGTCGTATCCCCGGTGGTAAAGCTGGAAGAAGAGGGGGATGGTGGCTTCCTCGGCGACCTCTTCCATGCTGCAGTTGGAGCCGGTGCTGAGCATCATCAGGGAATTGGACATGCTTGCGCCCCGGGCGGTGGCCACCTCTCCCTCGGGGTGGGCGCGGTGGTGGGAACCGGCAGGGCAGACGAAGACGGGCATACTGAGTTCGTTGCCCAGCATGGTGGTGGAAAGGTCCCGCTCCCCGGTGTCGCGGAGGAACCTGGGGCGGAGGGTCAGTTCCTCGAAGGCGGTCCGGTTGCGCCGGGTGGTGAACATGTCCATAGCCCCGGCGTCGATGGTGTCCCAATCGTCGTGGGGCAGGACCAGCCTGGCACGTTCCTCGTAGTCGTAGAGGTTGATGGGGTCGAGTCGCATGTTGACCTCCGTGGTTGCGGTTGGGGGTGCGCCTACTTTAGGGCGTGACGCCGCTAGTGGCAAGCCCCGCCGCGCCTTCTCTTCGGCTATGAGCACTTTCGCCCGTGCTTTGATGTTCTTCCGGCGCTCCTTCGGCAACCGGTCCATCATCTCTTGCAGAGTAGTCATGTTGATTCTCTTCTTTCTTGTTGGATCCGGGCCAAGTGCGCCTCGAACCGGTCATCCGCCTTCCCAACCAGTTCCCGATAAAAGAGACGTTCGCTGACCCCTGCCTTGTTTCCGGCCCCCAGCAGAACAGCCCGACGGTTAGGGTCGAAGGCGAAGGCAATCCGCCATACCCCGTTATCTGCATTGAAACGGAGTTCTTTCATGTTGGAATGCCGCGACTGATTCAGCGTGTCTACGTTCGGACGACCCAGACTTGGGCCGAACTCAGCCAAAACCATCACTCGCTCTAGTATCCGATCCTGGACTGTGGAAGGCAGTGCGTTGAACTCAAGCTCAAAGGCGGGATTGAACAGGATTTCCCAAGGCATTTAGTCAAGTATACGCGGTTGGGATATGCCGTCAATACGATTATCCCCGTCTGGCTTGATCCGGTTGGGAGGCTTACCTACGATCCATTCAGAGCGATCCATCCATAGACCGGGAACATTGGCGCAATTTCGCCGGGGCGAGTCGGGCAGGTTCCAGGTTCCAACGCCGAGGCCGCAGCCGCTGACCGGCAAGACAGGAGACGGGAGAGATGGAATTCGGACTGTTTATGATGCCGTTGCATCCTTGCGGCGGTCTTATGCCGACTCTTAGACCGGATATGGAGCTAATCGTCCTGGCGGACAGGTTGGGCTACCACGAGGCATGGATCGGGGAGCACATCACGGAGATGTGGGAGAACGCCCCGGTGCCGGAGCTTCTCATCGCGCAGGCGCTGGCATTGACCGAGAATATCGTGCTG
>DAOUJS010000203.1:0-5546 GCA_034422355.1 Dehalococcoidia bacterium | reverse complement strand
GTCAACCGAGAAATGATAGGTGGCGTAGTGGCACCCGCGATGGGGACGGCTTGATGATGGATCAGAGACATTTCGAAGAACCTCCGATTCCTGTGATGACTGAGTACTAGGCTTTGGGGGCATAGCAATAGCAGCATTAGTTCTAGGTATCATCGCATTGTGGAGGACGTTCTGATGGCATACGAAGAATTGAAGGCCATCGCATCGTCATACCCACCCCAAAAGAAAGATGCTCTGATAACGTTGGGGGGAGATTACCATCGTCGCTATGAGAGTGAACTTCTTGAAATGGCCGCTATTGCTGCCGATGTGACTCTGGATGATATTGTGAATGCAGGGTTGGAACCCGAGGCCGACCCACAACTGGCAGATGCTCTTGATCGGCTCGGCTATACAGATGATGCACTCGCTTCGCTAAGGGATGACACAACGGGCCAGTTAACTGGACACATCAGCCGCATCAAAGGAACGTACTTTGAGGTACTGGTCAAAGATAGACTGAACGATGGCGAGAGTGTCGGCGGCGTTAAACTTGCCCCTGGGGAAGAGGTTAGTCTCGCTGAAAAAGAAAATCAACCAGGTTACGACCTGATAATCAGGAACAAAGAAACAGACGAAGTTGTTGATGAGTTACAACTCAAAGCGGTGAAAGACTGGGGTGAAGTAGCGAGATCGCTGAGCGAATACAGCGATACACCTCATGTAGTTACGGCGGAGCATGCAGACAGGGCAGCAGCCAATGAAATGGTGACTGCGACCGACATTAGGAACGAGTCTCTGAACAACACGGTGCGTGGGCAAGTTGACGAAGCAACCGAGAGTGTGGCCGAGGACATTCTGGATCAAGGGTTAGAAGCCGCACTTGACACTGTTCCTTTCGTGTCTCTGCCGCTCATTCTTGGTACTGAGGCACTGAGTGTGTTCAGGAACCGTAGCACGCTCCGGGAGTCATGGCAGCGGGGCAAAGAGAGGGCCGCAAGAGCGGGAGTGTACTCAAGCATTGGTGCCGCCGTAAATGCCACCCGGCAGCGCCCGCCTCAGTTCCGATAACAGTTGGCTTACGGTTAGTACAGACTCGTGTGGGGCATAGGGTCGCAATGGGAAATCACTTAGAAGAAAAGACCCACGAGATTCTTCGAGCAACCGAGACAGGGTATAGGTAGGTGAAAGTGGGTCTAGGTCGTGGAGCGAGGTTAGAGGCCAATTAACCCCTGTGGTTGGATATGCCGCAGACGCCGTGACACTCGTCATTGACCGTGAGTGTGGCTTGTGTTAGGCTCACAGGCACACTCAGGGTTGGCTTTCTACGTATGGACAATCAACAAGGAGCGTTACAAAAATGCAGGTAACCGATCTGGCTATCGAAAAGCTCAGGGACGTTCTGGAAGAACAGGGAGAGACCGATAGCTCTCTCCGGGTCATCGCCATGCCCGCAGACGGCGGCGTCCAGTACATGCTCACGATGGAAAAGGAGACCCAGCCCGACGACACGGTGCTCAACATGGACGGCGTCAAGTTCCTGATGGACTCGGACAGCGCGCCCTTCCTGGAAGAGGCAACCATCGACTACGTGGAGAATTTCGGCGGCCAGGTGGGGTTCGTGATTAACAACCCGATGTTCGGCGGCGGCTGTGGTAGCGGTGGTTGCGGCTGCGGGGGCGGCGGCTGTGGTAGCGGCGGCGGCGGATGCGGCTGTCGCTAAACCGGCGCGCTCCATCAAGCGAGAGTTCCGCAGAGGCCCCGAGTACCGGGGCCTCTTCTGATTTTCCGGGGGTTGCGCCCATTCTTGGCGGCCCCGAGGTGCGTACCGGTAATTCCAGCACACAGCAGCCGGGAGAGACAGGCCGCAGTAGGAGTTTCAGTCAAGAACTTCGGGCCGATTGCAGCAGGGCCGGTGGACCTGAAGCCGCTGACCATATCCATAGGCCCGAGCAACACGGGCAAGTCGCACCACTGTCAAGCCGGTATTCACCTGAGCAGTACCCCTTGCCGCCATCCTGCCTGACCGGTGCCCACCCGGTTACTCCCCTCTGCACGCCCGGCATCCGGGCATAGCAATGCTGGACAATGGCAACATGCCCTACTTCCCCGCCATATCTCCACTCCACCCTCACGGCCACATTATCCACCCCTCCCGGTCCGTGCGCGCCCGGAACAGGTGTCCGCCGCCGGTCGTTACGTACAGCGTCCGCATATCCGCATCCCCGAAGCAGCAGTTCGTGGGACGGTCCACCCGGAAGGGGTGGGTCTCCAGCACCCGCCCCGTGGGCGAGATCACGTAAATCATCGGGCCGGGGCCGCTCTCCTCCCAACCGGCGCAGGCGATAATGTTCCCGTCCACGTCCAGCGTCATCCCGTCAACGCCCCGGTGTACCCCCCGGGAGTCGATACCGAAAGTATGCAGTGTCGTGTAGCTGCCCAGCGACCCGTCATCGTTGATCGGATACGCCCGCAGTTCCCGGGGCTGCGAAGGGTCATAGTCGCTCTGGGCAACGTACAGAGTCCTCTGGTCACGGGAAATCAGCACCCCGTTGGGACGGCTCACGTCGTAGGTTGCCCGGGTCAGTTCCCAGTTGTCGTCCCCTTTAGGGTCCAGCCGGAGCACCGACATGTGGTCCAGTTCCTGCTCTCCCGCGGAGCCATTGAAGGGGTCGGTGAACCATATGCGCCCCTGCCTGTCCACGGCCAGGTCGTTAGGATTGTTGTGCTGCCGCCCGTCAAGAGTCGAACTGATGGAAGTTATGCTGATCCCGTTTTTCTCGAACCGCACAATGCGCCGCCTTCCGCTCTGACAGCCGTAAAGGTTTCCCTCGGCATCGAAGCACAGGCCGTTGGTATTGTGGGTCATGTAGAAGTGCTCGGAATTCTCCCCGGTGCGCGGGTCGTAGCGCATGATCCGGCTGGCGGGGATATGGGTATACAGCACCGCCCCCCCGTCCCAGACGGGACCCTCCGTAGTGCCGCCCAAAGGCCCGGCCACCAGCTCAAAGCTCCAACTCATAGGACAACCCTCCAGTCGCGGAATAAGGCAAGCCAAACGGAAAGCTCACAGCCAACTTTGCGCCAGTATATCCGCGAGGCCAGAGAGTGTCACTAAAGGAGTCGGCCGGCGGCGTTCAATCCGCCCTCTCACGAAAGCAGGAACTACGAGAATGCGGGGAAATGGGGATGGGAAACTATGGGAAAGAAGTTACAGGAACCAGCCCCCAACGCTACCGTCGCCGCCGGAACAGGCTCCACACCGGCGCGCTGAAACCCGGTAGCAACTCGCCGCCGTCCAGCACATCATCCTCCCCCAAGGTGACCGGGACCACGTTGGGACGGAATACGGTAATGGCGACCCGCTCCGGGTCTTCCACCCACACCTGCTGCGACCCGTAGCTGAGCCACATCCCCGCTTTGGCCGCCATCTCCGGGTCTGAATTGCTCGGCGACTTCACTTCCACAGCCAGGTCCGGCGCAAGCTCCGGGAACCCTTGAGTACCTTCCGGGATGCGTCCGGGAGCGAACCATGCAACATCGGGCGCACGCACCGTGTCAGGATCACGCTCTAGCCGGTAGCCCGGCTCACCAGAGCGGGTGACACCATGGTCGTTGGTGTCGGAGTAGACGTGTATCAAGGAGGCTGTTCGGGTTACGGCTTCGCCATGCGGGTCTCCAGCCGGCATCTTGGCAACCAACACTCCCCGCATAAGTTCGTAGCGGTTGCCATCTCTGGGAATCCGCAGCAACTTCTCGGCAGTCACCAGTTTCTGTTTCGTAGTCATACGACGCTGCACCGGCATGGTTGGTTTAGGGATGGTTGGTTTAGGGCAAGTATTTCCCCCATATTAGCACAGGGCCAGAGTGCCGGGTTGTGTCACGATGTCATCAGTAGGGCCGCTATGGTTTCGGCCATATATGGGGAATGAAAAGCTGATAAGCTGCTCTGGATACTCATCAAGCCACGCCGATGCCCTATAATGGCAACAGCGCTCTCCGCCCCAGCCGGCACGTGAGGACCGCCATGACCAGCAAGCTGACACCACAGACCGCAGACGCCGGGAAACTCGAAACGTTCCCGGACTTCCCTACCAGGGACGATATGCAGAACTCCCTTCACCTGGACCGCCCGGCCCACCAGGCAGCCCTCCAACGCCACTTCGGCGGCGACACAACCATCGTCCTGAGCGAAATCCCGGTGCGCTGGTCCCCCGGCCAGCGGGAAGGCCACCCCATCCCCGACCTGCTCATCGCCTTCGACGCCAACTTCATCGTGGCGGTCAGGCAGCGTGGATACTCCATCCGCGACCAGGGCAAGCCGCCCGACTTCGTGCTGGAAATTGCCTCTCCGACCACCGGGCGCGAAGACTACACCGAAAAGAGGAATGACTACGCCAACTTCGGCATCCCCGAATACTGGCGCTTCGACCCGTCCGGCGGCCACTACCACGGCGACCCTATGGGCGGCGACCGGCTGGTTGAGGGGACGTACCAACCCATTGAGATACTGAGGCTAGGCCCGGACCGCTTCCACGGACACAGTGACGTTCTCAACCTGGACCTGTGCTGGGAGAACGGGAGTCTGAGGTGGTGGGACCCGGCAACCGAGAGTTACCTGCTGACCTTCGACGAAGTGCATGACGCCCGCATCGCAGAAGCCGAGGCCCGCATCGCAGAAACCGAGGCCCGCATCGCTGCCGAGGCCCGCGCCCGGGCCGCCGAGGCCCGAATACGGCAGCTCGAAGCGGAACTGGAGCGCCGCCCGGAAACCTGACAACCCCCGGCCCCGGACCGAGTCCTCCAAGAGGAGGTCCTCACGCCCACCGGCCTCAGTGCCGCCCCCGGCCGCCGTTCACACAGCCTTGAGGACCGTGTTTGACCTGTTCTCCAAACCGAAGCCAAGGTGAAATGCGCAAAGGCATAGGGTAAATTTGTGGAGGGACTGGTTAGCTTGTTCTGTAGACTGCGAGGGGTTGATGATGGGGGTGAGGGAGATAGAGCGGTTTCCCGAACAATGGCAGATGGGTATCAGGGATTTGCGCCGGCGGACGATTCCGGCGGCTACCCATCGGGCGAGGGGACGCTGGCAGGCCATCCGGCTGCCGACCCAAGGTTGGACGGCCTCGACTACGGCGTAGGCTCTGGAAAGGGGCCCTCATACCATTTGCCGGTGGGCTGCCGCGATCTCAACCGGCCTTGACCCGGTTGGGGGGCGTACCTAAAATCCATTTGGAGCGATCCATCCATAGACCGGGAACATTGGCGCAATTTCGCCGGGGCGAGTCGGGCAGGTTCCAGGTTCCGACCCAGGGGCCCGCAGCCGCTGACCGGCAGCAGAGGAGACAGGAGACATGGAATTCGGACTGTTTATGATGCCGCTGCATCCCCCGCGGCGGTCTTATGCCGATTCATACGACCGGGACATGGAGCTGATCGTCCTGGCGGACAGGCTGGGCTACCACGAGGCATGGATCGGGGAGCACATCACGGAGATGTGGGAGAACGCCCCGGTGCCGGAGCTTCTCATCGCGCAGGCGCTGGCATTGACCGAGAATATCGTGCTG
>DAOUJS010000202.1:0-4823 GCA_034422355.1 Dehalococcoidia bacterium | reverse complement strand
TCTATTTCCACTCTGGTCACCTCCCGGTACGCCATCGCCGCTCTCCTCGTTCCTGAAGTGCGGTAATGGTCGCCGATTGGCTCCCCAGGGTGGGTCAATGACCCGATTAAACCAGTCTATAGCCCTCGAAAATTCTCCCCTCTACTGGGTCATAGTTCCCGAAAATTGACAGCGGCCGGAGAGACCTATCTGGTCCTGGTCCGGGAGACCAGCGTGGCATTTCTGAACGGTAATCACCGCAACTTGACCTGCTTCCAGGGTAACTGCTGGAACCAGATCGTGTGGTGACCGGCAGCGCATTTCAGACTGCCCCGGTACTTGGCCGGGCGCCGGGGAGGCCGTCCATTGAGCCAGGGAGGATAGACGGAGGAGGTGGATTGAGTGCAGCCGCCATAAGAAAGCCAATCCTGGCACAAAGGCCGCAAGATGGTCCTTCCGGCGAGCGTTGCGCCCAAGAATCCCAGCGGGTGATCACAGGCAAGAGTCTGGCTACGTCGTTGGGATTTTCCTGAACAGGCTGGAGCACTGGGAGTAACCAGACCACTCCTCAATCCCACAACCCCGAAGGTGGCAGGCCAGGAAATCCGATAAAAAGCCAAAGGAGGGGATCAGAGGGGGAACCTGCCCGCCTGTCTGGCGGATTCTAACTTCCCTTCAGAAATGTCCCTCGACATTCTACGCAAGCAATTGGACTGGCCTGAAATGTGAAGCTCCATCTCCTTATGTTGATGTCGCGACTGGATGGAGGCAGGTTGCGTTCCGTTCCTTCGGCAACACCACTCCGCCGGGGGGGCCAGCGAGGCAAAGAACGACCAACCCAACCAGGATTACTGGTCCGCCAAAAATACTCACGGGATCTCCGGCAACCCAAAGTGGCTATTCCAGTCTCTGATGCCTGAAGGAACACAAGCGGGCACAGCCTACTCGGTCCGGACCACGGCCCTCCATGCCATCGGAGGCTCCACGGTGGACGGACGCTCCGCCCAAGGCAGTCGCACCAACAACGCTGCTTCACCCTACGCCCCCGATGCCGGTGACAAGGCGTTGGACCGCTACAAACAAGGGGTCGAGGTGCTGACCGACGTCTCGAGCACGGTCAAAGGCGACGTGCAGGCCGACGTGGACCGTCTGGGCATCCAAGCCGCGCGAGAACAACGGCGGCCTGCGCCGGCTGAAGGAGAAGGTGGCCGAACTGAGCGGCGACCAGCGGGGCCGCCAGGAGATTGGCGGCAATGGACGGTGACGGTCCCTCGACGTGGGGGTATTACCGTCGCCGGTGTCCGGAGAGGCCGCTTTCCACGACTTCCTGGAGGGCGGTGTCAAAGCCCGAGCTCTCGCTGATGCGCCGGCTGGCCTGGCTGATGCGGGCCAGCCGGTCCCGTCCCTCCGGGTTCTCCCGGTCTTTGACGCCGATTTTCCACGTCATCCCGTCGCCTGATGACCACAACCGGACCCCGTCATAATTCGCCCATAGATGACACATATATTAACACAGAAAATTTGAGATAAATGACACGCTATTGAAATATCAATTTCCCGGTGATGGGTCTATAGTTCACTGAGCTTTGCCCATCAACGGGAGGTTAAGACATCAACTTGGCTGTCGTCAGGCTGGCATTAGGGTCGTTTGCCGGGGGTCGCCGTCGCATTGGCGCACATCCGGCCAGTCGCCCCCCGACCTTTCCCGACAAGTGGGCCGCGGGTGGGTAATGACGCTGCACCGCCTCCTCATTCCGCTCCCCCGGGTTCCGGCAGGAGCTGACCTCCCCAGCGCCATTCACCAGGCGTCCCGCGCCGCGCGGAAACCCGCCCCGCTGTTAGCTGACCGTCCGGCTTCCCCTCACCCTCGCGTCCTCGCGGGGGTGTGCTTGTTGGGAAGCCGGCCGCGTGCCGGAGTACGGAATGACCCCGCGTCAAGCGCGGGGCAGCCGGTTCCCTCGCCGGAACATCCCTCACTACCGTCACCCCCAACCGCGACGCCGGCCGGCGCGTTCATCGCTTTGGCCGGGTCAACATCCTGATTGGAAAGGTATTGCCATGACCGCATCACGCCTGTCCCGCTTCATCCTGCGCCGGGGAGTTCTCATCGCCCTGGGCCTCTTGGTGGTCCTGCTGGCCGTGGGCTCGCCGGACTCCGCCTCCGCGGAGGCGCGCCGCCTTCCAAGCCTTGAGTTCTCATTCCACAGCCCTTCCGTAGTGGGCGAAGGCATGTGGTCCGACGGCGCCAATTTCTGGGTCGTGGACAGCAACGCAAACGACCTGCTCTTGTACGACCGGCAGGGGAACTACCGCCAAAAGCAGGACGTTGCTGGCGGAAATAGGGACGGCCGGGACATTTGGTCCAACCGCTCTACGATTTGGGTCGTGGACGCGGTTGACACCTACGTCTATAGCTACCGCGGCTACGGCCGGGGGCCTGGGTTTTATCCCGGGAGCGAAGGATTTGACCTTCACGCCAGCCACACCAGCGTCTGGGGCCTCTGGTCCGACGGCGTGACCATGTGGGTGGGCAGCCATAACAGCCCGGTCCTGTGGGGCTACTCCATGGCGACCAAGCAGTGGGTGCCCGATAAAGACATCACTCTTCATCCCGACAACACCAAGGCAACGGGCATCTGGTCCAACGGGGAGACGATCTGGGTAGCGGACTTCGACGACCGGCACATCTATGCCTACAGCATGGGACCAGGCAATCCGCGCCAGCCCGAGCATGAGGTGGCATTACCGAGCACGGCCCGGCCCGGGGGTGTCGTTGTCCACGGGGCCGCCTTGTGGGTGGTGGACATCGTCAACGACAAGGTGCTCGCCTATCAGGTCAGGGAGTTGGACGTGAGGGTGACTCCCAGGATCGTCGATTCGAACCGGTATAACCTCGAGGTGCAGTGGGACCGGTGGCCGGGCGCCGGGAGCTACACGGTCAAGTTGATAGAAGGCGTGGCGTTCCCCAGTTATCTGATCGCCAGAGGCAACAGCGTGGTGATCAAACGCGGATTGACGCCCGGCAGGACCTACACCGTCGAGGTTACGGCCAACGGCGGCGTATCGCCGTCGCTGGCCAGAGATTCGGCCTCGGTCACCCTTCACCCCCACCCGGCAGGGCCCCTAACCGTGACGCCCGCCCCGGGCAGCTCCACCGCCCTGGACGCGTCTTGGCCGGAGATGGAAGGCGTCGGCAGCTTCACCCTGCGGTGGAAGGTTGCCGGCGAACCCGACAGCAGCTACGTCTACGCCAGGAACCTGCCGTCCGACACGACTGCCCGCCGGATCACCGGCCTGATCCCCAACACCGAGTACAGGGTGGTACTCGACACCCACTTCCGCCCCGCTGACGGCCAACCCGCCTACGTGGGCAACGCCATGAGCCTCGCCACCACCAACAGGGCAACGATTCCAAATCTTGCGCCTCGTCCTAACCCCCTAGACCCGACCAGTGTCAGCGTGTGGTGGGGGCACGTGGCGGGCGCGGACCACTACCTGTTCGAGTACGGGGAGGGCACCTATTTCCAGGACCCCATAAGCGGCGTCCTCCATGGCGAGGCGACCCATCCCTTCACCAGGTCCCACGACAGGGCGGGACATAGTGCGAGCGCTGAGGCCATCAGCGGGCTGCGGGCCAACACCACGTACACCATCCGGGTGACCGCACTCCGAGGCGGCGCCAAGGGTCATGAGTTGGGCTCAAGCCACGCGGTGGTCACGACCCGCCGGGTGTTAGACGGTCTCACCGTCCAGCGGGTGCCGGGCAGCGGCAGCCAGCTGGACGCCGACTGGTCGGCCTCGGCCTTGCCGTCACTTGGCCCGGGAGAGGGGGCATACCGGTTCTTCATCCGTTACCGGAAGACCGGCTCCGGCGAGGGGTGGACTAATGCCAACCCGTCGTCCTTTGCCGGCACGTCCTACCGGATCACCGGGCTCTTCCACAACACGCGCTACGACGTCCAGGTACAAGTCTACTACCTGACTTCCGGTGGCTCTCTGGTCACGCACGACGAAACGGACGAGGTATCCGGGGTCATGACCGGTGACCTGGCGCCGCGCACACCAGCCGGGGTACCGAACCTGTTCGGGATGGTATATCACGGCTGGGGGGGAACCTTTAAGTGGGAGAACCTGGACACCTGGGGCGGCAGGGAGGTCACCGGCTACACCATCCAGTGGGCGCCTTCCCCGACCGGAACCTGGAGGAACCTGGACATATACGGCCTGCGGAGCTGCAAGCCCAACATGGACACCAGCGATCCCCAGTACCAGAGCCGCTACGAGGATTCCTCCAAGAACAGCCAATACGGGCGCTGCTACTACAACTACAAGGTGATGAACTGGCCCGTGGGCGAGACCCGCTACTTCCGCCTCATCGCCCACACGCAGAACGCCGACGGCACCGCCGGCGCCGACAGCAGCCCCAGCGCGGTCACTAGTCTCACAGCCGACGCCGTTCCTCTCGCCCCGGCCCAGCTCCTGGTCTCCAACATCGGCGTTGCGGTGGGCGGCGCCGCCTATGGAACCTTCACCGAGCATGACCATGCCCAGGAGTTCACCACGGGCAGCGTCGGGGCGGGCTACACCCTGACCAGCATCGATCTGGACCTGGGCTTCCTGGGAAACCCGGCGACCTTCACTGTCGCCATCCACGAAAGCGCCAACGGGCAGCCGGGCGCCGTGCTGGCCACGCTGACGGCGCCGCAGACCCCCGCCACCGGCCACAACAGGTTCACCCACACGGGCCTGGACCTGGCCAGCTCCTCCAGCTACTTCATGGTCCTCGACGTCACCGCCACGGGCGGGGGCACCATCAACAATACCATCTCCGACGATGAGGAAGG
>DAOUJS010000201.1:0-6071 GCA_034422355.1 Dehalococcoidia bacterium | reverse complement strand
CGATACAATTTGGCAGGCATTCCCTACACCTCCTCACGATGAAAGATTGCCTCCATTCTATCAATGCCTGCAATGCCTGTTTTTATCAAAAATAACCGGACACAGTACTAGTTTCTCGTGCAATCCCGGAAAACAGGGGAATGCTATCAGTCGCCCGACGGTCCACAACCTTGCCCGTGCTGGAGCCCTGCGGCGAAAGCTATCCATGCCCAACCCGATAAACTATTTCCAGTTGGCACAGGCGATAGACGTCAACCAGCAAGGTTTACTTGCTCACGTCTCGGCGTCTCAGTTTTCGCTGACTACCCCTCAGACCACCGGTGGAGGGTCAAGAGCGATAAATCCTATCAAAGAGTGGGGTTACCTACCGAATGCCAGATCACAGTGCCGGGCGTCGGTTCGTTACATATTACAGACGGATATTAACAATTTTTACCCGTCGATCTATACCCATGTAATTCCTTGGTCCTTGCACGGCAAACTATTCGCCAAGCAACACCGGTTTGACTATGCCCTGATTGGAAATGTTCTTGACTTGGTCATAAGGAACAGTCAAGATCAACAAACTCTAGGGATAGATATTGGGCCCGATTGCTCGCTGGTCATTGCTGAGATTATTTTATCGACTGTGGATGCGGCCTTGTCGCACGCTGGCTTGCAGAACGGTTTTAGGTATCTAGATGATTACGAATTCGGGTTTTCTACTTACGCGCAAGCCGAACAAGGGCTGGCCGATCTTCAAGGGAAACTGGGCGAATACGAGCTTCATCTAAATCCGAGCAAGACCCATGTATTCGAGCTCCCGGCAACTATCGAACACCCTTGGGCGACTGAGCTACGGAGATTTGGTCTCCGTGGCGCGGGTCGCAGTCAGGAGATTGATCTCACCGGATATTTCTCGCGCGCCTATGAGTTGGCGCACCAATACGTGGACCAGTCGGTATTACGCTTCGCTCTGGGCCGGATGCGGAGGACCACAGTTGACCGGACCAATTGGTCGCTGTACGAGTCTATCCTTCTGCAAATAGCGTCGGTAGAGCCTGGGGCTTTGAATTTTGTGGTTGATGAATTGTATCGGTACCATAAGGCCGGGTACGGCGTTGACCTTTCCAAAGTGGCAGCCGCTTTCCGCCAATTGCTAAGTCAGCACGCGAGGGTGAATCACGGCAGCGAGGTAGCTTGGACGATTTGGGGTTGCCTTCTGTTTGGTCTAAAGATCGACGATTACGTAGCCAATGAATTGGTCCAAATGGAGGACTCGATCGTTGCAATCTTGGCTCTGGACGCAAATGCAAAAGGGCTAATGGGAAACAATTTTACCCCGACGTTGTGGGAATCTATGATGGACACGCAATCTCTATATGACGAAAATTGGCTGCTTTCTTATGAAGCTAACGTCAAAGGTTGGCTACCGTCACTTGGTATTTCTGATCATGTAGCTCTTGACCCAGGATTCTCTTTCCTGAAACAGAATAGCGTCAGTTTTTACGATGAAAGTTTGGCGCTGAATTATCAGCCTTCTCCTGTAGCCCTCTCTGAGGGTGGAACTGGAGACCAGCAATCGGCAGGCGAACAGCCTGCGGAAGCTTCTGGCTAGGCCGCAGCGCATTTTCCACTTTTGGGTAAGAGTCATCCAGGCAGAGGTCACAGTGGTGTGCGCATTCTGGGTTTTTATAGCAATGCGTCGTGCGGCTCGCGATATTTTTCGCTCTTTATTCGTATACAAGCTCACCAAGGTGGCCTCTCCGAGAACTGAGTTTGGTGCGGCCCAGATTCCCGTGAAACGTCCGTGAGCATCCTCCAGCCGACATTTGCGGCGGCGTGTAATCACGCTGGTCGCAGTTTAACTGACCGTGCGGCTGCGCCCTCGTCTCTGCCCGGGGCGCTCCTCGCCGTATTTGAGGATGGGCAGATCGCCGGTGGACGCCACTCTCGCGTGCTGAAGATGTTAAACCTAAGGGGGTGCGTTAGTCGTGCCCGACGCGTCCAACCTTAAGGTGCAGCCCACCTAAACCCGGCGGGACATTATGACCCATATCATGCGCCACCGGTTCGCCGGCATCAACGTACGGGGGAGACCATGGCCGCCCTGTTTGCTACCTATGGCCGTATCTATGGAGGTTCTGGCTACAACATCGGCGTCATGCACGAGCAATGGTGCATCGAGAAAGCGCACAACGTTTGTGCCTACCGTTTACAGCCCCACTTCCCACCGAAAAGTTCGCAATACGGTACACTTAGGCCCACTTTCCCCGCAGCTTCTGGTAGAATCAGATACAAAACGACGGCTTTTTCTCTCAAGTGCCACCAGATGAATGGTCGTCAAGCAGGTTTTTGACCACAGTCTTCGCGCTTACGGCAAGCGGTTTCTCAGCAGCCTGAAGGCCTCCAACCGGTACTCCGAGGGATACCTCGCCAGCCTGGAAACCACCGTCGCCATGGCCGCCCTCTACGCCGAGGAACAGGCATGGCCCGGCGTTCAGGAGATCACCACCGAGCATTTGGAGGACTATCTCGCCTACCTCCGGGACCGGGTGCGCTGGTTCGGGGAACGGACCTATGCCGAACCCAGGAAGCTCTCCAAGGGGCATATCAACGCACAGTACCGCCGCCTGAACCGGTTTTTCAATTGGCTGGTGGAACGCAGGCTCAACGACCAAAATCCCATGCTCTCCATCAGCGCCCCCAGGCTTGAGGAGAAGACGGTCCCCGTGGTCACCGAAAGCCAGATGCGGGACCTGCTCACCCTCGCTGACCCCTCCCTCGCCAGGACTCCCGCTCACCGTTTCCGCCTGGTTCGCGACCAGGGGATCCTGTACGCGTTCTGGGACACGCCGGGGCGCTTGGCCGAGATAGCCGGGTTGCAACTTGAGGACGTGGACCTGACCGGTGGTACGCTGCTAGTTATGGGCAAGGGCCGGAAGGAAAGGTGGATGCCGATTGGCGACTCGGCCAGGTCCGTGCTGTCGGACTACCTGCAGGAGCAGGAAACCCTGATGCCCCGCACAAAAGCGTTGTGGGTGTCCGAGCAGGGGGGAAGCCTTGTTGCCCAATGGGATCTGCCAGATTCTGAAGCGCCTGGCCAAGCGGGCCAACATTGAGGACATGCACCCCCACAGGTTCCGTCATTCCTACGCCATCAACGCCCTGCGGGCCGGAATGCCGGAGCAGGTCCTGAAGATAGTTGGCGGATGGAAGAAGATTCCCGAGACTTACTTCCGGACGTTGGGAGAAGAGGACGCCAGGGAGTTTCACCGGCAGGTCAGCCCTGGGGACAGGTTGGGGAAGACGGCGTCTGCGGGAAGGATCTGGCGGCAGGGTCAGAGGCGAGGGATGCTTTAGACTTCCCGCCACAGGAGCCCGGTACCCCTCGAACTATTGGTTCGAGGGGGCTGCTCCTTCATATTGCCAGGCCGTTCAAGAAAGAGTCCAGTCGCAGGGTTCCCATCCGGTGCGACCGGGAAGCCTGGTAGGCACGGGTCCGTTTGTGCCCTCCGCGGAACCAGGTTGTCAGGCGTTTGCAAGCCATCCGAAGCAACAACCCACATAGAGACCCCTGCCTCACGATTTGCTTCCATTCCGGTGCCGGTAGAGTGCGGGAAGAACATGCTTCAAGAGTTTGCAATCGAGCTGCGGTACTCGTGGGCAGTGGCTCTGCCCAAGCCACCGGCCGGGAGGACTTGAACCGATGGAAGGACCCGGAGTAATTAGGGGTTCGAGTCCAGTTAGATGGGCCGGACTGGACGAAATCAAGAACCGGGGCCGATTCCGACGTCACCCCGTCCGACGGCATGGGGATAGTGTACGTCAGAACCGCCTCGTCCTCAACGATCTCGATGCCCTGCACGAAGTTGCGGATGAGGGCCTTCCGCTCCGGGAAGGTCCCTTCCTGGAAGAGTTCGCGGAAGTCGGCGACATAGCCTTTGATTTCCTTGCTGGTGGGCAACTCCGCCCGCCGCTGCTCAAGCTGGCCCTCGGCTTCCTCGCGGGCCGCAACCAACTGGTCCTGGCGGCTCTTCAGGGCCAGGATGCGGGGCGACAGGACCTCAAGGGGCAACTGCCTGGTCTCCAGGGCCTGGTAGAGGTTCTCCAGCCGGCTCTCCACGTCGGATAGCTCGCTGTTGATGGCGGTCAGCCGGCCGTTCATCTCCCCGGCGATGTTGTCGATCTCCTCGGCCACCAGGGTCACCAGCTCGGTGATGGTCTCCTCGGTGAGTATCCGCTCCCTGACCTTCTCGATTACCAGGTCCTCCACCTTGGAAGCATTCAGGTATCGCCCGTTGCTGCACGCTCCCGCTCCCTCCCGGAACAGGCTGGCGCAAACGTAGTAGGCGAACTGCCCGCTCTTGGCTCCCTGGGCCGAGTAGGGCTTGCCGCAGACACCGCAGCGGAGCAACCCGCTCAGCAGGTACTGGCTGCCGACCCGCCCGGGCCGCTGCCTGGCCGGCGCCCGCTCATGCAGTCCCTGCTGCACGGCGTCGAAGGTCTCCCTGGACACCAGGGCGGGCCAGGCGTTCTCCACCCTTACCGGCTCACCCGCCTTCTCGTCCTTGCTTTTCACTCCCCACACTGCTGTTCCCGTGTATGCCTCGTTGGTCAGCAGGTAGTGGACCACGTTCTTCTGCCAGCGCCGTCCCTTGTGGGTGATGCCCCGGCCGTTCAGCTCCTTGCAGATTTCCATCAGCCCGTAGCCCCGGCGGGAACTCTCGAATATCTCCTTCACTATCGGCGCGGCCACCGGGTCCACCTCCAGGGTGGGCCGGTCTTTCAACCCGTCGCTGACCTTGATGCGGGTGTAGCCGAAAGGGGCCTTGGACCCCAGGAAGAATCCTCGGGACGCGGCCTCCCGCATTCCCCGCACGACCTCTGTGGCTAAATTTTCCGAGTAAAATTCGTCCACGGACTCGATGATGGCCTCCATCAGCTTGCCGGTGGGAGAGTCGTCGGCGTGCTCGGTGATGGAGACGACTCTAATGCCCTTGCGCCTCAGCATGGACTTGAAGGCAACGGCGTGCTCCCGCTTGCGGGTGAATCTCGAAAATTTCCAGACAAGAATCACCTGGAAAGGGGCCGCGGCCTTGCCGCCCTCATCGATCATCTTGCGGAACTGGGGCCGGTCGGCGATCCTGCCGCTCTCGGCCTCGTCCACGTACTCGCGGGCCACGGAGTAGCCGTTGGCCCTGGCGTAGTCTCTCAGTGCCCGCATCTGGGCGGCCACGGACAGGTCCACGTCCTGGCGGTCGCTGGAGACCCGGGCATAGAGGGCCGCCGGGGTCAGGGGTACAAAGTCGCGCTTGGTCATCTGTGGCTCCTTTTTTGCGTTGCAATTACTTACTCAGTCTTACTAATTATTGTCGGACATCCCGCAGACGATTGTCAAGGAACAAGTGTCACGCTTGCCGCTATCCAATACTACAGCCGCACGTTCACCTGGAAAGCTCTACCTGGACTCTCAATCAGCTTGCCTGCCTCTATCGCAGACGCATAAACCGAAATCGCCGAATTGGGAGAATCCCGTCCCCAACCCGGCAAACCCCGATTCAATGTATCGCCCCTGGCCAGCAGCTATTTGCCGAACCACGGCGGCAATACAATCGGCGGCCCCCAGCATTCCACAGAGCCATCCTGTTTCACCCCACAGGTATGGTCCTGTCCTGCGCTGACGGAGGCGAACTTCCCCTCCGGCGGCGTGGCCTGGCCATCGGCATTATAGCCCCAACAGGCGACAGAGCCGTCCGCCTTCACTCCGCAGGCGTGGTAACCCCCGGTGCTGACGGAAGTGAACTCTCCACCCGGCGGCATAGTCCGGCCATCGCCACCAACGCCCCAGCAGATTACGGAGCCGTCCACTTTCACGCCGCAGGTGTGGACCTGACCTGCGCTGACAGATGCGAACTCCCCGGATGGCGTCGCGTCCGATTGAACGTCATCGCCCCAGCAGGCGACGGAGCCGTCCATCCTCACCCCACAGGTGTGGCTCCACCCGGCGCTGACAGATGCGAACTCTCCGTCCGGCGGCGTGGCTCGGCCACCGCGAATATAGTCCCAACAGGCGACGGTGCCGTCGATCC
>DAOUJS010000200.1:0-77365 GCA_034422355.1 Dehalococcoidia bacterium | reverse complement strand
CAATGGCCTTCCAGCCCTCCCGTTCCACAAACCCGGCAGCTCTCTCCGCATGTTTCAGCGTGACTTCCCTTTGCCGGGTGAACCGGACCACCTCTGCTTCCCAGGCGTCCGGGTCCCACTGCTCCCCTCCGTCCTCCTCCGTCTTCTGGCTCAGGACTTCCCGCATCTCCTGGGTGGCCCGTTCCATGATCTCCCCAGTACCATACAATGCGCCCGCTCCCGCTTCATGGCCCTCTCCTTCCCCGCGCTGACCGTGCTGCCACTGTCCGTATATTCAGGAGATTGCCATCTCTTTTCTCTCTTGCAAACTGCCTCCATTTCCAACCACTTTTGGTCACACCCTACCTCGCGGAGTCCATGTATCTCTGGAAAGGACTCCCCTGCCCGTGGGGAGAGGGGTTGGAGGTGAGGAACGTCTTTCCCTTGCAGGCTTGTTTGACGGGAACGTCACCCTCATCCCAGTCCTCTCCTTTGTAGGGAGAGGGCGAATCGAGAAACCCTGACCGGCCTCAATTCTGCCTTGACCCTCTGGAACGCTAATCCTATAATGGGCTGACCTGCCCCGACGAATTACGCCCATACCGTGGGCCTGAGGCCGACTGCGCTTGCCCGAATCGATCACCCAATCAATCGAAACCCTGGTCCATGACGCACTGGCCGAATTGGGGGAGCTTAATGACTCTCAGACCCTCGACCAATGGCGCGTGTCCTACTTGGGGCGTCGGGGCCGCCTGACAACCATCCTTCGCGGCCTGTCCCAGCTTGACCTTGAGGAACGCCGTACTGCAGGCGCGCTGGGAAACGAGGCCAAGCGCAACCTGGAAGAGCAGCTTGAGCAGCGCGCAGCCCGGATCAACCAAGCCCGGCTGAACCGCTCCGCCGAGCTTGACCGACTCGACGTGACCCTCCCGGGCCGTCCTCTAGCAATGGGACGGCTCCATCCCACTACCCAGGTCATCAGGGAGATCACCAGCGCATTCACCGCGATGGGTTTCAGCGTCGTCGAGGGTCCCGAAGTGGAGTGGGACAAGTACAACTTCGAGATGCTTAACATTCCCCAGGGCCACCCGGCGCGGGACATGTGGAATACCCTGTGGGTTGACTACCAGGACGAGTCAGGCGAACATCCCATGCTGCTCCGGACCCACACCTCTCCCATGCAGGCGCGGGTCATGGAGGCCGCAGAGCCTCCGGTGCGGGTAATAGTGCCCGGCAAGTGCTACCGCTACGAGGCCACCGACGCCACCCACGAATGGCACTTCCACCAGGTTGAGGGCCTGGCGGTGGACGAGGGTATCACCTTCGCCGACCTCAAGGGCACCCTCTACGAGTTCGCCCGGCGGTTGTTCGGAGAGGAACGCCGGGTCCGCTTCCGCTGCGACTACTTCCCCTTCGTCGAGCCGGGAGTGGACATGTCCATCGACTGCTTCGCCTGCGACGGCGAAGGCACGGCGGGATGCCGCATCTGCCGCGACAGCGGCTGGATCGAAATCATGGGGGCCGGCATGGTCCATCCAAGGGTCCTGTCCGGTGTAGGCTACGACACGGAAAAATACACCGGCTTCGCCTTCGGTTTGGGGCCGGAGCGGATCTCCATGCTGAAATACGGCATTGACGACATCCGCCTGTTTTATTCCAACGACTTGAGGTTCCTGCGGCAGTTTTAGCACGTGGTTGCCGCTGGCAGGGATGTATGGCTGCCATTATGGAACCGGCCATGCTCCCTCACCATCCCGAATATCCGGTATCAGCGAAGTTTGCCCACATTTCAGGTGACAGTGTCGTAAGCAGATGAGAGTCCCGCTTTCCTGGCTGCGTGAATACGTTGACGTGGACCTGACCCCCGGCGAGTTGGCCCACCGGCTGACTATGGCCGGAGTCGAGGTGGGCGACGTGATCGAGATCGGCCCCTGGGACGGTTGCGTGGTGGGCGAGGTGCTGTCCGTGCGTCCTCACCCCCAGGCCGACAGGCTCTCCCTGTGTCAGGTGACGACTGGCGTTGACCAACTCGAAGTGGTCTGCGGCGCGCCCAACGTGGCCGCCGGCCAAAAGGTGTGCTTCGCCCGGGTCGGCGCGGTACTCTACAACACCCACTCCGGCAGGCACGAAGAACTCAAGGCCGCCCGTATCCGCGGCGTCGTCTCCGAGGGGATGATATGTTCCGAGTTGGAGTTGGGCTTGGGGGAAGGCCATGAGGGAATCGTGGTGCTCCCCGAGGGCGCGCCTCTTGGCGTTCCCCTCGATGAATACTTAGGCGACACTATTCTGGAACTGGAACTCACCCCCAACCGGCTGGACTGCCTCTCTGTTCTGGGCACGGCCCACGAGGTAGGCGCGCTCACAGGAAAGACCGTCACGCCTCCCAACGTCGAATACCCCGAGGACGGCCCGCCCGTCGGGGATGGCGTATCGATCTCCATAGCCGACCCGGACCTGTGCCGCCGCTATACCGCCACCGTGATCCGCGGCATCAGCGTCGGCCCATCCCCGGCCTGGATGCAGGAACGCCTCACCCGCGCCGGGGTCAGGCCCATCAACAACGTCGTTGATGTGACCAACTACGTGATGCTGGAGTTCAACCAGCCCCTCCACGCCTTCGATTACCGGCGCGTCAAGGGCCGCACCGTTATCGTCCGCCGTGCCCGGCCCGGTGAGT
Source organism: Dehalococcoidia bacterium (assembly GCA_034422355.1). GTDB lineage: Bacteria > Chloroflexota > Dehalococcoidia > Lucifugimonadales > UBA3495 > CATOSP01. The sequence continues at coordinate 74,709 of DAOUJS010000200.1, read as the reverse complement.
CGCTGACCACCCTGGATGGCGTGGAACGTCATCTCAGCTCGAATATACTGGTCATCGCCGACGTCAACGAACCCATCGGCCTTGGCGGGGTTATAGGCGGGGCCAACAGTGAGATCGGCCCGGAGACAAGCGACGTGCTCCTGGAGTCCGCCACCTTCGACGGACGCAACAACCGGGAGACCGCCCAGACCCTCCGCCTGCGCACCGAGGCCACCCTGCGGTTCGAGAAGGGTCTCCGCCCCGAACTGGCCCCCATCGCCCTGCGCCGGGCAACCCAACTCATTCAGCAGTTGTGCGGCGGCACGGTTGACCAGGGAATCGTCGATGTCTTCCCGGGTCAGGGAGACTCCATCGGGCCGGTCCCTCTCAGCGCCGGGAAGCTGAAGCGCGTCCTGGGTATGGACCTGGAAATTGGAGAGGCGGCCCGGGTGCTGGAGTCCCTGGGATTCGCCTGTGAGCTGACCGGCAAAGACTCCCTGCTGGCCGCCGTACCCTACTGGCGCAACGACATCAGCATTGAAGAAGACCTGGTGGAGGAGGTGGTGCGGATCATCGGCTACGATTCCGTGCCCACCACCATGCTGTCCACCCCGATCCCTCATCACCAGGCCAGGCCGATGACCGGGTTGGTGGCCCAGGTCAAAGACCTGCTGGCCAGTGCGGGGATGCAGGAAGTCATCAACTACCCCCTGATCAGCCTCGAAGACCTTCAGCGCGTGACCCGCAACGACGAGGTTGCCCAGCCGTTGCGGTTGTCCAATCCCATGAACGCGGAGCAGGCGTACCTGCGGCCCACCCTGCGGGCCAGCCTTCTCTCCACCCTGGCGGTCAACCAGGGTCACGGCGAAGGGCCATTTCAACTCTTCGAGGTCGGGCGCGTCTTCCGCCCCAGGAACGGACAACTTCCCGAGGAACAGGAGACCGTTGCCGGGGTGTTGGCTGGACGCCGCGCCGAGTCCTCATGGCTCACCGGTGATGGGCTGCTGGACTTCTACGACGCCAAGGGCGTGGTGGACTCTGTGTTGGCCCGGCTGGGTGTTGCCGCTACTTACGAACCTGTGGAGGACCCTTCCTTCGCCCCCGGCAGGTGCGCCCGGGTACTGGCGGACGGGACTACCTTCGGAGTCCTTGGCGAACTGCATCCCGGCGTCATTTCAGCCTTCGACCTGAACGCGCCCCGGGTCTCTCTCTGGGAGTTGGACATAGAGTCTCTGTCCGGCGCGGTCCACGGCAGGACGCGGGAGTTCCAATCCCTGTCCCGCTACCCGGCCGCGACCCGGGACCTGGCCCTGCTGGTACCATCAGACGTGCCGGAGGCCCGCATCGAGCAGATCATCTCCCAGAGCAGGCTTGTGACCAACGTGGAACTGTTCGATCTGTACACGGGAGGGAACCTTCCGGAAGGCTCCAAGTCACTGGCTTTCCATGTATATTTCCAGTCCCATCAGCAGACGTTGACCTCGGAGCAGGTCAGCCGGGCCCTCGACGGCATCCTGCGCAACCTTGAGAGACAGGTCGGGGCGTCTCTCCGGGGCTGATACGCATTGCTCTCCATTCTAGTGAGTAGGGGGTAGGTCATCATGGCCAGTCACGGTCATCATGGCGGTCGCCATGACCGCCACAGCCACGCCGACGAAGACATGCTCAGTGTGGAGGAAGCCTACGAGCGGATCATGGCGTCCTTCTCCCGGCTAGACCCTGTGGAAGTGCCGCTCCTCGAATCCCTCGGGCAAGTGCTGGCGGCCGACGTTTACTCGCCGCTGGACCTCCCTCCCCTGACCAATTCGGCAATGGACGGTTACGCCGTCCGCGGCGAGGACATTCACGGGGCCGGGGCAGGTTCCCCGCGCACACTGAAGGTCATAGGCCTCGTGGCTGCGGGAAGCGTGTCTGACGACACCGTCCGGCCCGGCACGTCCATCCGGATAATGACCGGGGCGCCCATTCCCGACGGGGCCGACACGGTGGTCCCATTCGAGGAGACCGACGAGGTGCAGCGGCGCCAGTCCGGCGCTCCGCTGGACCAGGTGAACATCCTCTCCGGGTTGCCCAGGGGCGCAAACGTGCGCCCCGCCGGTGAAGACGTCCGCAGTGGCGAGCACGTCTTGACTGCCGGAACAGTCATCCGCCCCTCGGAAATTGGAGTCATGGCCTCCCTTGGCCTGGGCGCGGCGATGGTTGCCCGCCGCCCCGTGGTGTCGGTTCTGGCCACCGGCGACGAGTTGGTGTCCACCGGAATGCCCCTGGAGCGGGGCAAGATTTTCGACAGCAACAGCTTCAGCGTGGCGGCGTCGGTGATCGCCTCCGGTGGAGTTCCCAGGGTGCTGGGCATAGCCCGGGACAACCTTGACGACCTGCACCGCAAGCTGACCGAGGCCGAAGGCTCCGACCTGATCATCACCTCCGCCGGAGTGTCCAAAGGGGACTACGACATCGTGAAGGACGTGCTTACCCAGCGCGGTGAGATGAACTTCTGGTCGGTGCGGATGCGCCCCGCCAAACCGCTGGCCTTCGGGCACATCAACCGGGAAGGGCGCAATCCCGTGCCGCTGATGGGCCTGCCGGGGAACCCCGTAAGCGCAATGGTGGCCTTCGAAATGTTCGCCCGCCCTGCCATTGCCATCATGCTTGGCAAGAAGCCCATGTCCCGCCCCTCGGTGGAAGGGGTGTTGACCGCGCCGATATACAATACCGATGGGCGTAGGGTGTACGCCCGGGTGGAGGTGACACGCGACAACGGCGCCTACTACGCTAATCCCACCGGACCCCAGGGGTCCAACATCCTCACCTCCATGTCTCGGGCCAATGGCCTGGCAATCTGCCCCGAGGACCTTCCCTCGAAGGCGGCCGGCGAGACGGTGAGGATCATCATGCTTGACTGGAACGAAGAGGTTGACCTATGACCACCCCCGAACCCGAAGTGATCAGTGCCGGAGAAGACTCAACCGGAGGGGAAGTTGTCGTCAGTACCGGAATGGGCTTTACAGGAGAAGAATCTGACGTCCTCTACCACATCAGCTTCGACCGGCTTGAAGGGCTTAGACGTTCCCCGGTGGCGCTGATTGCCGACCGCCGCGTGGAATCTTGCCCATCGATGCTGACCCCGCTCCATGAACTGGACGACCCACAGGCGCTCATAGAAGAAATAGCTGAACATTGCAGCGACGGCGAAGACTTCATCCACAGCAACATGGCAGTCCAGGAGATAGTATTCCGCACTCTACTGGCCAACGCCAACAAACCGATGTCTATCGAGGTGCTTCACTACGAACTGACCGAACGCTGGTCCACACCGCTCAGGCCCATTACCCTGTCCGAGGAAAATCTGGAGAGTGTGCTGGACGCCGACGACTACTACGGCTTCACCCGGGTCCAGCGGGAAGAGGAAGATTGATCTTCGTTGGCGGCGGACTGTAGTATCAGGAACAGCCTGACGCTGGGGAAGTAGCTGGACCAACAGATAAAGGATGCGGATTGTCCGCATCCTTCTCGATTTACGCCCAATTTACGTAATGCGTTGCCGGTTGGCGCTAACCGGCGTTCTGCTGGGTGGCGATTCCCACCAGCTTCTGGAAAGCGGGCTGGTCCCTGACTGCCAAGTCAGCCAGCACCTTGCGGTCCAACTCAATCCCGGCCTGTTTCAACCCGTGCATGAACTGACTGTAAGTGGTCCCGGACTGCCGGCAAGCCGCCCCGATGCGGACAATCCACAGACGGCGGAAATCCCCCTTGCGCTCCCGGCGGTGCCGGTACTGGTATGACCAGGCGTGCAGCAGAGCCTCCTTGGCCCACTTGTAGCTGCGGTGGGAGGAACCCTGGAAGCCCCTTGCTTGCAGCATGATCTTCTTGTGGCGCCGGTGCTTGGTGACGCCTCTCTTAACTCTGGACACTGTGGGTCTCCAAATAGCGGATTGGTACGTCTACCGGTAGGGTATGAGGCGCTTCAGGCGGGGCACATCGGCCGGTGACACCGGGAGCTTGTCGGAATACTTGCGCGTGACCTTCGTCGGCTTTTTGCGTCGCAGGTGGCTGCTCATCCGCTTGCGGCGCATCATCTTCCCCGAGCCTGTGATGTGGAACCGGGCACTGGCGCCCTTATGAGTTTTCAGCTTTGGCATTTGCTGTAGCTTCAACCTTCTTCTCGGCCCGTTCGCCCCTCTGTGCCGAAGGGAGCAGGATCATCGAAAGCGCTCTTCCTTCCATTGAGGGCGCTTTCTCCAGCCTCACCTCGTCCTTCAGTTCGTCGGCCACCCTCTTGAGGACCGACAACCCGAGTTCATTGTGTGCTGCCTCGCGGCCCCGGAATCGAACCGTCAGCTTGACCTTGGAGCCTTCCTGTATGAGTTCCCGCACTTTGCGGGTCTTGGCTTGCAGGTCGTGGCTCCCTATGTTCGGGCGGAAACGCACCTCGCGCAACTCGGTGCCCTTCTGCCCTTTCCGGGACTCCCGTTCCTTCTTCGCGGAAAGGTAGCGCAGTTTTCCGTAGTCTAGCACCCGGCAAACCGGGGGGTCGGAGTTGGGGGCCACCTCAACCAGGTCCAGGTCCCATTCGCGTGCCTTCTGAAGCGCTTGCCCAACCGACATCACACCCAGTTGTGATCCGTCCTCGCCTATGACACGTACCTGCGGAGATGTGATCCGCTCGTTGACCCGATATTGCCTAGCTATACTCTCCTACCTCCGTGAGAATCTTTGGGGAATTGGCCTGAATTTGGGAAAATCACTCTACCACACGCACGATTGGCCGTCAATCCATGATAGTTTCCATTTGCCATTCAGTTGTCGCCTGCGCCAGCCTGCCCGAGCTTCCCACTACCGCCCGTCCCGTATCAGACGGTAGATGGCCTCGGCCCCGAATTGCAGAGCCTCCACCGGGATGCGCTCGTCCGGCCCGTGGACCAGCCGCGAGAAGTTGAACCCTCGGGGCAGCTTCATCGGCAGAAAACCGTAAGTCTGGATTCCCAGCCGGGCGAAGTGCCGCGCGTCGGTTGCCCCCGGCAGCAGTATGGGTACGGGTATCCCTTCCGGGTCCATCTCCCGCATGACCCGCTCCAGGGCCGGGAAGAAGGTCAGGTCCGCCTCCGGCGGTCCCGGCTCCCACTTTACCACCTCAATCTCCATACCGTCTGCTACAGACTGTCCCACAACCTCCCGTACTTCAGACACCAGGATGTCGGGGGTATATCCCGGCAGCAGCCGTCCGTCCAGGTCCAGCACAATCTCTCCCGGCGTCACGTTGATCTGCCGCCCGCCCCGTACCATCGTCGGCGTCGCCGTGTTGCGGAACAGCGGTCCAAAGGTACTGCCCCGCTCTCCCATCAGCCTGAGCGCCGCCCCGGTCAACGCGCGACGGCGCATCAGCCAAAAGGCCAGCGATCCCGGCAACGGCACGTTCCCGGCGATTGTTTCCACCATCCTGCGCGCCACAGGCGTGACGTGGACGGGCAGCCGCCGCTTTTGGAGCCGCTCCAGCACCTGCGACAGCCGCATCATTGCACCCGCCCCGGAGGACAGGGAACCGTGACCGGAGCGCCCGCTCACCGTCAACCGGAGCCAGCACGCTTGCTTCTCCGCAGCCATGATAGCGTAGAACCGTCGCCGGCCAATGTCGAAGCTGAACCCGCCGAACTCGCCGATGGCGTTGCGGACGCCGTCGAACAATTCCGGATGGTTGTCCGCCAGGTATTTGGCCCCGTGTTCGCCGCCCGCTTCCTCGTCACTGACCAGGGCAAGCACCACGTCTCCGGGCGGCTTTTCGCCTTCGGACCTCGCGCGCAGCAACGCCGACATCATCATCGCGATCCCGCCCTTCATGTCCAGCGCGCCTCGTCCCCACACGCAGCCGTCCTCCCGCCTGCCCTCAAAGGGTGGATGCGCCCATTCTTGTGCTTCGGCCGTTACCACGTCCACGTGACCGTACATCAGCAGCGGCGGCGCGTCTCCTCTGCCCTCCAGCCGTGCTACCAGATTGGGACGTTCGGGAGTGGGTCCAAGCATCTGTACGTTGAAGCTGGACGCTGACAGCAGGCCATGGATGTACCGAAGGCACTCGCCTTCGTTCCCCGGCGGGTTGGTGGTGTTGAACCTGATGAGCCTCTGCAGCAGTTCAACCGGGTCAGGTATGGTATCCGGGCTGGAGGTTTTTGGCTGAGTTGTCATGTATTGGGCGCCCGCTCAGAGTCCGTGGCGTGGTGTTGGGCCGCATAGCTCGCGACCTGTCGTATAATCCTATCAAGCACTAACCCATCAGGCACTAACCCATCAGGCACCAACCTGGCCGCGCCTGACGAATGGTGACGATCTTGGGACTTGAAGCCACACTTGTCCGCATCCGCCAGGAGACACCCACCGTAAAGTCCTTCCTTTTCGACCTGCAAGGGGCTGAGATGGACTTCAAGCCCGGCCAGTGGGTGGACCTGTACGTTGACACCGGCACATCGGTCGAGGCCGGCGGCTACTCCATAACCTCCACGCCGCTGCAACGCGGCAGCTTCGAGCTTGCAATCAAGAAACTGCCCTGGGGCGCGCCCGCCATCTACCTGCATGAGCGGGCCAGGGAAGGCGAAATGTTCACCGTCCAGGGAGGCTCCGGCAATTTCGTCCTCGATCCGGAATGGCCCGGCCCCATTGTCTTCATTGCCGGAGGGATCGGCATCACTCCCATCATAAGTATGCTGCGTTACCTGGACCAGACGCATGACGGGCGTGAAACCCTCCTGCTGTACAGCGCCAGCAGTCCGGCGGAACTGGCCTTTCGCCGCGAAATCGAGGAAATGACTGGCCGTAATTCCCAATCAAGGTCCGTGTTCACCGTCACCCGCCCCCACGATGCCCAGTGGAACGGGCGGACGGGCAGGATCGACCGCGACCTACTGCTGGAACAACGCCCGGAAGGGGAAAGCCTCTACTATCTGTGCGGCCCGCCCCCTCTCCAAGACGACCTGTCGTCGGCGCTGAAAGACATAGGTATCCCTCCATCAAACATTCGCTCCGAGCGTTGGTGGTAGGACCGCGTGATGTAGGGAACTCCTGACCGTATCCAGTTAACTTGCCCCCCAGGTCGTGCCAAAGTCCGTCCGGTCCACCACGTGGCCGCTGAAACTCCGGGCGGTCTGCCGCGCCAGCCATGCCGCCGGCGGGCCCACCACTTCCGGTTCGACCCAGCCGGTCCAGTCGAAGTCCTCAGGGCGCACGAATACCGCCCCCTCAGTCTTGATTCCGCCGGGGTTGAGTGAGTTGACCGCTATGTTGTACTCCGCCAACTCCTGGGCCAGGCCCCGGCTCATGATGTCCAGCCCGGCCTTGGTAACCGAGTAGCTGATGCCGTTGGGACGCACCGTGTGGGCCGCGCCGGAGGTGATGTTGATGATGGAACCGCTCTGCTGCTCGATCATCACCGGGATCACGTGCTTGCAGCAGAGGAAGGGTCCCCGCAGGTTCACCCGCATGGTCAGGTCCCAGTGACGGGTCTGGAGGTCCTTCAGCCCCACGTTCACCTGTACGCCGGCGTTGTTCACCAGGACGTCGATGCGGCCGTGAGCGTCCATCACCGCCTTTACCAGGTCCTGCACCTGCTCCTCGTCGGTAACGTCGCAGCGGACGGCCATGGCCTGCCCTCCGGCTTCCTCGATTTCCTGCACCGTCATGTGAATGTTGCCCGGCAGCCGCCCGCCTTCCTGCTCGCTGCGGGCCACTACCACCACCTTGGCTCCCTCCGCGCCGAACACCTTGGCGATGCCCTTGCCTATGCCCCGGCTGCTGCCGGTGACCACCGACACCAGTCCATCCATGCTCATATCCTGTGCCTCCTGTGTGTTGATCCCCCACATTCTTATCGTGCGTTGGGCTTATCGTGTATTGGGGATTTTGCTGCCAGTAGAGTTTAGCACTGCTGCGGCTGCCCGGTCACCGCTGCCGGATTGTTCGCGGCAATACCCTTCCGTGACACTACAATCATATCTGTAGTAATATGGGCGCGCCGGTGGGTGGTCTTCCCGCCGGCTGAAACAGTCTATCAATCGACTTGTCGTAAGTTGCGCTTCGGAGGTAATACTATGGGGAATCTCCTGGAAGGCAAGGTGGCGGTGGTTACCGGCGCAGGCCGCGGTATCGGGCGCGGAATCGCCCTGCAACTGGCCGACGAGGGAGCTTCGGTAATAGTCAACGACCTGGGCTGCGACGTTGATGGGTCGGGGTCTTCCACCTTTCCCGCGGACAATGTCGTGGAAGAAATCAGGGCGGCAGGCGGCCAGGCGGCCGCCAACTACGCTGACGTGGCCACTATGGACGGAGGGGAAAGCGTGGTCCAGAGCGCCGTTGACGCCTTCGGCAAGATCGACATCCTGGTCAACAGCGTCGGAATCCTCAAACAGGCCATGATCTACCAGATGGCCGAGCAAGACTGGGACGCGGTCATAACCAACAACCTGAAGGGCACCTTCTGCCCCACCAAGTTCGCCTGCATCCTGTTCCGTCAGCAGCGGGGCGGCAAGATCGTCAACCTGACCAGCGATGCCGGTCTCGGGGCGTTGGGCAGTTCCAACTACGCCGCCGCCTGCGAAGGCATCGTCGGACTGACACGGACGGTCGCCAGGGACATGGGCCGCTACGGAGTGACGTGCAACGCCATCTCTCCCCTGGCCCGCACGCGCCTATTCCCCGGCCTGGTCGAGGAGTACCGGGAAGCCCAGGCAGGCGTTACCGCCGAGGACGTCGCCGGGATAGGCGTTTCCCCGCCCGTCACCAGTTGGGAGGGCGCCGGTTCCGCCGACGACCCCGAGAACGTAGCGCCTCTGACCGTGCTCCTATGCTCCGGCGAGGTAGACAATATGAACGGCTACGTATTCGGCGTCCGGGGCGGCAGCATCTATCTCTATTCCAACCCCCAGATCGAAAGAAGCATCCACAAGGAAGGCAACTACACCATGGACGAGATGGACTTCCTCGTCCCCAAGATGATCGTCCCCAGCGTGCGGTAAGGGGACAGAAACGCCCGCCTCAAATTCATACGAGAACGGAGCTCCCATTCTGGCAAGCAGACCGTAGGGAGATGTCCCTCGAAAGGGAGAGGTTGAATCATGGGTGACCGGTTGGCAGGAAGAGTAGCGATTATAACCGGCGCAGGCCGGGGGATAGGCCGGGGCGTTGCCCTGCTCATGGCGGAAGAGGGCGCGTCGGTGGTGGTCAACGACTTGGGAGTCAATCTGGACGGCACCGGGGAACCTACCGGCACCGGCCCCGCCGACGAGGTAGTCGAGGAGATACGCGCCGCCGGTGGGACCGCCGTCGCAAACAAAGACACTGTGGCGGCGATTCAAGGCGCCCAGGGCATGGTCCAAACGGCCGTGGACAACTTCGGCAGGGTGGACATCCTCTGTCATGTTGCCGGGATTCTCCGCGACCGGATGGTCTTCAACATGACTGAAGACGAGTGGGACGCAGTACTGGCGGTCCACTTGAAGGGGGCGTTCAACACCGTCCGTAGCGTGGTCCCCCACATGATTCAGCAGCGGTATGGGCGCATCTGCCTCTTCTCATCCGGCTCCGGGTTGGGCAACACCGGACAGGCCAACTACTCTGCGGCCAAGGAGGGCATGGTGGGGTTTGCCCGGTCGCTGTCCCGCGAGCTTGGCCCCTTCGGTATCTCGGTGAATGCCATCTACCCCGGGGGCGCAACCCGAATGACGGGTTCGGTTCCCGACGCCGCCCGCGAACTCCGGGCCGCCCGCGGCGTTATCGGCGGCGGTCAGATGGCGGGCCGTGCCCAGGAAGCTGCCGAAGGCTCCCGCGATGCCGGAAACAACGCGCCCAAGGTGGTCTACCTTTGCACCGAGGCTGGCGGTGAAATTACCGGCCAGGTAATTGGCACCAGCGGCTGGCAGATGTCCCTCTACTCCCCGCGCCACGTCACCCGCAGCATCCACAAGGACGGACGCTGGACGGTAGACGAACTGGCCGAGATCGTTCCTGTATCCCTCGCAGCCGGCATGGTAAACCCAGCCCCGCCGCCATCGGAGTAGCCCATCTGCAGAAGGTAGACCGGAGAACAATGGGGACGTTCTGGCAGACCGTACAGGTAGGGAATCCCGCAGGCGGGGACTCAGTAGAGGTGGAGGCCCTGGTAGACACCGGGGCTGACGACTCAATGTTCCCCCAGTCATTGCTCTCCGGCCTCCACCTGCAACCCCAGCGCCGTTTCGATTACACGATGGCCGACGGGCGGAGAGTGAGTTACCCGTATGGCCAGGCCCGCATCAGTATCGACGGCACGGCATGGATATGTCCCGTCGTATTCGGGCCGGAAGATGATGCACTCCTGGGCGCGACCACATTGGAAATCTTCAAACTTGTGGCCGACCCTGTTCGCAAGCGTCTTATCCCAGCCAGCGTCCTGCGGTTGGGCTGGGGTGGCCGGGACTAGCGCCGTCCAGTATCGTCCGCCGCCCGCCCAGCTTACCGCCCACCGGTCCGTATCTCGTTCACCAGGCCGATGGCGGTGGACACTATGATGGCCCCTATGGGCGCTCCCATGTGCAGGTTGTTTTCTATCGTGTAACGTCGCCCCAGCAGGTGCGGCTCCGCCTGCTCCCCGTAGGCCAGCCCGAGGTACGCACCCACAATCCCGCCCACAATTACGACCAACACTGTCCCTACGATGTAACGGGGATGGACCGCGAAGTTAGCCCACCCAATGTACGCTCCCACGCCCGCGCCCACCCCGATGCCAACAAAGTAGAGGTTCTGGTGAAACCCGAACGCCCAGGGGTAGCCGGTCATGGCGTTGAAAATCAAGACCAGCCACCCTCCGGCGATGCCCAGCATCGTAGCAAGGATGAAGCCCGCCACTGCCCGTGCAACTGGTAGCGCCCAGAAGAAAATCCCGGTGTCTCGCATCCGGACCTCGTCAGTTGGTGTGCAACTTCAGGCCCACGCCCGGCGCATACGCGCATCCCCCTTCGGTGATTGTGCTAAACCCTCTGGCCGTCACACCTACAGGTTATGGGTCTACGTGAGCCTGAACGAGCATTAGTGGACACCCAATCCTGTCTACGCCTATTGCTGAGCGGCTACTAACAGAATCCGCACGTGAATATCGTCCTCGATGGACACCACGGACCGGGCCGTGGGCACGGGGATCTTCAACTGTTCCCATGTAACGACCGTGCTGCCAAGCACGTTCAGGGCGTTCCCATCGTTGCGTACCTTCAGATCGAAGGTCAGGGGGAAGTCCTTGCCTTTCAGACTCAGCGTGCCGCTGACCTGGCGTTCAAATTCAGCTCCGCTGTGGAACTCGGGGGGTAAGTCCCCCACGCTGTCAACTGTGAACGACGCTATGGGATCGTCCGGGAACATGCGGCTGCGCACATACCGGTCGCGGTACTGCTGGTCACTGCTCAGGGTATGCAAATCGACTTCAATGGTTGACGGTCCTCCGTCGATGTTGATCTGCCCGGAAAGGTCCGTGCTGCGCATCACTGCCTCGATGCGGGCCGGAGACCGGGCCAGCACCTCCCCGACGGTAAATGTGATCTCCGAACCCTCACCTACCAGGTAAACTCCAGTCGTGCCCTCCTGTGCTGTGGCCTGCTGAACGGGCGTGTTGTCCGCTTGCTCCACCTGCGGAGTATCGGCAACGTCCATAGAAGCTGCTGTTTCCGTTGTCTTCGTCGCTGCCGGCGCAGGTGGTTGTGTGGCAGTCGGGCTTACATCCGCGGCCTCGGATTTTGGGTCTGGTGGCGTCTCAACAGCCGGTTGTGTCGCCGGTGCCGGGGTCGGAGCTTGCGTGGCCGCCGGAGTTGGAGATTCAACCCTTTCGGGAAGCGATAGCTCTCCGCTCTCCGTATCCCCCTGGCCCATCAATGCTGCTCCCAAGACGACCGCTGCGATGAGCAGTATGACGGCCAGCGCCCGGGAGACGCCCGGCGATATGCCCCGCATGGAAGGAGTCAACACCCCAACCAGCACGAACACTATGGCCGCCAACGGAATGGTGAATGAGGCAAGCCGTTCCAGGACTGAGTTCCCGACGGCGGCGATTGCCACCACGACGATGAACGCCACTGCAAGAACAGCGTCGAATATCAGCATACGCCGCGGCTTCCCGTCCAATGCCGCCCAGAGCAGCCCGGACACTATACCCACTGCCAGCGACGCCAGGGTAATAGTGGCCGTGTTGAATACGCTGTCCACCGGCGACCGCAGTGGCAGAGACACCAACGACGCGACAATCGCGGCGATGGACCCGGCGATAACACCGGCTATCAGTCCAGCTATCATCGTTTCTCCCTAATCCTGGGTGTGGAAATGCCGGGGTTGGCTGCCTCCGCATCGGGCTGATGTCTCCCGTGGAGCGCCGGATGCCAGGGCCAATATACGCGCAAAGTGTCAAGAAATCATCCATGACCCGGAGTCAGGGCGGACTGAGACCTAACCGTCGTCGCGGTTCCCCCAACCGAACCACCTGCGGCGCGGTTCGGGCCGTTCAAGGTTGACGGCCGAGACCTGCTCCAGCACCCGGCCAATGACAACGTAGCGGAAGTGAAACCCGAGGAAGGAGTCCAGCGCACCGGCCAGGGAGTAGAGGAAGAGCAACCCCGCAATGAGGAAGGCGAACTGGGGATAAAAGCCTCCCAGGGTGGAAATGGCCGCGAAGACGAATATCATCAACTGCACCACCGACGCCTGCATGGCCTGGAATGCGCCCCATGCCATCCTCCGGCGCCGGAAAGAGCGGGAAATCATGTATGCCGCCACCGGGCAAAGGACCAACGACCAAGGGAAGCCAATCACGAAGGCAAGGGGAACGCCGATAATCAATGTGCTACAGTGGGCCAGGCAACTGCCCCAACGCTCGACCCTCGGGAAGGGGGCTTCCTCAGACTGATGGTTTCCGGAAGGTTCTCCGCCCAAGGGTTGTCCCCCCTGAGAGCGTCTCCCCGGACCGCCGTGCCGGCCGGGGCGCCGCGGCTGGGACCGTCCCCAGCCGGTAGCAGGATGACAGGTCAATGGAGCATGCGGATGCGCTGCAGAATCAGCTCCCGCTTCCTATGCCAAGCTCCCGCAGGGCAACCTGGCTATCCCTGGGCAGGGTCAGGCCCTGTGCCAGGGCGTCCTCGAATTTCCGGTATATTGAGGCCAGGTCGTCGGCTACCGGGCGCTGCCCCTGCTCGCGGTTGGCGGCCAGTAGGGGCAGGGAGTCGTATGCCTGGTCCACGTTCCAGTAGAAGCCCAGCACCCAGGCCAACTCCCGCTCGTCCGACGGAGGCGGAATGTCGTTCAAGTCGATAATGGAGTTGTGCACCTTGGTGTAGCGCAGGATACCCGCCTTGTCCCGGGAGTCTCGTCCGTAGTAACGGCGGTGGCTGAGTTCTACGATCCGGCGATTGTACTCCTGAGTCCCGTAAATCTCGCGGGGAATCCACTCCGAACGAAGGTCTACTACCTTCTCCCCCTGGCGGTTCACGACGGCCACGGCTATGTCTGAGCCGAGGGCCGGGTCATGCTCGAACTCCACTGCCTCCCGGAGCAGCGCCTCCTGGAGCATCAGGGTCAATTCCCGGGGAATCTTGCGGTAAAGTGCGCCGCTGGCTTCTTCGTTGGCGTCCGCACCCACTCCGCCGGTATTGAAGACGTAGTATTCCTGGGGCATTCCGCCTTCGTGTATCTGCTTCAGTATCTCGTACATCAGGTTGGCGTTTTCGTCTTCCAGGCCGATGATGAACGGGTCGGAGAAATACTCGACGTAGGGACGCCCGATAGCGCCCACCGCCGCGCCCATCTGCACCGCCTCGCCGTACATCAGCACCCGGATGTACTGCTCCAGGTTAACCCGGCGCAGGGGCGGTATCACGGTGTTCTGCCGCATCACCGCCTGCCAGAATATGCGGTCAGTGTTCTCCATCGGAACGTGAACGCTGTCGTCCAGTTCCCCTCCGGTGATTTCCTCGATCAGGTGCCGTGTCCCCTTCCTGGCGATCAGCCGGGGACGGGACAGAGTGACACGCATGTTTCGCACCGGATTTTGCAGGTAGTCCGGCGTAGCGTGTTCCAAATCCACCGGCACGTTTTCCAGGGTCTCCTGTTCGTTGGGCGCTTCCTTCGTGCCGCGGACGGCCTCGTAAGTTATGGGGTCCTCGGCTTGATTGAGACCGAATGGCATGGCGTAGAAGTTGTTCTCGGTCCCGTCGATCCCGTGAGTGATCCGCACGGTCTTCCCGCCGCGTGGTACCTCGACCGGGTCCTCCAGGGGTTGGAGCAGGATGATGTCGTCGTTCATGGGGAAGACGCCTTCGTTGGGGTCCTCCGCCAGGTTCAGATGCCGGGCAAGCTCGCTGTGAGCCAGTTCAATCATTATGGTCAGGGTGCTCTTGCCGTGCAGGGACGGCCCGATGGTCAGCATGGCTGTGTTCTTCATGTTCCCGGCCAGGGTCTTGGCCCTTGCCAGGCTGAGGGCGGCTTGTATGGCCAGCCCCTTCTTCTGTTTCACCAGGAACATGGCTATGGAAAGGGGGCCCATCTTGTGCTCGCCGACATAGTCGAAGCCCAGGTGCAGGGATAGTCCCCTGGTGGGGGCCTTGAACACCAGTTGCGGCAGTCCGGCCTCCCGGACGCGGGCAATCAGATCGTCGGGCAGCCCCAGGTCTTCCAGCCAGTGGGGAATGGAAACTTCCAGGATGTCCGGCGAATCGGTGAACTGGTCCTCCGGGAGATCGAAGGTCAGTTGCCGCCACATGATCGGAATCTGCATGTAGCGGGTGCCAAACAGCAGTTGGCGGGCGTGGAAGGAGCGGCCCGGAGCGTCGCATATCTGCCGGTCGGACTGGACAATTGTCTCCCCGGCCTCGAAGCTGCGCTTCATGTAATCGGTGATATGTGGAATCACCTCGGCGAAAAGGGACTGGTTCTCGGCGCTGAACGCCTCGGCGTCCCGGTTCCTGGAAAAGCCGTCCACCAGGTACTGGGTCAGGTCCGGGCGTCGCACCACTCCAAGCTGGCTGAAGAACGCCAGACCGCCGCTGTCGAGGCGCACGACCACCTCCGGCCAGGCGCGGCGGGCGGCCCGGCCCTCGGCGTTGGCTTCCGCGGATTCCTTCTCAACCCGCCGGGCTTCCTCGATGATCCGGTCCTGCTCTTCCTGGGGAAGGTCCTGGAGTATGGATACGTGGTCCAGGAGCCATTCGTTGGGCGGGTTGAAGAATTCGCTGGAGGCCGAATGACCGCCCCTGGCCACCCCAATCAGTTGGTCCAAGGCATCGGCGAAGTCCGGGTTAATCTCCGGGGCCTCAAGGGGGGATGACTGGCCCGGCTGGTGGTGCAGAGTCATTGTGTCGTCTCTTAAGGGGCCTTCCGCAGTATTTGGAGACGGCTAAACCCGCAATGGTTGGGCGGGCCAGCCCGAAGCTACACTATCCTACATTGTTGCCGCATCCAAGTAAAGGCCAAGCTGCGCCAGCCATCCCCGCCGGGTAGGGCGTTATCCGGTTGAACGCCGGAAAACATCCCTGTCAGGAGAGCCGCGCCCCGGCCCTGAAACACCTCGTAAGTGGTATCCTAAGCCGCGATGATCACACCCTTGAAATCCTCTTTCGGGAGCAACTGGCCAAGGAGGTCTACATGAAAGTGTTTGCGAGCATCCCCAGGGACAACATTGGCAAGATTCCAGACAGGGCGCGCTGGGTCGAAGACATGGGCTACGACGGCATCAACACCAACGAGGACTTTTCCAGTCCCTTCATGGCCCTGACCCTGGCGGCGGAGCATACCGAACGGGTCTTGCTGGGCACCTCCATTGCGGTGGTGTTCCCCGTGAGTCCCATGACGACCGCCTACATGGCCTGGGAACTCCAGAAGTATTCCCAAGGCCGCTTCCGGCTGGGTATGGGAAGCCAGGTCAAGGGCCACATCGAGCGGCGATTCAGCACTCCCTGGAACGCGCCCGGCCCGCGGATGCGCGATTACGTCCTCTCCCTCAAGGCCATCTGGGACAGCTTCCAGAACGGCGGCCCCCTGCGCTTCGATGGTGAGCATTACAAGTTCAGCCTGATTACTCCCCACTTCAATCCCGGCCCCATCGACTACCCGCCGCCCAGGATATTCATCGCCGCCGTCGGCCCCTACATGTTCCGGCTGGCAGGGGAGCACTGTGACGGTGTGCTGCCCCACGGGTTTATGACCCCAAAGTACATGGATGAGGTGGCGCTGCCCAACCTGGAAAAGGGACTGAAGCGGTCGGGCCGCACCCTGAAGGACATCGAGATCAGCACCGGCGGGTTTCTCGTGATGGGGGAGGACGAGGACGAACTGGGCGAGGCGTTCAACGCGGCCCGGCGGCGGATCGCATTCTACGCCTCCACCCGCACCTACAAGGGGGTTATGGACATCCACGGCTGGGGCGACGTGTGCCTGGAGCTGAACCGGCTGGCCGCTGCCGGCAGCTGGGACGAGATGCCCAAACTCATAACCGACGAGATGGTCGAGACCTTCGCCACCATCGGCACCTACGACCAGATAGTGGACAAGGTGAGGGAGAGGTACGGCAGCTACGCCACCCAGATAGGCTTTTCCCTTCCGTCGGACACCCCCGCGGGGGAAGCCCGGCTCAAGGAGAAAATCCGGGAACTCCAGCAGATTGACCGCCAGTGACCGTAGACTTCCAGGGTAGCGTTGATATTCAGGTATATTATTCTTGGAACCCAAGCGATCCAACCGTCGTCCCCGCGAAATCGTGAATGCGCAGAGACCCTCTTGCTGTTGAAGGCATGGCCGGAGTCTTCAGATGAACATATCGCCCGGCGAACCCCGTATGAGCCCCGCGGACTTTGTCGCCAAGTGGCTTGACAGCAACTTTGGCGAAAAGCAGGCGTCCCAGGAAATGTTCCTGGACATCTGCGACATCCTTGGCCATCCCACCCCCGGCGACTACGGAGACAAGGACGCATTCACCTTCGAGAGGCCGGTGCCCGGCGGTTTTGCCGACGCCTATCTTGAAGGGAGGTTCGGCTGGGAGTTCAAGGGCAACGATTCCGAACTTGACGCTGCGATGGGCCAGTTGCTCCGATACCAGGTCTACCTGAAGACGCCGCCACTGCTCATCGTCTCTTCCTTTAACACCATCCGAATCCGCACGAACTTTCCCGGCATGGAAACCGTGCTGTACGAAATCCCGGTGGCGGAACTGGCCCAGCAGGGAAACCTGGCGAAGCTCCGTTACGCCTTCTATGACCCGGACCAGCTTCGCCCCGGCCGCACTGTGGACCAAGTTACCAGGGAGACGGCCGACCTGTTTCAGGCCATCGTCGAAGACATGGAGCAGCGTACCGACGACTCGGAACGACTGGCCCGATATATGAACCAGATTGTGTTCTGCCTCTACGCCGAGGATGCCGGACTGCTGGCGGGCAGCCCATTCTCGGAAATAGTACGGTTGCACAACCACAACCCGGAACTGTTCGACCTGGCCGTCCGCAATCTGTTCGGGCAGATGGCTACTGGAGGTCTGTTTGGCGCCATCCAGATTGCCCACTTCAACGGCGACCTGTTCAGCAATGCCGACACGGTGGAGCTGAGCGGCACCGCCCTGCTGCGGCTGGAGGAGGCCACCAGGAAGAACTGGCGCAACATCGAACCGTCGATATTCGGAACACTGTTCGAGCGGGCGCTGGACGCATCCAAGCGCGCCCATCTCGGGGCGCACTACACCAGCGCCGAGGACATCATGCTGGTGGTCGAGCCGGTGGTGATGGCCCCGCTGCGCCGGGAGTGGGAGTCCGTGCGGCAGGAGGCCGCCAACCTTCTGAACGACGGGCACGAGGACGCGGCGCGGGCCAGGCTGGACGGGTTCCAACAGCGGCTGTTCGAGGTGGAAGTACTGGACCCGGCCTGCGGCAGCGGCAACTTCCTCTACCTGGCACTGCGCTCCCTGCTGGACCTGGAGAGGGAGGTAATCGACTTCGCCGCCATGCACGGGTGGACTGGCCTGACGCCCACGGTCAAGCCGGACCAAATGCTGGGTCTGGAGATCAACCCCTACGCTGCGGAGTTGGCCCGCACCGCCTTATGGATCGGCTACATCCAGTGGCACCAGAACAACGGCTTCCCATACGACCACAGCCCGGTCCTAACTCCTCTTGTGTCCATCCAGATGACCGACTCCATTCTGGCTTGCGACGGCGCCGTAGACCCGCGGGAACCGGAGTGGCCGGCCGCCGAGTTCATCATAGGTAACCCGCCGTTTGTGGGTGGGAAGCTGCTTCGCGCCAACCTGGGAGACGGTTACGTTGATAAGCTGTTCGGCTTGTACCAGGGGCGGGTTTCAGCCGAGGCCGACCTGGTGTGCTACTGGTTCGAGAAGGCCCGCGACATGCTGGACAGGGAACGCACGAAGCGGGTGGGCCTGCTGGCAACCCAGGGGATTCGGGGCGGCGCGAACCGCAGCGTGCTGCGGCGTATCAAGGAGAGCGGGGACATATTCCTCGCATGGTCGGACCAGCCCTGGGTACTGGAAGGCGCGGCGGTCCACACGTCCATAATCGGGTTCGACAACGGTTCGGAGACAGTCCGTGAACTGGACGGCGAAACCGTTGAATCGATAAACGCCAATCTCACCGAGGGGCCTGACATTACGGAAGCAAGGCCGCTGAAGGAGAACCTCGCCATCGGCTTCATGGGAGATACCAAGGGCGGGCCATTCGACATCCCCGAGTCCCTGGCGTTGAGCATGTTGAGCCAGCCAAATCCCGATGGGAGGGATAACCGGGATGTCGTCCGCCCCCGGGCCAACGGCAGGGACATAACGTCCCGTCCCAGCAGGACGTGGATAATCGACTTCGGCGTGGACCTGCCCGTGGCAGAGGCGGCTTTGTATGAGGCACCATTCGAATACGTGAACGAACACGTGAGGCCGGAGCGCGTAAACAACAATCGGAAGGTGTATGCCGAGAATTGGTGGCTGCACATGGAGCCCAGACCAGGAATGAGGCAAGCCCTTAAAGGGTTAAGCCGCTACGTGGTCACCCCGACAATTGCCAAACATCGCCTGTTCGCATGGCTGACAGCGGATATTCTGGCAGACCACCAAGTGATTGCATTCGCCCGCGACGATGATTATACCTTCGGCGTCCTGCATTCACGTTTCCATGAGGTCTGGGCGCGGGCTATGGGAACCCAGTTGCGCGAGGCGGAGTCCGGTTTCCGCTACACTCCCACCACCTGCTTTGAGACTTTCCCATTCCCCGAACCCGCCGGGGAGCAGCGGGAGGCCATTGCCGGGGCGGCGCGGAAGCTGGACGAACTGCGGCAAGGCTGGCTCAACCCCACCGGCGTGACGGCAGCGCAGTTGAAGCAGCGGACGTTGACCAACCTCTACAACGCCCCGCCGACGTGGCTGAAAAACCTGCATGAGGAACTGGACCAGGCTGTTGCCGACGCCTATGGCTGGCCCCACGGCCTGCCGGAGCCGGAAATCCTGGAACGGCTATTGGCGCTCAACCTGCAAAGGAGCGTATAGGCAACGTCCACAGAAACAACAAAGCTGGAAGCCACTGCTAAGGGACCAACAGTCCACCGCAAATGTGCAATATCGAGTTCACAAGAGCTTTCAGTTCAGGGCAACGGTCTACTGCAACCGACAGGTCCATGTCTTTCAAAATTCGTCCCGAGTCTATGGTCTTCTTGTACCGCCCACGTCCGCCCCTCCGAAAGATTTCCTTGATGCGGTCGGACGGCGGACTGTTGTGATTGATCTGCTCCGGGTTGCCGCCCGGCGCTGCCTGATTGTGGCCTGCGATTGCCTGGATTCTGGTCCAGTAGGGGATGAGCCATGCCTCAAACTCGTACTGCGCTGCGTGAGGGTGGAATCTTGGTTCGTTGCCTACCCATTGGCGCATCTTTGATTTGGCGTCCTCAGCATCCAGGAAATCGGGCGGATTGCTCCCAGTGTGAACGTCCGTCAAGGCGATAACATGGTCGGAAGCATTCCGTCCGGACAAGAGCAGCGTGACAGCCTTTCTCAGCTTGTCCCCAGTGGGAATGCGTCCGTGGTATGGAAGCGGATCAAGATTGGGCATCGGCCCGGGGAGACGTGGACGGAGATAGTTTCTCAGGTAGGGCAGGAAAGCCTTCTCGGTGCTGCCTTCAACGATGAGGGCTATCTTCACGCCCGCCCGCCAATCCGTCCCATGCGCCAAACTTCATCCAGGCCATAGTCCGACAACCACTGTTCCAGGTCCAGAGTGTCGGCCCAAGTCATAGAAGCCAAACCATCCTCAGATATGTCCATAACCATGACCTCTTCCGGCTCAAGAAAGCGGACAAACCTGTCCGAGTGAGTGGCAACTATCAACTGGGTCCTGTCAGACGCCTCCCGCATCAGGTCGGCGAGGATGGCCAGTAGTTCCGGGTGCAGGCTGACTTCTGGCTCGTCTATCATGGTGATGGTGGGCAGAAATGGACTGTGCAGCAAAGATACCAGCCAAAGGAACCGCAAAGTACCTTCGGAAAGCTGGTTCATGTATATGGGATTTCTGAACGCCTTCTCCTTCCAGGTCATGGCCACCATCCCGGCCGCAACAATCGGAAATCCCAGAGATTCGAATCCTGGGAACGCTGCCCTGAGAGAGTCCTCGATGGCCTCGAACTGGCCGCGGTTGGTCTCGCGGAGATTGTAGAGGAACGGCGCAAGGTACTCGCCGTTTTCCCCTGGGAACACTGCAGGCGTCATCTGTTGAGGCAGTTTCACAGGGGCGAGACGGCTGACGTCGAGAGTGTGGTAATGGGCCACAAAGCTTAGACCGAACCTGAATTCATCGGGTACCGGAAAAATTCTCGGCGCTTGGGACAACGCGGATTCCAGGTGGTTATACTCCCAATCCGGTTCTATGAATTCAATGCGATATGGATCAAAGAAACGGATGTTTCCATGATCAGCATCGATGTGTATACCAGGTTCCGGGTAATGGTCGTTTGCTTGTGCAAGCGTTTCCCTTGATATGATATAGCCCACGCCTTGTAAACCCAGTCTCAGGGTATATACACGCGACGATTGACCCGGGACTTCCATCTCGGCTTGGAGGACGAAATCTCCAGCCATCCCGTTGGTCAGCACATTTGCAATGCCGCCCATATCGCCGAGGTGTTGGTTCAACGACCCTCTTGCCGAGGAGGCCATCAGCGACAGTGCGTCCATGAACGATGTCTTGCCCACACCGTTGGCCCCAATCATCACCATCATTGGCCGTAGCTCAATGTTCACGCTGTAGAGACGCCGGAAGCCCCCTATAGCGATGCGCTTGATTTTCTCCACTTAATTCCCCTTCACGGACCAAAGAGGGCTACGGTTACCGGCGTGGCATCGGTTAGAAGGTGCTGGCCGGAGACCACTACCTCATCCCCCGGCTGGAGACCGTCCAGGATTTCCCGGTACCGGTCGTTGGCCAGCCCGACGGCCACGGGCTTGAGATGGGCCACGCTGTCGCGCACCACGTAGGCGCTGGACTGGCTGCTGGAATTGAACACTGCCTCCTTGGGCACCAGCAGGGTGTCCGTCCGCTGGATTGACACCGATACCTGGCCCGAGACGCCGGGCCGCAGCGCCGCAGCGCCCGCCACAGGCTCCATCTTCACCAGGAAGGTATGGCCGGTTGCTCCCGCGGTGGGCGCAACCCGGTCCACCGTCAGGCCAAGGGTCTGGTCCGGCACGGCCGGACTGGTGAACTCCAGGACACGGCCCTCTTCGACGCCGCCGATCATGGTCTCCTCGACCAGGAAGGAGACGACGACGCCGGTGGCGGCGACGGTGAAGACAGGGGTTTGGGGAGAGGCCATCGCCCCCACGGATAGCTGGTTCTCGGTCACGATTCCATCGAAGGGGGCAACCAGCTTCATGTCTTCCAGTTGCTTCTCCACCAGGGCAACCTGCGCCTGCGCCTGCGCCAGACCTCCTTCCGCCACCTGGATGCTGAGGGCGGCATAGGTCTCGTTGTTGGCGGCGAACTCACGCTCGGCCGCTGCGATCTCCAGCCGGGCCTTGGCCAGGGCCACGTCGTCGGGCTGCCGCAGCATTTCCAGCCTGGCATCTGCGGACTCCACCAGCCCCTGTGCCCATTCAACCCGGTCCCGGGCCTGGGCAACCGTATTGGAGTCCGGTTCCTTCAGTTCCATCAACCTCGCCTCGGCTGCCTGCAGGACGGCCTCGGCGGTTTCGACGCGGTCTTCCGCCAGTGTGATGGCCTGGCCGGTGGGTTCTTGCAGCTCTGACAAGCGGGCTTCGGCGGCTTCCAGGGCGGCCTTGGCCTTGGCGACATTCCCCTCCTTCCGCTCCATCGACCTGTCATCGGGGTTGGTCAACTCATCGTATCTGGCCCTGGCTGAGTCCAGCCGCGACTGTGCCGCCGCCACGTTGCGGCGTGCCACCGCCACATCCTCGACAGGCGGGTCTTGCAGCTCTTCCAGCCGCGCCCGGGCCGACTCGAGGGCGAGACGGGCCTGGGACTCGTCCCAGATGACGGCCAGGATGCGGTCCGGGATAGATGCCGACGCGATGACCTGTCCCAGCAGCGAGGCCAATCGCTTCTCCTGGGCGGCAATCGTTGCTTTGAGTTCGGCGATCTGTTCAGGAGTCAGGGTAGTGTCCAGGCCGGGGTCACGGAGCCGGTCCAGGTTCTGTGACAGGTTGGTCCTGACCAGGTTCAGTTCGGGCCAAGGTTCGCCTATCGACCCCCTGGCCACTTCAGTGGCTATAGCCTGGGTCAACATCGAGTTGTCCTGTTCGGCCAGTGCCGAGGTCAAGACCTGCTGAGCTGAAGCCACGTCATTTTGCGCCTTGGTCAGCACATCGGCGGGCGGGTCAAGAAGCTGGGCCAGCTTGGTCCCGGCGCTGGCCAGGTCACGCTCCGCGGCGTTCATCGCGCTTTCGGCGGCCCGCAGCGCGGCCGAAGTGGGGTCGTTGAGCTGGTCCAGGTCCGCCTGTGCGGATGCCAGCGCCCGGCGGGCGGATTCAGCGGCGCTCCGGGCGGCTAGCAGGTCCGAACTGGTGGGGTTCTTCAGTTGGGCCAGGTGTATCCGGGCGCTGTTCAGGTTGTTGCGGGCCGCGACCACCGCGCTGGCGGCCGTTTCCAGGTCCGCCGGGGTTGGGTCAACAAGCCGGTCCAAGGCGGCTTGTGCGCCCCTTAACTTGCTCCGGGCGTCGGACAATACACTCTCCGCCATCTGAACATCGGCCCTGGTTGGGTTCCGGAGTTGGGCCAGCTTTGCCTGTGCTGCGTCCAGCCGCGCCTGGGCGGCAGCCAGGTTCGGTCCCGCCGCCGCCTTCACCTGGGATAGCTTGGCCTCGGCAATCGAGACCTTCGCCTGGGCTTCCTGCAACTTGGCGTCCAGCGCGCCGCGCTCAAGCTCACCCAGTACATCGCCCTTGCTCACCCTGGCGCCCACTCCCACGTCGAGGCGGGCCACCTGGCCGGATGCCCGGGGCACGACGCCAACCTGATCGCTGGCGTCCACCCTGGCGGCGTAGGCCCGGTTGGTGGCAATCGAACCGGTCATGACCGGCGCGGTGACGACAGACACCGACCGGTCCGCCGTGACATTGACGTCAGCGGCAGGCGCAGCACAGCCCGTCAAGGCTAGGGCGGCAAGCAGCAGAGTGAGTCCGAGGAGTCTAACGTGTGGGGGGCGCGGGAACTTTGCCATATTCTGACCATCAGTCCTTCTTGCAGGTTGTTGGGTAATCCTTCGGGTATGAGTATACCTAGTCCGCAGGTTCGGGTGCGGCATCCCCTTCTTCGCCGGGCCCGGCAACTTCCTGGGGCTGCCGCTTGCGCAGGAACACGGCGGGTATCAGCGCCACGAACACTATGATTGACGCAATCAGGAACACGTCGTTGAACGCGCTTATGGACGCTTCCCGTTGCACGATCTGGTCCAACATCTGAACGGCTGCCTCGTTTGTCCGTCCGTTTATCCCCGGCAAGTCTCCTGCCGCCCGTTCCAGTTGCGACATCACCTGCATCGCGCCCAGGGAATCGGGGGTAACCGTCTGGGACAGGCTGTTGGAGTGGAACGCCTGCCGGACCGTCAGGACAGTGGCGAAGGCTGCCGTGCCGAAGGCCGGGAATAGCTGCCGCAGACTGTTGATCAAGGCCGATGCACGGGGCAGTTCTTCCCTGGGCACCAGGCTCATTGTAAGCGAAACTGCGGGGATGAACATCAACCCGCTGCTGACGCCCCGAAGCATGAGGATGGCAGCCAACTCCCGGTCGGTGGTATCCATGTCCAGATTGGCCAGTTGCAGCGTGGCAAAACCTGCACCCAGTATACCCGGAATGATCAAGGGCAACGGCCCCACCCGGTCGTAGAGCCGCCCGGTGATGGGCGCGGCCACAGCCAGGGCTATTCCCTGGGGCATCAGCAGTATCCCGGCCTCCAGTGGACTCAATCCCCGGATGTCCTGCAGGAACAGGGGGACCATGAAGACGACGGAGATCAGCACCATCGTGGCGATGAAGTGGACGCTTGCCGCCATCGTAAACGGGGGGTTGCGGAAGATTCTCAGGTCGAGGAGAGGGGATTCCTCGGTCAGTTCCACGTAGACCCACGCGACCAGGGACACGGCCGACACCGCAAACAGGACCACCACGTTGGGCGCGCCCCAGCCGTCCTCGGGGGCGCGGGTAAGGGCCATGAGGACAGAACAAAACCCAATCCCGGCCAGGATGAATCCCTTCAGGTCGAACCTCCGCGGCTCCGTCCTGTCCGTCTCCAGGAGCCACAGGGTTGCCAGGGCCACGGCTGCAATCCCCACGGGGACGTTGATGAAGAATGCCATCCGCCAGCTTGAAGTCTCCACCAGGTATCCGCCGATGACCGGGCCGAAAATGGGAGCGAACAGGATAGGGATGCCGACGATGCCCATCATCGAGCCCTGGCGTTCCCGGGGTACGGTGCGGAACATCATCGCCATCCCCAGGGGCATGGTGACACCCCCGGCCAGCCCCTTGATGAACCGGAAGGCTATGAGGGAGTTGATGTCCCACGCCAGCCCGCAAAGGACCGACCCCAGGGTAAACCCGGTAACGGAGAGGACGAAGAGCCGCTTGATCCCCAGCCGGTCGCTCAGGTAGCCTGTCGTGGGGACTATCAGGGCCAGGGCCAGCATGTACATGGAGATGATCAGCTGGGCGCGGTCCAGGCTGGCGCTGAGGGCGGTCATTATCCGGGGCAGGGCCACGTTGATGATGGTGGTGTCCAGGACCACGGTGACGATGCCCAGCACCACCAGGACCAGGACCTTCCACTCGTAGGGAATGCGCGGCATCGGCGGCCAGTCCTACCGGTCCCGTTACAGTCAGCCGGGTCCCGGGCCGGACACGTGAATTTTCACCTCGACGGAGGAGCCCGGGATCAGGGGCAAGTAGCTCTCCTCCGGGACTATCTTGACCGGCACAAGCTGGGCGATCTTGTTGAAGTTGCCGGAGGTGTTCCGGGAAGGGAGCAGGCTGAAGGTCCCGGCGGTGACGGGCGAGACCGATTCCACCCGTCCCGGCAGCGTATGCCCCATCGCGTCCACGTATACCTCCACGAACTGGCCGGACCGGACACGGCCGACATCGCGCTCGTCGACGTTGGCCGTAATCCACGCCTGCCTGGGGTCCATGAGGGTTACAATGGGCTGGCCCGCGGGCACCGTGTCGCCAACCCTGGCCCACCGGGCGGCCACGACCCCGGAAATGGGCGCAACGACCTCGGCCATCTGGTCCTGAACGTCCCGGAATCCCAGCTTGGAAGTGTCGGTAGTATCAGACCTTGATAGCACCGTGGGAATGTCCACCACCGCGATGACCTGCCCCTCCGACACCGGGGTTCCCACGTCCACGTCCATGCTGATGATGCGCCCGGCGTTGATTGACCCGGCCTGTACCAGGGCCGCGGTCACCTGGGCGTTGTTGGTGGAAACGAAGTGGACGGAGTTGTACCACAGCCGGTAACCGAAAACAGCCGCAGCCACAACGATAGCTACGGCAGCAACGACCGTTAGGGCGCGCACCCGCCAGCCGCTCAATAGGCCCGACATCTCATTACCATTTCGACCGGTCATTCCCGCTTTCGCGGGAATCTACTTGCTCTTGGAGCGGCCGCGTATCCGGCCCACTTGTCAGTCCAGGATGGGCACCGTCGCCGAGACGCGGGGAACGTCGCCCACGGACCTGGTGGTGTGGCCCTGACCCGTCAGGTCCTCGGCCAGGGTGACGTGGCCGGGGCCGAAGCGATGGACCGAGCCGTCTCCCAGCCCGATCTCGACCTCGCCGGACAGGGTGATGACGTACTGGCGGCGGGGCGCGTTGTGCCAGTCGCTGAACCGGCCCGCCTCAGACTGGCGAAACACGATGCCCTCGGCCTGGTGCAGTTCCTCCAATTCCGGGTGTGAAGCCAGGTCCAGTTCCTCGATGTGGGACTGCCCGTCGTCCCCGGTGTACAGCCTTATAATGCTCATCGACCGGCCTCCTGCGGCAACGCTGGGAGATTCGGGAACACACCAGCGCACTTGCAAGGCAACTTGAACGGCTGGGGTGTTCTCAGGTGGGCAGTCTATTGGCTGGCGTGGCGGTAGTCAAATTGGAGCGAGCGGGTAGCCGGGGCTTGGTTAGTGCAGGTTGGAAGGGCCGCGGGTGCCGATGTCCAGGAACTGGGCCAGGGCCACCGCATCGGCGTTGAAGACCAATCCGCGTGAATTTTCACTCACTGGAATCCCGAGGCTCGTTGCCTGTTGACGGATGGGCTCTGGCAGCTCCGATGCCATGCGGAACATCATTTTGCCATCGTTCATAAACTCAGATGGCAGGCCTCCGTCATTGCTGGGGAGCATGGTAGGGCTGACATTTGACTCAGACAGATGGACGGTAAACAGCAGAACGTTCCCATCGTTGGTGCGAAGATCCTTGATACGTTGGGCCATAGGCTCTGGGTCTCCGTCTGTGGAGGAGCCGTCGCATACAATGATTACGATGGGTGGGTAGGAGTTCGGATGCTGGTCAACCCATTCGGACAATGGACACTCTACTAGCCTCAACGTTCCTCCCAATGGGTCTTGCTTGCCGACGTGGGGCCGCAACCAGACCGGCATTCGACGGGTCACCTCCACTATCTCCCCGCCGTGGTTTTCCCTAACTTGTCTTTCTACGATTTCCGCCGCTTCAACCAGTTGGCTCATGGGCAGAAAGGGCTGCGCCGGGGTGGTTCCGGCGATGGCGCTGGTAATTGCCGGCTTATCACTGTTGAAGAGCCATCCTTCGGATGTGTAACCGAGAATGCCTATGTGGAAGTAGTCCCGGACTTCCATACCCTGGGAGCAGCGTTGGGCCAGCGTGTCAACAATCCGATTGATGGCGTCCGCCGCATGTTCTGCCTTATTTTGCCCTTCTTGCCCGCCGATTTGTCCAGCCATCGAACCCGATTGGTCAACCAGGAACAGGAAGCAGCCGGGGTTAGCGCGGTTAATGTCGGCGGAGTATGGCATTTCGCAACCTCCCTGCGATGACAATTAGACTCCCGGCAGCCGCTGCATAAAGCGTTATACTATCCGATATTACCATAGCGGCCACTGGCCGCCGGAACACGGAGGTACACACATGAAAGTCTTGTATGAGAAGCGGGGCCACGTGGCCTACGTGACCATCAACAACGCG
Source organism: Dehalococcoidia bacterium (assembly GCA_034422355.1). Classification (GTDB taxonomy): domain Bacteria; phylum Chloroflexota; class Dehalococcoidia; order Lucifugimonadales; family UBA3495; genus CATOSP01. The sequence continues at coordinate 47,035 of DAOUJS010000200.1, read as the reverse complement.
GAGAAGGCCAACATCCTGGACCGGGAGACCTCCCACGAAATTGCCGAGGCTTGGAAGGAGGTCTGGGACGACACCGATGTCCGCGCCGCGATTCTGACCGGGGTGGGCGACCGCTACTTCTGCGCCGGGCATAACCTGGACACTCCTCCGGGCATTACCCCGGAGGAACGGGAGCGGGTCCGGATGGAGAACATCTTCTGGCCGCCGTCGGGCACGGTCAACGGGTCCAAGTTCGGCGTGGACGGCAGCCTGGGAGACCATTACCCCCAGATATGGAAGCCAGTCATCGCGGCCATCAACGGGTGGGCCGCGGGGGCCGGGTTCTACCTGATGCTGACCTCCACCGACATCAGGATCGCCAGCGAGGAACACGCCCGCTTCAAGTTCGCCCTGCTGAGCCAGGGTTGGGTGGGCCACGGTCCTGGGGCCACTTACCTTACCCGGCAGGTGTCCTACGCCGACGCGATGCGTATCCTGCTGACGGACCGGCCCTTCGACGCCAAGGAGGCGCTGCGGATCAACCTGATCAACGAGGTCGTGCCCCACGACCGTTTGATGGAACGGGCCGAGGAGGTGGCCGCTGAAGTGGTGAGGATGCCGCCGCTGGCGGTGCGCATGATGAAGGAGTTCGTGGTGCGGTTCCGGGAGATACCGGTGTCGGAGGCGTGGCGAGTCCAGACCCTGATCAACTACCTGCTGACCCAGATGACCACCGACGGGGATGAGGGCCGCAGGGCGTTCCTGGAGAAGCGCGAACCCAACTTCACCGGCGGCATCCGGGAGAAAGGGGAGGGCTACCCCGACATTGACGAAGAGCAGCGCGCCCGCCTGGAGGCCGTCCGGCGGGAGTTGCTGGGATAGCCGTCCGGTCGCCGGTCAGTCGCCCGGAAGCGCTGACCGGCGACTTGCCGAGAGTGGCCAAACCGCTAGGATGCGGCCACGGGAACCGGGATGCCGGGGATGTTGAGGTCGATGCTCCCCACTTCGTTCCGGGTGGTGAAGTAGAGGGTCTTCCAGTCGTCGCCGCCGAATGCGACGTTGGTTGTGGCTTCAGCGCCGTGGACGATGGTGCCAAGGTGTTGGCCGGACGGGTCGATGACCCAGATGCCGCCGGAACCGCCGCAGTATACGTTGCCCTCCACGTCCACCTTCATGCCGTCGGGGACTCCGGGACGGTCGCCGCGCAGGTCGCAAAGCACCCGGTCCGTTGCCAGGGCCGGCGTCCCGTTTGGCTGCATGTCGAAGGCCCGGATGTGGCCGCGGCGCGAATCGTTGATGTAAAGGACGCTTTCGTCTGGGGAGAAGGCCAGGCCGTTGGGGGTGATGAAGTCGCGCACCAGCAGGGTGATGGTCCCGAGGTCGGCGCTGACCCGGTAGACCCCGGCGAAGTCAAGCTGATATTCAGGGGCGGGAGCGCCGGGGTCGGTGAAGTAGATGCTGCCGTCGGACTTGACCACCACGTCGTTGGGGCGGTTCAGGCTCTTGCCCTGGTAGCTGTTGGCTATGACTGTGAGACTGCCGTCGGGTTCGTGCCGGACTACCCTTGGGGTGCGGTCGCAGGCGATTAGCCGTCCCTGGATGTCGCGGGTGAGGCCGTTGGCGAAGTTGGTGGGTTCCTGGAACACCGTTGCCCCCTCGCCGGGCGCCCACTTCATCCGGCGGTTGTTGCCAATGTCACTGAAGAGAAGGTAGCCGCCTTCATGCCACCAAAGGGGGCCCTCGGCAGGGCCGTTGTCATTGCCGAACCCGGTGGCCAACTCGTTGATGGGCCTGTCTGCGGAAACGATGGACGCCAGACCGGATGATACTTGCTCGATGGGCATAACCGCCTCCTTGTGCGAGAGTGATTGTTGTTTGCGTTGCCAGCAGTCAAATTCTACTCCAAATGCCGGGAGGATAGCCCCTGCAAACGGGATGAATTCCCGGAGACCGTCACAGTTGCCCTCTCCCAGCCCATATCTGCTCCAGTCTGAGCAGTTACGCCGCCGCGCTGCTTGCGAAGCGGACGGGTTTGTGATTCCCTTTTCGGACGGAGGGAAGCCGGTTGACCTATCTGTCGGAAATTGAACTGGAATTGCCGGGGATGCCCCAAGGGGTGAGTCCGCTGGCGTGGTTGGCGGGCAAGGTTGCGGAGTCATTGCCGGAGGGCTACACACCCCTGCGAGTAGTGGTGTCCGAGTCCGGCCGGTCCGGGTGCAGGTGCGAGGTCACCCTGATGCGGGCCGGCCACTGTTCCACGAGTTCCAACCCCAAGTCCATGTTCGATTTTGAGTCCCGGCGGGGCGAGAATTCGGGGGAGTTCAATGCCGTTCTGGTTGTGCCGACGGGGGTCGGCGCGGCCATCGGGGGCCACGCGGGCGACGCGACGCCGGTGGCACAGTTGCTGGGCCAGACCTGCGACACCCTGATTACTCATCCCAACGTGGTGAACGCCTCGGACATCAACGAGATGCCCGCCAACTCGCTATACGTTGAGGGCAGCGTCCTCTGCCGGTTGCTAATGGGGACTGCTGCGCTGCAGCCTGTGCGGGCCAACCGGGTGCTGGTGGTAATCGACTCCCACCCGGATGGCATTTTCACCGGGCTTGCCGTCAACGCGGTCAATGCCGCCCGCGCTTCCTACGGGCTGGACTGCCCCCGGGTGGTCAAGCTGGAGCCGCGGCTGGTCATGCGCTCCGAATACACCGGGTCGGCCAGGGCCTCGGGGGGCGTGGAGAACCTGGAGGGTTTGTTCAACGTGCTGGACGACTATCGGGATGATTACGATGCCGTGGCGCTGTCCTCGGTGATTTCGGTGCCGTTCCATTACCACGGAGACTACTTCGGCAGCGGCGGCGCGATGGTCAACCCGTGGGGCGGCGTCGAGTCGATGCTGACCCATGCGATCTCGACCATCTACGATGTGCCGTCGGCCCATTCGCCCATGTTGGAGTCCCAGGAAGTGCTGGACATGGACACGGGGATCGTGGACCCGCGGATGGCGGCGGAGGCGGTGTCCATCACATTCTTGCAGTCGGTACTCAAGGGCCTGCAACGCAGCCCCAGGATCATCTCCCGCCACGAGGCACGGGAAGGCCGGAATACGCTGTCCGTGAGCGATGTTTCCTGCCTCGTCATACCCGACGGGTGCCTTGGCCTGCCCACTTTGGCCGCGCTGGAACAGGGCATACCGGTTATCGCGGTGAGAGAGAACACCAACCTGATGAAGAACGACCTGGAGGCGCTACCCTGGGGGCACGGCCAGTTCTTCCTGGTAGATAACTACTGGGAGGCCGCGGGGGTGATGGCCGCGCTGAAGGCGGGAATCGCTCCGGCGTCGGTGCGCCGCCCGCTGCCGCCGGTGGCAGTGGAGACTGCAACCCCACGGCGGAGAGAGGCTGCAAGTTGCGGCGCCGCTGGCAGCGCGGACTCCGGTTGACCTCTCCACAATTGCCAGGGATGCCTATGCTAGAATGATTCCGTACCGGGGACACAATGACGGGACCTACATACAATCCTAACCGCGTGTCCAAACAAGAAGGAGTGAGCGGGATGGGGGCATCGGATGTGGACCGGCTACGCGAGTGCCGCGCCTTCGGCACACTGGCAGGAATCACAACTGCGGGCATAGCGTTCTGGGGCCACTTCCTGGCAGAAATCTTTCGCGTTACTCTGCAAATCACGTCACCGCAAATCGAGGGATCTCCTCTTGAATACAATCTTCTGAGGGGATTGTTGGTTCTCGGCGTATTTGTGTTCGCCTTGGGAGCCGGTGGCGTTGCTGGCCGGTGGGCAGGAGAGCATATCGTATACCCGGTCCGAACAGGCAACAACTCCACCGCAATGAAGATGCTGACCCGGTTGATGATCGGGGGAGCGGGTGTTGCGGTCCTTGCCGCTGTGGTAGCAGCATTGACAGGCGTGCTGCTGTGGTAGCGGCGCACTGACGTATCAATATCACCCATGAACGTTACCTCCAAGGATATGAGAGCAGCACTGCCGGGACGGAACGAAGCCGCGCCGGACCCGGCCGACGCCCTTGCGCCGGAGTGGGCCGGGGAGGTTGACACCCCCGCCTTTGTCTACGACGTGGGGGAGATTCACCGGCTGCTGGACTGCGCCTCCGGCTGCCGGGAGCGGGCCGGACTGAAGCTGCTTTTCGCGGTCAAGTCCTTCTCCTTCGCGGACGCGCTGGAGGTTATGGCCCGCCCGGGGGCCGGACCCTCTTCGCCCCCGTCCGAACCCGCACGGCCCACCCCACTGGGCCGGCACGACGGCATGGGGCCGGCTTCCCAGGGGATTGACGGGTTCGCGGTCAGTTCCTTGTACGAGGCCAGGCTGGCCCGCCGGGTCTTGTCCAGTGGGGCTGGAAAGGACGGGATAGTAAGCGTCACCACTCCGGGCCTCCGCCCCCAGGACGCCAGGGAAATCGCCTCGCTCTGCGACTCGATCTCCTTCAACTCCCTGAACCAGTGGGACATGCACTATCCCCGGATGAAGGACTCGACAAGCTGCGGTCTGCGGGTGAACCCGCAGATGCCCTTCGCTGACGATTTGCGGTATGACCCATGCCGCCCCCACTCCAAGCTGGGCGTGCCGTTGGATGTGCTGACAGTAGAGTTCCGGCGCTGCCCGGAGAGGTTCGCCGGGCTGGAGGGGGTTCTGTTCCATTCCAACTGCGACTCGACGGACTTCGGAGAACTTGAGGCCACGGTGCAGAGGCTGGACGCCGAAATCCCGGAGATTCTGAGTCATGTCCAGTGGGTCAATCTGGGTGGTGGATACCTGTTCGAGGATGACGCCACATCCGATGCCTTGTGCCGCGCCGTAAGCTACCTGAAGTCCCGGTACGATGTGGACGTGCTGTTCGAGCCGGGGTCCGGGTTGGTGCGGGATGCGGGTTGCATGGTATCAACGGTGCTGGACCTGTTCGAGAGCGGCGGGCGTACCGTGGCGGTGCTGGATACATCGGTAAACCACCTGCCGGAGGTCTTCGAGTACGGCTACCAGCCCGACGTCATGGGGCATGAGGATGATGCGCCCCACGAGTACATTCTGGCGGGCTGCACCTGCCTGGCCGGAGACCTGTTCGGAGAGTACCGCTTTCACCGGGAGTTGCGAGTTGGGGACAGAGTAGTGTTCGGGAGCGTGGGGTCGTATTCCCTGGTCAAGGCGCACATGTTCAACGGCGTGGCTCTGCCGTCAGTGTATGCCCTGGAAACTACGGGGCAGTTGACGCTGAAGAGCAGTCCCAGCTTTGAGGAGTTCGCGGCCCGGTGGGGCATGGCGACCGGCGCGCCGGCGTGACCGGATCACCGGGGTTGGAGCGATGAGCGGACCGGCGGCGCACATACTCCAGTTGACGGACTCGGTTACGGGTCGTCAGGCCGCGCTGCGTATGTTCCCGGGGCATGATGACCTGGCCCTGGGCGCGCTGATGGACTTTTACCTGAAACACGCGCCGCTGGACCAACTGCGGCGGGAGTCACGTATTACGGGGCCGTCTGCCGATTCCCTGTATGCTTTGCAGGACCTGGTCTACGCCAGCTCCGACGGCGGAGTTCTGGAGGATATGTTCGCCGGTGCGGTCTTCAGGGACGAATGCCGGATGGATTCCCCCATCACCGGGTTGAACGAAGTCCCGGCGGCGCGGACGGCGACGGCGGCGGGGCAGGAAATCTCTCTGACCGACATCACCATCGACCGGCTTGACGTGGACTATGCCCGCAACTGGACCGGGTTCCATGCCCGCAAGTGGCAGCGCGATCCCGGGAAGTACGCGGGTTTCGTAGAGTCTGTCCTTGAGGAAGCCCACGGAGCGGAAAAGGCGCGGGAGTTGATGGCGCTGGGCTCCGAGGATGGAAAGCTGAAGTTCCTCAAGACGCTGGCCAGGGCGGTCTGGGACAGCCAGTTCGAGAATTACTCCCGGTTCACCGGCAGGAAGCTGGTGTACAAGTCTGGCGACGAGACCATCGACAACATTATCGAGGGCGCGGGGGCCATCTGCTCGGAGAAGGTGCAGGCGCTCAAGTTTCTGACCGACCACTACGGGTTCGAGTCCGAGTACATCATCGCTGGGCAGGACGCGGTTGGCCCTGTGCCGGCGGAGAAGCTGCGGCAACTGCTGAAGACATTTGATTTCCGGTTTTCCAAGCGGTACATGCGCTTCTGGCAGCACACGGCATTGCTTTATCAGGTGGACGGTACGCGGGTGCTGGTGGATGCCACCAACGGGAACATACCATTCCTGTTCCTGGAAGGAGAGGAGTGCGACCGGATTCTGGGGTGCGAGGATAAGCAGCCCGTTCCGGTGAGGATGGTGGAGTCCGCTGAGCGGTTCTACTATCACCGGGTGCCCCAGGACATCCCTGAAAACCTGTTCTTCGCGCTGGAGGGGTGGATACCCTATTCCGACCTCATGCAGGTGTTCGACAACGAGCTTGGCCTGTACCTGTCGGCGGACTACTACGTGACTCCCGTTCCCTACCGGAAGGAAGAACAGTACCGGCGCGACCGGGGGGAATCCCTGGAAGTGGCAAACCGGGCGGGACTGGAGTGTTCGGTGACCCGTTCCTGGACGCTGGATACCCCGCTGGGCCGGGAGTTTCAAGACGCGGAACCGGAGGTAAGCGGCAGAATTATGGACGCCGAGGAGCACCTGCTGGCAAGGCTGGACGGGTGCGACGGTCCGGGCCACCAGTCCGGGTTGGTGGTGATGAAACTGCGGAATTAACGGCTGGATACTCTCTACCGCTACGCGATTGCGAGGCCCCTTGCTTCAAGTCCCCAGCGCAAAGATACAACTGCCAGGGAGCTTCCCTGGCCGGTGGCTCGCAGCGGCCCAGCGAACGGAATGCCCGAGGGCTGCGGTGGACTCCCGCGCCTTCCTTGAGCAGGTGCGAGGGTATGATTTCACCGGCTATTCGGACACGGAGTTAAGGGATGTCCTGTATGACCTGGAAGAAGGGACAAGTGTCGTTGAGTTAGCGCCTCTGGTTTTCGCAGTGGTGGCCGAGGCCATTGACCGAAGGTTGGGGGTGTGGCGGGTATTTGACGATGCCGCGAATGGGGCGGGCAGGCCGGATGCGGCGGCGGCACTGCTTGACAGCGAGGCCACGGGTGGGGTTGTTGACCGTGTGCTGGAGGAGCGCAAGTTCCGCCGGGTGTCTGATATAAATCTTCCCGCGGCGTTCTACCGGGCTGTCCGGGACGGTGCGGTTGACGGTCTCAAGTTCCGGGTGACGGACGAGCAACTGCTGGCGGGGTTTCACCTGTTCCGGGGACGGGTGGTGCAGATGAACGCGGGGGAGGGAAAGACGGCGGCCGCGGCGTTTCCAGCGACGCTGCACGCACTGTCGGGGCGGCGGGTCCACGTCATAACCGCCAACGATTACCTGGCCGACCGAGATGCTTCCCTGCTGGCTCCGGTCTATGAATCGCTGGGGTTGAGCGTTGGGGCTGTCCTGTCGCACATGGAAGACGACGAGCGGCGGCTTGCCTACAGGAAGCAAGTAGTCTACGGGACGATGCGGGAGTTCGGGTTTGATTATCTCCGTGACAACATGAAACTGACCACGGCGGAAAGGGTCCAGGGCCCGCTGGATGTGGTGATCATTGACGAGGTGGACCACGCGCTGATAGACGAGGCGTTCACGCCGATGGTCATTTCCGGCCAGCCTACGGGTGTGGATGTTCCGCTGGACAGGGTCAGGGCGGTTGCAGCAGAGCTTATCGAGAGTCAGGGCGGCATCGCAGACGAACTGGCATTGTGCGCCTCGCAGCCCGGGATAGGGGATGGTGAATGGACGGCGCTTCTGGCACGGCTGATGCTGGCCCAACCGGAGCATCCCGCGCTGCTTCTGCTGCTGCCCGCCGGGTCGAGGCCGGCGAGGCGGGTGCGGGCGCTGGCTATGCAGGAACTTCCGGACCTGACCGACCGGCTGTTGTACGCTGTTGATGTCGAGGGGCGTTACGTTACCTTGACTGAGGCGGGATGGGGATTTGTTGAGCAGCGTCTTGGGTCTTTCGGCCTATCGGAAAGGCGGGACGGACGTACATCAAGGCGGGCGGCCCGGCAGTATGCCCTGGGGAATTGCGTTTACCAGATGCTCCGCGCTTTCCTGCTGCTCAAGCGGGATGTGGACTACGTAGTAGATGATGACAGCATTGTCCTGATCGACCAGCATACAGGGAGGCCCAAGGACGGCTCCATATACCAGTTCAATCTACAGTCGGCGTTGGAGGTGAAGGAAAGGGTTACTCCCCGGCCTGAGCGCGAGACGTTAGGACAGATCTCGGTTGCCGGGTTTGTGGGGCTGTACGATCACGCCAGCGGGATGACAGGCACAGCGGCAGTGTCCACCGATGAGTTTGAGCAGAAGTACGGGATGGAGGTGGCAGTGGCGCCGCCAAGCAACCCAATGATGCGAGTGGATTTGGGTCCAAAAGTATTCCTGACGAAGGAGGACAAGTTCGGCGCGTTGGTGGATGAGGTGGTGTCACGGCACCGCACCGGGCAGCCTGTGCTTGTCGGCACCGGTTCGGTGGAGCAGTCGGAGGACGTGAGCCGGAGATTGACGGAAAGGGGAGTGCCCCACAACCTGCTCAACGCGGTGACTACCCACGCGGAGGCGCGGATCGTCAGGGATGCGGGCCGATTCGGGGCAGTAACAGTGGCCACGAACATGGCGGGCCGGGGAACGGATATTCTGTTGGAGCCGAGGCTGAGCGAGGCGATAGCTCGCCGGTGCGTGGATCTGGTACAGGAGATGCTGGAGGAGGGCTGTCCAGCCGTCGTCTATTCGTGTCACAGCGCGGAACAAGCAAAAATTCTTGGAGAGGAACTTGACCGGACCAGCGGGATTCTCGTTGAGTGGTCGGGCGCAGAGGTCAAGGTTACTTGTGAGAACGGCCCCGGCACCGGGCATCCGGGACGAACACGCTCCGGCGCGGAGGATGGCAGCCTTCGGTTTTCCCTGGGGTTGTGCGTGATCGGGTCGGAGATGCAGGAGTCGGCCAGGGTGCTTCTTCAACTGAACGGGAGAAGCGGAAGGCAGGGCGAGTTCGGGGAGACCCAATCGTTCCTGTCGCTGGAGGACCGGGTGATACATGCCAGGGCCGGGGAGATTTTGGGGTTGTCCGGCTGCCGCAGTGCGGAAGCAGCGGGGCGGGAATGTTTCTCCGGGTATGAGGTCACAAGTCTGGTGGAAAGGCTGCGGCGGGAGTCGGAACGGGAGGGGGAAGCCCAGAGGGGGCTGATGCAGGACTATTTCGCGGTGCTGGACCTGCATACGTTGCGGTATTACCGTCGCCGCCGCGAGGTTATGGGACAGGCACCTATGGACGGCCTGGTCCGGGATTCGGTCATACGGGCCGCGTCGAGCTTGGTGTCCCGGTATTTCCACGGTGCAACCCATGACGAGTACCGGGAGTTGTTCGGGCAGATGGCGGAAGAAGTCCGGCGGGACTACGGAGCGGACTGTTCTTCGCTGCGCGGCTGTGGTCTGGATATTTTCGCCGGCGAGTTGGGCGAGTTGATTCTTGACAAAATCGACGCGCTGGAACATCGGGCCGGGGCAAGGGTCTTCCCGGACACGGCGCGGCTGTTGTATCTCCAGACTCTCGATGAAGCGTGGCGGGACCACCTGGCGCGGCTGCGGGACATGCTGTCCACCCACGTGCTGGGGGCGCGCAACCACAAGTCGGCAGTGGCGGCCTACGTGCGGGCCTGCGACCGGGCCTGGGGGGAGTTCCGAGATAGCGCGGAGGTGGAGTTCCTATCCCGGCTGGCAAGTTTCCCGTTCCGGGATGCCGGGTGTGACGGCCAGCAGACCAGGCCGGTGAGCGAGCAGGTAGAGGCGTTGATGGCGGTGGGCGGCCCCCCGGTCTCGCAGGAATGACGGCTTGGCGGGAATGGCAAGAGCAGGAGAATAGCGAGGGCGGGGAGAATGAAAGCGTCTGAATCGCAGGTCTGCGGACGCGATAGGAGGGACTAGAATGTTCCGGAAACAGGTCAGGCTAGGTACGGCAGTGTCCCTTGGCGGAATCGTGTCGGCGTCTCCGCTGATTGCCGCGTGCGGCGGCCAGTCCTATGAGGACTGGGCTGCCACCGACGGGGCAGCGGGCCGGATCAACCTGGACGACGTTCAGGAGGCGTTCAAGGAGGCCAAGAGCGCGACGGACTTCGAGCGCCGGGTGAACGAGATATACGAGGGAGACGGGCTGGTGCTGGTCCGGGCCAAGCAGGACGGCTCCGCGTTGACACTGGAGGGGTGGGAAGACCTGAACAGCAGCGGGGAGATCGAGGACTCCTCCGACGACCAGCTATTCGAGATCGTCAAGGGCACTGACGACGAATACGATATGCGGGGCTACGGCGCCAACGGCTACTATAACAGCCACTTCGGGGCCGGGGACTTCCTGTTCACCTACCTGCTTATTTCGGCGATGACGCCAAGGTTCGGCTACTACTATTCCACGCCTCCCGGCCGCGTTCCCGACATGCGCCGGGAGAGGACGTCGTACCGGCAGTCGTCAGCCTATACCCGGCAGGCACAGCGCAACAGCAACTACAATACGAAGTACGCAGGCTCCCGCTACCAGCAGTCGCGGAGCAACGTCAGCTCCAACCGCCGCACCTACCAGTCAACGCAGAGGAGCAGCGGCGCGTTCAAGAACAGCAACACTATCTCACGTTCCACTTCCAGGTCGTCATCCTTTGGGTCGTCCAGCAGGTCCGGCGGGTTCGGGGGCGGAGGGGCCGTTTCAACAAAGCGTCTGCTGAGGGGCCGAAACGGGTGACTGGTCCGTTCCGGTTTTCCGCGAGTTTAACGGGCATGGCCGATGAAGACGGCCTCTGCCTGGTCCTGCCCACTGAGTTCGGCCAAGGCACGGTCTTTCAACTAATCGAGCGGGTCTTCCCTCCGGACGAGGAGCAGCAGAGGGTGGTGGAGTCGTGGTTCGACCTTAGCACCAATCCGGACTTGCCGGAGATTTACGGGGTGTTCCTGGACGCGGTCGGGGAATGGCGCCAGTGGAGGTGCCATCTGCTGGTATCGGCTGGAGATGGGCAGAGCATTGATCTGGCGTCGCAGGTATCTTCCTGGGTTGACCATGCTCCCGCAGACAGGGAAACTGCCCTACCGAACCTGGATGTCCTGCTGGAGCAGCGGTATCACGCCGTTGATTACGGGGCTCGGTCGGAGTTTTGGGATAGCAAGGGGGAGTTGCTGGAGTGGCTGCGGGCTATGACCGTTCTGTACTTCCTGGACAAGCACGAAGTTGGTCTGTGCATCACTTCCGAGGAAGGAGAAGACCTGGCTCTCGCGCCGACGGTCGAATCGCTACGGCAGGATGGACTGATTGAGGAGTCGAAAGATGGCGGGACCCCAGCGGTCTCGGAGGAGGGGCGGAGGCTTATCGGGCGGCTGTTGGCCGAGACGGAGTCCTACATCGACAGGTACGATCATTTCAAGGACACGATGATCGATATGGAAGGGGAGAGGGTTGAATTTGGGACGGGCCGCGGTATTGACCTGCGGGTGCAGGTGTTCTTGGCGGAGGGTCTGGACCCCGTGCGGACGGTGTTTCTGCTGCGCCTGTACGATGGTTCGCTGGACGAATACCTGCCGGTGTGGGGTGCGGTGACCCACGACGAAACGTTTTTCGACTCGATACTGGAGCCGGTGGTGAACCGGTATGATGTAGGGGAGTCGCTGATCGGGCTGGTGGTGGAGCATGGGTACGGCTACCTGGAGGAGCGGCGAAACCAGGCGCGGGAGCAAGAGGCCCGGCGGGTGGTCAGTAGACGGGTACGGAGAGGGCAGGCCGGTCGAGCCGGGGGCAGGCTGTATCCCTAAATGGCTATGAAGAGGACCATAGCGGAGCTTATGACGACGGCGCTTTCCACGAGGGCAACGCCTACGTTGCGGCCAGAGGAGAGGGCGTTGGCTACTTTCACCGTGGGCAGGATGACCATGTCGATTAGCAGGCGCATGACGTAGAGGAGGACGAAACCGAGGACGCCGAAGACCAGGAAGGCGGCGATGCTCTCTCCCCAGCCGACGAACTCTCCGAATACTGCCTTCAGGGTCACCAGGCCGATGGCGATGAGGTTGCCCCCCAGGGCGACGCCCACAGCGACGTTGTCGCCTTCGATTTCGGAGTGGATGTCGAATGACGTGGTCCACTCGTAGAAGAGGGCGAACACGATAAGCAGGACAAGTCCCATCCCGAAGAAAGCCAGGGCGATAAGGGCTGACGTCAATTCGCTGCCGCTGCCTTCGCCAGCCACGGAACCGGCCACCAGCAACCCTACAGCGATGTACATCCCGAATTCGGCTGCGCCCGTGCCGACGTTCTGGTCTTCGATGATCTCCTTCTCAACATTGAACTGGTACAGGACCAGACGGTCCATCAGGAACATGACCAGGTTCAGCGCAACGATACCGGCCAAGGAATATAGGAACACCCTAAGCAGGTCAATTGCGAAGTCGCGGTTGAATCCCAGCCCTTCGGGGCCGACCAGGGTAAGCGGTTGGTACAACGCGCCCAGGAAGATGAGAATCACACCGAGAAAGTAGCCGCTGAGCTGGAGGGCCACGGCCAGGTTGCGCTTTTCGGTGATTTCCTCGTTGACCCTGTAGCGGGTAATCAGGTCCCGGACCAGCTTGGCTATGACCAAGACCACAAGTCCCAGCACGACGAAGGCCAGGCCGCGCGGGAAGGACTCCAGAGCCACGATAAATCCCTCGATCATCTGCCTCTCCCAGGCCCGGATTCCGGACGTTCACCCTGGTAGAGGGTAACGCTGTCCGGCGATAATACTTCACTGAAGACCACCTCGAATGGCCTTCCCTCCCACTTGGTTATGGAGAGGATGCGCAGCCCGTCGTCACTGAGGAAATCCCAGTGGTAGAAGGGCTCTCCGGGGCCGCTACAGTCCTTGTAGAAGAAGACCTCGGAGCTGTTGCGGTAGCGGTAGTCCTGTCCGCCGATGTTGATGAAGTTGTCGATGGAGTGCTGCTCGTCCAGTTCTATCAGGTCGTCCTCGCTCAGGCCGATGCTGTCCAGCCCGGATGGGTCGGGGTTGCCGGTGGCGGAGACGGAGAGGTTGTAGCCGTCGGTCCATTCAACCCAGACTCGGGTGTCCCCATCGGCGCACTCCAGCTCGTACCAGCTATCGGGGCCGGTGGTATAGCGGTGGCGCCGCTCAATGAAGAAGTAGCAGTCCTCGTACTCCAAACCCAAGCCGGAGATGGTGACGACGTCGCCAATCATGGCGGCGCGGACGGAGTCGTCCCGGGGTTGGGAGGAGGCCCTGTCCCGGCGGCGCTTGCCGCGGCCGAACAACGAACGGAACATACCCTATCCCCCGGTGGTGTTGTGCTGACAGGCTGGATGTGTGGACATAAGGGGACGCTTTCTTCGGGACTTGCCCGCGGGTTGAGTATACTTAGGGGGCAGTGGGAGGTCAATCTGCGGGGGCTGAGACACCAGGGCTGCTTTGCCACGCTGCTGAGAGAGCATATATTGACTATGCGCCGAACCCGGAAATGCCAGGCGTAGTGTGTTGGCGTGTTTGCAGTGTAGTATAGACACATGGGAGAGTGGCCAAGTCCCCGGTGGGTGCGCCGCCATGCGCTATTCGCTCCCGTCGGGATTTGCGTAATAACGGCGCTGTTGGTATTTTTATCTGAGCCGGGCCAGCCTGATTGGAGGACCGGCCTGAAGTCGGCGGGTCCGACGGTTCACCTGGGGATATTGATCTACGCTACGATTTCCGTGCTGGTGGAGAGGGTTACTCGCATGTGGTTCTGGGCATTGGACCAAAGGCGGCAGTGGCGGGAGAAATGGAAGGCCGAGATTCGGGAAGAGGTCCTGGAAGAAGGGATTGAGCAAGGCCGGGCAGAGGCGGACCGGGAGTTCAAGGAGTGGCTGGAAAGGGCCCGGCGGATGGGCCTCGATGTGGATTCCGTGCCGCGGGAGCAGGACTGAGCGCTTAATCGACCAGTCAGGTCATAGTCCTCCAGGCATCGTGTAATCAGAGAGCGCCCACAGGGTGAAGGGAGTTGTGCGCATGGGAAGGTCAGGCGGCGGAATGTGGTTCGTGGTGGGGATAATCCTCATAGTCTTGGGGTTACTTATACAGTCCGGCTTGTTCAAGTTGCTTCTGGAAATCATTGGCTGGATTCTCGTCATCATCGGTATAATTGCTATAATCATGGCAGTGGTTAGTATGTTTTCCGGCAGGGGGCGTGACCGGTTTTAGGACTGCCGGTCCTTAGTCCGGCTAATCCCGTTGCCGAGACCATGAAATTGATTGGAGGCACCAGATGGGAGTGCTGTCGCGGATGTCCACGATTGTCAAGTCCAAGATGAACCGCATACTTGACCAGGCGGAAGACCCAAACGAGACGCTGGACTACTCTTATGAGAAGCAGCTGGAGATGCTGCGTAACGTGAAGCGGGGCGTTGTGGAGATGGTGGCCGCCAAGCGGCAGATCCAGCAGCAAGCGACCAAGGTGCAGCAGAACGTGGCCAAGCTGGACGGCCAGGCGCGGCAGGCGATGGAGGCAGGGCGGGAAGACCTGGCGCGGTTGGCCTTGCAACGGAAACAGGCCGCAGTCCTTGAGCTTCAGGGCCTGGACGAACAGATCGCGGGCATGGAGTTGGAGCAGGAGAAGCTGACCCAGGCGGAACAACGGCTCCAAGCTAAAGTGACGGCCTTCCGTTCCAAGAAGGAGGTCATCAAGGCCCAGTACAACGCCGCTCAGGCACAGGTCCGCATAGGGGCGGCGCTGGGCGGTATCTCCGAAGAGATGAGCGACGTCGGCCTGGCCATGGAACGGGCCGAGATGAAGACTGACAAGATGCGAGCCCGGGCCGGGGCGATCGACGAGTTGGCTGAGGCTGGAGTCCTGGATGATGGTTCCGGCAAGGATGACATCTCCAGAGAACTGGACAGGATGCTGGCCGACCAGAATGTGGAGGATGAATTGGCCAGCCTGAAGGCTTCGCTTCCCGGTTCCGGACAGGGCACAGGTGGTAGCGGTCAATTGCCGGAGGGGCGGTCATGATCGTGCGAATCACCAACGAGGGCCAGTACAACCTTCCGGGTTCCTTCATCGACGACCTGAACCAATTGGATAATGAACTGGTGGAGGCGGTGGAGGAAGAGGACGAGGCCAAGTTCCAGGACCTGCTGTCCCGGATGCTGGGGATGGTGCGGGAGAACGGCTCGCCGGTGCCGGTGGACGAACTGGTGGAGTCGGACCTGATTCTGCCTGAGCCGGACCTGACCCTGCTGGAAGCTGAAGAGATGTTCGTGGGTGAGGGGTTGGTACCAGGGTAGATACCGGCGTGTCAGCCTCTGGCCGTGGCCGGGAGGATTCCGATTTGTCAGAGTTTTGCGCCCCTGGCCTGGCCGGGGGCGCTTTGTTTACTCCGTGTCCGTTGTCTGCGCCGCGTCTTCTAGGCAGGCTCGAACATGGGGAGGGAGACTTCACCATCGCCCTGGTCTTCCCAGCACAGTTTGACCCGCATACCGCACTGGATGTCGGTGGTCGGGTCCTGGATGCCCACGATGTTGGTCATTATGCGGAAGCCCTCGTCAAGGTCGACGTAGGCCACGGCGTATGCGCCGAGGTCCTTGAATGCCGGGTGGCGGCTCTGAACGATGACGCTGAAGGTATAGACGGCGCCCAAGCCCTGGGACACGTTCCACTTGGTGTCATCGGACCCGCAGCGGGTGCAGTGGCGACGTGGATAGAAGATGACGCAGTTGCAGCGGTTGCAGGTCTGGTAGATCAATTCGTGGCGCTTGGTGGCTTCCCAGAAAGGTTCGGTGTCGCTCTCGGGGAACCTTGGCTGCGGCCTTAGTGGCGGCATAGTATTTTCAACTCCTGTTTGATGGGTCGGCTACCAGCGACTGGTTTGCGGCCGCTGGCCGTTGGCTGCTGGTTGCTAGTCTGAGGCGAGGACGGTTACGCCGGTGGCGTGGCGGGAACCGAGTTGGCCGCCGTTGCCCACGGCCACTGCCAGCTTCGCACCTTCGACCTGAGAAGTGGACTCGCCACGGAGTTGGCGAGTGGCTTCCATCAGGAGGAAGATTCCCCTTGCGCCGGGATGGTTGGACGACAGGCCGCCGCCATCGGTGTTGATGGTGGGCTTGCGGGGGTCGTCGAAGTGGAGCTTGCCGTCGCTTACGAAGTCGCCCCCCTCGCCCTTAGCGCAGAAGCCCAGGTCCTCGATCATGCACATGACGGTGATGGTGAAGGAGTCGTAAGCCATAAGAATGTCGATCTCGGAGGGGGATACCCCGGCCTCGGCAAAGGCGACGGGGGCGGACTGGGCGCCGGCGCTGACGGTGATGTCGCCGCCGTTCTCCCGGTACTTGGTGGCCTCGCCCGCGCCGATAATCCAGACCGGCTTTTTGCGGGCGTTGCGGGCCATCTCCGGAGAGGCAATGAGCACTGCGCCGCCGCCGTCGGAGACCATGCAGCACTCCAGCAGGTGCAGCGGGTAGGCGATCACACGGGAGTCAAGCACATCTTCGACGGTAATCTCACGGACGCCGACGAACTCGAGGTCGGTCATGGCCTTGACTGCCTCTGGGTTGCGCATGGCGTGGCGGCGGGTGGCGACGGAGATGGCGGCGAACTGCTCATCGGTGGTGCCGTACTGATGCTTGTGGCGCTGCTTGACCATAGCGTAGTTGCCGATGAGGGTGAGGCCCCAGGGGTCTTCCATGTTATTGAGCATGTTGGAGACGCCCTGGCCCGTGGCCCCCGCGGTGCCGATGGCCCTCCGGTCGGAGTGGGCGGTGGAGCCGTAGGTAATCAGGGCGAGGTTGCACTTGCCCTGGGCGATCATGCGCATGGCATGGTTGGCGTGGAACTCGTAGGAGGTCCCGCCGACGGAAGTGTTGTCGATGACCTTGGGCTTGAACCCGAAGTATTCGCAAATCCCCAGGCCGCCTATGCCCTGGTCGGTGCCGGTGTCATAGACCGCGTCCACATCCTGCCAGGTAAAACCGGCGTCGTCCAGGGCCTTGGCGGCGCAGGATGCCTTGATCTGGAGGGCGTTGGTGCCGGGTCCGACGACCCGCAGGGGATATTCGTTGATACCCACGATTGCTGCGATTCGGCTGTCTCTAGGCATCCTCTGTTACCACCTCCTCGGGAGTGTTCTGAGTTGGATCGTGTCGCCTATGGGTGCAGGAAAAGTTGAACAGGAGCGGCGGGTCAGGCTATCCCCGCTGCTGGCTGCGGAGTTGCTCGCGCAGGCGTCGCACTTCGGCCTCGGCCTCGGCGCGGGCGGCGGCTTCGGCCTCAGCCCTGGCAGCGGTCTGCCGCCAGTTTTCCAGGTAAAGCGCAGTGTCCGGGTCGTATAACCGGGGCCAGCCTTCGTCCCAGGCCAGGCTGAGACCCAGGAGCGGACTGTACCCTTTCAGGATGCCGTCTGGTTCGGTAGTCAATTCCACTGATTGGTATACGCCGCCGGTCAGGATGCCTCCATACAGCGGCTCGCCGTGGTAGCGTCCGCCGCTGGGATCGAACCGCCAGTATTCGGGGACGCCGATGCGGGCGTAGATTCCGGGCTTGCGGTTGACGTCCTCACGCCCCGTGGTCGGCGACGCAACTTCCAGCACCCAGTCGGGGACTTTCCCCACCCGCCAGGGCAGGTAGAGCCTGTCAGGGCGGATGGCACGGGCATCCACTCCGAATGCCAGGCATATATCCGGACAGATGCGCACGTTCAGGTTACGCCGGTCGTAACAGATGTAGGTGTCGAAGTCCAGAAACACATCAGGGCGCTGCTGAAAGTCCGTGAGCCTGGCCCTGAGTATACCGTATACTTCCGACTGTTCATCGCGCTGTTCCATTGCGTCGGGCTTTTCCGCCGCCGGTTTGTCGGGGTCGAATTCCAGGTTGGCGTAATCGATTTCGCCTTCCCGATTGTACGGCAGCATCCTGATGGCTGGCGTGGTCATGACAGACCTCCCCCCGGTCGGGGCCGGGAGTTTTGGTTACAGGCAGTCATTTCGGTTGGAGCGGATTATAGCGGAGTGGGGCGATTGGGAGAAAGGTCTCGCGTCGACGCTTCGGGCTGCGGGAAATTTGACATTGCTGGCGGTTCGGGCTAGATTGAGCCAATGCGCATAGGTCTGGTTACCGACACCCACCTGCCTGCCCTCATCCGGACTCCCGATCAGATGGGGCCGGAACCCGCAGCTTTCTTCTCCTCCGTGGACCTGATACTGCACGGGGGAGACCTGACCTCTCCCATCATCCTCGATTGGCTGGAGCAGTTTGCGCCCGTGCTTTGCTCCACCGGGAACAACGATCCGCTGACCGACTCGCGGATGCAGGAAGTCCAGATGCTGGACATAGCGGGTTGGCGGATCGGGATGGTGCATATTCTGGACCGGGAGTTCCGGCCCGTTGCAGAGCTGCAGGAGGCGTTCCCTGCGCCGGTGGACATAATCGTGTCCGGGCACACGCACCTGGAGCAATTGGAACTCCGGGAAGGGGTGGTGCTGGTAAACAGCGGCAGCCTGACCTATCCCCAGCACAAGGAATTGCGTCTTGGCGGTGTGGGCCTCCTCGAGTTGAGTCCGGGGAGCCTGCACGCGGAAATTATTCCCATCGGTGAGACACCGGGAAAGCCGAACCCGGTCAAGGCGATGACGCTGGACTACATTCCCACCGGGGACGGATAGTATCCGTCGCCTCCCGCCGGTACGACGGTATAGGGCGACGTTCTCAGTGCGATGGGCTTGCCTGGCGGGTCCGTTCTCGCTGGTCCGCGGCTCTCCCTCTACTGACTCAGAACCAGTTGACTCTCTTCATGCCGCTCCGCATCAGATTGGCAGTATCGGCTCGGCACGTTCCTCGGGCAGGTCTATGTCGAAGGTGTTGGCGTTGATGGCCAGCAGGGCGTAGTAGCCGATCAGGGTGGTCAACTCGGTCAATCCCTGTGCCCCGAACTGGTCGATGCCGGCCTGGAAAGCTTCTTGGCTGACCTTGCGGTTGTTGAAGAACTCGGTCCCTACTTTGACCACCGCGGCTTCGTCCGGCGGCATGTCCGGCAGCGGCTGGCGGTCCCGGATGGCGTCGACCAGGGCGTCGCTCAAGCCCGTGGACCTTCCCCTGGCCGCGTGGGCGTTCCAGATGAACTGGCAGTCGGTGGCGCGGGCTGTAATGAGCATGGCGAGCTGCTGGATTTTGTCGGGCAGGGATGATTCCTGACGAAGGTAGTCGGCCAGGTAGTTGCAGCGGCGGCGCATCTCGGGGCTATTGATCATCGCGGAGCCGGGTCCGGAGGCGACAACGCCGCCGCTGTTGGCAGTCTCATGATCGAATGCTTCCAGGAACTGCTGGGGCGCGTTTTCCCTGGTGAGTATGGGCGTGCGGGCCATGATTTCCCTCCTTGGGAGGATACGTGTGGTTGGATGTCAGCCGAATCATATCCACAGCTACAAGGGTTGACAAGGATGGGCCTCTGTACATGGCAGTGGAGACTTGGCCGGGGGAATGCGGCGTCATGCGTCCGTGCCGGCCTTGACACCGGTGGCCCCAAACCCTAGCCTGCTGTCATGGGGCTGACCACGCCAGGTTGGTCCGGCTCCTACCAGACCGATGCAGTGGAGAATGGGTTATGACTGTCAGTGCTGCCCGCACCCTTGTGGTGCTGGACCCAACGGCACCCCCCAGGGAACTGCGTGAGACGATGGCGCCGCGGCTTTCAGACCTGCAGGGCAGGCCGGTAGGGTTCCTATGGAACAACAAGCCCAACGGTGATGTGCTGTTTCGCAGGCTGGAGGAGTTGCTGCGGGAGAAGTATGAGATCAACCGCGCCACCCACCGGGGCAAGCCTACTGCATCGGTCAGCGCGTCGGAACAGGTGCTGGATTAACTGGCGGCTGTCAGCGACGGGGTGATCGTCGGGCTGGCGGATTGAGGGTCCTGCACGTCGTGGAGTATCCACGACTCGGTGGAGTTGGAGCGGCGGGGAGTCCCGACGGTTACGGTATGCACGCATCTGTTCAGGCGGTTGGGGGACGTGGAACGGCGCTCATTGGGGATGGCGGAACTTGCAATGGCGGTGACTGAGCATCCCCTGGGCGGTCTCAGGCCGGAAGCTGTCCTGGCAAAAGCCGACGATCTGCTGCCATTGATCGTGTCAGGTCTGACCGGTCGGTAAGGGTCAAGATGCTCGGGCTGAACGCGCGGCGGATTGAAGTCGCCGACGAGTACGATGCGGTACAGAATCTGTACCTCGAGCGAGGCTGGACCGACGGTCTGCCGATCACGCCGCCAACTCCGGAGAAGGTAGAGTCGATGCTGCGGGTGACGGACCTGCCGCCCAACCAGGCAATTGCGGAGATTCCGCCCAACTGGGGCGGCGCAACGGTGGAAAGACTGGCGGTCAACGCAGTGATGGCCGGGTGTCTTCCTGAGTATTTTCCGGTCATTGTGGCGGCGGTCGACGCCATGAGTGATCCCGCATTCAACCTCTACGCAGTGCAGGCGACCACGCACCCATGCGCTCCGCTGGTCATCGTCAACGGGCCTATCCGGGAAGCACTGGGACTCAACGGGTCTTCGGGGGCCTTCGGCCCGGGGTGGCGGGCGAATGCCACCATCGGTCGGGCAATCCGGCTGGCGATGCTGAACATCGGAGGCGGATACCCCGGAGTCGGCGATATGTCCAGCCAGGGTGCGCCTTCCAAGTACGGTTATTGCGTAGCCGAGAACGAGGAACTCAATCCCTGGGAGCCGCTGCACGTTGACCGGGGATTTGGCCGGGACCAGAGCACGGTTACGGTCATTGCGGGGGAGCCTCCCCACAACATCAATGATCATTCCGGCCGGTCGGCGGAGGACATACTTACGATAGTGGCCGGCGCGATGGCGGTGACCGGGGCCAACAATGCCTATACAGGCGGGGAGACGCTGCTGGCGCTGGGGCCGGAACACGCGGAAACCATCGCCGGGGATGGCTTCAGCAAACGGGATGTAGTGGAATGGCTGCGCCGCCGGGCACTCGTCCCCCTGGAGCGGTACACTGAGGATACACTCTTGGAACGCTTCGGAGGGATTCCCGATGGACCGGTCCCGATGGTGCGAGGGGAGGACGACCTGACCATCATAGTGACAGGCGGGCCGGGCAAGCACTCCTGCTGGATACCGACTTTTGGGGGTACGACGCACTCGGTTACGAGGGTAATTGGTTAGACTGCCGTTGGGTGTTTGATTTTCCTGAACCTCTTTACGATGCCTCATGTCCCCTTGAGTTTTCCTGGAATTTTCCTGCAACTGGCACCCATGTAGGGACCCGAGATTTGGGCCATGCCAACCACTTTCATTAACATTTTCGGGGCCACGGGGAACCTTTCCCGCCGGAAACTTATTCCGGCGCTGTTTGATTTGCACTGCAAAAGGCAGTTGCCTCCCGGTCTGAAGATTATTGGGTTTGCGCCGGGAGAGATGTCCACTGCCGAATTTCGGGACCTGCTGCAGGACCAGGAAACGCCTCCGGAGGAATGGGCCGGATTCGCCGGCAGGCTGAACTATGTTCAGGCTGACGTCACCAACCCGGAAGATATGGTGCAGACATGGCAAGTCGTTGCCCAACTCGCGCCGGGAGAGGATGCGGGCCGGATCAACTGCCTTCACTACCTGGCGCTGCGGCCTGATCTTTACGCTCCTGCAGTAACCGCCCTGGCGGCTGCGGGCCTGACCGGCATCGGTCCGGGGTGGCGGCGCGTCGTTATCGAAAAGCCCTTCGGCTCCGACGGCCGGACGGCACGGGACCTGAATGAGCATCTGCACAAACATCTGAACGAAGACCAGATATACCGCATCGACCATTACCTGGGCAAAGAGACAGTCCAGAACCTTTTGGTGTTCCGTTTCGCAAACTCCATCTTTGAACCCGTCTGGAACCGCAACTACATCGACAGCGTGGAGATCAACGTTGATGAGGAGGATACGGTCGGGGAGCGGGGGGAATACTACGATGGCAGCGGGGTGCTGCGGGATATGTTCCAGAGTCACCTGCTGCAACTGTTGACGCTGGTTGCAATGGACCCACCCCATTCCTATGAGGCGGATGCGCTGCGAAACGAGAAAGTGAAGGTGCTTAGCGCGGTGCGCCGCCCCTCTTTGCGGGAGATAGAAGAACACCTGGTGGTCGGCCAGTACGAGGGCTATCATTACGAGCCGGGGGTTGCCCCGGGGTCGCAGACTCCCACCTACGCCGCGCTGCGGTTGTTCATCGACAATTGGCGGTGGCAGGGCGTGCCTTTCCATCTCAGGTCGGGGAAGGGTCTGCCGGCGAAGAACACGGAGATGATCATCAATTTCCGCTCACCGCCCCACATGCTGTTTCCGGTGCCCGACGACGAGGACATTCCGGGGAACCAACTGACAATCCGCATTCAGCCCGACGAGGGCGTGGGACTGGAATTCCAGGCCAAGGCTCCAGGGGCAGGGCTGAGGATGCGTCCGGTGGACCTGGAGTTCCGCTACGATGAGGGTTTCAACGACGTTGAGATTCCAGACGCTTACGAGAGGCTGCTGCTGGACGCCCTTGCCGGTGACGCATCGCTGTTCACCCGCAGCGACGAAATTGAACTGGCCTGGAGCATCATCGATCCCATCACGGACAGGCTTGACCTGCCCGGTGCGCCGACTCCGTACCGTTACTTGCCGGGGATGCAGGGGCCGCCTGGCCAGTGAGGGATTTCCAGATCAGCGGCTGGGCCTTTCCAATAATCATTGTGATGTAATACACAATGTTGACGTGCGTGTGAGTAGTGATTATCATGGGGCCGTCGCCAGGGCGTCCGGCGACGGTCGCCCCTTTTTCGGGGCGCATACAGTAGTTAGAGTGGCGAAAACCACCTCGGTGTGAAGGAGGTATGAGCAGAAATCGTAATCACCGGAGAGTCGGCGTTTAACGATCTATCAGACGCAATCAGGAGGAGTAAGGAATGGCAGACAAGGATATCGCTTTAATGGCCCACCTGATGCGCCGCGCCGGTTTCGGAGCGACGTATGAAGAGCTTGAGGCCCGGGTCGCCCAGGGCTACGAGGCCACGGTGGAAGAACTGCTGAACCCTGAGTCGCAGCCGGCCATCGAGCGCGATGTGCTGATGCGCTATCAGCCCCAGTGGGTGTCGCAGGCCGGACTGGAAGGGCAGCAGGAAGAGTGGACCTTCCGCATGATCAACACAAAGCGCCCGCTGGAAGAGAAGATCGCGCTGTTCTGGCACCAGATCTTCTGTACCGGCCACGCCAAGTGCGAATACCCCAAGCAGCAGCAGATCGAGTTCGACATGTTCCGCACCATGGGCATGGGCAACTTCGAGGACCTGCTCATGGGCCTGGCCACTGACCCGGCAATGGTGTTCTACCTGGACAACTGCATGAGCCACAAGGACGCCATCAACGAGAACTGGGGCCGGGAGTTGCTGGAGTTGTTCTCGATGGGTGTCGGCATGGACGGCCACGCCAACTACAGCGAGGACGACGTCAAGGAGTGCGCCCGCGCCTTCACCGGGTGGACGGTAACCAACTCGGTCCCCCGCTATCCCTACGGCAAGTACGAGGCCGCCTTCATCTATGACCCGGCGGACCACGACGACGGGGAGAAGACGTTCCTGGGCGAGACGGGCAACTTTAACGGCGAGGACATTATCCGCATCATCGCCAAGCAGCCCGGAACGGCCCGGTTCATCGCCCGGCACCTGTACAACTTCTTCGTTGCCGATGAGCCGCAGGTCCCGGCCTGGCAGAACACGCCACCCAGGGACCCCGAGGCCATCAAGCTGCTGGAGGACGAGTATTACAGCTCGAACTACAACATCGGCTCGATGCTGCGGGTGCTGTTCAACTCCGACTTCTTCAAGGATGCCCGCTTCACCAAGGTGAAGAGTCCCACGGAGACGGTGGTCAGCACAATGCGGCTGGTCGGCGACTTCGATATGCCGAAGCCGGGCCTGAACGCCATGACCCTGACCATCCGGTACATGGGCCAGGACCTGCTGAACCCGCCGACGGTTGAGGGCTGGCATACGGGCAGGGAGTGGATTGACAGCGGAACCCTGGTGGAGCGGATTAACTTCACCGCCGACGCCGTCGGCAACACCAGCCACCGCGGCGTCCAGAACATCATCAACCGCCTGGCCTCCGAGGGAGAGGTCATCTCGCCGGAGCGGCTGGTGGACGGCTGCCTGGAGATGCTGGGCGCTTACGAACTGGCCGAGGTCACCCGCACCGAGTTGGTTGACCTTGCCCGCAACGAGGGGGAGCTGCGCACCGGGACCGACGAGTTCGGCCAGAGGGTCGGCCAGATGCTCCAGTCCATCGTTGCCACCACCGAGTACCTGTTCGCGTAACAGTGGCCGAGCGCCAGTGACTGGTATGCCGGGCGACCAGACCCCAGATCTGGAGTTTGTGCGCTCCACCGGTCACTGGCCACTGGACACCAACCACTAATAAGGGGGAAGGACATGACATCCACCAAGAAAGACCCGGTGTTGGTGGTCCTCCAGTTGTCGGGGGGCAACGACGCCCTGAACACTCTGATCCCTTACAGTGACCCCCTCTACCTGGACAACCGGCCCAACGTCAGGATCGAGCCGGAGCGGGCACTGCAGATCAATGACAAGGTCGGCTTCAACCCGGCCATGGGCCCCATCAAGCGGCTCTATGATGAGGGCAAGGTGGCCGTAATCCAGGGGATCGGTTACCCCAACCCCAGCCGCTCCCATTTCCGCTCGATGGACATCTGGCACACTTGCGAGCCGGACAAGGTCGGGGACGAGGGCTGGCTGGGCCGCGCGGTCAAGGACCTGGACCCCGAGAAGGAGAACGTGCTGACCGGCGTCAACTTCGGCCGCGGCCTTCCCAGGGCACTGGTGGCCCCGGGCGTGCCGGTGGCTTCGGTGGGCAACCTGGAGACCTACGGCGTGCTGACCGGCATCGAGGTCGAAGAGCAGCGCTCCAAGGCGCTTGACGTCTTCTCCAGGGTCTACTCGCCGATGATCGGACAGGGCCCGGTGCTGGACTACTTCGCCCAGACCGGTCTGGATGCGCTGGAAGGCGCGGACATTCTGAGCACTGCCCCAGGCATGTACTCCTCAACGGTGGAGTACGGCGGGGACGTGGTCGCCCAGTACATGCGCAACATCGCCCAGGTACACCTGGCGGGGCTGGGGACCAGGGTCCTCTACACCACTGCTCCGTACAACAGCTTCGACACCCACGCTGGCGAGCTTGCCAACCACACCCGCCTGTGGACTGAGACCTCCAACGCCGTCGCCGACTTCTACGACGACCTGAAGGAACACGACGCGGGCGATAACGTGATAACGCTGGTCTTCACCGAGTTCGGGCGCAGGGTACACGACAACGGCTCCGGGACCGACCACGGCTCCGGCGGCGTGGCCTTCGTGGTCGGAGAGTCGGTGAAGGGCGGACTCTACGGCGAGTACCCCTCGCTGGAGGAAAACAAGCTCCTGGAGGGCGACCTCCACTTTAACAACGACTTCCGCGGTCTTTACTCCACCCTGTTGGAGAAGTGGATGGGCCTGGACGCCAAGCCCATCGTGAACGGCGCCTTCGAGCAGATGGACTTCATTTAGTCCATGCCCGTTGTGAACATGGTGGATGGCGGCTCCGGCTTCTATCCACTAGCAACTATCCATCATGCCGAGGACGGGTCCAACTACAGCGGGCTGGCCGCTGGCACGCAAAGGATCCGTCCCTAGAGGGAGGAGCAATATGGTGGCAATCAGGCCAATGAGAATCCCCTACGTGCAGCTCCAGTACAGCCACACCATCGGGCGCGGTGAGCAGTTCGGCCCCGGTTTCAGCTACCCGATTCACATGGCGCGGGGCGAGGACGACCTGATGTACGTCCTGTGCCGGTCTTCGGAGTACCGGCCGGAGGGCACCCGCATCGCGGTCTGCACTGTTGACGAGGAGTACGTCAACGCCTTTGCGCGGGGCGTACCACAGCAGGGTCCCCACGAGTATAACTTCGATGACGGGTCGCTGGTCTGGCCGGTGACGGTGGCCATCGCCAGCAACGGCAACGTGTACGTTTCCGACGAGTGGCTGAACCGGATCTCCATGTTCACCCGGGACGGCGATTACATCGGCAAGTGGGAGGAGCGTCAGGGTAGTGGCGACGGCGAGCTTGACCGACCGGCGGGTTTGGCAATCGACGCGGACGACAACGTTTACGTCGTGGACAGCATGAACCACCGGGTGCAGAAGTTCACGCCCGACGGGAAGTTCATCTCCAAGTTCGGGACGCACGGCGAAGGGGACGGCGAGTTCAACATGCCCTGGGGCATCGCCATCGACAAGCAGGGTGACATTTACGTCGCCGACTGGCGCAACGACCGGATCCAGAAGTTCAACGCCGACGGGCAGTTCCTGATGAAGTTCGGGGCCTCCGGGCCCGGCGAGGGCGAGTTCAACCGCCCCACCGACGTGGCCGTGGACAAGGACGGCATCATCTACGTCGCGGACTGGCTGAACAACAGGCTCCAGATCTTCGACGAGAACGGCAACTTCGTGGGTCTGAAGACCGGCGACGCGACCGTCTCCAAGTGGGGTAAGGACAAGCTGGACGCTAACCCCGAGATGTGGGGAGAGCGGGAGCGTGCCCAGGGACTGGAAAGGGAGAAGGACTTCTGGGCGCCCAGCGGGGTCGAGGTGGACGATGACGGTAACGTGTTCGTCTGCGAAGGTCCGCGCAACCGCATCCAGGTGTACCGGAAGCAGGCTCCCACGTTCATGGGGCCGCGCCTGTAGCCCCTGACGGAAGCGGAACCTTGGGTAGGCCCCCGTCAGCTTGGACGGGGGCCTTTTCTTGTTGTTGATTCAGTGGGGCTACTGTACTGTATTACGGGAGGGCAACTGCCAAACCTGCGCAAGGATACTCCATGTGTGCCATAATAAGTCGCAGTGAATTGGCAGAGGCTGGAGCGATGGGTAACGATCTCCTTTGGCGTCGCGGCCGGTATTGCGGTTATCATCCAGCTAACCAAGAGATTCGCACCCGAGGTCTGGTTCCTGCATCCGTTGGCCAGGGATGTTGCGGATTACCTGGACGAACTTGGCGACATCGGCAGCGGCGTAATTATCGTCGTTTTCCTATCAGTCATGGGAGGCAGTTGGGTTATGACGGTACTTCTTAGAGGTCTAGAGAAGCTCCATGAGATGAGACAGGAACGTCGGAGGATTCGCGAAGAGGGGCGTATGGAGGGGCGTAAAGAAGGCCGCATGGAGGGGCGTAAAGAAGGCCGTGAAGAAGGTCGCCGAGAAATGCTCGCTACCTTGCGGTCACGGCTCATGGAGATGGGACATGACCCGGATGAAATCCTGCCGCTGGGAGAAGGGGAATCCAAGACCGACCCCTTTGACTATGGGTAATCTGATATAACCTGCTCTTACGTATGTGTGACTGGAGCAACACGTGGACCGTATAGACCGCATCGCCCGAATTATCAGAGAGTTCGATTCCCAGGGTTGGCACCGGACGGGTACGCCTGTTGACCATGAATCAGCCCACTGGCTGGCGGACAAGGCCCGGGAAATCGGAGTCGCCGCGGAGCTGGAACCCTTCGGGTTGAGCCGGGTTGACCCCCGGGAGTGTTGGCTGGAAGTGGGCGGAAACCGCATCCCTGGTCTGCCGATGTTTGACGGCGAGTTCACGTCTTCCGGGGGCGTTAGAGGCCGCATTGGCCCGCTGGGGTCGGATGCTGAGATTGGGCTGGGAAGGGTCACAAGGGGAGGGCCGGAGAACCGGGTACTGGACGATGCGCGGAAGTCGGGCGGCTGCCAGGGGCTGGTGGCAGTTACGGCAGGTGACCGTCCAGGGTTGATGCCAATGAACGCCACAGCTTTCCCCCAGTCCTTCGGTCCTCCGGTGTTGCAGGTGGCCAGGGAGACAGAGGAGCGGCTAGTTGAGTATGCCAGGCTCGGAATGGAAGCCACCCTAACGGTGTCGGTGGAACGCACCGAGTCGGAGTCGTTCAACGTCGTTGGACGCATCGAGGGTGCGGAGCAGGGGCTTGCGCCGCTGATCGTGATGACGCCGCGTTCCGGCTGGTGGCAGTGCGCCAGCGAGCGGGGCGGTGGCATCGCCTGCTGGCTGGTGCTGATGCGGGCCATCATGGAGGCGGGAGCGCGGCGCGACGTGATTTTCGTGGCCACGAGCGCCCACGAGCTGGGGCTGATGGGCGTCCATGATTTTATGCGTCGCAGACCGGGGATCGAGACGGGAGCGTTTGCATGGTTGCACTTCGGCGCGAATATAGGCGGCGCGCTGGACCCGAGCGCCCGCTTCTCAGCTACCGACCAACTTCTGGAAACGATGATCGCCGAGGCCCTGGAGCGGCATAACGCCAACCCGGCGGAGGCTGTGCCAAGGGGGACCACTGTTGGCGCGGAGTCCCAGGTGATTGCCGGACTCGGTGGGCGGGTGACAGCGATGGTCGGGGGGAATCCCCTGTTCCACCTGGAATCGGACCGCTGGCCGGACGCCGTTGACGTTGATGCCGTTGCCGGGTTCGCCGCGGCATATTCAGACGTTGCCGTCGAGCTTGCCCAAAGTGGGGGCTGGGCGGGTTTGGACGGAGGTTAGTTATCGCTATGCCCATCAAGGTTGCCCGGATACCCAACCTGGAATGCGAGGCGTTCTATTTCGATATGGAACGCCGGGGCATCGAAGTGCTGAACATGGGGATCAACGACGTGCCCGATGCCCTGGACCGGGGCGAGGTCGATGCGGGGCCGGTGTCCTTCGTGGATACATTCCGTCTTGCACCGAAGGCCGCGCCGGTCTCCGGGTTCTGCGTGGCGTCGGTGACCAGGGCCACCGCCAGTGTGCTGCTCTCCAAGAGTCCGATAGATGAGTTGAGCGGCGGGAGGATTGCCCTTGGCGACGGGGACGCCACGTCGGTGAGCCTGCTACAGGTGCTGCTGACGCTGAAGCACGAGGTGCGCCGGGAGGCTTTCGTTGACCAGCAATCGGAGCACGACGCCTTTCTGCTGACGGGCAACCAAGCGCTGCGCCGCCGCCGCGGAGCGAGGGGGTTTCCCCACCGCTACGACCTGGGTGAGGAGTGGCAGTCGTGGACCGGGATGCCCTTCGTTTTTTCCCGGTGGATGGCCCGCGCGGACATGGAACGTCAGGACCTGGTGGTGCTGGAGGACGCCCTGTTCGTGGGTCAGGAGGACTGGATCAACAACCTCTACCTGGCGACGGGGCCGCGGGACGACCTGCTAATGTTGCCCAGGGAGGTGCTGGAGTACGTGCAGGGGCTGAGATTCTTCATGGGTGTGCCAGAGGAGCGTTCCATAGAGCTGTTCCAGGAGAAGATGGCGCTGTTGGAGGACGTTTCGGCTTAAGGCATCGGAATAAGCACATCGTCAGACAGTCTAACTCATGGATGGAGATTGAGTTGCCGGAAGGTCTTACATTCACCATCCTCCCAGACAATCAAGATGCCTCGGTAGATTTGTTCGTTAAAGTCTTCGATGACATTAGCCGTCTGCTGAATGAGGTAAGCTACGCCATCCACCGTGACCGGACAGGAAGGCGTTGGCTTATTGCGGGGCTTCATTCCAGTGCCCCATCAGTTACCGTGAGGACCCTTCTCGGTGACGAGG
Source organism: Dehalococcoidia bacterium (assembly GCA_034422355.1). Lineage (GTDB taxonomy): Bacteria > Chloroflexota > Dehalococcoidia > Lucifugimonadales > UBA3495 > CATOSP01. Next base: position 17,360 of record DAOUJS010000200.1, on the reverse strand, counting down.
AATCCCTTCTGGTTGTTGCCAGCGGCATTCGTGAGGTTACTAGCCAAACGGACCGTCCGCCGGAATACTTTACCGAACCAGTGTTGGAACGCCTGAGACAGATGCGGCGGCATTTCCGAGGACGTGACAAGGCGCGTTCGATTGAGGTTGCTCTTGACGGTGATGTAACTGCCACTATCCAGGAGGATATTCGGGATCAAACCGACAGGATCCTAACTGCTGGCTATTGGAATCTGGGATCGGTGGAAGGTGCCTTGGAAGCCTTGAACTTTCATGGCGCGGCGACGTTCACAGTCTGGGACCGAGTGAGTCGAGCCCCTGTCCGCTGCTCTTTGGCTGGTGTACCCTCGGGTAAAGAGCAGGTCAGGGAGTTGTTGGAGAAACGGGTACGAGTAACGGGCCGTGTCCGTTACTTCCAGAACGGCGTACCCCGTTCGGTGACAGATGTCCAGGATATTCAGGATGCCACACCTGACCCCGATTTGCCCAAAGCCGGTTTTGGCTCGATACCGGATGCGGAAGCAGCCCGGGATCCGGCGGCCTTCTTGCGGACAATGCGCGGGCTAGATGGCATTGTATGACGCCAAGGACAGGTCGGCGACTTTGGGATTCGTGTGTAGTCATAGGCTACCTTGCAGGGTATCCGGCTTTGGAGTGGGTTTGCTCTCAAATCATCCAGCAAGGGGAACGTGGCAATCTGGAAATTATCGTTTCTGAGATGGCGAAAGTTGAGGTGGCCTACCTGTCCGGTCATTCCGATAGCGAATCGGAAGCTATGATCCGGGAGTTTTTCAGCCGTAACTACGTCATTCCCGTTAGTGTGGACGATCCTGTATCCACACTTGCCCGTAGCCTGATCAGGAAGTATCGGAATGAAATCAGGATAGAACCTGCCGATGCGATTCATCTTGCAACCGCAATCCAATGAAGTATTCCAGTCATTGAAACGACGGATGAAAGACTTTTCCGGTTCGATGGCAGGGAAGGCAGTCCGGCAATCAGGGTAAGGACTCCTGTCTATGAAGGCTCGGAAGTTTTTCCAAATTTCTGAAACTGCCTGAGCCTTCGCTATGTGATATATTCTCGCATGGCAATCGTACGATAACCGGATCAACTCTAACTGGAGGCACAGACAACATGGTCAAGATCAAGCACATAGCTTATACAACCACCGACCCGGACAAGGTGGCGGCGTTTTACGTTGAGACGCTGGGGATGCAGGAAGTGGGGCGCGGCAGCGGCGGTCACGTTTACCTGAGCGACGGCGAGTTGAACATGACCATCCGCAAGTGCAAGTCCGCAGGCGATGCAGACGTTGGAGAGCAGGGCGCGGACTTCAGCGGCCTTCACCACATCGGATTTGTGGTGGATGACGTGGAGGAATATGCCCAGCGTATGGAACAGGGCGGCGCGAAGCGACTCACTCCCCGCTCGGAGAACCGCGGCCCCGGCCCCAGCCAGGCGGAGATCAAGTTGAGCGGCCCCGACGGGGTGATCCTGGATATATCGGAGACGGGCTGGATCGGGAACTAAGCTCCGCTCACAACAATCGAGTAATGTGAAGTCCCCTCTCCTTTTTCTGGAGAGGGGCTTTTTCTATCTCGGTATGCTGCCCTCCCGGACTTCAGACCCTCTCCTCTGTCTTGTTTGTTGGTCGCATACCCTGGGGGTAGGAGTGGTAGATCGGCCTTTCCCTGGCTGCGCTGAAGAGTGTGTGACCAGGAGGTAGAGGCTCTAGCGGGGCGTTCCCCCCGCTACCAGGGGAGGTTTCCGTCCGGGAAGATTATGCCGAGGAAGAAGAGTATCACCAACACTACGATGATGAAGAACAGGCACCCGCAGCCGAAGCCAAACCCTCTCCTGAACCCTTCGCCCATCAGCCGGCCTCTCCAACCGCCCAGGCGCGGATCAGGTGGTAGGCGATGGCCAGCGGGCCGGGGATGGCAAGGACGCTGCTCCTTTCGTCCAGGGCCAGCAGGACCTCTTCCCGGTCGAACCAGCGGACGTCGGCCATTTCCTCATTGTCCATAGCAATGTCGGTGGTGGCGGCGTCGGCGTGGCAGCCGATCATCAGGGACGAAGGGAAGGGCCAGGGTTGGGATGAGTGGTATTGCACCGTGCCGACCTGGATTCCCGCTTCCTCCATTATCTCGCGGGCCACGGCCTCTTCAATGGACTCTCCCTGGTCCATGAAACCTGCCAGGGCGGAGTAGCGGCGCATCTGCACCAGCCGGCCCCGAGACTGGCCCAGCAGGCACCGGTCACCGTCGTGTACGACGGTGATTACCACGGGGTCGGTGCGGGGGTAGTGTTCCGTGTTGCACTCGGGGCACCGGCGGACCTGGCCGCCACGGGCCATGTAGCTGGCGTGGCCGCAGACCGAGCAGAAGCCGTGGCGGTTGTGCCAGTTGAGCTGGGCGCGGGCCTGGGCGATGATGCCGGACTCGGGGCCGCTGACATACTCAGCGGCAGCCCTGGCGTCCTCGAAGGTCAGCACTCCGCGGTCCTGAAGCTCGGCCACGGCCTGGCGGCTGTCGGATATGTCGATGACGAAGCGGGCCTCGCCGTCCAGCAAGCCGAGGAAGACCGGTTCAGCTTCGACGCCCATGCGTATCAAATCTCCGGGGGTCAACCATGCCAATTCCTGTACGTTTCCAGGCCCCGATCCGGAGACGACTGGGACGTTGAGATCCGACATGGGGAGCAGCCTGGTCGCGGGGTCGGTGGAGACCCTCTTTATCCAGTCCTCGTCGCGGCGTTCACGTTCCCCCCGGTTAATGGGGTTGGCCGCGAAAATGTGGGGCGCGCGAATTCTCTGGTTCATGCTTTCGTCCCATCGTGAGTTTGACCCATCGTCTGGATGATCTGGTGTCGGGTGTATTTTGATACCTGGACGGCGTTTCGTCCACATCCTGACAGGCGGGTTGCAATGTAGTCCAAGAAGGGGTGATTGCCGGTACAATGGCCGGGACCGTTGGGAGGGATGGCTTCTATGACAACGGTGCTGCTTGTGGGGGCCGGCGGATTCGCCGGTTCGATTTTCAGATACCTGCTGAACCGGGAAGTGCAGCAGCTATTGTCTGCTTCCGGGACTTTCCCTTACGGGATTCTGGTGGTGAACGTTGCGGGGTGCTTCATCATAGGACTGCTGGGCGGACTGGCATCGGCGCATGGAGTCCTGGGGCTGAACAGTGGGGCGCGGGCCTTCCTGTTTGTTGGGTTCCTGGGAGGGTTCACCACCTTTTCCGCGTTTGGATTCGACACGATGAGTATGGTCAGGGAAGGCGCGTTCGGGTTGGCCTTGGTCAACGTGGCGTCGCAGGTCGTACTGGGCCTGGGGGCCGTGTGGCTAGGATACCGGCTGGCCCTTTTGTGATAGGAGCGAGTCTACTCTAATACTTCCAGTTGGGCTGCCGCTTTTGGAGGAAGGCGGAGATGCCTTCCTGGGCATCTTCCTTTTCCAGGTTGTCCACCATTACCGCCTGGGCCAGTTGGTAGGCGGCGGGCCGGTCGAGTTCTATCTGGCGGTAGAAGGCGGGCTTGCCGATGGACAGGGTCTGGGAACTGGCCGCGGCGATGTGGCGGGCCAACTCCAGGACGTTTTCCTCCAGTTCATCGTCGGGTACGACACGGTTGACCAGCCCTGCGTCCTGGGCGTCGGCGGCGGAGATGGGGATGCCGGTGAGCAGCATTTCCATGGCCTTCTTGGTGTTGACGGCGCGGGCCAAGGCTACGCCGGGCGTGGTGCAGAACAAGCCAATCTGGACGCCGGGGGTGGCGAATCTGGCTGACTCGGCTGCGACGGCGAGGTCGCAGGTTGCCACCAGTTGGCAACCCGCGGCGGTGGCCAAGCCCTGCACCTCGGCGATCACCGGCTTGGCCAGCAGGCGAATGGCCTCCATGACTTTGGTGCAGAGAGTGAACACGGCCTCGTATGAATCGTGGTCCCGGTCTACCATCTCGTTGAGGTCGTGGCCGGAACTGAAGACAGGGCCGCTGGAGCGGAGCACGACGACCCTTACGGTTGGGTCTTCCTCGAACCGGTCGAGGTAGTCCCTGAGGGTTTCCAGGACGAGGGTGGAGAGAACGTTCCGCCGGTCGGGGTTGTTCAATGTCAGGATGGCGACGCCGCCGTCCTGTTCGTAGAGCACCGGGCTATCTTTAGTGAGTTGGTCGGCCATGTTCCGCTCCTTGGGGTTTCTTCCATTCCAGTTTCGCGGGAATGCCAGTGAATTTGGCCCTATTGTAACTTATCAGAGCATGAGGGTAATCGGGGCGTCCTGCCAGGGTTTCTCAGCCCTCGGCGAGTTGGAAGGGGAGACCAAGGGAACTGGCGGGGTCGATGTTGGCGGTCAGGTAGCCGTCGGCGCTTTGGGTGATGCCGCCATCCCCGCGCATCTGGTTGCCCTTGTCGGCCAGGTCCTGCGCGACCTGACGGATGTCGTCTACGCCCCAAGCCAGATGGTAAACACCGGGACCTTGCTCATCGAGGAAGCGGCCCATAGCCGAGTTGGGGTCCAGCGGTTCGGTGATCTCGAAGTTGGTGGGGCCGACCTTGTAGATGGCGTTCTTCATGCCCCGGTTCTCATAGACCTGGAGCCTGTCGGGCTTCATGCCAAAGCTTGACTCGATGTACTCCACCATTGCGTCGCGGTCGTGGACGAGGAACCGGACGTGATGCACGAATTTGAACATGATGTCTCCCGGAGGGGTGAGGTTCGGAGTAGTGGGGGCATTCTAGCCCTGGCCGGCTCGGTGGTCAACGGGCGGGACGATGGGTGGAAATGTGGGCGGGGGTGGTCTAAACTTCCCCAAGCGAACAGGCACGCTACATCCGAAACAGTCGGAGGGAGGTCATGGCGATAAGCGACGAAACGCTCAGAGCGATGATAAGGGACTTTCACGGGTTTGAAATCTCCGACGACGAAATGGAGCTGGTGCGCCCAGCCATCGAGGCTTATCTGGCAGAGGTGGAGAAGCTGAGAGACCTGGACCTGTCCGGGGTGATGTCTTCCCGTCTGCTGCGCGCCAGCGAGGATACGGCGTCGCATCCGAAAAATGGGGGTGAATCCTGATGGCGAATTCCAACCTGACGAATATGACCATCTCCGAGTTGGCCCCAATGATACAGGCCAAGGAGGTGTCGCCGGTCGAACTGACCGAGGCGGCATTGGAGCAGGTGGACCGGCTCCAGCCGGTGCTCAACTCCTTCATCACGGTGCTTCACGAGCAGGCCCGGGAGCAAGCGAGGGAGCAGGAAGCGGCGCTGATGCGCGGGGAGTACCGGGGGCCGCTGCACGGGATTCCCGTAGGGATCAAGGACAACATCGACACCGGGGGCATCCGCACGACGGTCGGCTCCAAGGTATTGTCCGGGCAGGTCCCGGCGGAGGACGCGCTGACCGTGGCCAAGGTCAAGGAGGCAGGAGCGGTCATCCTGGGCAAGGAAAACCTGGAGGAGTTTGCCGCCGGATCAACCTCCAACAATCTGCACTATGGCGCGGTGCATAACCCGTGGAACCTGGACCACATCCCCGGCGGTTCCAGCGGGGGAGGCGGCGCAAACGTGGCAGCCTGCGTGACCTTCGCGTCGCTGGGGACAGACCTGGGCGGGTCGGTGCGCGGCCCGGCCAATTTCTGCGGCGTGGTCGGGATGAAACAGACCTTCGGTCGAGTGAGCCAACGTGGGCTTCAGGTCACCAGCTTTAACGGGGACCACATCGGACCGATGACCCGGTCGGTGGCGGACAATGCGCTGGTGTTGCAGGCAATTGCCGGTTACGACCCGTTGGACCCCAGCACAGTGCCGGTACCGGTACCGGACTTTTCGGAGTTGCTGGGACAGGGAGTGTCCGGACTGAGGATGGGCATCCCCGACAATTATTACTTCGATTTTCTTCACCCGGACACTGAGGCTGCGGTGCGGCGGGCCATCAGCGCCCTTGAGGAGTTGGGAGCCGAGGCCGTCGAGGTATCGCTGCCGATGATGGAGTACGCGGGTGCGCTGCGTATCCCGGGGATGGCGGACAGCGTGGTGACCCACGAGCCGTTCCTGAGGGACAGCCGGGACGATTACGGCCCAACGGTGCTGTACCGGACGCTGGCAGGGCAGTTCGTGCTGGGTAGGGATTACTCCAAGGCGATGAAGGTGCAGAGGCTGGTCAAGGAAGAATACGCAAGGGTCTTGCAGGACGTGGACTTCCTGGTCACGCCATCGTCGCCGGTCCCGGCTTGGCGCATCGACTCGGAGACGGTGAATATCGACGGGAAGGACTACCCGGTCAGAGGTCCGGGGTCTGGCATGACTTCACGCTGCACCAGTCCCAGCAACGCCACGGGCTTGCCTGCCATGTCGGTCCCATGCGGGTTCAGCCAGGACGGGTTGCCAATTGGTCTGCAACTTATCGGGAGGCCCTTCGAGGAGCCGTTGCTTTACCGGGTGGCGCACACATACGAGGACGTGTCGCCGAGCAAGGGACGGAGGCCGGCTGTGGTTGAAGAGGTGTAGCAGACCGAGTGGAGAGGATATGGCAGCAACTTCAGTGCCCAAAGACGTACTTGTTCCCATCAATGGAAGGGAGTTCCACATAAAGGACTGGGGAGGCACAGGCCAGCCGGTTGTGTTGTTGCACGGGTTGGCCTCCACCTGCCATATATGGGACCAGGTCGCGCCCATTCTTGCCCGTGACTATTCGGTGGTGGCGATGGACCAGCGGGGTCACGGTCAGAGCGCCAAGCCGAACCACGGGTACGACTTTGCAACCGTGGGCAGCGACCTGCTGGGCTTGATTGAGGCGCGGAGGTTGGAACGCCCCATCGTCGTGGGCCATTCCTGGGGCGGCGATGTTGCCCTGGAGTTTGCCGTCGCGCATCCGGGAGTTGCCAGGGGCATCTGCCTTGTAGATGGCGGGATGATCGAACCTTCAGTGCGCTACGAGACTCTTGCCGATGCACGTGAGGCTATGGCGCCGCCGGTGTTTACCGGCGTTACTCTTCACGAATTCGTGGCGCGCATCCGGTCGCGCCGGGACGGGTCTGTGATGACTCCCGAGTTTGAGGCTGCGATTCTGGCCAACTTCGAAGTGTTGGCGGATAACACGATACGGGCCTGGCTCACCCGGGACAATCACATGCGGATAATCGACGCCCTGTGGGACCATCATCCCCCGGCCCTGTACTCGAAAGTCGGGTGTCCCGTGCTAGTCATGCCCGCCCGGCGGCAGGACAGTCCCGAAGCCGCAGAGCGCAACGCCCGGCGCGCCGAGTCGGTGCAGGCGGCGGTTGACGCGATGCCCTGTGCCAAGGTGGTGTGGCTGGAGGACAGTGTCCACGATGTTCCGGTGCAACGCCCGGAACTGGTTGCCGGAGTTATCCGGGAGCATATCGAGTCCGGGTTTTTCGGGTAAGCGTTGGTGTGGGACAGGAAGCGGTGCTAAACTGACTGCATGAAAGTGCGAATAGTAATTGAGGATGTCCCGGAGGATGTCCGCGACGGACTCGTGCGCCGTGCTGAACTCCGGGGTAAGTCGTTGCGGGAATTCTTGCTCGGCGAGCTGGAACAGCTTGCGTTATATCCCACTGCCAGTAACAAGGAGTGGATGGAAAAGGTCCGCGCCCGCGTGGAGGCGAGCGGGACTAACGTCAGCGCGGAAGCAATCTTGAGAGCCCGTGACGCGGACCGAAGGTGACAACAGTCGTCGATGCTTCAGCGTATGTCTCGGTCCTGACCAATTTAACATCTGAGGGAGAATGGGTTAGGTCTATGATCGCCGGCGAGCGGTCAGCAGGCCCACACTTTATGTTGGTCGAGGCCAGTAACATTATCCGTCGATTGGAACTCGCTGGCGAACTTTCCGGGACCGAGGCTGCTGATGCATACCGCGATCTTCTCGGGGGAGCGATTGAATTACATCCATTCGCGCCCTTTGGCGAGCGGGTATGGGAGTTGCGGCACAACCTGACTTGCTATGATGCGTGGTACGTGGCGGTTGCAGAGGCTTTGGCTTGTCCGTTGCTGACGCTTGACAGACGGCTTGCCCATGCCACCGGGCCTACTTGCCCCATCATCACCCCGCCCGGTCCAGTTTGACCGTCCACTCAATGAAGGTCCGGACTATGGGACGGCCATACGCGATTTCGTAGTCTTCCATAGACCCATTGTAAAAGTTGTTGTGGAAGTGCCTGGCTTCGGAAATGGCGACTGCCAAGTCTACGGGGGCGTGGTATGACGCACCATCTTCCGCGGCCAACCGGCGGGCCGAGTTGATCAGTTGCCGGTGAGTCCCACATTCCCAGCCTCTTTGCTTGCAGACAGCGGTTACGGCGTGAGAGAAGGCTCCCCACAGCTTTTCTGACGCCTGAAGAACGTCTCCGGCCTCGAATTCCCGGTCTGAGGCATCGAGAAAGGCCAGGGCAGTCTCGCGGTGTTCTTCGATTGCCATCATGTGGATCGTCCTCCTCGTGGTCAACGGCCTTTCTGGTTGCCTAATAGTCTTTGGCACTGCTGGAGCCAAGGCGTCCCCTTCCCTGCAATTACGTTATCATGCCCGTGGATCACAGGCAAAGAGGCCACCCCCGCTTTGCAAAGTGCGGCCTAGCCGAGGATGGAGATGAAGACGCCGGCGACCACCGCGGAGCCTATGACTCCGGCTACGTTTGGTCCCATTGCGTGGGGAAGCAGGTAGTTGCCGGGGTTGGCTTCCTGGCCTACGGTGTGGGATATGCGGGCCGCCATCGGCACCGCAGACACGCCCGCCGAGCCAATGAGGGGGTTCACCTTCTCCTTGACGAACAGGTTCATCAGCTTGGCGAAGAGCAGCCCTCCCACGGTGCCGCAGGCGAAGGCGGCGACTCCCAGCAGCAGTATGGCGAGGGTGCGCAGGTCGAAGACCCGCTCCGCTGACAGTTGTGCGCCGATGGTTATCATCAGGAAGATGGTGGCGATGTTCAGGATTTCGTTGGAGGCCGTGTTGCTCAGCCGTGGGACGACGCCGCTTTCGCCAAAGAGGTTTCCAATCATGAACATGGCGATGAGAGGGGCCGATTCGGGGACGAAGAGGATGATGATAATCATGGCCCCGGCGGGGAAGAGGAGCTTTTCCGTCCTGGACACCTCCCGGAGTGCGCGCATTCTAATCTGACGCTCCTTCTGAGTGGTGAGCAGGCGCATGAGGGGCGGCTGGATGAACACCACGCTGGCCATGTAGGAGTAGGCCACCACAGCGGTAACGCCAAGGAGGTCGGGGGCGAGCTTGGCCGAGGCGAATATGGTGGTTGGGCCGTCCGCGCCGCCAATTATGCCGATGGCCCCGGCCTCTTTCAGGGAGAAGAGGTCCGGCGAGGTGAAGAACCCCAGGGACAGGGCGGACCAGAAAGCGACGAATATGCCCAACTGGGCCGCCGCGCCAAGGAGCATGGTCTTGGGGTTGGCGATAATGGGGCCGAAGTCGGTCAGCGCTCCCAGGCCAAGGAATATCAGGGGCGGCAGGATGTTCCAGAAGGACAGGGTGTAATGGAAGATCACGCCGAAGATGCCGGAAGCCTGGACCTCGCCGGAAGGGTCGAAGTCGGCCAGTCCGGTTCCCGGGAGGTTGCCCAGTATGATGCCGAGGCCGATGGGCAGGAGGACATAAGGCTCGGTCCTCTTGATGATGGCGACGGCGGCGAAACCTGCACCGAGGAGGAGCAACAGGACGTTGCCCCATTTAAGGGAGGCAAACCCGGTCTCGCTTAGAAATTCCAAGACGTGCGGTGGCAGTCAGAGACGGCGTGGCGGCAGTCACCCACTGCGGCGTTCCACTCTGCGAGAGGAGAAGGCGTCCAGCCTACCGTAGATTTTCCAGTCGCCCAGGGGTTCGGCTTCGTCTGTGCCGTTCGTGCCATTGGTGTCGGTCCCGTCGTTAGTCTCCTCTACGGTAAGTATAAGGCCGTCTTCCTGGAGTTCCGTCACGGCGGCGACAGACGGAGGTACAGGGCCGGGTTCGGATGCGCTGAGGGTCGGGTAGGGCGGAAGCGTGACGGCGGGCGAGGGAGTGCGGTCGCGCAGGCGGATGGCAAGCCGGACGGCCAGAATGAACAGGATGAGAAGGGCTAGGACGACAAATGCAGCTCCCAGACCGCTGTAGGTAGTGGCGAGAGCGTGTTGTACATCGAATTCAATCATGGTGTTGGGCGCGGTTCGGGCGGAATTGAGCATACTGGCGCGTGGTTACACTGTCAATCAATCGCAACGCGATGTACAGCATCATTACAAAGGCAGCCTATTCAAAGACATACCGGGCCGGTATGTCTCCGACCCCTCCGTCACCATCGTATTGCGGGCATTTGGACTCCAGCGGGACCACCGTCCGCTGGAGTCCAGTATCTTGCGCAGGCGTCCTCTACTTGCGACCCAAAATGCGGGAGATGAACGACACTCTTTGCTGGGCAGGCGGCTGGTCGGCCTGTTGCAGGTATTTTTCCGGGTCCCGGTCGAAGGCTACCTTGCAGCCGGGGGCGCAGAAGTAGTAGGTCGTCCCCTGGTGTTCAGACTGGCCTCCGGGCGGATTGGCGGTGTCCACGACCATCTTGCAGATGGGGTCTATCGCCATTGCCATGATTGCTGCCTCCTTCTGGGTACGTTGTCCCATACCTTCATGCTGGCTGGGGAGCGGTGGATGGGATCCGTCCCCAGACGGGAGTTGCGCCGGTCGTCAGGTGTTCGAGCGTTTGAGACGCAGGGAGTTGGTTATCACGGTTACGGAGCTTATGGCCATTGCGGCGGCGGCCATCACCGGGTTGAGGAACCCCAGGTCTCCGAAGAGGAACCCGAGCCCCGCCGGGACTCCTCCCAGGGCTGAGAATGCCGGGTAGAGCGCCCCGGCCGCTATGGGAACAAGCATCACGTTGTAGAAGAAGGCCCAGAACAGGTTTTGCTTGATAGTCCGGATGGTGGCGCGGCTGAGGCTGAATGTCTCGACGACGGTGGAAAGGTCGGACCGCATGAGGGTGACGTCCGCGGACTCCATCGCCACGTCTGCGCCGCTGCCCATTGCCATGCTTACGTCGGCCTGGGCCAGGGCTGGGGCATCGTTGATGCCGTCGCCCACCATTGCCACGGTCTTTCCCTGGGACTGGAGTTGGCGGATTGCCTCCGCCTTGTCCTTCGGCAAAAGCCCGGACTCAACCCGGTCCACGCCTGCCAAGGCGGCGATGCCCGCGGCGGACTCAGCGTTGTCGCCGGTGAGCATAACCACTTCCAGACCAAGGGCGTGGAGACGGGCAACGGTTTCGGCGGCGTTGGGTTTCAGGGTGTCGGCGACGGCAATGATTCCCATGACCTGACCGTCGGAGGCAGCGAACACAGGGGTTTTGCCCTCGGACGCCAGTTGCCCGGCCAGGTCGGGAAGGTCGAACAGTTCGATGTCGTTGGCCTTCATCCAAGTCTCGTTGCCTATGACAACGGCAGCGCCGCCAGTCTGTGCGCCCACGCCCAGGCCCGGTTCAGCCTCGAATTCCTCCGGTGAAGTTAGCTCAAGTCCGCGCGCCTGGGCTTCCCGGACGATTGCCTGACCGATGGGATGCTCCGAGCCGCGCTCCACTGAGGCGGCTAATTGCAGCAGGTCGTTCCCGGAGACTGCCACAGGGTAGATTCCTGTAACTGACAGTTGGCCTGTGGTGAGTGTGCCGGTCTTGTCGAGCACCACGGTGGTCACACGGTGGGCTACCTCCAGGGCACGGGCGCTGCGCACCAGTATGCCCTGCTGCGCGCCCCTGCCGGAACTGACGATGATCGCGGTGGGGGTTGCAAGTCCCAGGGCGCAGGGGCAGGCGATGATCAGCACGGCAACGAATACCATTACGGGCGTGGTCAGGCCGGGAGCGGGACCCAGGAGGGCCCAGAACAGGAACGCGGCGAGGGCCGCGCCGATGACCGCAGGAACGAACCAGGCGGCGACCCTGTCCGCCAGGCGTTGAATCGGAGCTTTGGAACCCTGCGCGTCCTCCACTTGCCGGATTATCTGGGAGAGGACCATGTCCTGGCCGATTCCGGTAGCCCGGAAGGTGAAAGCTCCGGTCATGTTGGTGGTGGCGGCGTAAACCCGGGAGCCGGGGGACTTGTCAACCGGGATGCTCTCCCCGGTTAGCATTGACTCGTCGATGGCGGAGTGGCCCTGGATCACTTCGCCGTCCACGGGAACTTTTTCGCCGGGGCGGACTACGAGGATGTCGTCCACGGCCACCGCTCCGGCGGGAAGGTCAACTTCTTCCCCGTCCTGAAGCACATGGGCGGTGTTGGGGCGCAGTCCGATGAGCCTGCGGATGGCGTCGGAGGTATGGCCCCTGGCTCGGGACTCCAGGTATCCGCCAAGGAGCACTAGCGCGGTGATCATAGCCGCGGTGTCGAAGTAGAGCATTGTGGAGATGCCCCGCGATTCAAGAAAGCCGGGGGCAAGCCACCCGATGAGGACGATGGCCACGCTATACCCGTAGGCGGTGGTAGTGCCCATGGCGATGAGGGTGTGCATGTTGCTGGCGCCGTGTCTCAACGCGCCCAGGCCGGAGGTGTAGAAGCTCCAGCCCGCCCAAAGCTGTACCGGCGTCGCCAGCGCCCAGAGCAGGAAGGGGTAATAGGACAGCGCCATCAGGGGAGCGGTCCACGGGAAAGCGTGGAAGGACCCCAGGAACAGAAGGGCTGCGCCCATGGCCGCGACGATGAAGCGGCGGCGGAGGGAGCGGGTCTCGTGGGTGCGGCTGAGCCTTTCCAGTTCGGCCTGGGTGTCTTCCGGGGCATCGCCTGCGCCGACAAGCCGGTATCCGGCGGCTGAGACCGCATCGCGGAATGCTGCGGTCCCGGCTGTTCCGGGAAGGTACTCTACTGTAGCCCGCTCGGTGGCGAGGTTGACGCTGGCATCGATGACTCCGGGAACGGTCTGGAGCGCGCCCTCCACGTGGGAGACGCAGGCGGCGCAGGTCATCCCGCCGATGGTCAGGGTCGTTTTGGATGCGGGGATGCTGTACCCGGCGTCGGAAACGGCGCGGCGGATGTCTTCGACTGATACGCCTTTGTCGGCAAGCTCCACCGCGGCGGTCTCGACGGCCAGGTTGACGGAGACGCCCGCCACACCGTCAACGCCGACGATGGCCTTCTCCACGTGGGAGACGCAGGCGGCACAGGTCATCCCCTGGACCGGAAGGGTTATCAGGTTGTCCCGCTCCCTGGCGCCAGCCATGATAAGGGTTACGCTCCCTCGACGATGAGGACATTGCCGGTGGAAGCCTGCTTGCGTATCTCCATCACCGGAGCGTACTCGGCTGAGAAGTAGAACGCCTTGGCGCGGTCCATGTCTTCAAACTCGATGACGACGAGGCGGTTGGGGGACCAGTCGCCTTCTACCTTCTCGTAACCGCCGCCGCGCACCAGGTACTTGCCGCCGTACTTCTCCACCAGCGGGGCCACCTTGCCCCGGTAATCGTCGAACTTGGCTGGGTCGGTAACGTTGATATCCGCGAACAGGTAGGCCGCCATTATGATGCCTCCAGGCCGAGTGTCATCCGCTTGGGTGGTCATACTATTGAATGTGAGAAGGGTGGAGAGATTAGAACCGTCATTACGTTTCCATCCTACTTCAGCCGATATTGGTGGTCAACTGGGTCAACTTTGGTGGAGACGCTACGGCAGACCAGAGCAACTCAAGACTGTGAGATTGACAGGGGTTTGACAGTTGCCTATGTTAGGTCGGCATCTTTCCGGTCTCATGGAGGTGAGTTGTGCCGCTTGGTTGGGCGATAGTCAGCACCGGGTTTCACCCTGACCTCAAGGTTGCCCCTGCCATCGCCGAGGCGCAGGACTCAGACTTGGTTGCCGTATACAGCCGTGACCGCGGGCGGGCGGAAGCCTTTGCCGAGAAACACGGTGCCAATACGGCCTACGACTCTCTGGAAGCCATGCTGGTCGATTCCAGGGTCGAGGCCGTGTTTGTCTGCTCTCCAAACTCCCTTCACGCTGAACATACCCTCCAGGCTGCGCGGGCGAGCAAGCATGTGTTGTGCGAAAAGCCCATGGCTACGACCCTGTATGATGCAGTGTCGATGGTCAGAGTTTGCAGGGAGCAGGGGGTGAAGCTGGGCGTGGGGTATCACCTGCGGACTCATCCCGGGCACCTGATGGCCCGGCGGTCGATTGAAGAGGGTGTACTGGGGCGTTTGGTCTTGGCCCAGGGGCAGTGGGGGTTTGGCGTGCGAGGCCAAGAAGGTCCGCCCCCACGGAGCGGCAACCGGGTGTGGTGGGACCAACCTGAGATGATCGGCGGCGCGTCCACCATGATGGGCACCGGGGTCCACGCGGTTGACCTGATGCGCTTCCTCATCGGCCGGGAAGTTGTCGAGGTCAGTGCAATGACGGATGGCCAGACGGAACAACAGCCACTGGAACAACTGGCCACAGTAACACTGCGTTTTGAGGGCGGGGTCATTGCCACCATTGCTTGCAGCCGCCTGCTGCCGGACTCGCGGAATGACTTCACGATTTATGGCAGTCTTGGCCGGGTCAGGGGAGAGGCGACGCTGTGGGAGGCTCGCCAGGGGCGGGTGGAGCTTATCAGCGAGGACGTCCATCGCACCGAGGTCTGCCCAGACCAATACTTGGGCAACTTCATCGCAGAAGTCGAGGACTTCCACCGGGCCATCGAGGAAGACCGTGAACCGGCGGCAACTGGAATGGATGGGCTGCGGGCAGTGGAGATAACACTGGCAATGATCGAGTCTGCCAGGGAGGGGCGGACGGTGAAGCTGGAGCGGGCGGAAGTGTAGGGGGCACTTACCTTCCGTAATCCGCGACCACGCTTCATGCAACGGGGATCACGGCTCCCACGCGGGGTAGGTCCAGCCTTGTTGGAGGATACTGGTGCGGTGCTCCATGAGGCGGCGGTATCCGGCGTGGTCGTAGCGATAGGCGCGTTTGAGGTTGGCGATGGTGAGGGCGGGTTCCACGTCGTAGGTGCCGACTACAGGACGGCCGGGGTACGCCTTGGCGGCGTCTTCAGCGAAGAGGAGCAGTTCCGCCTTGGCCAGCAGTTCATCCTCACACCGGGAATGGACGCGCAGCGGCGGACCTTCGCCCGGGACCAGGAGATATTCCATCTTATATCCCGCTCCCACTCCGCTTCCGCCTCCATGCCACTTGCCGCGGGGTTGTTGGGTGGGGAGGGTTGAAAGGTTGGGTCAGCCTCCGCCTATGGCGGGGAGGAAGTGGACCTCGCTGTTTTCGTTCAGGCGTTCCAGCAGTCCCAACTGGCTGGTCTCGCCGTCGACTATGACAGCCACGCCGGGCAGGAGGGTATCTTCTTCGGGGTCGTAGAGGCGGTCCTTGACGCCAGGGAAATCGCGTTCCAGATTGTTGATTAGCTGGCGCACCGTCGCGCCCTCGATCTGGACGATCTGCTGACCGCCGGTGAGGGTCTGCATCTGGGTTGGTATCCATACCTCTGCCATAGCCGCCTACCCGCCGTTGTCGTTGTGGGCTGGACTGCTAAGGACTGGCGCAGAGTCGTTGCTAGTCCTGATAGCGTCTGTCCCTATAGTATCATAAAATGCAGCTAGGCCCGGCGCGGATGAGACTTCCGGGGCCGCGCCCGAGACCGGAACATTAGGGGAAAAGGAGAGCAAGATGGACACGATCATTATCAAGGGGTGCCTGAACGGCGGGAGAGGCCGAGAGGACAACCCCAATGTGCCCTGGACACCCGAAGAAGTTGCCCAGGAGGCGATCAGGTGCTACGACGCGGGCGCGTGCATCGTGCATATTCACGCGCGCAACCCCGACGGCAGCGCGAGCTACGATCCGAAATGGTACGCCGAGACCAGCGCCATGATCCGGGCGCAGTGCGACCTGGTGTTGAACTACACCACGGCCAGGCGTGCCGGGGTGCCGGTGGAGGAAGTGACCGGTTATCTCCTGGGGACGCCGAACCCGGTGGAGATGGTGTCCCTCAACCTGGGCCACGGGGTCCGTTGGCCGATGGACCCGCAGACGGGGAAACGCCAAACTGCAATGTCGCACAACAGCTACGAGGACATCATCGCCACGCTGGACGCCTGCTACCAGCGGGGGACGTTCCCGGAACCGGCGGTCCATGATACCGGGATGCTGAACAACGCGATCACGCTGATGCGTGAGGGGAACATCAGGAGTTCCCGGTACTTTCTTGTGGAGCCGGGGGCGCACTGGGGTGACGGCCGGCAGTCGATGGTGGGCTCGCCGCGGAACTACACGATGATTACGGACAACATCCGGGAGTTCTATCCCGAGGCCACCTGGCTGGCGCACAGCAACGGCGACCAGACCTTCGTTATCGCCGCGATAGCGATTGCCACCGGGGCGCACCTGCGGGTTGGAATGGAGGACAGTCCCTTCCTGCCCAATAACCCGTGTCCGACGTCCAATGCCCAGTACATCGAGTGGGCGGTCACGATGGCGCGGGCGTTGGGTAGGGAACCTGCAACGCCTACCCAGGCGAGGGAGATCCTGGGGCTGCTGCCGGCGATTCAGGACTAGGAAGCGTCCCCTTTTAACTGACCCGACCGGTGATTAGAGTCAGTGGATTCCCGCGAAAGCGGGAATGACGGTTGAAATCGGGATTTCGCATAGGAAAAGCCCTTGAAAAGGTCCTGGAATGACGAGTTGTGGTTAGAACTGTGCCAACTCTTGCTGGGTGGCGGTGAGGCTTGATCCTTGGGCTACCTCGTAGCCTTGGCGGGACAGGCACCTGGATTAGACTCCATCCTCGGGGTCGAGAGTAAGCAAGGACTCCCGGAAGAAATCCAAAATCACGTGGCCTTCTTCGTAGAACCTCTTGACTTCTGTGAATGTCGCGTTCGACCCGCTGGAGTGGGATGTGTCGTGCCGATTGGTTATGAGATTGTTGTAGAACGTCTCTGCAGTGGGGTTTTCTCCGATTTTTGTGTGAAAGTCAGACTTGTACTCATCCCCAAATCGGTCCAGGAAGTTGGCTAATTCACTGGACCGTATGCTTCTGGGCCCTGCGTCTCTGCCTGATTCAACGAATTTCCTGATGGCAGGGGTTTCGATGGATGTGTATTTCTCTTGAACAATGGCTTCTATTGCCTGCTCTAGCTCCGCATAAACAATAACTAATACAGAATAGGTGAGGAGACGCTCAATCTCTGTGTTCCATGCTCCAGTGTTGTTCAGGTGGGTCTCGCAATCTTCTAAGGCTTTGTCGATACGAGCCAGCCGCATGACAATTCCCTAGTATTACAACGACGGTTCAAGGAGGGCTGCGTTTTGCTGCGCGGCGGCGTCTTTCGTGAGAGCGGCTGGCCCGCTCGTTGCGCTGTTGGGTGCCCTCCAGCCACTGTAG
>DAOUJS010000199.1:0-7688 GCA_034422355.1 Dehalococcoidia bacterium | reverse complement strand
TCGCCGACCACTGGCCGGGAGGACGTGGACCGCAAGCCCGCCATCTACGCCAGCATCGGCGTTCCCGAATACTGGCGGTTCGACCCCTCCGGCGGCCGTTATCACGGGGAGCCGCTGTACGGCGGCGTTCTGGCCGGCGGTGTGTACCAGCCTGTGGACTTGACCACGGGACCCGACGGCATCCTGAAAGGGTACAGCCCCATGCTGGGCCTGAGCCTGTGCTGGGACGAGGGCTGGCCCCGCTTCCACGACCCTTCCACCGGACGTTACCTGGAGACGGCCCAGGAAGTGTGGGCCGCCCGCCTCGAAGCCGAGGCCGAAGTGGGCCGGTTGCGGGAGCAGCTTCGCCGCCAGCAACAGGGCTAACCCATCGCGGGAGATTCAAGGAGATGGATATGGAGAAGATTCGGAAGAACTACCCGGACATTGCTCCCTCGGGCCCAACATTCAGCCGGGGCGTGCGGGCGGGGAACCTGCTGTTCATCGCCGGCTGCACCGCCCGGGGCACCGACGCCCAGGGCAAGGGCCTGATGGAGCAGTTGCGCGTCACCCTCGACCGTATTACCCGAATCGTCAGGGAAGAAGGCGGCACCCCCGGGGACATCGTGAAGATCACCACCTTCGTGACCAGCATCCCCGGCTGGCGCACCCATGCCGATGAGCAGCAGGCGCTGTTCAACGAGTATTTCCAGGGGGAATACCCGGCCAATACCCTGGTGGAGATCACCGCCCTGGCCGAGGATGGGCTGGACGTGGAGATCGAGGCCATTGTGGAACTGGGTTAGGGGTATGCGACGGAGGATGGTCCCGGCCGCTGAAATCGTGTGTGGGGTAACTGCCTGATGTATCCGGAAACAGGGCCGGGCAGGGGACGCCCCGGCAAGTCGCGGGGCTACGCCGTAGGTGTAGTTCTGGTTATAGTCGCATTGGTGGCGATTGGTCTTCCCTTCGCCCGCAACTGGTGGATGAAGGCCAACTCCGAGGAGGTGACCGTCTCCCGCAACGTGGCTCCCGGGGTGGCGGCAGCGGGCAGCGGACTCGACCTTGACATCATCACCGTCCTGTCAAAGGACGCCATCCCCGCCATCGACGAGCCAAGGTTCCTGACCGGGGCGGCGGCGGAGGCCCAGATGCTTCCCGATGAGCGGCTGCTTGGGGTCGTGATCGACGGGGAGGCGCGGGCCTACCCCCTCAAGATGCTAAGCCGTCACGAGATAGTCAACGACGAGGTTGCGGGCGTTCCCATCGCCGTGACCTGGTGACCCCTCTGCTTCACGGGCATTGTATATGCCCGACGCATCGGGGACACCACGCACAGCTTCGGAGTGTCTGGGAAGCTGATTATGAACGCACTGGTCATGTACGACCGGGAGACCGACACTCTGTGGAGCCAGTTCCTGAGCCGCGGCGTCAAGGGGCCGCTGGCCGGGACGCCGCTTGAAATCCTCCCGTCGATGCAGACCAACTGGGCGACGTGGTCCGAGCATTACCCCGACACCCTGACGCTGGACAAGAACGGGCGCTACTTCTCCGACGATTACGAGAACTATTATCGGTCTGGAGCAGCCGGGGCAATCGGGGAGTCCAACCCCGACGACCGCCTGTCCAGGAAGGACGTCGTCATCGGCCTGGTGCAGGGAGACTCGGTCAGGGCATATCCATTCCGCGTCCTGTCCGTGGAAAAGGTGGTCAACGACTACTTTGCCGGACGCAACCTGGTGGTGACATTCGACCCCCTGTCGGAGACCGGCGGGGTCTTTGACCGGATGGTGGACGGCCGCACCCTGTCGTTCCAGCCCCTGCCGCCGGAATCCGGCGGCGCTCTCCGGATGGAGGACCGGGAAACCGGCACGACGTGGGACCTGCTGGCGGGCCGGGCAGTCGGCGGCCCGCTGGCAGGCGCCGGCCTGGAGCGGCTGCCGTCCCACTACTCATTCTGGTTTGCGTGGAGCGATTTCCACCCCGGCACGGAACTGTACGGGATTCCCCAGAATTGAGGGGCGGGTCGCGGGCGCACGTGCCAGCCGGGATGCCGGCATGGGGATACGCCCTCGGCCAGTGGCCGGTTAGCTCCCGCCGCCGGGCACACGCACGATAGCCTCAACCTCCACCAAGTACTCCGGGCGCACCAGCCCCGCCACGATGACCGTGGAGCTGGCCGGCGGGTCCTGGGGGAAGAACTCGGAGCGGACCCTCCCGTAGGCCCCGTAGTTGGCCACGTCGGTGAGGAAGCAGGTGATCTTCACCACATCGGCCATCGATGCCCCGGCCGCCTCGGCGATGGTCTTGATGTTGGTCATAACCTGGCGCGACTGGGCCTCGCAGTCCCCGGGCCCTACGAGAGTCCCACTGGCATCGTTGGCCACGCTGCCGGAGACAAACAGCCACTCCCCGACGCGGATTCCCGGCGACAGCGCCGGGTTGGGAGAGATTCCAGCGGGTACGATGGGCGTTCTTTCAGCCATGACAAGCCTCCTCAAATACTTATCGTCTGTAGACTTATCGTCATCTCAAATTCAGTATAACGTGATGGAGCAAGGCGATCTCAAGCAGTTCGGAGAAAATGTTCGGCGACATAGGATCGCACGAAGTTGGTCTCAGGAACAACTGGCAGACCTCTCGGGGCTTCACCGTACCTACATTGGGGGCGTAGAGCGGGGTGAGCGTAATATCAGCCTGGCGAATATAATCCGGCTTGCTCGGGCCCTTCAAGTCGAACCCGCCGAGCTGATGAGACATGTTGGATAGCAGCGCCGAATTATCGCCATATGAAGGGATACATCCAGATTCATGGTTAGATAAAACCAGCGAATTGGTAGATGCACATCCACTGAGACCGGATGATTTAGTGGATGTGGTTATGAGAACTTGGAGCGACATTTTTGTCTCTAAACTCGGTAGCAGACCTTTCCGGATTGGCGAGCATATCTTCCCAAGTCCACAGATTATGGCATTCCTACTGCATGAATTGATACCGCTGGAACTTTCGGCGAGGCATCCTGGAGTTTGGCGAGGGGAAGAGAGTTCTGAGGATAAGGATCTCGTATATATTCCGAACGACTTGTACTCCGTTGAGATCAAGGCATCCTCAAGTGCTAGGAGTATATTCGGGAACCGAAGTTATGCTCAAGGTTCACAAAGAGCCAAAAAGTCAAAATCTGGTTATTACTTGGCCATTAACTTCGAGAAGTTCGGTGTTGGAGTTGAATCGCCTGGGATCAAGAGGATTCGATTTGGTTGGTTAGATCACGAAGATTGGTTCGGTCAACGAGCAGCAACGGGACAACAGGCGAGGCTGTCCAGACAAGCTGACCGCTATAAGATGTTAGTGTTGTATGAATGACCGTGTTCAAGTAACTTCGGCTGGGTTGGCATGATTTCCTGATCTTCTCCACTCATCGAGCCTTGGGCAAGACGGCTGGACGCGATTTTCAGATATTCTTCCTTGATCTCGAAGCCGATAGCAAGGCGCCCGTTCTCAGCGGCGGATACTGCTGTTGTTCCAGACCCCACGAAAGGGTCAAAAATAATTTCTCCAGGCTTGCTACATGCCTTAATTATTCGGTCGATTACTGCCTTGGGGAATTGAGCGGGGTGGCTAGTTCGTTCCGGTGACGCCCGTCGGCCAGTCATGTTTTCGCCGGTAGTCACTTTAGGAACCTGCCAGACATCCGTTGGGTTCTTTCCCAACGGATTGACCCTGACTTTACCGTTCTTCTTCTGATTAGGGTATTTGACATTCGGGTCGCGTACTGCATCAAGGTTAAATGTGTACTGCTCCGGGTTCTTCACATACCAAAGAAATTTCTCATTCCGTGGTGAGAACATGCGCTTCGTAGCAACGCCAGCAGCGTAATTCCAGATGACTTCTTGGACAAGATAGAAGGGTATTTGGTCCCATATTAAATATGGAATGGGAATCGCTCTTCCACGCTGGGGGACCTCGATGTAACCGAGGTTAAGCCAAAATGCACCAGAGGGCGCAGTAAGGCGATATA
This sequence comes from Dehalococcoidia bacterium, assembly GCA_034422355.1. Lineage (GTDB taxonomy): Bacteria > Chloroflexota > Dehalococcoidia > Lucifugimonadales > UBA3495 > CATOSP01. The sequence goes on along the minus strand of DAOUJS010000199.1, from coordinate 3,690 downwards.
CCTGTCGTATCCAATCCGCTGTCCAATCCAAATAAGACTCTAACGGCATTGGTGTTTCGTATTCTTTCCCTATATTGTATGGAGGGCTGGTTACCGTCAAATCTATCAATTGGTCTGTCAGCACCGGCATAGCCATCAGAGAATCGACTTGATAAAGCATCACGCCGGGAGATTCAAAGTCTGGCTTGCCTAACGAAGAGCGAATAGCTCTGAAGCGGTCATAAGGGTTCTCGGCAAAACTGGAGGCCATCACTTCAATCTACCAATCCCGCGGCAACCTTAAATGATACTCATAGTAATCACAAGAGTGATATTCTGTCAATGACAGATTGTCACATGGGCTTGCGGCTTTTCTGTCAAACTGAGGGAGTTTCAGATCCAAAAACCGGGGGAATGCTGACGCTTACATGAGATCATACCGTGCACTGGTTTATATCCCGTGAGTGGAACTGCTGCCTCAGTCTGCCATGGCGGGGGAGAGGGCGGAGCGGTGGCGGGTGACGGAGAAGACGCTGCGGATGCCCTCCAGCTTGGAGAATATCTTGCCCAACTGGTCGAGGCCCGTGGTGTGGAGGGTCAGCTCCATGGTCACTGTGCCGTCCTGGTGTTCCTTGGTGATCACCGAGGCGATGTTGACGTGTTCCTCGGAGACCCTGAGGGTGACGTCCCGCAGCAGGCCGACCCGGTCGTAGGCCCGTATCTCGATCCTGACGGGGTAGAGGTTGTGGGTCTCACCCCAGTCGACGTTGACGATGCGGTCGGGTTCGTCCTCGTTGCTCAGGCTGGAGCAGCCCTGCTTGTGGACCGTGACGCCCCGGGAGCGGGTGATGAACCCGACGATGTCGTCGCCCGGTATCGGGTTGCAGCAGCGGGCCATGCGGATCAGGAGGTCTCCGACACCGAGGACGGAGATGCCCGAGCTTGGGCTGGAGAGGGGCAGGTTGGGCCTGGGGGTCTGCTCCTGGGCGTCGGCAACCCGCTTTGACTGGGCCAGCCGGTAGGCCAACTGGCTCTCGGAGATGCCGCCCGATCCCAAGTTGGCCAGGAGCTCGTCCATGTTGTCGTACTTGCAGAGGGACAGTATCTCGTCGTCGTCCAACTGCTGGTTGAGGCGGCGCAGTTCCCGCTTCAACAGCTCGCGGCCCCGCTGGATGTTTGCGCCCCGCGCCTGCCGCCGGAACCACTGGCGCACCTTTGAACGGGCCGTGGCAGAGCGGACGTAGCCCCGGTTGGGGTTGAGCCAGTCCAGGCTGGGTCCGCGCTGCTCCTTGGATGTCAGGACTTCCACCGTGTCGCCGTTCTGCAGCGAGGTGTCCAGGGACACGAGACGCCCGTTCACCTTTGCGCCGATGCAGCGGTGGCCGAGGTCGGTGTGAATCTTGTACCCGAAGTCTATGGGCGTGGAGCCGGAGGTAAGCTCAACGATGTCGCCTTTGGGGGTATAGACGAACACCTGGTCGCGGAAGATGTCGTGCTTGACCGACTCCAGGAACTCGGCGGTGCCGGCCATCTCCCGCTGCCACTCCAGGAGTTGGCGCATCCAGGCCATCTTCTCCTCGAAGTGGATGTCCCCGGTCTTGCCTTCCTTGTAGCGCCAGTGGGCGGCGACGCCGTACTCGGCGAGGTAGTGGAGGTCGTAGGTCTTGATCTGCACTTCCAGGGGAGTGCCGCCCTCGCATATGACCGTTGTGTGGAGGGCCTGGTACATGTTCTCCTTGGGGTTGGCGATGTAGTCGTCGAACTGGCCTGGGATGGGGTGCCAAAGCTGGTGGATGACGCCCAGGGTCTTGTAGCAGTCCTCCTTGGTGTTGACGATAACACGGAGGGCGTAGAGGTCGTATATCTCGCGCAGTTCCTTGCCCTGGGCCGCGTAGCGTTCCATCTTCTGGTGGGTGCTGTAGATGCCCTTGGGCCGTCCTACCACCTCACCACCGAGGTTGAACCGCTGCATCTCTTCGCGGAGGCGGTCGGACACCATCTCGACGTACTCCTCCCGCTGAACCCGCTTGGAGGCAAGCATCCTGGAGATCTCCCGGTAGCGGGTCTCGTTCAGGTGCCGGAAGGAGAGGTCGTCGAGACGCCACTTGATCTCCCATATGCCGAGCCGGTGGGCGAGGGGGGAGTAGATGTCCAGGGTTTCCTGGGCGATGCGCTTGCGCTTCTCCTCGGGCAGAGCATCGAGGGTCTGCATGTTGTGGAGGCGGTCGGCCAGCTTGATGAGCACCACGCGGATGTCCTCGGCCATGGCCACGAGCATCTTGCGAAGGCTCTCGGAGTAGAGCTGGTCCTGCTCGCTGAGAACGTCGCCCCCAACCCGGTTCGGAGCCGGTTCGCGCATGTGTGGCCCGTCCCCGGCGGGAAGGTCCTGGCCCAGCGCCGGTTGCTGGGTGCGCCCGTTGACTTGGTCCCGGCCCGCTGCCGCAGTTTGGTCCCGCCCCCGCCCCGCTACCGCGGTTTGATCCCGCCCCCGCCCCGCTACCGCCTCCGTGCGGGTGAGCTTGGTGACGCCGTCCACGAGGAGGGCGACTTCGTCGCCGAATCGGTCGGTGAGGTCTTCGAGGGTGACGCCGCAGTCTTCGACTACATCGTGGAGGAGGGCGGCGCTGATGGTGTGAACGTCGAGGTTGAGGTCGGCGAGGAAGAGGGCGGTCTGGAGAGGGTGGGCGATATAGGGTTCGCCGGACCGCCGCATCTGTCCGTCATGGCATTGTTCGGCGAAGTCGTAGGCCCGCCGGACGGTCTCGATGGCGTGTTCGGGAAGATAACCGGAGACCCGGTCAATGAGGACATCGGCGTCGGTCGTGGCTACCACTGATCATCTTCTCCAGCCAGTATGATCGGATCACCGTGCCGTTGATGTCGAAATGTGGGTGCCGGATTATGGTTTCAGAGCATTGTACTCCCAATGTCCCGCAAATGCCATGCTTGGGCGATGTTCAAGTTTGCCGAAAATATGGTCCCCTGACCTGACAGGTGCACTCGCCCGCGAAGGGGCGGGCAACCCCGGCAGTTGCTGTCGCCGTGGTCCTCTCCCGTGGAGATGTGATAGGGCAGCGGGTCCGGGGTTGGAAAGGGTCTGAGCGCCAGTAAATCAGACCAGCAAACCCGCAAGGCGCCTACGTCGCCGGGGCGAATGTTGCGGGCCGAGCGTGCAGCTTGCTAGAATCGTTGTAAGAGGTTCTGCCTTTCGCCGTTGGCAGAACGTTCCCCCGCCGCTCAAGACCCCCAGGTCCATGGGCCGTTAGCTCAGTTCGGCAGAGCACCGGACTTTTAATCCGGGTGTCGTGGGTTCGACCCCCACACGGCCCACCACCATGTATGTAACTGCGAACTCCGCCATTCAAGGCAATTTCAGCGGCATCCTTTCCCCTATGGGACTGTCCTCCGACGTGGGATCGTATAGATAATCGTCGCTCCGCCGGGCCGGACCAAGACCTCCTTCACAAAGGACCGCACGAAGGCTTTGGTCTCAGTGAGTTCGCTGTTCCTGAGAAACTTGCTCATGTCCCTGGCGAATGCGGCGATTACGTCGGCGCTGTCCAGCAATTCCCGCCGCTGGGACAACACGGCCCGGGCCTCCTCGGCGGCGGCTTCCAGTTGCTCCCGGCGGTGGCGGTGTTCCAGGATGCGCTCCGAGGCGTCGGCCATGTCCAGGTCGGTGCTCTCCACGAAGTGCCAGATGCGGTCCAG
>DAOUJS010000198.1:0-4015 GCA_034422355.1 Dehalococcoidia bacterium | reverse complement strand
CGTAGTCCCGGTGATACACCTCCAGCACGTCCTCCATAGCGCAGACGAACTGGGCGCTGCCCTGGGGCGGCAGACACCAGCTTTCCTTCAGCCAGGGCTTGAGTTGGTTTTTTCAAGGTCCCGCCCACCGTATCCGCGCTGATGCTCGCCACTGCCTTCCGCTCCACCAAGCCCTCAGCCAGCAGTTGCAGCGTCCAACTGACCCGTCCCTCCGGGGGCGGCGAGCAGGCCAGCGCAATCAGGTGGGCCTCCCCGGACCCGTCCAGTTTCTTCGGACGCCGGTTCAACTGCTGGCGCCGGCCCAGGGCCGCCTCCACCCCCTCTTCCACACACCGGCGGCGCACCCGTTCCACCGTGGCCGTGCCCACCTGCAGAACCCGGGCTATCTCCCGGTCCATCATTGAACCCTCGGCCTGGTTTTCATCACTCAACAGCAGTATCCGGGCATGGGTCTGCTTGCAGGCCGCCGCCCGTCCCCGGGACACCAGCCCCTTAAGTTCCCCTCGTTCCCCTTCCGTCAGCTCCACCCGGTATTTCTTCACCATCGCGTCCCCTCCCGCTGCCCAATGTGTTCCCCTGGACTCCTGATCCACTCACTGCTGATCTGCCATATATCCGCACACATCATTTCAATAGCGATAGGATACTAGCCCGCATGGAGGCTGGCAACCTGTCTAATGTGAGAGGTGCCGACAGCGGGGTGCTGGAGTACCGTATCAACGTTGGTCCAGACTACCGCGTATATTTCGGCAGAGACGGAGACACCGTGATAGTCCTGCTTGGCGGTGGCACCAAGGCACGCCAGCAGAGGGACATTGAGGATGCTCGCGAGCTGTGGCGAGAATACAGACGTCGCAAGCAGCAGGAAGTATGAGATATGCCGCTCACCCGTGACTTCAAGGAGACCGTGCAAGCCTGCACGGAGCGAGACCCGGCATTTCGAGTAGGATTGCTGAAGGAAGGCGTCGAATGTCTGCTTGCCGGGGATGTCGAGACAGGCAAGATACTGCTTCGAGACTATATCAACACCACCATGGGGTTCGAGGAGCTTGGGTCCCTCACCGGCAATCCGCCAAAGAGCCTCATGCGCATGTTCGGGCCGGCTGGCAATCCGTACGCTCGCAACCTGTTTGAGGTCATCAGCCGCATCCAGCAACACGAAGGTGTCCAACTCGAAGTAACGGCAGTTCGGTAATCGGCAGATCCAGTCCGAACCACGCGCTCAGCGGTGGTTGGCAAGTGGCAATCGATATGCAGGATCTGCGGGGTCAGTCCCGCGCCAGCGTCCAAAGTTGTTCCTGCGGAGGCACGGCAACCGTTGCCCCGTTATCAGCCTCCGTCGCTGGAGCCAATGGCTAGAACGATGCCAGGCGACTATCCGGCCCGCCGCCCGAAAAGGACGGCACCGCCGTTTAGCGAGCTATTCCAGGGTTCCGGAGTCTGCGCTGCCGGAATGCCGTTGGGTCCTGGACGCATCGCTGTGACCCTTCAACCTGCCGGCAGGAATCCCGCTTTCCAAATCATCCGGCGCTTCGTCAATCAGGTCACTCCCGCTTCTTGAGTTCCGGCATCACTTCCGAGGCGAACAGGCGCATACTCCGCTCGGCCTCGTCGTAGGGCATACCGCCGTAGCTGAAGGCCGCCACCAGGGAGCCTGCGCCGGTGTAGCTGCGGATGTCCATCACCTTCCGGTAGCACTGCTCCGGCGTGCCGGCGACCTGTAGGGAGACGAAAGATTCTTGTACGGCGGCCTCGCCGTAGCTGTTCAGGTCGTCGATGAAGTCGCCGTAGTATTCATAGCCCCGCGCGGTCTTCAGGCGGCCGCCGCGCAGCCCGTAGTGCTGCATCACCGATTCCCAGTAGGCGCCGGCGTAGCGGCGGGACATCCGGGCCGCCCGTTCCTCGTCCTCGTCGCAATAGGCAAAGGTAGTCACCACCGGGGCGGGAGGCTCCCCACCGTTGACTTCCCGGTAGGTGGAGCGGTACGTCGCCAGCGCCGCCTGCGCCTCGCGCCACGGCTTTTGCGGGATAATCAGCAGACCCATGCCCAGTATCGCCAGGACGACGCTGGACTCGGGCGAGATGGCGGCGGCGTAGGACCGTCCCCGGAAGGAGCGGAGGGGCGAGGGGCGGATTTCCACCCTCGGCTGCCGCACATAATTTCCGTCGAATTCGGCGTAGCCCTGTTCCAGAGCGTTGGCCAGCGTCCGGGCCGACTCGATGAAGCGCCCCCGCGATTCGGCCATGTCCAGCCGGAAGCCTTCGTGCTCCACCTGGGCCACCCCGCGCTCCATGCCGACGATGACGCGCCCGCCGCTGAGGTGGTCCAGCATCGTCAGCTCCTCGGCCAGGCGCACCGGGTCGTGCCACGGCAGCACCACCAGGGACCCCAGCCTGGCCCGCTCCGTGCGCCCGGCCATATAGGACAGGAATTGCAGCGCGTCGGGGCACATGGTGTAGCCGGTGAAGTGATGCTCCGTAGCCCAGATTGAATCATACCCCAGCGGCTCGGCCAGGCCGGCCAGCCGCGCCTCGTTGCGGTAGACCTCGTGGTCGGAGAGGCGCTTGTCCGGGTTCTGGAACATTATGGACATACCTATGTGCATGGCGCGCCGTCCTGGCCGGATTTCGCATAAGCATCAAGCTCCGCGCCCGCCTTGCCGGTCACTGCGGGTGAGGAGGGCGAATTCCGGGTTTTATCCGGGCTTTTCCATACGGTAGCCGACGCGCGGGTCGGTGATGATGTAGCTGGGGCTGGCCGCGTCGTCATGGAGCTTGCGGCGAATCTTCTTGACGAAGGAGCGCACCAGATGCGAGTTGCCGGCGTAGTTCTGCCCCCAGACCCGCCGCAGCAGGTCATCGTGGGTCATGGTGCGTCCGGCGTTGATGGAAAGCTCGTAGAGCAGCTTGTACTCCGTCGCGGTCAGCCACAGCTGCCGGCCTGCCACCGTTACCCGGCGCGCGGCGTAGTCGATGCTCAGATCGCCCAGCACATAGGGCTGGCGGGTCCTGGCCCGCTCCGAGGTCATCTGCCGGCGCAGGACCGCCTCGATTCTCGCCACCAGCTCGTTGGGCGAGAAGGGCTTGACGATGTAATCGTCGGCCCCCGACTGGAAGGCCCGTTCCACGTTCCGGTCATCGCCGTAGCCGGACACGAAGATGACCGGCGCGTCGGTGATTCCCACAATGCGCTTCATCAGCTCGATTCCGTCGGTCCCGGGCAGCATCAGGTCCAGCAGGATGAGATGGGGGGCCTCCCTCTCAATCAGATGCTGCGCTTCATCGGGATTGACCGTCACTACCGGGGTGTAGCCCGCCTGGGAAAGAGTGTTGCGTATGTGGCGCAGCACCTGCATATCGTCGTCCACCGCCAGGATGCGCACCCGCTCCCGGGCCGCCGGTTCCGGTCCCGGGCTGGCCGTCCCCACCGGGCTGGCCTCGTCCACGGTGGGGATGGTGAATGTGAACCGCGCGCCCAGCCCCTCCCCGGCGCTCTCGGCCCGCATGCGCCCTCCGTGGGCCTCCACTATTCCCCTGCAGATGGCAAGCCCCAGGCCGTTCCCCTGCTCATGGAGGCTCCTGTTCTCCCATTCGGGCAGGGGAAACTTCTCGAAGAGGCGGGACAGGTGGTGGGCGTTGATGCCCCGGCCTTCGTCGGATATGGAGACGGCAACGTACACGTCCTCCACCGACGCGCTCACCCTGATGGTGGAGAACTCGGGAGAGTTCCTGGAGGCGTTGGACAACAGGTTGTTCAGGACCTGCAGGATGCGCTGCCCGTCGGCTCTGACCCGCGGCAGGTCCGGCGGCAGGTTGACCTCGATGCTGTTCCCGGCCCCGCTGCGCAGGAAGACTCTCCTGGCGTCTTCGACCAGCACCGCCACGTCGGTGGGCTGGGGAGCGATTGTCAGGGTCCCCGCGTCGATGCGGGTCACGTCCAGCAGGTCGTTGATCAGGCGGCGCATACGGCCGGCCTGCTCGTCGATGATGCGGAAGAACTGGAGCAGCTCGGCGG
>DAOUJS010000197.1:0-52677 GCA_034422355.1 Dehalococcoidia bacterium | reverse complement strand
CACGAGGCATGGATCGGGGAGCACATCACGGAGATGTGGGAGAACGCCCCGGTGCCGGAGCTTCTCATCGCGCAGGCGCTGGCATTGACCGAGAATATCGTGCTGGCCACGGGGGTGACGATGCTGCCGCTGCACCACCCCGTGGACACGGCCCACCGGATAGCGATGCTGGACCACATGGCCCGGGGCCGGTTCTACTGGGGCATCGGCGTGCGCTCGCTGCCCACCGACCTGCACCTGTACGGCATCGAGTACAACTCGATGGACGACGTGCGGGAGCAGGGCAAGGAGGCGCTGGACATTGTGCTGGGGTTGTGGGAGGCGGAGGACGGGAAGTTCGGGTATGAGGGCAAGTATTACCAGGTACACGCGCCGGAAACGGACCCGGTGCTGGAGCGGCGGCTGCACTACAAGCCGTTTCAGAAGCCGCACCCGCCCATCGGCGTGGCGGCCTCGACTCCCACGTCGGAGACGCTGCGTATGGCCGGGGAGCGGGGTTGGATACCAATGACGAACCTGATGGACCAGCACATCGGGGAACTGTGGCAGCGGGTCGAGGAGGGGGCGGCCAGCACGGGAAGGACGCCGGACCGGAGCGAGCTTCGCGTGGGCCGGGAGGTGTACGTCGGGGAGACTCCCGAGTCGGCCCGGGAGGAGGCGCGGGTGGTGCTGGGGCGACCGTTCAACGAGCACCAGTACATCAACCGGAAGGCCGGGGGCAACCTGGCCTACGTGAAGGTTGACCCGGACATGCCCGACGAGGCTGTGGACGTTGACTACATGATTGAGAACGTCTGGATAGTCGGCGACCCTCAGGAGTGCGCGGACAAGATTCGCAAGAGCTACGAGGAGGTGGGCGGGTTCGGCCATCTGCTGGCCATCACCCAGGACCCGGACGACCACTCGCTGATGCAGCGTTCCCTGCGGCTGTTGATGGAGGAAGTCGGGCCGAAGGTTGAGGACTTGAAGTAGGGATGCTACAGGCAGATCACATGGGGGCTGGTCTGCTCCCGCAGCGGTCTGTCCCCGCCCTATCGTTACCATAAAAAGCGGGACTTCATCAAAAGGCGGGAGTTCATCGCCGGTGCGTGTGGATTCCCATTTTCTCGGAAAAGACGGTTGTGCATGGGACTCTATTGCAGGGAGGGATTTTGGAAGGCGCCCTCTCTGTGTGGTTATTGGGCCGTGAATGTGGTGGCGGTGTCGGAGTTGATGGTGACGGTGTATTCCGTGCCGGGTTCGTAGCCGGAACCCAGGGGGACCAGGGTCTCCAGGATGGGGAGGTCGGCGGTGCAGACGATGGACGGGTCGGCAACCCGGTGATGGGTGATGAGGACGTCTATCCTGTTTGGTTCTGTTCGCTGGATTTCGTAGCCGTTGGACTGGGAACAGCTGCTGCCTCCGGGCATAGCGGAGACGACGTTTAGCTGGTACTCCGGGGGTGCGCCCCCGAGGATGACCTCGCTGCTCCGAATGTGCGACTCGGCGATGATGATGTGTCCAGGGCCGGGTTTCGGGATGGTGAATGTGGTGGCATCCAGGCCGTTCACTATCACCCGGTAGGTTGGTCCCGGCTCAAGGGACTCCAATACCGGTATCACCGTATCAAGCTCCACCACCTGCTCATGGCATGGAATGGCCCATGCCGTGGGCGGCGGCTGCATCAGGGTGACGCTGGATATGATGTCGAAGCCAACCACCTCCAAGCCCTCGCTGCCGGGGCGGGTACAGCCTTCGATGGTGGACTGGTAGTATGCGACCCGCAGCAAATGCTCCGGTTGGTTGGGTATCAGGTTTGCCGATACCACCTGGGCCGGTACTTCTTCCCATGTCCGCCAATCCGGGCCTGCGTCCTTTTCCATCTCGGGCGGCGGCTGGACCAGGACCAGCACCATGTCCACCTTGCTGGGATTGCCGCGGGTTATGACCTCGTATGCCGTGTCGTTGGTGAAGGCCAGGCGTCCGTCTGACTCTGTGACCCTCGCGGTTACAGAGTACCTGTTACGGGGGTCTATGTCGTCGCGGTTATATTCTACCTCGAACCTGATGGGGACCTGACCGGGGTCAGGGATGGTCTGGCTGGCGATGAGCCTGGAGGGAGCGTCGGCTAAAGACACGTCGCGCAGCTCCACGACGAGGGTTGCGCCCGGGGTGAGGGCCAGCCGTTCCCGGTATGTGACGGTGCCTATTACCGATACGTTGGGGCTGCGGCCTGACGGGACTTCCAGCGTGGCATTGGACGGTGCGGGACCACCCTGGCAGGCGGCTGATAGCAGCGCGGCCAGGATGGATGCGGCGAAAATCAGGGCAATATTGATTGGGGAGTTCATGCGGGTAACTTCTGCCAAAAGAATAAAATATGGGACACAAAATCGGGCTGGTTTGGGCAGCAGAGATTGTATATCCATATAGACGTGGACTGGCGCATATCAGTTCCCATGTGTGCAGCCTCGGATGGGTTGAGGTTGGAAACACCCGGCGCCGGTGAGCGGTCGGATACCTGTCTGCGTGTCCAACGGCAAAGGCGCTCCAAAACGACGCTGCCGGGGACTGGATGTTTCTCAGTCCCCGGCAGCGTTAGACCCTGATGGCTGTGCCGCTACTCTCGGTGGAGGTCGGCGGGGTCCAGGACTCGGAAGCCTATGCCAACCTTGACTTGGTACCAGGCGATGTTGCCCTCCTGGATGTTGCCCCGTATTTCCCTGACCTCGAACCAGTCCAAGCCTCGGAGGGTCTGCCCGGCGCGGCCGACCGCGTTCTCGATGGCCTGTTGCAATCCCTCGCTGGACGAGCCTACCAGCTCGACGATTTTATAAGTGTGGTCCATGCTCATAATTCTCTCTCCTGTTTGCCAATCGTGATTGGGGATTTGGAGCGATTGGCTCCCTTTCATTATAGACTATGGAGATTCGGGCCAATACGCCCAACCGCTCTGTTAGAATGATTTTATGACTGCATTCAGAACATGTGGGAACCGGGACCGGCAAGGGAGGGCCGGAGGCGACGAGTTTCCGGACCTGAGACGGGTGGCGGTTATCGGGTGCAGTTGCGCCGGGAAGACGACCTTTGCCCGCCGCCTGGCCGCAGCTACGGGAGGGTCATTCGTCGAACTGGACGCAATACACTGGCTGCCGGACTGGGTGGAACGCCCCAACGACGAGTTCCGGGAGATAGTGGACGAAGCTACTACCGCGGAGCGTTGGGTCGCGGACGGGAATTACAGCTATGCCCAGGACATCATCTGGGGCCGGGCTACCGCGGTTGTATGGCTCAACTACTCCTTTCCGCTGGTGTTGTGCCGGGCGTTCACCCGGACCATTGCCCGGAGTATCACGGGCCGCGAGCTTTTTTCGGGGAACAAGGAGTCGCTGAGAAAAGCGTTCCTCACCAGGGACTCGATATTGCTATGGGTGCTTACGACGTATTACCCGCGGCGGAAGCGTTACCGGGAGATATTTGAGAGCGGGGAGTACCCGCACCTCAGATTCATCGAGCTCCGCCGCTCGCGAGATGCCGGCAGGTTTTTGAAGAAACTGGAAGAGGGGGCCAACAGCCCATGACTCAAGATTCCGGAAACGCGCCACGGGGCCAACGCGCCCAGGAAACGTTCGGACTCAACGCCGCGGCGTATGCGGCCAGCCCGGTACACATGCACGACGACCGCATCGAAATTATGATGCGCATGGCCGGGGAGTTGCCGGCGGGGTCGCGGGCCTGGGCAATGGACCTGGGATCGGGCGCGGGGTTCACCGCCTTCGCAATGTCCGAGGGGTTCAACCGGGTGGTGGCCAGCGACATTACCGGACCGATGCTGGCGGAGACCCGGCGCATAGGCCGCGACCGGGGCCTGACGAACCTGGCGCTGGTGCGCAACGCCGCCGAGTTTCTGCCCTTTGCCGACGGGTCATTAGACCTGATCACCAGCCGGGCCGCGGCCCACCACTTCGAGGACCTGGACCTGGCGCTGGACGAGATGCGGCGGGCGCTCACGCCGGGAGGGGCATTGGTCATGGCTGACAGCGTTTCGCCGGAGGACGGCGCGGTGGCGGACTGGATGAACGACGTGGAGCTGCGCCGGGACTTCAGCCATGTCAATAACCGGCCTCCCTCGGAGCTGGAGGCAATGCTGGCCGGTCACGGGTTGAGCATTGCAGAGCGGGAATTTACGCGGATATATCTCCAGTTCAATAGCTGGGTAAAGCGCACGGGCACATCCGAGGAGGAAACGAGCAGGCTGCGGGAGGACTTTCTCGGCGCGACCGGGGAGGTTGTAGAGGCGTTTCAGGTCCGGCCGGTGGATGGTGACATTCACTTTTCCTGGCCCTGCCTGGTGCTGCGGGCGGTGAAAGGGTAGGGGGTCTCAGCGCAGGGGCGGGATGCCGAAGTTGTCCAGGTCGTCTGGGGTGAGCAGGAATACCCGCTCCGTGCGTTCTTCCATGAACAGGGCGAAGCCACGCATGAAGTCGCGTCCCAGAAGGGATGGCATGGGTTGACTGAGGTCAGGGATGTGCAGCAGGTGCGAGGTGTAGAAGTCCTGAACCGCGATTTGGGATTCCACTACTCTGGTTGAAAATGCGCTTCCAACTCCGGTGCCTCTGTGTCCGGCGTGAAGCTCGGCTGTCCTCAACCCGGCTCTTGCGGCTACATTAGGGGATATGGCCGTCATGTCGGAACCTGTGTCGATTACGAACTCAACAGATGCGGGTGCAATGTCCGGGTAGGAGGGAAAGGTGACTTCGCAGCGGATGAACGGGCGCAGAGTCGCGCCCACAAGATCGAAATACCCGATAATCATTGGACCGGAAGTATCCAGAGTTTAGGGTCGGTCTCCATTTCCCGGATCAGCACTCCGACGCTCTGGAGACCTTTCGCCTTGAGTTGGGGTGTCAAACCGGACTCGCTATCCGCCACTGCAACGACCTCTTTGTCCCATATAGCAATCCACTTATCGGGATATTGCTTCAGAAACTCATCCCGATGAGCTTTCAGGAACAAAACATCCTGGTAGTGCGGGTCGTCTTCCAGCCGGTACTCCTCTCCGGGACGGACAGGCCATTTGATTGACCCGCCTGTGTCATGGTTAATCCAGACCATCCCCAGGCAGACATCTGGTCCGGTGGTCTGCTGAATCCTGATTGCTCCACGGCCCTGTAGTCCCTTCCCCCGAAGTTGGGGGATGAGGTCGAAGGCATCAGTCGCGTTCGCAACTACCTCCTGGTTGAACACCGCAATCCACTGGTCGGGGTACTGGGCTTTGAGTTCATCGTAATGGTCCCTGATGTATTCAGCGTCCTTCTGCTCACGCTGTCGCCCGGAGCCAGTGATATTCATAATCCCTCCCAGTGGATGGCGGCCTAAGGCAATTGTACACTTCGCGTCTTTGCCATGAATGTCCCAGCGACAGGGCACTCTCACGCTGCCCAGTCTTCGAGGGTGTAGGACATTTCCCAGAAGCGGTGCTCAAAGCGCAGGCTGGTCAGATAGGCTTCCCCCATTGCTGCCACCTCGTCGGGGCCGGCCCTTTCCGCGAGACGGTCGGCCATTGCCCGGATGGTGCGGGCCAGTTCCGCGAACTCCGGGGATGTGTACATCTGGATCCACTGGCAGTACAGGGGCGCGTGCTTGGGTTCTCCCTGCACGGCCAGGCGTTCCCCAACCTCCCAGTAGCCCCACTGGCAGGGGAGCAGTGAGGCGACAAGCGCCTCGAAACTGCCCTGGTGGGCCACGCTGAGCAGGAAGCTGGTATAGGCCACGGTGGTCGGCGCGGCGCGGGTGGCCTCCAGCTCTTCCCGGGTGATGCCGAGCTCGGAGCAGTAGCTCCGGTGCAGCTCCATCTCGGTGTTCAGGGTCTCGTCCAGGAGGCGGGCGAACCAGCTCATTGTTCCCAGGTCGGGGGCGCGGGCTGACGCCAGGGCGAGGACGCGGCTGTAGTCGATCAGGTACACGTAGTCCTGCATCACGTAATGCTTGAACTTCTCCACGGGCAGCGTTCCATCTCCCACGCCGGTGACGAAGGGGTGCCCGAGGATTGCCTGGCGGACCGGCAAGGCCCGCTTTTCGATGTCTTCGGAAAAGCTCATTTTCACAGCGTCCGGTGGTTGGATGGTGTCAGGCAGAGGTCTTTGACCTCGTGGTGGTCTGATTCTAGTTGGCGGGTTGAACAGGCGTCAATGAAGTTACGGAACGCGGGAATTGGCCCGAAAATCCCTGAATTTGTATTGACACTGGAATAGGCGGGGTGGGTTAAGATGTTGCTTCCCGCGTCTGCGGACTCCCTGGCCGGGCGTCCACGTTTATCAACACTCTGACGCTTGCCGGTTTCCGGGCCGGACGCGCCGGGCTTATAATGGGTCTTGCATGGAACGGGCCGCAGGCCTGGGCCGATATCCAGCCAAGGACGATGACAATTATGGAAGTGGTATTCATCCAGGACGTTGTTAACCAGGCGCGGGCGGGAGAGATCAAGCGCGTGGCGGATGGCTACGCCCGCAACTACCTGATCCCCAAGGGGCTGGCCGAGGCGGCCACGCCCGAGGTGCTGAAGCGGCTGCACAAGATCAAGGCCGCGGGCGACGAGGTGCGGATCCGGGAGACCGCGGAGCTCACTGAGCTTGCGGAATTGCTGGACGGCACCAACATCACGGTGGAGGCCCGGGTCACACCAATGGGCCGCTACTACGGGACCATCAGCGGCGCGATGATCGCCACCGAGTTGAGCAACACCGTTGGGCGGGACATCGACCGGCGGCTGGTTGAGGCCGGGGAGCCGATCCGGGAGCCAGGGGAGTACCAGGTGACGCTGCGGCTTTCCACCGAGATCGAGGCGACCATCAACATCACCGCCGAAGTGGAAGAGTAACCAACCAGGGACGGACCCTATCCGCCGCTCCCCGGCCGGCAGGGCGGTCCGTCGGCCACGGACTACAACACGGGGCGGCATTCTCAGCAGGCAGGAGAGCGCCCGGATGTATGCGGAGAAACTGCTACCTCACGATCTTGAGGCCGAGGCGGCGGTTATCGGGTCCCTGCTGATCGACGGGGAGTGTTTCTCCCGCGTTGCGTCGCTGGTGCGGCCCGACGACTTCTACCGGGAGCGGAACCAGGCGTGTTTCGCCGCCTGCCAGGCGCTGTTCGAGCGAGACGAAGCCATTGACCAGGTGACCCTGGCCAGGGAGCTTCAACGCACGGACAAGCTGGAAATAGTGGGCGGCATGTCCTACCTCAGCGGCCTGGTGGCTGTGACTCCGACCTCGGCCCACGCGGAGTATTACGCCGAGGTCATATCCAAGACCGCCACCATGCGCCGGCTGATCGACGCGGCCAACGAGATTTCGGCCATCGGGTACAACGACACCGCCGACGTGGACGCCACCCTGCGGCAGGCCGAGGATGTGTTGTTCGGTGTGCGCGCCGGGCAGACGCCCCGGGGCTTCATCCCCCTGCGGATGATCTACGACCAGTACCTGGAGGACCGGGCCGCGGCGGTGGAGCCGGACCTGCACACCAAGGCCCCGGTGCTGACTGGCTACAACGAGATGGACGAGCTGCTCGGTGGGCTGCAACGCTCGGACATGATCGTGCTGGGGGCGCGGCCCTCCACCGGCAAGAGCACCCTGGCGCTGAACGTCTCCATCAACGCGGCCCAGGCCGGTTCAATTGTCGGAGTGTTCAGCCTGGAGATGAGCCGGGAGCAGCTTGCGCTGCGTATCCTGTCGGCGGACGCCGAGATTGACTCCCACCGCCTCCGGCTGGGCCTGTACACCGAGGCCGAGGAGCAGCGCATCATCGACTCCATCGGAAGGCTGTCGGAGTTGCCGCTGTTCATAGACGATACGCCCTTCCAAAGCCTGGTGGAGATGCGCAGCAAGGCGCGGCGGCTGATGCTGGAGCACGGGCTGGACATGCTGGTGATCGACTATCTCCAGTTGATCCAGGGCAGCAGCCGCAACGGGGCGAACCGGGTGCAGGAGATCAGCGAAATTTCCAGGTCCATCAAGGCGATGGCCCGCGACCTGGACGTGGCGGTCATCACCTGCTCCCAGTTGAGCCGGTTGGTTGAGAACCGTCCGGGGCACCGGCCCCAGCTTTCAGACCTGCGGGACAGCGGCAGCATCGAGCAGGACTCGGACGTGGTGATGTTCATTCACCGGGAGGACCTGTACTACACCGAGGAGGAGTGGGAGCAGCACTTCCCCGGCCGCCAGTACCCGCGGAACATCTCGGAGATTATCGTGGCCAAGCACCGCAACGGGCCGACGGGCAGCCTGAGACTCCTGTTCCGGGACAACCTGGTCCGGTTCGACGCGCTGGCACAAGTGGATGACTTCTAGCAGACCAACGCCTTTGTGCCGGGCAAAATGTCTGGGATTGACCGGGAATGTCCGGGAAATTGAAAATCCTCTTTTCAGCTTTGCATAAAACAAAGCGTGGCAGGCTCCTTCACCCGGAAAGAACCAACAGTGTGCCCTGTGCATCGGCCAAGCCAATGCACAGGAAAAGTAATGACACCCGAGGGATATGGCCCCAACACCCGGCCCTCCATACGAATGGGACGAAGACAAGCGACAGGAAACGCTCAGTCTGAGAGGACTCGACTTCGCAATGGTGAGCCAGCTAGACTGGAGGACCGCCACCGTCCGCCGACAAGAACGGGCAGGCGAAGTCAGGTACGCCTCGCTCGCCATGATCGGCGGGCGCCTGCACCACGTGGTCTGGACGCTCAGGGGCGGCAATACCAGAATAATCAGCCTCAGAAAAGCCAACAACAGGGAGATAGCGCGGTATGAACGAGAACATACCTAGAATCGTGCGCAACACCCCGGAAGAAGAGGCGGAGATAGCCAGGCAGATCGCCGAGAACCCCGACGAGCGCGAGTGGACCGACGAGGACTGGGCCAACGCCAAGACCACCGAGGAGCTCTTCCCCGAGGCAGCCAAATGGCATCGGGAAAGAAAGGACGCTTTCGAGGCAGACTTCCTGGAGAATGTCACCATCACCCTTGACCGGGAGACTATCAACTGGTTCAAGGCCCAGACCGGCGAGGACGGAGAGATCGGCGGCACAAAATGGATGATGTTAGTCGAGAAGACGCTACAAGAGCACGTCAGGCGGCAGACGAGCGCCTTTGGGCAGGGCGAAATGACCGGATTTGACCGGAAGTGTCCGGGGAATTGAAAATTCCCAGTTCGCAAAAGAGGACTCATTCTATTCCGGAGATGGATATGCCGGCCCAAGAACACGCTCAGACAGCGTGGGAATTTCTGGAAGCTTCGGACCGGGAATTTGCCTCAGGAGACCATCTGCAAGCATCCGAAAAGCTATGGGGCGCCGCTGCACATGCACTGATGGCGGTTATGCAAGAACGGGGAATGTCTGGCAATTCACATAGAGCGCTGCGATTTCACGCTGAAGCCCTCTCCCGGGAATATAGCGACTATAGGATAAGCAGGGGATTTATAGCAGCAGATATGTTACACCGCAATTTCTATAACGACTTCATGGACGACCACGACGTGGAGGATAACCGTCCAATAGTCCATGATTTCGTGGAGCGGGTACTATCCTTGCCGTCGCAAAGCTGCGGTACAGCACATAATCTAAGTGACGCAAAGGAATAGTTGCCTCTGGAAAGGGGGGATTCCTCTCCATGACCTTTTCCGGTTTCAGCCGCGACACGCTGTATACGCCGGTGCCCAACCCGCTGTTCGGGCCTCTGCTCGAAGAGATTGACGACCTGGCCGAGTTGAAGGTGGTAATGCGGGGAATCTGGCTGTGCCACCGGCAGCGGGGCTCGCCCCGGATGACTCCCCTGACCGAATTCATCAACGACCGGACGCTGCTGCGGGGGCTGGGAGGTCCCGGGCGGAACGCGGTCCCGGAGATACGGCGGGGGCTGAGGCTGGCGGTGGAGCGGGGGGTGTTTCTCTGTTATGCGCCCGGCTCGCCGGACGGAAGCGGGGAGTATTACCTGCTCAACACGCCCCACGACCGGCGGGCGCTGGAGAGGCTGTGGGGACAGGAAGCGCCGGGGCCGGACACGGACAGAGGACTCACGCCGGACGTGCCGCACGCTCTTGATTCCAGACCCAACATATTCGCCCTCTATGAAGAGACCATTGGTACGCTCTCCCCGATGCTGGCGGAGGAGTTGAAGGACGCGGAGGAGAATTACCCCTCGGAGTGGGTGAGAGAGGCGTTCGCTATAGCCGTGGGGGAGAACAAGCGCAGTTGGCGCTATGTCTCCGGCATTCTGCGCCGGTGGGCGTCGGAAGGAAGGGGTGCAGGAAGGAACGATGGAAAGCCTGGGCGACATCCTGCGGAGGATCAACGCCGCAAGCATCTTGAGGCATACCAACGGCGCAGGGCACAGGACCGCGCAACCCGCTGAGGAAGTTGACCTTTGTCCCCGCTGCAATGGCAGCGGGTGGGTGTCCAAGCGGGTCCACGTCGGTCACCCGGAGTTCGGGCAGGCGTTCCCGTGCGTGTGCCATGAGACGCAGAACGTTCCCACGCGGGTCACGGCACTGCGACGGTACAGCAACCTGGGGGCGTTGACGCGAATCACCTTTGCCGGCACCCGGACGGATGGGCAACCGGGGGGCGCGGCTAACCGCCAGATGTTTTCCGATGCGTATACTTTCACGGCGGATTACGCGGAGAACCCTGAAGGCTGGCTGGTGCTGTGCGGCCCCAGCGGCAGCGGCAAGACCCACCTGGCAGCCGCAATTGCCAACCGTTGCATTGAACGGCAGCAGACCACTTTCTTCATCGTAGCCGCCGACCTGCTGGACCATCTGCGGGCCACTTACTCGCCGGAGAGTCCCGTGACTTACGACGAACTTTTCGAGCAGGTGCGGAACGTTCCTCTGCTTGTGCTGGACGACCTGGGGACTACGAGCGCGACGCCGTGGGCCGAGGAGAAGCTGTTCCAGGTGGTGAACCACCGCTACAACAACGCGCTTCCCACGGTGATCACAGTACGCGGGCCGATGCAGCGGATGGACGATGTCCTGCGGACGCGGCTGGAGGGATTCAACGGCTTTTCCAGGGTGTGGCAACTGGGCTATTTCAACAACCGGCCCGACCTGGACATCGGCGCTGTGCCGGACAGTATGCTGTCCCGGATGACCTTCGACAATTTCGACCCGCGCGGCGGACAGGGGGCGACCCGCACTGACCAGGAATCGCTGGCCGAGGCCCTGCGGGCGGCCCGGAGCTTTGCCGCTGACCCGGAGGGGTGGCTGCTCTTCACCGGGCCGTGGGGTTCCGGGAAGACGCACCTGGCGGTGGCGATTGCGGGGGTCAGCCTCCTGCAGGACCGTCCGGTGTTCTTCGCCTTCGTCCCCACATTGATGGACCACCTGCGCGCCACGTTCAGGCCGGACAGCGCAATCGGGTACGACGAGTTGTTTGAGGAACTGATCACCGTCCCGGTGCTGGTGCTGGACGACCTTGGGACTGAAAGCAGCACGCCCTGGGCCGAGGAGAAGCTGTACCAGATTATCGTGCATCGCCACGAGGCCAATCTTCCCACGGTGATAACCACGGCCTCGGACATGGAAGAACTGAAGAAGACCAGACCCCGTATCGCCGCCCGTCTGGTGGACATAAACGTTGTCAACGACGTGCCAATCACCGCTCCCAACTACCGGGACCAGGGCAGGGGAGGCCATCCCGGGCCTGTTGGGGATACGCCGCGTGCAAGTGGTCCCCGGCCAAGGCGGGGGGGAGACCGCTCCGGCCCACGGTAGCAGCTTTTCCCGCAGCGTCTGGATGGTTGCCAGTGGATTCCCGTGAAAATGGGAATGACGGTAGTGTATTCTCCGAATGCCCACTCATTTTTCAAAGTTGGTGAAACCGTTTGGCTGTTGGGCGCGTATTGGATGATACAGACTATTTGTATGCCCTTGTGCCGGTGACCCTGGCAGGGCGTGTGAGATGATAGTATGTATTGACATGAGAGCGGTTAGTCAACCAGAATAAGGCCCCGGCTTTTCGGGGCGAACTCCAGAGATGAAGATGTGGGCGAGATGAACAAACTTTCCAAGTCGTTTGCTCTTGCGGTGACGGCGCTTTCTTTTGCCGTGATAGCCGTCGTTGCCTTTGCGTGGTTCGGCCCCGGGCTGGACAGGGTAACGCCGCCTGCGTCGGCGGCGCTGTTCGACGAGAACCTGGTGCAGCGGATCTATGAGGAGGCCAGCCCGGCGGTGGTGGACGTGAACGTGGACTTGCAGATGGCCCAGTCGTTCAACCGTCTGGGGGCCGGGTCCGGGTTCCTGATTGACATGGAAGGTCACATCGTGACCAACAACCACGTAATCCAGAACGCGGACCGGGTGCGGGTGTCGTTCCAGGACCGCACCAGCGTTGAGGCGGAGGTGCTGGGGGTGAACCCGGCCAACGACCTGGCGCTAATCAAGGTGGACCCGGAGGCGGTGAAGGGCATCACGCCGCTGACCCTGGGAGATTCGGACAACCTGCGGCCCGGCCAGTTGGCCATCGCCATCGGCAGCCCCTTCGGGCTGGACGGCTCGGTGACTGTGGGGGTGATAAGCGGCGTGGACCGCACCATCCCCAGCGACATATCGCGGCTCATATCCGGGGCGGTGCAGACGGACGCGCTGATCAACCCCGGCAATTCGGGCGGGCCGCTGCTCAACCGTGACGGACAGGTGGTGGGCATCAACACGGCCATCCACGTCGCGCCGGGCTTGGTCCCGCGCACCCTGGGACAGGGGAGTATCGCGTTTGCCGTGCCGTCCAACACCCTGGGCGACCTGATGCCGAGGCTGAGGAGCAAGGGGGAGATCAAGCCGCCGTGGCTGGGCATCGGCGCGGCCACCCTGGAGCCGCTGCTGGTGGAAACGCTGGACCTGCCCGTGGAGAGCGGCGTGTACGTTACCCAGGTGATGAGCGGCAGCCCGGCGCAGGAAGCCAGGCTGATACCCTCGGGCGCGGACATGGAGGGAATGCCGACCCGCGGCGGGGACATCATACTCTCGCTGGACGGGGCGCCGGTTGCGACGGTGCCGGACCTGATCACCGAGCTTAACAAGCACCTGCCGGGGGACGAAGTGCAGCTTACGGTGTTGCGGGACGGGGATGAAATTGCCGTGCCGGTTACCCTTGGTGAGTGGCCCGAGGACCGGGAGTTCGGCAGCCGGTCACGGGAGCGTTTGCCCATCCCCGATGAGCGGTCCCTGCCGCGGATCCCACTGCCGGACCTGTTCCCGAAGAACGACCCGAAGTAGGTCGCGATGACAGGGTTGGAAATGGTAGTCTGACCAAGCGGGGATGACGGCGCTCGTCATCCCCGTTCTTGTTTGGCCCTGTTTCGTTACTCCTGTGGATGAGTGCGTTTCATAGTTTGCGCACATGGATTTCCGTTCTCACGGGAACGACGGACTACAGGTGTCGGAGGCAGGATTGAACATGACGGGGGCGGTTACGCCCTTAGAACAGGGGGAGCTGGCGGGAGGGCGTGGGATTGACTGCACGCTTGAAGTGCTTGCTGAGCGTTAGCTCCTGGTACTGGTAGGAGGAGCCGGCGCCGGGGCCATAGAGGATAGACGGAGCCTGGGCCATTGTCTGGAACTCCAGACGGCATACCTTCTGGCCGTTCTCGATCATAAAGGGGACGTCGTGGGCACGGACTTCCAGGACGGCCTTGCTTCCGGGCGAGAGGCCCTGGGGGTCGTAGCCGAATCCCGGATCGAAGAATCCGGCATAGTGGGTCCGCAACTCTCCGCTGGTGGGGTCGTAGGCGGTCATCTCGGCGGCGTAGCCCGGCGGCACGGTGACCGTTTCCGACGACAATAGCAGGTAGAACTCCTCCGGCTCCAGGACCAGCCGCTCCCGGCGTTCGCGGTAGACGGGTTCCCAGAAGTCCTCTACGTCGTACCTGCCGATGCGGGACAGGTCGAGCAGAAAGCTGTTCTTGCGTGCCTTGTACCCGACCACCCGGTCTTCGCCGCCGGACAGGTCGATGCTCAGGAACACCTCGGGGCCGGAGGCGGGGCTGAGGTGTGCGGCCTCCAGGTCCGGGGATGGCGGCTGCTCCGTCCCAGCCTGGGCGTGGCTGCGTTGCGACTCTTTGTATGCGCCCCTGATCAGGCGCAACTGGTTCAGGGAGAGACCTTCCTTGACGTAGACGGTGAAGGAACGGGAGGCGACTTCAAGATACAGCTTGCCTTTGTATCCGGGCCTGATTTCGTCAAACCGGTCGCTGCGGTCTGTGATGACACGGGTGAAAATGTCCAGCCGCCCGGTAGAGCTGCGGGGGTTGGTGCGGGCGTGGATGCCCGGCGGGAGCCGTAGTTCCTCAACCAGGGGTATGAGGTAGGGGCGTTCCCGCTCCAGGATGGCCCCGTCGCGGATGTCGATCTCGTCCATGACATAACCGTCTTCCTGCTTGGCTTCCACGGGCATGTCATGGGGCAGGAAGCTGCAACGGAGCCGGTACGCCTTGGGGCCGAGACGCAGGTCGAGGCTGGCGGGCTGGAAGCTCTCGTCGGGGATGCGGTACTCGCCAGCGCTGATTATCCCCTCGGCCACGGCACGGCGCAGCCAATCGGACGGAAAGATGCCCTGGGACCCGGAAATGCCATTTACTGGGATTTCAGCCATACCCTGAAACTACCATGAATAAGGACGCCCCGCCATTCCTACGAATACGGGAATGGCGGGGTTATGGTTGCACGGGAAGGAAGGGGCGTGATTACAGGCTTGATTACAAGGGAAGGGACACAGCCTGGCCGGTCTGGGCGCTACGGGTGACGGCCTCGGTCCACTCCATGTAGTGGACGCCGACCTCGAAGGGGGTGCGGGTGACCTCTTCATTGCCGCGGATGGCGTTGACGAATTCCTCCTCGACGCGCCAGAAGCCCTGCTTCTCCTCGGGGACGGGTACCTCGGTCAGGGCATGATCGCCGCGCTTGCCAGCATAGATGTTGAGGCGGTGGTCGAGGCGGATGGTGCCCTCGCTGCCGTACAGCCAGACCTCGTTGCCAGCGGATAGGCCGGTGGCGGCGCTGAACTTGAGGTGGGCCTGCGCGCCGTTGGCCAACTCGCAGAGGATGTCCACGTGGTCGGGTATGGTTACGGCGTGGATGGTCCCCTCCTCGTCGCGGCGGTAAGGGACGTTGACCTTGCCCATAGCCATGACGCGGGTGGCGCGGCCGACCCAGCGGATCATGGCCTCGTACCAGATGCCCATATTGAGGATGTTGAAGCCGCTGATGTCGCGATTCTGCCTCCAGTGCAAAGGACTCGCAGTGTCCACGAACTCCGGTCCCAGGGACTGAAGCTCCACAGACAGCAGCTCGCCCAGGTATCCGTCGCCGATCATCTCCTGGAGCATGTTGTCCACCTTGAAGGAAAGGGGCGAGGGGACTATCTGGGTGACCAGGTCGGGCCGTCGGCGGGAGGCGGCCAGCATTTCACGGGCGTCCTGGGCGGAGGCGGCCATGCGGGCCTCGCAGAGGACATGCTTACCGGCTTCCAGGGCCGCGACGGTGAGGGTGCGGTGCATGTTGGGCCAGGTGCCGATGCAGACGGCGTTGATGCTGTCGTCTTCCAGCAGGTCACGCCAGTTGTCGTAGACCTCGGGGATATTGAACTGGTCGGCCACGCGGCGTCCCGATTCGCGGCTGCGGTTGGCGACGCTGACTATTTCGACGCCTTCGACTTGGTGGAAGCCTGGGATGTGGCGATCCCGGGTATTGCGGCCGGCTCCGATCAGGCCGACTCGGACCTCGTCATTGGGCATGATGTTGCCTCCTTTGGGTTTTGCGACCGGGATTTAGAGGGGGAGGGAGATGGCCTGACCGGTCTGGGCGCTGCGGGCCACCGCCTCGGTGAACTCCATATACTGCACCCCTACCTCGAAGGGGGTGCGCGTGACTTTTTCCTCACCGCGGATGGCGTTGATGAACTCTTCCTCAACACGCCAGCGTCCGCGCTTTTCCGGCGGGATGGGTATCTCGGCCAGGCCGTCGCCGTCCCTTCTGCCGCCCATGAGGGTGTTCATTGGGGGCCCCTTGAGGAGCAGGGTGCCGTCGGCGCCGAAGAGCCACAGTTCCGAGCCTGTTTGCAGACCGGCCACGGAACTCCAGCTAAGGTCGGCCTGCGCTCCGCAGGCCATCTGGCAGATGACGTTGATGTGGTCGGGGACCGAGACGGCCCTCATGCGGCCGTTCTCATCCAGGCGTTGCTGCACGCAGACCTTCGTCATGGCCATGACCTTGGTGGCGGGGCCGACGTAGCGCATGAGCTGTTCGTACCAGATGCCCATGCTCATGGCATTGTACCCGCTCAGGTCCCGGTCCTGACGCCAGTGGAGAGGGGAATCGAGGTCGGCGAAGGTATCCCCGGGACTGGCCCGTCCCTCGGTGTTGGCGACCCGGAGGCGGACGGCCAGCAGCTCGCCAAGATAGCCGTTGGCAATGTGGTCCTGGATGGTCTCGTCCGCTTCGAGTGTGGCGGGGGCCGGAACTATCTGGGTCACGAGATGGGGCTTCCGGCGGGAGGCGTCCAGCATGTCGTGGGCCTCCCTGGCATTCATCGCCATGCGGGCTTCGCACAGGACGTGCTTCTCGTTCTCCAGGGCGGCCAGGGTAAGGGTGCGGTGCATGTAAGGCCATGTGCCGATGCAGACGGCGTTGATGTCATCGGACTGTACCAGGTCAAGCCAGTTGTCGTACACCCTGGGGATCTCGAACTCCCCGGCAACGCGCTCGCCGGACTCGCGGCTGCGGTTGGCCACGCTGACGATCTCCACCCCCTGCTGCTCCCGCAGGCCGGGTATGTGCCTGCGGCGGGTGTTGGCCCCTGCGCCGATCAGGCCGACGCGCACTACTCCATCTGACGGTACGGCAGGCATGGCATTTCACTCCTGAGTCTGGCGGCTGAGGCGAGTCCTGGGACTGGGCCATTATAGGGTGCGTGGGAACGGCCGTCTAGCCAAGGGCAAGGCGACCGTGCTATACAGAGTCCCACTCCGCCGGAATTTTGCGCCTGCCGGGGGTTGCGGCTATGTGTGGCTACGGGTCTCTCGCAGCCGCCTTGCGGGAGGACTGAAATATACATAATACATCCGTTCAAGTCTGCCGTGCGTATAGCGAGTTATGTTACCGTTTCACACCGCTTCCGGGTGGAGGGCGACAGCATGTTGCCAAATATGGCGGACAAGGACTACGTCCTGATTGAACCCGCTTCTCCGGCAGGATCGCCGGATGAAAGGAGCCTGGCAAGGGGGGATATAGTGGTGTTCCGGAGGCCGGGGCCTCCCCGTGATATGTACGTCAAGAGGGTTGTGGGTATGCCTGGCGAGGAGGTGCGGATGGCGGCGGGGCGGTTGTACCTGGACGGGAGGCTGCTGGAGGAATGGTACGCCACGATTCCGCCGGTCCCAGGCCGGCGCGATTCCGGCGAGTGGTGGAACGGGCCGGATGAATACCTGCTGCTGGGGGACAACCGGAGGGACAGCCAGGACAGCCGGTTGTTCGGTCCTGTGGACCGGAGCCTGATTGTGGGGAGGGTCTGGTTCCGGTATTGGCCTCCGGGAGCGTGGGGACGCATACACGGCGAAAATTACTTGACATAAATTTTGTTTCATGGCCAAATGTACAGCACTCAACAACGATGACCAGGTACTGTTCTGATTAGTCCCCTCCATTTAGACTGCGCAGATTTGAAATGATTACTTCACTTCACCCTTCTCGAATGACCGAATGGGTCGCAGAGGCGCGGCGCCGGACCCATCCCAAGATGCTGGCCCGGAACCGTCCCGTCTTCCTGGTCTGGCGGCTGGTCCAGACCATGCGGGCCAATGACGCCACCCACATGGCCGCCGGGGTGGCCTACTATGCGGTCTTTTCCCTGTTCCCGCTGGTGATGGGAATGGTGTCTGTGGCGGGGTTTCTCCTGTCCTCCCCGGAGGTCCAGGCCAGGCTGCTCGCCCATCTGTCGGACAACCTGCCCGGCACCGAGTCCTTCACCACGGACAACCTTGGGGAACTGGCCGAGCTCTGGGGGGCACTCGGCATAGGGGCGGTCATCGGGCTGCTGTGGGCCACCAACGGGCTGTTCGCGGCCATCAACCGGGCGGTTAACCGCGCGTGGCACATCCCCAGGGAGCGTCCCTTCTTCATAGCCAAGCCGCGGCAATTGGCGTTAGCTTTTGCCGTGATCGTCCTGTTTCTGACGTCGGCGCTTGCCACGTCGACAGTTGAGGTGCTGGTGGACCCGGGCCGGGCCAGGTCAGTACTTGGTCAAGCGGATTTTCCGGGATGGGACGTGGCGGGGGCGGCGCTGCGGTTGACCTCCTTCTTGGCGAGTTTTTCGGTATTCCTGCTGTTGTACCGGTTCGCGCCGGACTGCAAGACCTACTGGCGTTACGTCTGGACTGGAGCGGCGGTGGCAGCGGTGCTGTTCGAGGCTGGAAAGGCCCTGTTCGCGTGGTACCTGGAGACCGTGGCGCTTTACACGGAGGTCTACGGCTCGGTGGCGTCGGTAGTGGTCCTGCTGACGTGGATATACCTGTCGTCGATGATCCTGATACTGGGCGCGGAGGTGGCCTCGGAGTTCAGCCGCTCTCGCTTGAGGCGGAGGGCGAGACTGATGCGGGAAAAGCACGCCGGGGCCGGGGAGAGATACGACACTGCAAGGAGCGGGGTCAATGGCCACGGCAACGGGTATAGCAATAGCTGGGCGGAGAGGCTGGAACGGGAGGCCGGGGCAACAGAGGCGACCGATGGGGAACCGGTTTCCACCCAATCGCGCGGGGAGTAGGTCATCCAACCGGTTACTCGCCCGTGGCCGCGGTGCTCCTTGAGAAGTACGGAGTTCCCAACTGATGCACATGGATTCCCGCCCCAGGCCGGTCCAGGGGCGGGATTTTCGCGGTCGCGCAGGCAGGACAGTGGGTTTTTGGAGCGTCTCAGCCCGACGGGGCTAGAGGTTCCAGAAGTTCCCGACCTGGCAAATCATGTCCACCTTGTGGACTGATTCCACTGGCCAGCCCACCAGGTTGATCCAGTCCTCGAAGTGGGACTGTTCCACTGCCTCGCATTCCGAGACGAGTTTGCCGGTCTGAAAGTCGCCGTAGACCTTCAGGACGGTGGTGCGGCGGTCGGGCCGCCACTTGCTGACGTTGTCCAGTTTCTCCCGGAAAGCCTCTTCGGTGATTCCCGGAACGTTGTGAATGGCGATGAATCGGGCCATGTTGTTCGTCTACCTCTCAAGACCCACGACATACGCCGGGGCCGGGAAAATTCCAGCCTGAATCTGTGCCCTCCGGCGCCGCTCCAGAGATGATGCGGTGGGTTCCCACTCCCCGTTTCCGCCGCAATGCGGGGCCTCGGCGGTCGTACCGGCCCCGTACCGGTTTTGGTGCGGCGTCTTCAGTGGGGCCAAGCTTCGCGGGAACGACAGGCCGGTGGCGTGTCCGTGACAGTCTCCAACCGGCGGCTAGTCCGCCGGGGGCACGAAGGGATAGGGTATTGGCTTGCCGCCGCGGACCGGGAGGACCACGGTGGCGGTGCCCGGCATACTCTCGATGCCGTCGTGGGTCTTCATGCCGATTTCCAGGTCGACGAAGCCCATGCCCCCTTTCTCTTCCTTTCCGGTGACCTTGCCCCACATGATCAGCACGTCGCCGGGCACCAGCATGGCCCGGTGCTCGAACCTGGCCTTCCACGGCCAGCCGCCGGGAAGGGTGAAGTCCTTCAGGTACTGGGGCACTACGCTTTGCTTCCAGGACCCATGTACGAGGATGCTGGGGTTCTTGTCGTGGTTCAGGCCGAAGTCCAAATCGTAATGGATCCGGTGGAAGTTCTCGATTGCGGCGCTCCACCGGAACAGGTGGGTGGGAGTGGGCTTGTAGATGTACTTGGGCAGTTCCATGCCCTCGTAAACATCGTCAAAGTAGGTCTGGTCCTTGTTCCGCAACTCTTCGCCAGAGGGGCGCTCGTTGCGGGCCCAGATATCCTCGGCGGACATCTGGAGCAGGTCTTCCAGTTCGATGGTCATGGCGCTACCTCACTGATATGGATACCGGGCAGTGGATTCCCGCTCCCCGTTTTCACGGGGACGTATGGTAGTCCGTTGCCGACTGAGCTTCGCCGGAACGACGGTGCAGGGCGGCAATGACCGGTCCGGCGCCACCGTGCATCGGCAATACATCCTTACCGGCGGATTGATGAAGCCCTGGTGATGCACAGCAGTTCGTCTTTCTGGTTCTTGTAGGTGGTCTCGCTGGTGATGATCAGGAAGGCCCTGCCGTCCCTGCCGACCCTCTCGCGGATGTCCGAGTACCTGTTCTGGAAGAAAATCTTGTCCCCGATGCTGGGGTACTTGTAAATCTCCAGCTCGTTTCCGGCATTGAGGACGCGGACGAGATTGGTTGGAACCGGAGGCAGGGAACCGGGGCGGCTGACCCGGCCGATGCCATCGGACATGGGGTTTTCCTCAAACGCCCTGGTTATGGGGTCTTCCTGGTCGGGACGGATGCGGCTGGACATATAGCTGACCATGATAGGCGGGGTGATTATCTCCCCAAACTTGGTGCTGGCGGCGAACTCGTGGTCCCAGTACCTGGGGTCGGGGTCCATCACGGCCTGGGTAAAGCGCCGCAGGTATTCCTCATCGACGATGCCCCAACCCTCGACCACCTCGCCGGTGACGCCGATCATGGCTTGTACTTCCGGGGTGAGGGCGGACTGCGTTTCCTGGGTCATGTTCTAACCCCCCGTTGGGTATGGACTTGCCGGGATTCAGACTACCCCAGAGGCAACATCCCGTCAATATGGGGGGAGCCGGAGCGGACTGCTTCTATTGGGCGGTCGGGTTGCTGTGCCGGTAACGTGTTCGCGCAATGCCTGGTCGATTCGGGTCTGGTAGCCACGTTCATCCGGCCCGGTATTCTTGGACCAGTCTACTATGTCGGCGTCCAGCCTGATGTGGAGTTGCCTTTTAATAGGAGTCTTCTGCTTGCCCCTGGGACGACGGAGCCTTCCCAGGACATGGGGTATCGCCTCGCTGGACATCATAGCCTCCTCGAACCATTGGCTGTCCAGTTCGAAGGGGTCAGCGTCTTCGGCTATGCCCACGCTGATGAGGGCATCTTCTTCCGGGCCGGGGATGTGGATGTTATCTGCGTTGCCGGACATATCGTGCGGCCTCCCGTGTTGAGTTTATAGTAGTCACGATATGCCTTCTTATCCAGCCGGGACCAATGCTTTTCCTTGTCGAGGTAGGTGCCGGACGCTAAGATAGTCTGCGTTGCCGGTCCTGCGGGACAGGACTCATGTTGCACGCTGAGGAGGGTTGAGATGCGCCGGAACCGGGTCAAGGAAGTCATGGCCGAGGGCAAGCTGGCCATCGGGACTTACGTTGCGCTGGCGGACCCGCAGATAGTCGAGATAATCGGGCTGGCCGGGTTTGACGCCGCCTTCATCGACATGGAGCATACCAACTTCGACCTGCCGCTGGTGGGCGAGATGGTCCGCGCCGCCGACCTGGCGGGGGTGGCGTCGGTGGTCCGGGTCCCCGGCAACGACGCCAACATTATCCTGCGGCTTCTGGACATGGGCGCGGAGGGCATAATCATCCCCCACGTTGAGGGCATCGAGGGGGCGAAACGGGCCGTGGACGCCGTGCGCTACCCGCCCCTGGGACAGCGGGGCGCGGCCGGGGGCAGCCGTGCGGCTCGTTTCGGCACGGTGTCGTGGGAGGACCACATCCGGCAGTCCAACGAGGAGATCCTGCTGTCGGTGATGGCCGAGGACGAACAGGGAATCAACGACATTGAGAAGATAGCGGCTCTGGATGGGATCGACCTGGTGGCCATCGGCCCCACGGACTTCTCCGAGTACATGGGAATCCGCGACCCTTCGGACCCGCGATTGAGGGCCAAGCTGAAGGAGCTTGCCGATAAGGTCAAGGCCATTGGCAAGGCGAAGCTGGCCGTTTCCATGAACCATCCGGCGCTTCCCCTTGGCCCGCAGGAACTGATGGAACTGGGTGTGGGATACTCTCACGTCGCGCCGCCGCCGCCCTCGATCCTGCTCCGCTCGATGACGGACCGGGTAGCGGAGATTCACCGGGCAACGGGGCGCAGCTAACTGCCGGGCGGCTGACTGTTGATGTTCCCCTGGGTGTCCCTGATGGGCATTACACTGCGCTGCGCGGTACTTCCGGCGGTGGTAATGCTGGTATTGGTGGTGGCTTGCGGAGGCGGGGCTACCCCGGAACAAGTGCCGGGCAACGGTTCGGGAGCAACCGGGGCCGGGGGAGAAACGGCGACACCGGATGTGCTCACGCCGGATATGACCCCGGAGATGCGGGGTGAGCCGACGGCAACCACTGTTGTTGAAACTCCGACGCCGGTGCCGACTCCTACGGACACGCCTGAGCCGCCAATGGATACGGCGACGCCCGTAGAGACTCCTGCCCCGGAAATCCCAACACCCGCTCCAACGGACACGCCGCCTGCGGAGACGGCCGTTGTCCCGGGGACTGGCGACGGCCAGCCCTTGGTGACTATCGGCGGCGCGTCGTTCGTGGTTGATGTGGCCGATACCAGCGAGAGCCGGCAGCAGGGGCTTTCGGGCCGGGAGTCGCTGACCGAGGGCGCGGGAATGTTGTTCGTCTTTGACCAGGAGAGGGTTTTGACGTTCTGGATGAAGGAGATGAACTTCCCGCTGGACATGGTGTGGATCGACGCTTCCTGCGCGGTGGTGGATATTTCCAGGGACGTACCGATTCCGGAACCGGGGCAGACGCTTGCCGATTTGCCGACTTACGGGCCGGAGACTCCCGCGATGTACGTGCTGGAGATAAACGCGGGAGCTTCAGCCGATGCCGGGTTTGGGCCGGGGGATTCGGTGGCCTTCACCGGGGGGTTGGAGGGCAAGTATGGGTGTTGAATCATCAGGGCCTTTGCGAGATTAGGTCCCTTCATACCCTGGGTGTATGGTTCTCGCTTTCGCGGGAATGACGGTCGGGGTGTCAGGCAGCGCTATTGCACACCCTATAATAGTTTTTGTAAGGAAACACTCGGCACGAGGATGGAAGTTCATGGATGTAATGGTTTCAGGGTCGCTGGCCTACGACCGCATCATGTCGTATTCGGGGAGGTTCGCTGACCATATCATCCCCGACCGGCTGGACCAGATTAACCTCAGCCTGATGGTGGACGGGCCGGTTGAGAGGTTCGGAGGCACGGCGGGCAACATCGCCTATTGCCTGTCGCTGCTGGGAGAGAACCCGCGCATCCTGGCGACCATCGGTCATGACCACGAGCAGTATTTCCGGTGGCTGGAGCAATGCGGAGTGCCCACCGGCGGCATCAGTGTGGTGCCGGATGAGCCAACGGCGGCGGCATACATCACCACGGACACGCTGGGCAACCAGATTGCCGGGTTCAGCCCCGGCGCGATGATGCACCAGGCGGGGAGCGACCTGAGCGCCTTGGACCCGGAGAACGCCATCGCCATCGTCGGACCGGGGAACCTGTCCGATATGGCCGATTTCATGCGGGCCTACCAGGAGCGGCGGGTATTCGCCGTCTTCGACCCCGGCCAGTCGATCCCGGCTTGGGAGGCGGAGGAACTGGCTCGGGCTATTTCCAGGGCCAGGATGCTGATCTCCAACGAATATGAACTCAGCATGATCATGAACAACACCGGGCTTTCGGTGGTGCGGATGCTGCGCTCGGTGAACGTGATCATCACCACCAAGGGAGACCGGGGGGCGGACATCATCACCCGCCGGGGAATGGTGGCAGTCCCGGCCATACCCACGGACAACGCCGTGGACCCGACGGGGGCGGGAGACTCGTTCCGGGGCGGCCTGCTGGCAGGACTGGTGCGGGGCCTGCCGGTGCAGCGTGCGGTGCAGATGGGGACGGTGTGCGCCCATTACGCGGTGCAGGTGCGGGGAACGCAGGAGTATTCCTTTACGCAGGAAGAGTTCAACGCCAAGCTGGAGGAGCACTTCGGGAGGGAAGAGGAGGGGGAGGCTTAGGGTGGAAGTTTCTGTTGCCCAGTGGACTTTCGCTATTGGATTGATGGGTAAAGGGACCGTAGCTTGATACGGGCGTCCTGAGTGGTGAAACGCCATTGGGCACGAATCCCGTCGCGGTTCCGTTGTCT
This sequence comes from Dehalococcoidia bacterium, assembly GCA_034422355.1. Taxonomy (GTDB): domain Bacteria; phylum Chloroflexota; class Dehalococcoidia; order Lucifugimonadales; family UBA3495; genus CATOSP01. Next base: position 28,524 of record DAOUJS010000197.1, on the reverse strand, counting down.
CTGCCATGCCTGGGTTTGGTGTTTCAGGATACCTTGGGTTGGAATCTGGCGCTCCAGGCATTGCCTGGCCAGTACCGCCAACTCGCTCTCCGCCATATTCACCCAACTTCCGTGCTTCGGCTTGGATGGCGATGCGATTGAAAATTGGCCAATATTTGCTGCCGGGCTGCAATAACCGGACGCCGGGACTCCGCAGCAAACCATTGATAGTGTCCAAAGCAACGTTCGATGGAGTGGGCACGGGGAAAAAGTTGGGATTTGTAACTACCCGCAGGAACTCGGCGATGCAAGACGCGGCTATGCCCTAGGGCGTGTCCCCGGAGACGAACCGACCGATCATCGCCCGCGCAGCATCGTGCCTGCCCATTTCCCTGCGCTGCGCGTACACCAGCACGTTGGTGTCAATCGCTGTCGGAGAGGCCATAGAGAAAGTCCCGGCTGGTGAAGTCTATACCCGGCCTGGGTTTGCCGGCCGTAGTTTGCCACCAAAGCTCGAAGGGCAGGGAATCACACAGGTACACCCGCAGGGCAGATTCAACCATGTTGGCGAAGGACCTGTCGCCATCCTCCGCCCTTTTCATGCCTGCCCGGTAGAGCCGTTCGTCTATGTCGATGGTGGTTTTCATGGCCAAGATGATACGGGCAAATCGCGCAGATTGGTAGGGATTACACGATAGACTGAGAGTATATGACAGTGGAGCCGTAGAAAGAGGGATTACCCGACTTGCTCAATTTGTCCCAACAGCCGGGGGCTTTTAATCCGACCTCTATCCAATTCGCCCGACTCAATGCTGCGCCGCAGCTTGAGCTCTATATCTTTCCGTGATATCCGAACATGTTCGCCCGATGAAATGGCCTGGGCTATCTGTACCAGATTCTCCGCAGTCAGATTTACCAGGTTATAGTGCAGTCTGTTCACCGCTAAATCAGGAGTCTGGCCATCCTGTTGGCTGATTGCAACGCCGATTGAGACCAGGCCGGCGTCGTCAAAGACAGCGTAGTCCAGATTCGCCAGATTGTCCCGGTTCGCCGCTAACGCAACAATAACGCGGTCCCGGTCCATTTCATTCTCAACCCTGTAGACCGACAGCTCGTTGCCGGTGGTCTGGAGGTCACCGAGGGCATCAGCTTGAAGGCCGCCGTCCGGCAGCCAGTCCAGTTCAGGGTATTTGTACCAGCGCGCCTGCCTGACCACCCTCAAGAAGTAGGCCATTGGGTCTCTTGCAACTGGTCCAGCGCCAACGTCAGGTTCTGCTTTAATCTGGGGAACACTTCACAGTCAATAGCCTCTCGCAATTCCTTGATGGCTGCCGGGTCATCCAATGCTGCCAACCCTATGGAGGCCGCGTCCCGAAGGCGTGGGTCGGCCGATTTCAGACTGCTTGTCAAGACCTTCAATCTGTTGCGGTGCGTCCGATGGTCTTGCATGGAGCCTATCTGCCTCAAAATTTCTCCGGCAACCTCAACGTTAACGCTGTCACAAGTCATCAGACGCTCAATCGCGCAAACGGCTATGTCGCCATGAATCTCAACGGCCAGAATCAACTTGCGAGAGAAGGAGGATTCCATGCCATCGGCGAATACCTCGCCAGCGTCAATCTCACTGAGTTCTTGCAGCGCCGCGGCTAGTTCTGAGGGCGTTGTCGATACCGGCGCTTCGTTGCTGTCGCCAGTGTCCACCATAGAGAAAGTATTCTCAGGCTGGTCGTCTGCGAGCATGTTTAGGGTATTGTTATCAATATCTTGCTCAGGATGAGCGGCCTCAAGGCTTCTGCTCTGGTCCGTGAGCCGGGTACTACGCTCCATAATCGCCCCCTACTATCAGAAAATGCCAATATTGGGCGGTTAATATAGCATGGCAAGGCCAAAATACGCATTAGCGTCCGTTGCTTGAAGAGACCTCCCAAGGTCTCTTTGTCATGTCCAGTAATTCCCTAACCCACTGCCAGCGGGTATCATCTGCTCAGCACAATAGCCGAACTGGGAGTCAAAGGATGCGATTAGGAACATGGTGGACTTGGTTCAGGGAACATACCTGGTTAGTCATCTTAGTGGTCGCTGGAGTAGTGGCTTTGGGGTTATTGGGCTACTTCTGGGCTTGGCAATCATGGCAGACAATACAAGGACTTGCAGAGACAGAGATTCAAGTTCGTCTCAAAATGGAATTGGTCAAGACCTTAGCCCAAATCGTTTTGGGCATTTTGGTAGTGGGGACTCTGTGGGTTGCGTGGCGACGCGCCACAGCGGCAGAGCAGACGGTTGAGGTTGCCAAAGAGGGGCAGATTACCGAGCGGTTCACCCGGGCCGTCGAACAACTCGGCAACCGGGAGAGTATTGCGATACGCCTGGGCGGGATATACGCACTGGAGCGGATCGCTAAAGATTCATCCACGGATCATTGGCAGGTCATGGAAGTGCTGACGGCGTATGTGAGGGAGAGCAAGGGGATATAATGAAGAGCCAAACAGCGACTACTCGTATCCACGGGTTCCTACAGACATTCAGGCTATCCTAACAGTCTTGAAACGTCGCAATACTGCATACGAAGGACCGGAGCATAAACTTGACTTGAGCCGATCTAGCCTCATGGGAGCAGACCTGGCGGATGTTAGTTTTCGAGGAGCCAATCTGTACGATACTGACCTCCGAGTGGCAAGACTCGTCGGTGCCGATCTCCATCAAGCCAACCTGACCTACACTAACCTCAATTACGCAAATCTATCTGGAGCCAATCTCCAGGAGGCGTTCATAGGGGAAGCGCATCATGACCCTGAACGGCAGGATGATAGTTCTCTTTACCGAGCAATCCTGAGAGGTGCCGACCTTCAAGCAGCGAACCTGCCATTAGTTAACTTTGTAGAAGCCGACCTTCAAGGAGCAAACCTCTCGGGCGCGAACTTTCAATATTCGCATTTCATCGGCGCTAAACTCCAGAATGCGAATCTGATTGGGTCTGATTTTCGAAGCGCGGACCTCAAAGGGGCAGACTTGACCCAAGGACAAGTTGATTCCGCGATTACCGATGAGACCACGAAACTACCCGGTTATTTGAGGAGCGTCGAAGGTCAATGATTGTACTCTTAAGCTATTCACGCTCGGCGTTGGCTCTGGGCATAATCATTCTGATCATCTCGGCGGCTTTGGCTTGCGGGAGATCGCAATCACCCAATGAGACTATGTCCACGCCGACGCCAACGGCTACTCCATCACCAACTGCAACGCCGACTTCCATTCCAACACCGGTCCCCACGGCTACTCTACCGCCTACGCCTACGACGATCATCCCGAAATGTGAATATCTTCCCCATCCCCGCCACCTGATGCGCCGGTGGGAGAAGTACCAAGGGAAGTGCTTCAACGTCGTTGGGACTGTGCATGAGAACATTTCATCCCGTATGTACGCGGTTATGTTACAAGATTCCAACTACCCCATCCTGGTGGACGTGAACAAATGTGCGTTCTTCCCTGGACCTGGCACTTACTTGACGTTCAGGGCCACACCGTTCGGCTCGCTCTCTTCTCCCTCTGGCGGCACGCCCACTTGGAAAACCTCCTTCCCATACTATGTGGAAGGTGCAGGAAGAGTCGAAGTGCCTGCCGTGGGGTGTTTGGAAATCCCAAGGCCAGAGCACGTCACGATGCCGCCCACGCCTGCTCCACTTGAGTGCGGTACTCTGCCCAACCCTGACGATCTGCTTGCACGTCCAGAGGAATACGAGGGTACATGTTTCAATATCATCGGAACTGTGCGTGAGAGCTTTTCACCTCACAACTCCACAGTCGTTGTGGAACATCATCAGAGACTCGTCATGTTGGACAAGTACAACTGCCCGTTTTTCCCTAGACCGGGCATTAGTTTCATGTTTAAGGCTACCCTTGGCGTTAGTCCTTCCATGCCCTTTGGCTCTTCTCGGATACTTATATTTGAATGTCTAGAAATCCCATGAAAAAGAACTGACAGCACTGCTTCGAGTATGGAACCGCGTTCCCCTCCGTTGCATTAGCTTGCTGTGCTTTAAGTCAAACCCCTCTTCTCCAAAATTCTAAGAGTCCAGTGTTCCCCATCTCCACTCCCCATGCCCGCCCCCAGCGGGTATCATGTGCACAACTTATCTGATTCTCCCAATCGATAGGAGTGAAATGGCCGACTCAATGTACACTCGGCTGGGTCAGGACGCATTACCACGGCTACCCGTCCGGGAAGGGTGAGGAGAGGATGACTTGCAAAAGGAATTGGTCCGTACTTATGCGAAGTTCGGCCCGGTGCAGGCCATTGCTGTTGGGGAGTATCTGGAAGAAGTCCAGGTGTTCGTGCTGCTTTCGGTGAAGCGGCACGATGAGTCTTTGATTAGCGGTTTGCTCGATGCAGAGTATGTATTGCGCGGCGAATTGCCGGCTGCGCGTATGTACGTGGACTACATTCCCATAGGCGATGCAGGACTGGACCAGACGATGTACTGCAACGGCACCCTGGTCTGGGAGCGGGAGTTTTCTGAGGGTGAGTGACAGGGGGCCTCACATATCTAACAGGCGCGCCATAATGAAGGACTTGCAAGGGAATTGTCCGGCAGCGGATATCGCAGCCCACGATTACTTTACGGACATGGACGTTGACCGTCACGTGGTCACACATCTGGGGCAGGTAAAAGTAGGACTGGGGGTTAACTGACTCCGCCTCCGCCCAGGTTTCGCCCCAGCGTCCTCGCCACTCCCAATCCCGCCCTTGAGCGGGTATCATCTTTCCTACAGATCCGACAGGGTAGAATGATTATGGCACCGGTATCTTAATCACTCGACATGGGATGGTGAACCTGATGAGTTTGGACCTCCGATTATTGGAAGTGCCACTGGAATTCGACTTGCTCGAAGGATATTGGGGGTTTATAGGGAAACAAATGGAGAGTTCCCGTGAGTCGGCAAAAAGGAAACGAGACGCTAATCACAAAAAGTTAGAGAAATTAGGTGTCACACCGTGCGACGTCGAGTGGGACGAGCCTTTCCACGACTATGACTATGAGGTTAACTTGCTTCTTCCACGAATCTTGTATAACCCTTTTCTTGTTTCCCTGTGCTCTGTGTACGAGTCAGTAGTCGTTGAGATTGCTGAGTGTATGCAAAAGAAGCTAAGAATCAAAACATCGATCCACAAACAGAAGGGAAGTAACTTTCTCGACAGAGCCAAGAAATACTACGAGAACAAATTGGGGTTAAAGTTGTCCACAAACGGCCAAGCCGGGGACCGATTGCCTGAGCTTTACCACCTCAGAAACGCAGTTGCACACAGCAATGGCCGCATCGATGTCAGCATCGTTTGGGACCAAACGAGGAAGGGGGTTCAAGAGTTGGTGAGTAAGAATATAGGAGTCCAGGAAAATGGTGGCTACATTATTGTTAACGAGGACTTCCTTAGAGAAACCTTTATGCTCGTCAAGGGTGATTTGGAGGACCTGATAGCCAGATACAAGGAGTGGGACGACGCTCACAAAGCATCGTCCACGCAGTAGACCTAACCGGAGGATGCCATCGTATATGGCCAGATTGTTGAACTGTCCGCGCTCGATGTTAGCATTGGGTATATTTGCCCTAATCGCATTGGCCGCTTTGGCCTGTGGGTCTCCTTCCACGTCAACGGAGGCCCCGCCACTACCAACGGAGACCTCGCTGCCAATCGGAGATTCTTCTGAAGGGAGATGGTTAGAAGCGGATTTCTGGGGATTAGATACTGAAGTAGAGGATGTGAGGGATATATTGGACCGAGGTGCCGCCGTCAACGCGACTAACGATTATGGTTGGACGCCTCTGCACCTGGCGATGACACGGAGTGGCAATCCAGCGATAATCGGGTTATTGCTTGACCATGGAGCCGACACCAAAGCGAGAGCCGATGATGGCTCGACACCGTTACATTCTGCAGCGGAGTTTTCGCTGACGGCCCTCCTAGTTGGATCCCCTTACGGTAAAAGTATCGAGTTGCTGTTAAGTCATGGTGCAAAGATTGATGCGAGGAACGATGATGGCTTGACGCCTCTGCACGTAGCAGCGTCACGAGGTGGCAACGAACAGTTTATGGGATTCCTGCTTGACAACGGTGCCGATATTGAAGCGAGGACTAGTGATGGCCGGACGTCTCTCCACCTAGTGGTGGAACATGCCCCACAATCAACTGATGAGGATTTGTTCAAAATGTCAAAAAACGCTGGCATATCAACCATCGCATTTCTGGTGGATAGAGAGGCGGACATCAACGCGAGAACCGATGAAGGCAATACACCCCTGCATCTGGCATCTGCATACAATAATCATCCTCTGGTGATCGCGGAGCTATTGGATCTCGGTGCGGACATCAATGCCAAGAGCGACCGCGGCTGGACACCTCTGCATATAGCAGTAGAACGCGGAGAGTTGCCAATTATAGCGGTGTTGCTGGACCGAGGCGCGGACATCAATGCGAGAAAAGATGGCGGCGTTACTCCTCTCCATAGTGCGGCATTACACAGCGAAGACCCGGCAGTTATCAAGTTGTTGATTGACCGAGGTGCAAACTTCAGAGCGACGACACGCGATGGGTTCACGGCGTGTCATCTCCTGTTGAATAACGACGCCCTTGCCACCACCGAGGCTTACGACTTGCTCTGCCGGTAGCTGCCTCCACTCCCCATACCGCCCTCCAGCGAGTATCATGTACCCAGGCAACTTGATACACCCAGAGCGGGAGGTATGTCATGCGCGGGGTTACGTTCAAGGGCAACCGGGAGGCTGAGATTCAGGAGTTTCCGGACCCCCACGCCGGGCCGGGTGACGCTGTGCTGCGGGTGCGGGCGTCTGGGCTTTGCGGCTCGGACCTGCACCGCTACCGGGGCGGGGAGCCGACGGTGATGATCACCGGTCACGAGCCCTGCGGGGTCATTGAGGAACTGGGGCCGGGAGCGCCTCCGGGCCTGAACTTGGGCGACCGGGTGATGTGCCACCACTACGCCGGGTGCGGCGTTTGCCGGAACTGCGCCATGGGGTACGAGCAGCTCTGCCCCCAGGGGCGCGTTACCTACGGCGGCGGCACGGGCCACGGGGCCAACGCCGACTTCATCCTGGTCCCGTCCCGCTCCCTGGTGCACCTGCCCGACGAGCTTTCCTTTGAAGAGGGGGCGGCCATCTCCTGCGGCACGGGCACGGCCTGGAACGGGCTGAACAAGATGGACATCTCGGGCAAGGACATCGTGGCAGTGTTCGGGCAGGGTCCGGTCGGTCTCAGCGGCACCCTGTCGGCCAAGGCGATGGGGGCCAGGGTCATTGCCGTGGACGTGATGCCGGAGCGGCTGGAACTGGCCCGCGACCTGGGCGCGGAGTACGTGATCAATCCCCTGGAGACCGACCCGGTGGAGGCAATCCGCGACCTGACCGGCGGCGCGGGGGCTACAGCGTCCCTGGAGACCTCGGGCAACCCGACGGCGCGGCAGCAGGTGTTGACCTGCCTGGCCCCCTTCGGACGCTGCTGCTATGTGGGCGTGGGCGCGCCCGCGGAGATAGATTTCAGCCGCGACGTGATTTTCAAGGTGATCACAATCTATGGCTCGTGGACGTTCAGCAAGTCGGAGCTTATCGAGATTGCCGACTTTTTCGTGCAGACGGGCGCGCCGCTGTCCCGGCACATCACCCACCGCTACACCCTGGACCAGGCGATTGAGGCGTTCCAGACCTTTGACGGGGCGACGACGGGGAAGTGCGTGTTCTTGTTTGACTGACCATTGCTGTCCATCCGTCTCCGCTTCCTTGTATACTGGAAGAGACGGAAGAACGGACCATGACATCCATCAACGACATAGCCGACCTTGTTCGGATCCTCCGGGAACAACCCGAATGGGCTGACACCATCCGAGGCATCTTGCTGGGCCAGGAATTGCTGGAGTTGCCGGAACGGTTCGCCAGTTTCGTGGAGCTGACCAGCGAGAACTTCCGTTTGGTCCACCAGCGGCTGGAGCGGCTTGAGACTGACGTGGCCGAGGTCAGGGCTGATGTGGCTCGGAACACAGCCGACATTGCCGAGATTAAGACTGACGTGGCCGGGATCAATGCCAGATTGGACCGGATGGACGGCAGGTTCAACCGCATCGACGGCAGAATGGACAGGGGATTCGGGAATATGTACGCGGTCAAGGTCGAAAGGAACATCAGGAGCATAGCGGGGCAGTACCTCAACCTGCGCAGGGTCAGGATTCTCAGAGGCTTCTATGCCCCCGCAGACCACGATTTCCAGGACCGTATCGAACAGGCTGAAGAGGACGGCAGGGTCGCATCCGAGGATGTTGACGCCCTCTGGCGGTCGGACCTCATCCTCTCCGGTAGAGACAGGACTACCGGGGCCGATAGGTACATCGTGATTGAGATCTCCATCACCGTCGGAAACTCCGACATCACCCGGGCCAAGGCTCGCGCCGGTACGCTGGCCTCAGCCCTCGGCCAGCCCGTAACCCCAGCCGTCGTCGGGGCCAACGTAGACGCAGACCGGACAGCAACGGCGGCTCTTGAAGGGGTATCCATCGCCCTAGAACCCGATAGCTGGGACGACTGACGCTTCGCTTGCCGTGGAGTTGCTGCCATATTAAGATACAGCGGGACTCGGACAACCCCGGGTCTTTCTTCAGTTTTTGTCCGAAGGGAGTTGCCTTTACATGAGAGCAGCCAGACTTACCAGCCCGAAGAACTTTGAGATCATCGAAGTCGATACTCCCAGCGCCGCTGATGGCCAGTGCCTGATCAGGATTGAAAGGGCGTCGGTCTGCGGCAGCGACATACGCGGCAGCTACGGGCCGGTCCTGCCCGAGGACCGCTACCCAATGGCCCCGGGCCGCCCCTGCCACGAGGTTGCCGGGGTGATCATCGACAGCAAGACCGACCAGTTCCATGAGGGACAGCGTTGCATCGTCATACCTGCCGGGGAGACGGGCGGGCTTGCCGAGTACATAGTCTCCGACCCCGGCCGCATAGCCGCCCTGCCCGACTACGGCACCCTGGACGAGTGGGTCATGTGCCAGCCCTCGGGCACCGTGCTCTTCTCCTGCCAGCAGATGCCCAACCTGCTGGGCAAGACCGTCCTGGTCCTGGGCCAGGGCAGCATCGGGTTGAGCTTCACCATGCTCACGTCCCGGATGGGCGCGCGGGCCGTCATCGGGGCCGACCTGCTGGACTACCGGCTGGAAAAGTCCAAGGAGTTCGGCGCGACCCATACCGTCAACCCCAGCCGCGAGGAGATCGGCGAGGCCGTGCTGGAGATCACCGGCGGCGACGGCCCGGACGTGGTTGTCGAGGCCGCTGGCTATCCCGACACCTTCAACATGTGCTTCCGGCTGGTGCGACAGTTCGGCACCATCATCGTGTTCGGCATCGCCAGCGAGGACTGGGTGCCGGTGGAGTACCACTGGCTGATGGACAAACAGCCCCGGATGATCCCCACCACCGGCGCGCGCAGCGGCGACCCCATCTCCCATATCCGGGAGATCGTCGCCCTCCGCGACCGGGGCTGGTGCGACCCGGCGGGGCTGATCACCCACCGGATGGGGCTGTCTGATGTGCAGGCGGCCTACGATATGTACGAGCAGCGCACCGACGAGATCATCAAGGTGGTGATGGACGTAACCAAGTAGTCCCCGATGCTATATGGCCGCTTCATGGTCCGCGACTGCCGGGCCGGGGGCGGCCTTTTGAATCTGAGGCCGCGGATTCCCGCTTTCGCGGGAATGACGAGTGAGTGCAGCGGTAGCCCTACAATTGACCTTGGTGTATTTGGGGGATGGACGTGAGGGGAGGCTTCGGGCCGGAGTGGGAGATTCGGATGGTCAGGGAGAATCTGGCCCTGGCCATCGCCTGCTGGACTGCGGTGCAGCAGGGTCAGATAACCCCGGCCCAGCTTCCCGCCGGGCGGGAGGCGCTCGTCAGCAGCGCCGTACAGGTGGCCGAGGTGTTCAACCCTCTCCCTCCCATGAACCAGGTAGAACTGGCCCGCTGCTCCTCCAACCAGGTACGCTGCGCCTTCGCCTTCTCCGCCATGCAGGTCCACCGCACCCTGGAGGCGGTCTGCCCCGGCGCCCCCCTGGTCCAACCGGGGGAGGGGTCCCATCCGCCGCCTAAGTTGCACTTCCCCGGCCGGTACGACGGTATGGGGCGATGTTCTCGGCGGGATGACGGCCTCAGCGCCGCCCGCGCCTGCTTCTACCTCTTGGACCGCACCTTCCGGCGCGGGATGCTTGTGCCGGTGTGGACGTGCCCCCCCGAGTACCGTCAACGCTTCGTGGTAAACCCCGCCTCCTTTGTCCTGGACGCCGCCGGGCTGGACGGCAAACCCGTTTCCTGGGATGACTTCGGCGGGCTGGAAAAGTACCTGAAGTTGCTGGACTTCTGCGCCGCCGCGGTGGAGGGGCGGGACCGGGACCCTGATTCCCTGCCGGACCATCCAGAAGACACGTCACCTATTGACCGCGCCGTTGCCGCTGCGGTTGGGGCTGGCAAGCCGCTAACTGCGGGCGTGGAGCAGGGCGGAATCGGCGCGGACTCCGCAGAGGAAATGGTGCGCGGGTTCGTTGACGACCGCTGCGTCGTGGGGCCGGGGACCCGCATCATAGCCAGGGGACTGTACGACGAGTTCCTTGACTGGTGCCTGGAAACCGAGCGCGAGCCGTTGTCGCAGCGGGCTTTCGGGATGCGGCTCACTGGCATTGGGTTCAGGCGCAAGCGCAGGGGGAGGGGACGCCACTGGTGGGAGGGCCTGGGGCTGAAGGACACTGGGGGCTAGTCCGCGTTTTCAGTGGGGGTGTTCGTGTTCATGCTTCTCACCGGGAGCATCAGGGGCGGACTTTCAACACCCCGGCTCTCCGAAGTTTCCGCAGCAATTGCTTCGGGTCTTTATCTTGGTCCAGGTGTTGCCGAGCACCGAGCGCAGCTTGCCACCCAAGGCCATCGGCGCACGCAGGTTGCTCAAGAACGCAGAGGGGCTGGGACGAGTCTCCATAGCGGGGCCATTATGTCACAATTCGCCGGAAGAGTGTACGCAGCCGTTGCGTCCTGCCACCGTCACAGCCCGGACGGCTTCATTGACAGCCGTAAGATAGCCGCAAAAATTTGCTGGATATACCCGCAGCGCTCCGCACGGGCCTGCGTCTCAGGCAACCGGAACGCGTCGATGATCAGACCGGGGCCGATGGTTTCTACTCCCATCCAGTCCCCGCCATGACTTGTTCCCGTGTTCCCAACCAATTCTGTGCCGCCAGGCGCGCATTGGAGTGAATGAAATGGCTGCCAGGAAGTCCGGGAAGTTGACCAAATCCGCAGAGAAGCCGGCGTCCGGGAACGCCAACGGAGAGGTGGTGCTGCTTTCAGGCGGCAACCCCCAGATTGCGAAGGCTGACGGGGACGTGCCGGTGCAGGCATACATTGCGGCCATGCCGGGCTGGAAGAGCGATCTGGGACGGCGTATCGACGACCTGATCGTGCGCACTGTGCCCAACGTGCGCAAGGCCGTGCGGTGGAATTCGCCCTGGTACGGCATCGAGGGCGAAGGATGGTTCGTGAGTTACCACGTCTTCACCCGCTACGTGAAGGTGACGTTCCTCAATGGCGCGTCGCTGAGTCCCGTCCCGCCCGGCTCAGGCAAGGACAAGGACTCGCGCTGGGTGGACATCTACGAGGGCCAACTGGACGAGGAGCAGTTGGCGGACTGGGTCCGGCAGGCGGCTGCGCTGCCCGGGTGGAAGGGGTTTGATACGTTGTGAGGGTGGAGCTGCGCCCGTAGCACTTCGTCCGCGCCGGTCATGGCCAGCGCTGGTCAGGCGGGTTCAGACGATTCCCCGGTGTAGAACGCGGTCGTGCGCATTGCCGCCATGCGGGCTGCTTCGGGTTCCTCCCCGGCGGCCGCTGCTGCCTGCGCCCACCCCTCGCTGCTGCCCGCAATGAAAGCCCTGCCCTCCGGCGAGGTGGCGAAAGCGGTCTCGTCTGGCATCGGCTCATCCGGGTACATGATATGGATGGCGAGTCCCATCAGGCCCAACTCCCACCCGACGCCGGTTGCCCCCGGCCCGTACTCGCTCCAGTGTTCCGAGAGTAGCGCGGTGTGGGTGAGTGCAAGCCGCGCCCGGCCGTCTCCGGCGTCAGAGATACTTACCTCCACCCAACTGGCGTCCCCGGCGAACTCCCAGGTGAGCGCGAAGTGTGATAGCGGCTCGCAGGCCGTGATCACGCCGCCCGCGTTGCCCTCCAACTGGTAGCGGCCGCCGGGGCGGAGGTCGCCGCTGACCGGCAGAAACCAGCGGGGGATGCGCTCCCGGCCGGTCACAGCGTCCCACAGGTCCTCGACCGTAGTCGCGTAGGTGCGGGATAGGATGACGCCGCGGGCGGGCTGTCCATCGCGCTCCGGCGACGACACGGAGCGGTCTACCGCGTCCAGGTGAGTTTGGATGTTGATGGTCATGGTTCTCCCCGTTTTCTCTTGGCATAGTCCAGCCATATCTTACAGCACGAGATTGTCATGGCGGAATGGCCCATGCAGCACGCGAAGAACAAGTTCAGCGGTTCCGGCCAGTCTGGCTCCCTATCGCGTCCGCAGACAATGGTAGTATTTGACGCTAATAGCGTGGCACACTATTATTGACTGGTGATCAGAAGCTACCGGGACAGGGACACCCAGGCGGTGGCGGAGCGCCGGCGTGCTCGAAAATTCCCGGAGCAGGTGCAGTGCCAGGCACAGAGAAAGTTGATGATGATCAACAATGCCCTGGACCTTAACGATCTGCGAATACCGCCAGGGAACCGCCTGGAGGCATTGTCTGGAGACCGGGACGGACAATTCAGCATTCGCGTCAACGACCAGTGGCGGGTCTGTTTCACGTGGGAGGACGGAGATGCCTGCCGGGTGGAGATAGTGGACTACCATTAGCGGCAAACGGCGCGGACAGGAGAGAGGAAAGCCATGTCGAGCGAGACGGCGGACAGCCCGGAAAAGCTGCCGCCCATCCATCCGGGAGAAATACTGGAGGAAGAATTCCTGCGGCCCCTGAACATCACCCGGTATCGCCTGGCCAAGTCCATAGGCGTGGACGCACGGCGCATCCACGCAATCGTCAATGGAGAGCGAAGTATATCGGCAGAGACCGCGCTGCTGTTTTCACGTTTCTTCGGGAACTCCGCCGGGTTCTGGATGGGACTGCAAAGCCAGTACGATCTGGAAAGGGCCGAGGAGCGCCTGGCCGGGAAGTTGAGCAGAGTGGTCGCGCATGTGCCGGCGGGCCGAAACCACAGCTAGAGAGTGAGGGTTGATGGACTCTCAAGCTGTGTCTGAAGTGATCACATTCCTTTTGGAAGTATACAAAGAAGTACTCGATATACTTCCTGTGTGTTTTGGTATGTCTTAGGGTTACTGACGTTTCCTTTCTCGGACGTATTCTAATCCGAGTTGGCTTCTGGAGAATAAAGTTCCGATTAGCCCGTGAAGGGCTGCACCAGTCCCCCGTGGTCCACCACCTGGGTACTGTGGTTGCGCCGGGCCAGTTCGCGCATCGGGGCAGCTTGGCCGCGCACATAACGTTCACCGGGACCCCGGCCCGTACCATATGCTCCAGCCGGACAGAAAATTTCTCTCTGACCACGCCTTCGCCTCACGGCAACACGAAGTACCGGCAGATTAACACTACCAGTCAACCACCAGCTATACGCTCAAACCAGGTTTGACCCACTACTAGGCCAACATGGATTCAATGGCATTGACAAAGGATTCTACATCGCCAATGTCCTCGCCTATTGCCGTTGCGTCCAGTAAAGACGTGTGCAGGTAATAGTTGCGATGTAAGGTCTGAGCGGACTTGCCCAATGCTCGGATGTTGTTATCCGTTAGGCGGTAATAATGACGGGCATTATTGACAAGAGAATCAAATTGGTCGTGGCTTTCGTATTCCCAACCCCTATCGGCGGCTATGGCCTTGACCATGTGTGCGGCTGCCCCCCAACCCTTTTCCGATGCTTGGTGCAGGTCGCCCTGGTCTAGGTAGCTCTTGCTTCGGTTGAGGAAGTCCTTGGCTATCCCTACGTGGCCGGATGCTATCGTATTCATAAATGGTGCCCAATCTAATAATGATGCCCTATCGAATTAAATTCTCTGCAATCGCATCACGACGCCAATTGTGATGTGAAATGCGTGTTAAATCAAGATTAACGGTCAGCAATTGGGGTTATAATTCCCAATGCGGAGAGCAGCGCAAGCGGCTGCCATACCCGCAAACGAGACCTGTAAACGAGTCTTGGGACGATCAGCTATGCATGTGGGAATGTCCATCCTGTTCCAGAACCCCGGCAGGCGTCTTTCCGACCGCGAGGTCTACCGGGAAGAGCTGCGGCTGGCCGACCTGGCCGAGCCTTTGGGATATGGGTCCATCTGGGCCGTGGAGCATCACTTCACCGGCTACTCCGCCTGCCCCGACGCCCTGCAATTCCTCTCCTACATGGCCGGGCGGACCGAACGGGCCAGGCTGGGACCGCTGGTCGTGCTGCCGTGGCACGACCCTGTGCGCGTGGCCGAATCTCTCGTTATGCTGGACAACCTCAGCGACGGGCGGGTCATCGTCGGCATGGAGCGGGGAATAGCCCAGACGGAACACGAAGGCTTCCGGCTGGATATGAGCGAATCGCGCGGGCGCTTCATCGAATCGGCCCGGATGCTGGTCAACGCCCTGGAGACGGGCTGCGCCGAATTCGACGGGGAGTATGTCAAGCAGCCGAGGGTGGAAATCCGCCCTGGTCCCTTCCGTCCCTTCCGGGGACGCACCTATGCGGCCGCCATCTCTCCCGAGTCCAGCGTCGTGCTGGCGATACTGGGCCTGGGTATGCTGATTATCACGCAAAAACCCTGGCCTGACACTCAGGCGGCCCTGGAGACATACCGCGCCACCTACCGGGAAATCAACCAGGGCGAGCCGCCCCCGCCGGCCGTGGCCTCCCTGGTCTACTGCGACCGGGACGCTGCCCGGGCCGCCGAGATGTCCCGCCGCTACATCGGCGCTTTCTGGGAATCGTCGATGAAGCAGTACGGGTTGTTCGATGATCACCTGAGCGCCACCCGGAGCTACGAATACTATGGCAACTTCACCGAAGACATAAGAGCCTACGGCGAACGCGGCGTTCAGGACTTCTTCGTCGGCCTCCAGGTGACCGGCACGCCGGAGCAATGCTACCGGCAGATAATGGACATCCGCGGCTACACCGGCGCAGACTCCCTCGTGGCCGCCTTCAGCTACGGCGGTATGCCCTACGGCGACGCCGAGAAAAGCCTGCGCCTGTTCGCCTCCGAAGTTCTGCCGGAGCTGAAGAAGCTCGGGCCGGACCCCGGTTGGGGCCAGGACCCCGGTTGGAGCTAGGAACGGCGCAGGGGGCAATCGCATCCCCTTCAAGTCCGCCCCTTCAATTGCACCCCTTCAATGCTTCAGGAGAACTGCCCGGAGGCACCCTGGTCGTCCGGTTCGGGCAAGCTCACCGCAACGCAGATGGCGTTGGGGCCAATATGGGTGCCCAGCACCGGGCCGAACCGGGACTCGATGATGTCATCCCGTTCCACCAGGTCCGCCAGGCCATCGATGACGGCCTGGGCCAACTCCTGCCCGGTCGTGTAGCTCACGTGTATCCGGTTGAAGGGGGCCAGGTCCCGGGCCAGGCTGATGATCCGGGCAATGGCCCGCCGCCTGGTGCGGGGACGCTCCAGCGGGTGGGGGCCTCCGTCGCGCATGCCGATGATGGGCTTGAACCGGAGCGCGCCCCCAAGGAATGCCTGGGCCTTGCCAATCCGCCCGCCCCGTTCCAGGTACTTCAGGGTGTCCACCATGGCGAAGCTGTGGTTATTTGCCACGCAACGGGCCGCCCGCCGGGCGACTCCGCCGGCATCGGTCGTATCTCGGGCCCATTGCGAGGCGCTCAGCGACAGCAGGGCCTGGGACCCTCCCGCCAGCTGTGAGTCCACGATTTCAATGCCGGGCGGGTCGCCCAGCGACGCCCTGGCCTGGGTCGCGGAGTTGAACGTGCCGCTCAGTTTGCTGCTGACGTGAATCGACACTATCTGGTGGCCTTCGTCCAGCAGCCCCTGGTAGACGCTGAGGAAGTCGCCGGCGGAAGGCTGGGACGTCGTGGGCAGGGTCGGGAGCTGTTCCAGTAGGGAATAGAACCTGTCGGCGCAGATGTCCACCCCGTCCCGGTAGGTGTCCTCCCCGATGTTGACGTAGAGCGGCACCACGGTGATGTCATTGTCCCTGGCCGCTTCCGGCGGCAGGTCCGAGCAGCTATCGGTGACTATTCTGATTGCCATGTGTCATGCACCTCGCTTCCTCGTCCGGCCTGGCGTCCCCCCACCCCCCGGCTTTGCCATCCGGTAGCCGACGCGAGGCTCGGTGAAAATGTATGCAGGGTTCCTCGCGTCATCTCCCAGCTTGCGGCGGAGATTCTTGACGAAGGTGCGTACAGGCTGTGAGTCGCCTTCGTATCCCGGCCCCCAGACCTCTCTCAGTAGCTGATCGTTGGTCAACACCCGTCCGGTGTTGGTGGACAGATACGAGAGCAGATCGTACTCGGTGGAGGTAAGCTGCACCGGCTCGCCGGCAACCGTCACCAGGCGTTCCGAGTAGTCGATCATCAGGTCCCCCGCCAGGTAGGTCTCGTGCGCCTGTGTCCGCTCCAGGGCCGACTGCCGGCGCAGCGCCGCCCTGATTCTCGCCACCAGCTCCGTGGGCGAGAAGGGCTTGAGGATGTAGTCTTCAACCCCCAAATCAAAGGCCCGTGCGATGTTCTCGTCATCGGCCTGCCCGGACATGAAGATGACCGGCGCGTCGGTGAACTCGCGGATGTCATCCATCATCCCGCTTCCGCCGGCGCTGGACAGGGCCGGGTCAAGCAGGACCAGGTGGGGCTTGTCCGTCTCTATCAGGCGCTCCGCTTCTTTCGGGTTGCCGGCGACTATGGGGGTGTAGCCCGCTTCCCGGAGGGTGTTCCGAAGGTGCAGAAGCATGTTCGGCTCGTCGTCCACCACGAGAATGCGCTCCCGCCCTCTCACCGTCGGCTCCGGGGCGGCGGGGTGCCGGTCGTGGCGGGCCGCCGGACCGAGGCCGGCCTCCTCGACCGACGGAACGGTGAAGGTGAACCGCATGCCCAGGCCCGGCCCGCCGCTTTCGGCCCAGATGCGGCCTCCGTGCGCTTCCACTATTCCCTTGCAGATCATCAGGCCCAGGCCCTCTCCAAGCGGCTGCCCGTAGCCCCCCTCTTCCCGGTCCGCATTGGAGAACTTCCTGAAGAGGTGGGGCAGATTCCCCGCGGACACGCCGCTGCCCTCGTCCGTTACGGATATGGAAACGTCTACGTCATCCGCCGACGCGCTCACCCTGATGGCCGACCCGTTGGGCGAGTGATTGGACGCATAGGTGAACAGATTGTTCAGGACTTGCGTCATGCGCTGCCGGTCCACCTCCACCTGGGGCAGGCCCGGCGGGAGGTCGGCCTCTATGACGTTGGTCGTCCCGCCGTGCAGGAACGCCAGCCTTGCCCCCTCGAACAGGTCCGCCACCTCCGCCGGTTCGGTGGCTATCGACAGCATGCCCGTCTCGATCTGCGCCGTGTCGAGCAGGTCCCCTATGAGTCCCCGCATGCGGTCGGCCTGCTCGTCTATGATCCGGAAGAAATGGCGCATCTCCGAGTGATCGAGGGCCTGCGCAGCGCCCAGCACGGTGGCGGCAGAGCCTTTGATCGCCGCCAGCGGCGTTCTCAGCTCGTGGCTCACCATGCCGATGAACTCGGAGCGCATCCTTTCCAGCCTTTCCAGCGGCGTCATGTCCTGTAGGATGGTGATGCAGGAGACGATCTCTCCCTCCTCCGAAAACACCGGCGTGGCGTTGACAATGGTGCTCACCGCCTGGCCGTCGGGGAGGCCGATTACCATCTCCTCGGCGCGGACCGTTTCCCCGTTGCGTATCGCCCGGGCCGTTGGCGTTTCCTCTATCGGCATCTCCTGCCCGTCCGGGTACCGCGGGACCATTACGCTGAGCAGGTCCGAATGGGTACGGCCCGGCGGGCGCACTCCGCGTACAATCCGCCGCGTCTCCTGGTTCAGCGACAACAATTCCATGGTCTTGGCGTCGTGCACCAGCACCCCCACCGGCGAGGTGTCCACCAGCGCTTCCAGGGCAGCCTTGGCCTGTCTTTCGTCCCTGTAACTGCGCGCATTGGAGATGGCCGTCGCCGCATGGGAGGCGAACACGGCCAGGGTCTCTTCGTCCTCCGGCGTGAACTCCCCGTCTTTCTCCTTCTCCGTGAGGTAGATGTTGCCGAGCCTCTCCCCGCGATGGAAGATCGGGGTCCCCAGAAAGCTCTTCATCGGCGGGTGCCCTTTGGGGAAGCCGACGGACCTGGGATGGCTGGCAATATCCCGGAGCCTCAGCGGCCCCTCAACCTCGTTCAGGTATTGGAGCAGCCCCAGGACCTTGGGCTCGGCCTTGATTGCCGCTATCTGTTCGGGAGTGATCCCGGAGGTGATGAGGTCCTCAATGCCCCCGAGGGGGTCGAGGACCAGCAGCGCCCCGTACCGTGCCCCGGTCAGCGACCGGGCCCCGTCTATGACCCCTTGCAGGACCTCGCCGAAGTCCAACCCCTCGGTGATGCGAAGGGTCGCCTCGTTCAGCCCGGAAAGCCGGGCCCGCAGCGCCTCTATCTCTCGCCTCAGCCCTTCGGCTTCCTCGAAACTGACGCCCGGCCCGGGGGCAGCCTGCGGTTCATGGACAAGCCTGTTCATAGGGTCGATATATTATCTCAAGCTTAAAATCTACACAATACCCTCACGCTTATATTTAGTGTCTACACAATAAAAACACATACCTGCTTTATCCTAGTCAACCGTGCGAGTCCGGCGGGGACCGCCGCCAGATCCCGCCCGCCGGAAAACTCGGATACGCGAAAACTGGGATACGTGAGGAGGCAGACGATGTGAAACAACGCCGGGGGGAAACGCGGCGGGCCCCGGCCCTGCTTCCGGGCCCAGTCCCGGGGGCGCTGGCCGCGCCGGTGGCCTTCATCCCCGCAGCCCGCGTTTCCCCCGGTACAACTTCATCCAACGGTATGTGCCCGGCTCCCCTAGACGACCAACCGTGAGTAATGAACATCCATGATCACCCTCAGAGCAACACTCCAGGAAACCGTACCCCAGGATGCCGTCAAGACCGGTTTAACCCATAGATTGGGCTTTCATTACGGATGGGTCATCGTGGCCGTATCCGCCTGTCTGATCGTATCCGCGGGTTTCGCCGTGCAGTCCATCGGCATTGTCTTTACCCACCTGCATGACCGCGTGGGGTGGGACCCGTCGCAAATCGCCCTGGGCGGGTCGCTGTTCTTTCTTGCCGCCGCCCTGGTCAGCCCGCTGGTGGGCATAATCACCGACCGCTACGGGGCGCTCCTGCCGGCCTCCGCGGGCGTGGGACTGACCCTGCTGGGGGTGCTGCTCACCGGCGCGGCCACTGAGACATGGCATTTCTGGATTGGCTACGGCCTTTTCCTCGGTCTCGCCTTCCCCTGTTTAAGAATCGGCACCGCCGTGGCGGTGAACGAGTGGTTTCAACACCGTCTTGGAATGGCCGTCGGCGTATTGCAGGCATCCTTCGCGGCGGGACCGGCGGCAATATTGGTATTTTTCTCCCTGATGCTTGAGAACATGGGTTTGCGGGGAGCCATCTGGTCCCTGGGCATCACCGGCTGTGTCGGGCTGTCGCTATTGATGCTGCTTTTCCGCAACCGTCCGTCGGACGTGGGGCTGCGGCGGTACGGTGCAACTGGAGCAACCGAGCCTCTGGCGCTGCTGCACGACGGGGCCGTCCGTGATTTGCGGGCCAGGGCCTTCTGGAACAACATCAAGAGGACAAGCGTCTTCTGGAACCTGACCACCCTGCACTGCCTGGGAGTCGTGGGCCATGTCATCGTGTTGGTCTACATCGTGCCCGTTGCCGAGCATTCCGGGATAGGGCACGTGGCCGCCGCCGGAATCCTGAGCGTCCTGACCGCCGCAAGCGCGATCAGCCGCTTTGGCGCGCCCATCATAGCCGACCGCCTGGGAAGCAAATGGGTCATAGTGTCCATATTGCTTCTCCAGGGAGTTCCGGTCCTGGGTCTCTTCTGGGCCGGCTCTCTCTGGCAGTTCTATCTCATCGCCGTGGTATTTGGCCTCGGCTTCGGCGGCGAGACTCCCATCATGCTGGTCTTCGCCCGGAAGTATTTCGGCCCCGGGCCCATGGGCCGCCCAATCGGGTGCTTCGAGATTTCCGACGGGTTGTCGGCCAGCCTGGGAGTCTGGCTTGGCGGCATGTCTTACGGCATGTTCGGCACCTACGATTACGCCATCGCCGCCGGTATAGCTTGCAGCCTTGCCGGGGCTGCCGTGGCGGCGTCGCTGAAGCCGGCCACGACCGGCGCGCACTATGAGTGGGAAAAGGCATTGCCCCTGGAAGCCCGCTCCAGGGAATTCTTCCAGTCCGCCTCGATGGGCCGCGGAGTGCAATATGCCGCCGGCTAGACTCCGCTGATTTCGGGCAGGGCAGGGAGGAAATCCCCCCTGCCCCGCCCGACGCCTGGACCCCAGTCCCAAACGTCATCCGCCAAAACCTGCCCCGTTGCGGAACGCGAATACAACACACAAGGAGGAACCAACACCAGATGGAAACGGCACAGAACGGAGACACGGAAACCACCCCGCCCCAATCCTGGCGGTCGTCATTGGCGCGCTGGGCGCGCTGGCGGCCGTCTTCCTGGCGGCGGCCTCTGCCGGCCGCGGCACATGAGCACAGCGACGCGCCCCCAGCTCCCGCCGGCCGCGTTCTCGCCCCGGCGTCGCCGGACTCGTTGCCAGCCGTGGCCTCCCCCCGAACACCGGCGAAACGGATATCCTCGAAAGACCGTGGAAAGCCGGGCATTACCGCCCGGTTTGTCAGGCGGTACATTCCGCTCTTGGCCGTCATGGGGGCAATTCTCGGCGTGTTCCTTCTGTTCTGGCCCCAGGGCGCAGCGGCGGACACGAAGCCGGCGCTCAAGTTCTCCTGGTATTCCATTGAAGTCGAAGAAGACTCGGAGCGCTACTTGCACATCAATATCAGTCCTCCCCTGGAAGAGGAATCCTCGGCGCTGATTGTTGTCCTGAACAAGAGTGAAGCCCAGGAAACCCTGGCCGGGGATACCCAGGCCGCGGATATGGGCTACACCGATGCGGGATATGCCGAACGGGACGTGGACTATACCGTCCCGGGGTCCGTCACGCTGCCCGCTGGAAAAGGGCGTGTGGACTTCCAGTTCACAACACTCGCGGACGAAATCGTGGAAGGGGAAGAAGTCTTCATCCTGAAACTGGTCGAGTACGACGGCTCCCCCTACACCGTGGACTCCAACGACAGCTATAGCAAGACCAGGGTATTGGTGGTGGACGATGAAGCCCCGGTCCTGCCGGACAATCTCAGCGTCACGCTGTCCCCCGGTGCTGCGCAGACGGCCACGGGCCTCTCCAGTAAAGTCACTATCAAGGGCGACTGCCCGCCGGTGGGCGGCTTGAAAGTCCACATGAAGCGGGCGGATCAGTCATGGGCCGGGGAGCAGAGGACCGGCAGCAACGTATGGCCCGGCAGCTCCACCGGCAACGGCGATTATTCCATGAACGAAATTATGGGCTGCAACGGGAAAACCGGAGAAATCTCGGTTGACGGCATCGCCCCCGGCGAGGGGTGGGACCTGCGGGCCTATGTGTGGCAGCCCGATACCCCCAACGCTATCAGCGTTGCCGCCGCCAGCGAATTCAGTCAGGTCTATCGTGTGGTCGGCTGGGGTGTGCCCACTCAGGCCGAGGCACTGACCCTGGAGCCGGGAGTGGAGCGACTGAGCGCGACATGGACCCCGGGCGTCGCCGTGGGCACCGGTGTGCCGGTTACAGGCCATATCCGCTGGCGCACCGAGGCCGGCCCGTGGAACGCCGAAGACGGCGTGACGACCGACGCGAGCGCAAGCCACGTGATTACCGGACTCACCGGCGACACGCGGTACGAAGTACAGGTCAGGAACGTCAGCCCCATGGGACACAGCACATGGTCGCTGACGGCCGTCGCCCCTGCCTTTCGTGCCGGAGCTCCTTCAAACGACCCTCCCACCGGCCTCGTCGCCGCCTCGGGCAACGCCAGGCTCGTGGCGGGTTGGAAGCCGCCGGAGGACGTTGACGAAGCCAAGCCTGCCGCCTACACCCTGTCGTACAAGACCGGCGGCGCACCGGACCGGCAGGCCACTCTCCAGGACGACCCGGAAACCGGCTGGGTGTCGCTGCAGCTCACCGCTGCGGAGACCGGCGCAGAAATCACCGGCCTGACCAACGGCGTCAGCTACGACGTGCGCGTCAGGGCCCAATACCCGTCCGGGGAATCCTCCTCAGGCAGGGCTGAAGGCCCATGGTCCGCCACGGTCAGCGCCACACCCCACGAGGACGCCATCTGGACCGCCATACTCACGGTGTCCGAGGACCTCGGGGTATTTTTCTACGGCTGTGGTAACACCGGCCCCTATGTGGCCAGGTGCCGCGACGCCCTCACTGATCATGACTTCGCATTCCAGGGCGTGACCTACAAATGGCTGGAGATCAAGGACGGCCAGCCTGATGAGCATCTGGGGAACGCGGTCCAGCCATTCCCGTACCCCAGTACCTACTTTTACCCCAAGATAGATGCTGATTCCCCCCTGCGTAATGGGAGGATGCAATTCGGCAGCGTTATGGTCTCCCTGGGTGACACCGGCATGGTCAGTTGGTCACCGAGCGGCAGCACATTTTCCTTGACCTCCGATGATGCTTCCATCAGGCACCAGGGTTGGGCCGTCGGGCAGAGGGTGCCGCTGAGCCTGCAGGCCAGGGCCCCCGTTCAGGCGCCGGAAACCGGCACCCCTCCGGCGCCGGGCGGCAACATCCCCGGCGCATCCCTGAGCGCGCTGACCGTCTCCGACGGAACCAACGACGTGCCCCTCACACCGGCCTTCGCTTCGGACACCAACGGCTACACGGCCAGCGTCGGCAACCCCGTCGGCAGCGTCACCGTGACGCCCACGGTCAACGACTCCAACGCCACGGTAACCGTGGAAGGCTCCGCGGTGGCGTCGGGCGCGGCCAGCTCCCCCATAGCGTTGACGGCGGGAACGCCCAAGCCCATCAGCGTAGTTGTAACCGCCCAGGACGGGACCGCCAACACCTACACGGTCACGGTGACCCGGGAAAAGTCCTCCGACGCCACCCTGAAGGCCCTGACCCTCTCCGACGGAACGAACGGCGTGCCCCTCACCCCGGCCTTTGCTTCGGACACCACTGGCTACACGGCCAGCGTCGGCAACTCCGTCGGCAGCGTAACCGTGACGCCCACGGTCAACGACTCCAACGCCACGGTGACCGTGGAAGGCTCCGCGGTGGCGTCCGGCGCGGCCAGCTCCGCCATCTCCCTGGCTGCGGGAGTTGCCGAGGCCATCGACATCGTGGTGACCGCCCAGGACGGGACCGCCAGGACCTACACGGTCACGGTGACCCGGCAAAAGTCCTCGGATGCCACCCTGAAAGCCCTGACCGTCTCCGGCGGAACGAACGGCGTGCCGCTAACACCGGCCTTCGCCGCAGGCACTGCCGCCTACACGGCCAGCGTCGGCAACCCCGTCGGCAGCGTCACCGTGACGCCCACGGTCAACGACTCCAACGCCACGGTAACTGTGGAAGGCTCCGCGGTGACGTCGGGCACAGCCAGCTCCGCCATCTCCCTGACTGCGGGAGTTGCCAAGGCCATCAGCGTAGTGGTGACCGCCCAGGACGGGACTGCCAGGACCTACACGGTCACGGTGACCCGGGAAAACGGCGACAGCAACCAGTCCGGTGAGGCCCAGCGCGATGGCAATGACGAAATCTTCGATATCTGCTGGGAACTCAATCAGGAACGTGAGGGCCTGAGGGTCTGCGTGACCCCATTCGAAGGCGCAAAGGGTATCTTGCTCCTGACCCTGCCCAGCCCGGCCCCCGCAGGCGGCACGACCGTAACCCTGGCCACTGACCCCGATCAGACAGCCAGCGACGACGACTACACGATGCCTTCCTCCATCACCATTGAAGAGGGCAAAAAGGGCGGCCTGATAATCGTGGACGTCATCGCCGACGACGAAGCCGAGGGCGACGAGTCCATCTACATCTACGCCTGCACCAGCCCCGGCTGCGACCCGTTGACCGAGGCGGATTACAACCACGGAATCAAGATCCCCGGAGACTCCGGCGGGCTGTAATCGGGACCTGTAAACGGAACAAGGACTCTCCATCCCTCCCCTTCAGGGGGGAGGGAACCCCCAAATCCTGACAGGAGTATTTGACATGACCGGCAATGTATTCTACAAGGCTTCCCGCCGGGGGCCGGGTCCTCAGCGGTCACGCCGGTCCCGCGCCCGGTATGGGGCGGCGTTCTCAATGGCAGCGCTTTTGCTGCTCGTCCCGATGCTGTTCATCGGCTGCGGAGGCGTGAGCGCGGAGAAAGTTCCGGGGCCGCCCCGCGCCAACGCGGAGGAGATGCCCCCCACCGGACCGGGCAGCGCCCCGGAGGCTTCCCAGGCGGCTTCCCCGTCGGTTTCCAATGCGGAAGCCCCGCTCACCCCTGACACCCTTGACAACGTGGAACAGGCCGTCGCCCGGCCGGCGGCGGATGCGCCCCGGCCCCAGCCGGGGCTGTTGCAGCCGGGGCTGGTCAGGACCGGGGTCGGGAAAATGGTTGAAGTCGCCTTTGCCGACATCCACGGACCGAAACCGGTCAAGAGCGAGGTCGGGGAAATCGTCGGAAACGCCATTGCGGCCATCCCAGGACCGGAGCCGGTCAAGAGCGGAGTGGAGGAAATCGTCGGAAACGCCATCGCAGCCATCCCCGAACCGGAAACCGGAATCATCACCGCCGCGGCAGAGCGGGTAGCCCGCGAGGTGGCCGCCTACATCCCGCTGAAATCCGAGCCCGCCGACTATACCCGGTTTTTCGTCGCAAACGCCATAAATCGCTACCAGACCCAGGGCCTGGACGCCACCCTTGATTACTACAACCGGGAGCAGAGCGTCGACGGCCAGTGGTACGTCTTCATTATCGACGGGAACGGCATGGTCGTTGGCCATCCCGACGCCCGCCGCCTGGGCCTGGACCTGAAGGGCTGGGTGGGCACCGACGCCAACGGCTACAACTTCGGGAAGGACATGCTCTCGGCGAGCAAAGAAGGCAGGTGGGTGTCCTACGCGTACCGGAACCCGGAGCGCGGCGGCATCGGCCCCGGCCACACCGGGGCGCTGGAGTACAAGCACGTCTGGGTGGTCAGGCACGACGGGCTGCTGTTCGCCTCGGGCTGGCACGTGACCGCGGACCAGTACACCAGGTTCGTGGTGGACGAGGCCATCGCCCGCTACCAGGCCGGCGGGCTGGACGACACCCTGGCATACTACAACAGCCCCGGCAGCGTGGACTCCCAGTGGTACGTGTTCATCGCGGACCGGAGCGGCGAAATAGCCGGGCACCACGACCCGGACTGGTTGGGGCGAAGCGTGGACGACCTGCTGGGCGCGGAGGGTTTCTCCGCCTCCGGGGAAGGCGCGTGGGTGAACGGTGAGGACGTGAACCCGGCGACGGGGGAGTTGGAGGACAAGCACTTCTGGGTGGTGGAGCACGACGGGCTGACGTTCGGCTCCGGCTGGCACCACGACGTGCCGGGCGGCTGAACGGCAACAGACCGGGCGGCTCCCCCGGCTGGACCTGGGGAGGGGGCAAATGCGCCACCGGCGGCATGATCCCTCCGCAAGACCCTTCCCAGGAATAGTCCCCGGAGCGCCAGGCTTGTTCATGGGAGCGTTCCAATACCGGCGGACGCTCCCATTTGGTTGCCTTGGAGTTGCAAAGGCAAGGGCAAACCTACAGCGCCAGAACGAGCCGCAACGTAGAGGTTCTTGATCTTGTCCGGGAATCCCCGCTTCCGAGGAACAACGAACTGTCCATCAGGATTCCAACATCGCCGAGCAACATAACGTCGCTGAAAGAACTCGACCTGGGCCATAACGACCTCGGAGGAGAGTGCAACGTAATGACAATCAAGTCATGAATATACCGCCTGGTCATAGACGCGGACGGCCCTGTCCCAAGGCCAGGACGACGGCGCCGCCCTGTCCAGGGAGGCCCCGGTGTTCTTAATTCCCGTCGCCACACCTGTTTCTCATGTGCCTGTGAGCGTAGGAACTGCGGGTGCCGGGCGACGCGCGCAGGCGGACGTGACGGACAGTGCGGCGACCAAGGCTGCTGCTTGCAATCAGGCTGGTCATGTTGAAGAGGTCCGTGGACTTCGGTCGGCGGACTCTTTCCGGCGTTCAGGCAGCGGGCCGAGGCACGGTTTTTCTGGACTTCTGCCTCTCGCGCTTGGGTGTTCTGACCGGCCTTGCGCGAAAAATGGTTTTATTTCCCTTTTCTCTCGCGGAGATGCTCAAAGCTATGGACGCCGGGCAGCCCCGGGGGTATGCCAAGCGCGTGGGACGGACCCCTTATCTGAGGCTGTCCAGCCATGACGTGTACAGGCCCTCGCATACGCCTTACAGCCTGTCCCGCAGGCTGTCCTCAACCCCCTTACCTTCCCTCATGGCTGCCAAGAGCTGGTCTATGGCTCCATGCCGTGCTTCGATTTCAGCTACACGACGAACTCCAGCGCCGCGGCGTAGAACAGTCGCCGTTCCCTTTCTTCCGTCCTCTGATGTGACCTGTAGGCCCGCCGCGCCGGAGGGCAGATGTGCTCTCCAGACCCGCTGGTACTGGTTCACTCGGCCTGCGTGTCCCTTTCTTCTATCCCGTACCAGAGTGCCTCTCCTGCATCGACCGCCTCTCTGGCTTCGTCAGTGTTTCTCACGCTGGCTATCACCGGGATGGCGGCGCTTCCGGTGGCCTGGGTCACGAACCCGGCGTTACGGGACGCCCGGTCTACGTCTGTCCCGTCCGCCGTCCATGACGCCTCCACTGCCAGGTAGACGGTTTTCCCTTCCATCGTCCCCTTGAGTATCAGGTCTGCCTGCCTGAAGCTCCTCAGTTCGTTCCGGGTTGCTCCTGTTATTTTCCTGGCCATCGCCACGATTTCTCCCGTCGGCACTGTGCTTGGGTCTTCGACGCCGACCTCCTCGGCCAGGTCGGGAGCCAGGCGGTCCAGCTTGGTGCGGACGTGTCCTCCTTTGGTGGCACTTATGTCGGACTCGATCCTGCCCATGCGAGCCTCCGACCTCTGATTAAAACCCCGTTGTTCGTCGTTGAACGTTTCCTGCCTCTGGTTGAACATTTCCTGTCTCTGATTGATGGCCCGCTGTTCGTCGTTGAACGTTTCCTGCCTCTGATTGACGGCCCGCTGTTCGTCGTTGAACGTTTCCTGCCTCTGATTGAAAGCCCGCTGTTCGTCGTTGAACGTTTCCTGCTTCTGGTTGATGCTTCTTTGCTCTCCGGTAAATTCTTCCAGCCGGGCTTCGACTTCTTCTATTCTCCGCGCCTGCTCCTCCATCGCGCCGGCAATCATTGTGCCGATGGTCTCTATGGCGTTCGTGGCCGCCTCCAGCGCGGTGTTCACTGCGCCCGAGATATTGAGTTGCGTTTCCATGAGCTGGATGATCAGTCCCTGGTTCTGCGCCACGGCTGCGGGCAGTTTGCTCATGTCCTCTCCCAGTATCTCCTCCCGGAGGGCTAGGGCGAGGTCCGGGTCTTGTCTCATCTCTTCCAGCAGTTCTTCTATTCTGCCTGGCCTGGTCATAGCGTGTTTCCTTCTCCTATTCCGTCCCAGTTCTGGCCATCGTGCTGATGCGGCAGGGGACACGAAGCGCTCTGCCGTATGCCGGGCACTGATGGCGGAATAGGCACAGTCTCCTCACCGTGCCGGACAGCAGGTCCTCGGGACTCCGCCCGTCCATCGGGATGAGCCTTCTGCCCTTTTTCATCTCTTTACCTTTGTGCTTCCACAGTGCAGGTGCTCTGGGCGATGTCCGGCAGTTTCTCTATTACGCTGTTGGGCGTGCCCATTCTTTCATGCTGTCGTAAGTCTCGGGTTTCACTCTTATATCCGGCATCGCTCCCCTGTTGTGACATTGTGACCTGATCAGGGTATCAGCCTCCTGGCAGACGAGGCAAGGACAATTCCCCGGTGTAACTGTTCAGGCTGGAGCAGATATGGGCTGGGAGAGGATGGAGTTCAGGGCTTGGCGGGGGTTGCAACCCCGCAAGCGCCATGTGCCGAACAGGGAAGCGAGGACACTCCTGGTTTCGCTTCCCTGCTCCGGGCGGGTCCCGCGCTGGTCTTCCGCTCACCACCGTTGGGCGCAGGCTGCGCCCCGCCGCGTTGTTGTCCGCCGAGACCCGGGGACCAGCGGCGAAGGTGAACAACTCCGGCAGGAAACGTTCCACCCGCCGGCACAGCACGCTCAGGGGTGCATCGCCGCCCAGA
>DAOUJS010000196.1:0-20027 GCA_034422355.1 Dehalococcoidia bacterium | reverse complement strand
GAAATCTCCCTCACAGGCGTGTTCAGCGGAAACGGCCTCGCCTTCACCGCCATATCCTCGAACTACGGCGTGGCGACCATGTGGGTCAGCGGCTCCACCCTGACGGTATTGGGGACCGGCACGGGAACGGCCACCATCACCGTTACGGCGGAGGACGACGGCGGCAACCAGGCCAGCGACGAGTTCGACGTGTCGGTCAGCCCGGCCTCGTCAGGGTAGGGGGGCAGCGCGGGGATAGCTACGGAACCACAGACTCATTGGCGCGGGCCTCCGGCTGCGGTTGGACGCCCGCGTTTGTTGTACCGGACCCGGCGGGCGGGCCGGATTTCAGTCAATCGCGGGTTGCGAATCAGGACGCGATTGCCCCGGTTGCCGGGCTTGACCTTCTGCGGTGTGGTATCATCGAAGGTGGTGCTGAAGATGCTGCTGCTGGGCCTTGGAGGTAGACGCTTTTGCCGGGACTGACTGCCGTTACCTTTGATCTCTGGCAGACGCTGCTGCTGGACAACCGGGAGCTGGGGCGGTCCCGTGCCCAGGTGCGCCTGGAGGGCGCTCAGTCGGCCCTGGCACAGTGTGGAATGGACTTCGACCTGGAGACCATCCGCCTGGCCTACCGCGCTTGCTACCGCTGGTGCCACGGTATCCGGGACCGGAGCCTGGATGTGAGCTTCCGCCAGCAGGTGGAGTATTTCATCGGCGGCATTGAGGATGGACTTTTGTCCCGGCTGGATGGCGGGACCATCGACGAGATCGAGCGTATTTACTCTGATTCGTTCTTTGTCCATCCTCCCCTGGCCCACAGGGATGCCGTCACCGTGTTGCGCCAGGTCAGGGAGATGGGTCTTCGCATCGGCCTGATCTCCAACACGGGGATGACCCCCGGCGTGGCCTTCCGCCGGTTCCTGGGTGAGCAGGGGATGCTGGAGTACTTCGATACCCTGACCTTCTCTGATGAGGTGCTGCTGTCCAAACCCTCGGATGAGATTTTCCTGATGACCCTCCGCGCCCTTGATTCCTCCCCCGAGGAGAGCGTCCACGTGGGCGATCACGTGAAGAACGACGTTGTGGGTGCGAACCGTTGCGGCCTGAAAACCGTATGGATAACCGGCTTCTACGAGAATGAAGACCCGGATGATCCCGACACCCACCCGGATGCCATGGTTGATGAACTGGCGCATGTCGCGCCTGCCATTGCCGGTCTGAGAAGTCACGGTTCCGAACATTGAGCCGAACGCTGATGCGGGCCGGCAACGGCCCGTACCGCTGTCACGGTGTTACCCGCCTCATGGCCAGTCCCGAATGGTGCAGCAGACTACACAATCAGCTTCTACTGGCGAGGGTATTGACGAGTTGCGGGAGCTTTGCGACCGGCTCCTTTCCCAACGCCCTCTGATAGTGGCCAGCAATCGCGGGCCGGTGGAACACCGGATGTCTCACGGGAACCCGGGTCCCCGGCAGGGGGACGGAGCGGCCGCCGGGCATGGGGCCGCGTTCTCGGGCGGCGGGCATCCTGAACCCCGCCGGAGCAGCGGCGGAGTGGTCACTGCCTATGGCTCCCTGGTCCATTCGGCCGAATTTACCTGGGTCGCCAGCGCAATGGGGGAGGGAGACCGGGTGGTCTCCGGTAATGGCGCTGGCCCGGGCCTGAAGTCTCCGCTCCCGGGGCACAGGATCAACCTCCGCTACGTGGTCACGCCGCGCCGGGCCTACCACAAGTTCTACAACGTCATTTGCAACCCCCTCCTGTGGTTCCTCCAGCATTACATGTGGAATCCGCCCTACAACCCCAACGTGGACGCCGCGGTGCAGGACGCATGGGAGACCGGGTATATCCCTGTGAACCGGGCTTTTGCCAGCGCAATTGCCGCCGAGGCGGAACGCGACGGGCGTGCGCCGGTGGTCATCAGCCACGACTATCACCTGTACCTGCTCCCGGAGTTCGTGCGCCGGGAGATTCCGGACGCCCTGGTGCAGCACTTCGTCCACATCCCCTGGCCCTCTCCCCGGTACTGGCAAATCGTGCCCGGCTACATCGGCCACCGCATTTGCCGCTCCCTCTGCAACGCGGACCTGGTGGGCTTTCAGTCGCCCCAGGACCGCCGCAGCTTCCTGGACACCGCGGAGGAGTTCCTGCCGGAAGCGCAGGTTGACCGGGAACGCGGCAGGGTTTCCTGGCAGGGCCGGGAGACGTTGGCAAGGGTATACCCAATGTCGGTCAACGTGGACGAGGTCAGGCGCATTGCCGGTTCCGCCCGGACGCTGGAATACCAGTCGCGCCTGGAGGAGCTGTGCCGGGAAACGGGCCCCGCCCCTGCCCTCCGGCCCTCTGGCGGCGATGGGGCGCGGCCCCCGGTGATCACCATCGCCCGCATCGACCGCGCCGAGCCGAACAGGAACATCGTGCGGGGCTTCAGGGCCTATGACCTGCTCCTGACCAGGCACCCGGAACTGAAGGGCCGGGTTGTTTTCCTGGCCTTCCTGGTGCCGTCCCGCACCCATGTCCGGCAGTACCAGCGGTATATGGACGAAATCAACCGGGAGGTCAATCAGGTCAACGACAGGCACGGCCAGGTATTTCAGGGCCGGCAGTGGCAGCCCATCCGCATGTTCATGGAGAACAACTACGCCCAGGCCGTCGCCGGGATGAAGCTGTATGATGTCCTTCTGGCCAACACAATCATGGAAGGGACCAACCTGGTCGCCAAGGAAGGCCCGGTGGTCAACACCCGGGACGGGGTGCTGGTGCTGTCCCGGACCAGCGGCGTCCACCACCAACTCGCTGAGGGGGCGTTGACGGTCTCTCCCACGGACGTCAACGGCACGATGGAAGCCCTCTACCAGGCCATAACCATGCCGGTGGAGGAACGCAGGCGGCGGGCATCGCTGCTGGCCGAATCGGTGTGCCGGGATGATGCCACCCGCTGGCTGCTCCGGCAATTTGAGGATATTGCGGGGTTGCTGTAGTTGCGGTAGTTTCAAGGACCGGACCTCCCTTGTGTCCGGACCGTTCTTGCCGCTGTTGCGCTCCCGGTTATTCCGCCGTTCGCCGGAGTCTATCGTTCCCGGCACAGGGGCCAGCCAGTTCCGGGGAGCATCCACGGGGACTTGACCGCCCGGCACAGCGGTTGGCGAATGCGCGGGCTTGCGGTTACAGTAATAGACGGGAGACTGGAGTGAGAATTCCCGGACCGGTCTTGGCGGGATTCGGGGCGCTCACCCCAAAAGGAGGGCTTCGCTCTATGGAAGAGATGTTCGACCCCCATATTCCCACCGGGGAAGAATCCGATATTCAGTGTTGCATATTCCCTCACCTGGATGAGTTCCTGGCCATCGACCTCCGGGATGGAGAGAAGCGGATACACCTGTTGAACGCCAGGGACATATTCAGCGAGCACTTTTTTCATAGCGTCGAGTTCGAGTTCTCAGAGGCGCTGCGGCAGGAGAACACGGCCCCGTTTGCCCACATGTTCAACCTTCCCATCCGTATGGAGGAGATGGTCCGGGAAATAGCGATGACCTTCATCCTGGACCGGCTGGGAGTCCGCATGGACGACGAGTCCAGTATCCCGACGGTCGTCGTGATTGTTGTCAGCGGCAGTTCTCTGCCGGGCCACTCCGAGCAGGTGGTCAGCGGCCTGAAACGGCTGATTCAAGGCCGCTCTGAAGACCCGGAGGTTGCCGGCTGGGAAGAGGTCATCACCCGCCTGGTGGCGCAGGAGCACGAATTCGCGCAGAAGGAGAACCTGGACGAGTTGACCGATGCCACGTTGGGAGACTTGCCCGATTACTCGACTCTGTGGGGAAGCAGGAACTAGAGATGAGCGCAACTGCATTGCACATGGGAAGCCGTGAGGACATCTCCGATGAGGAGCTGGTATCGCTGGCGCAACAGGCGGAACGCCTGGGTTACGAGGCCATATTCACCGGCGAGGCCTGGGGCCGGGATGCCTTCACGGTGCTGACCATGATGGCCTGCCACACCTCTACCATCCGCTTGGCGACCGGCATCATTCCCGTGTTCAGCCGGACGCCGGGCCTGATTGCCCAGAGCATCGCATCCCTTGACCGGATCTCCAGGGGCCGGGCCATCCTGGGTCTGGGCACCAGTGGACGGCTGGTCATCGAGCAGTGGCACGGGATTCCGTACCGGAAGCCCGTCGCTCGCACCAGGGAATACATGGAGATCATCCGCTCAGTCCTGTATGGCCGTCCCGCCGAGTACGATGGCGAGTTCTTCCAGCTATCGCGGTTTCGCCTGGGCGTACAACCTGTGCAGCGCCATATTCCCATGTATGTCGCCAGTCTAGGGCCGAGGAACCTGGCGCTCACGGCAGAGTTGGCCGACGGGTGGCTTCCGATCTGGGTGGACCGGCGGCGCTTGCCGGAGATGATCGGCCAGATGGCCGAATCCGCCCTCCCGGCAGGGCGGGAACTCTACACCATAACAGTGGCCCCGCAGATCATTTGCTACGTCACCCAGGACGCCGGGGAGTTGGCGGAGACCGAGAAGCGCGTCCGGGGTCACATGGCCTACTACATTGGCGGGATGGGTGAGTATTACTACAACCTGTTCAGCCGCTCCGGGTTCCAGGCCGAGGCCGACGCCGTCCGCGAGGCCTGGTCTGCCGGAGACCGGGGCAAGGCCGCGGCCACTATCCCCGACGAGCTCTTGGAGAACATTACCATCATAGGCGACGCCGCGACCTGCCTTTCCCGGATGAGGCAGTTCCGCCGGGCCGGGGCCGACATGCCCGTGGTGGCCTTCCCCCACGGCTCGACCCTGGAGGGCATGAGGCGCACCATGGAAGTCCTCGCGCCGGCCAACGCTGAGTAGGCCCCCGGTCAGTCTCCCGGTCAGTCTCAATTTAGGGACCGGTGCCGCACGTATCTTCCCGCGCGTGAGATGATTGGGGCGGGTTGGCAATAGGGACCGGTGCCGCACGTATCTTCCCGCGCCTGAGATGATTGGGGCGGGTTGGCAATAGGGACCGGTGCCGCACGTATCTTCCCCCGCGTGAGATGATCGGGGCGGGTTGGCAATAGGGACCGGTGCCGCACGTATCTTCCCGTGCGTGAGATGATTGGGGCGGGTTGGCAGAATGAAAATTGGGCTGATTTCCGACACCCACAGCGCCGGCAGCGGCAGGGACCTTCCGGGCCGGGTCCTGAAGGCGCTGGCAGGCGTTGACCTGGTACTGCACTGCGGCGACCTGGAGTGCCTGGGAGTCCTGGACTACCTGGAGTCGGTGGCCCCGGTCCTGGCGGTCCGGGGCTACGAGGACCCCAGGGAGCCGGGAGACCGCCTTGCCGATACTACCAGGGTGGTACGGGCCGAAGGTCTGTCCATTGGCATGGTCCACGACATCCAGTGGCCCGGCCCGCGAATCGACACCAGCGGCGACGGCACCAGGCTGAAGTTCCCCGGTAGTGGCGTCCGGGACCTGGTGCGCCGCAAGTTCGGCCAGCCGGTGGACGTGGTGGTCTACGGAGACACCCACGAGGAACTGGTCTGCGTCAGCGACGGCGTACTGGTGGTCAATCCCGGCAGCCCCACCTATCCCGGACGTAGGCACCGGCCCGGTAGCCTTGGCACCCTTGGGCTGCTGGAAGTGGAAGGCGCGACGGCCAGCGTCACCCTGGTAGACCTCGAACACACTTCCTAAACCAATACCAAGGTGGGATGTGCATTTCTGGGGTCTTGAAGACGACGGAAAGGATTCCACAGCACCTCATATAACCTTTAAGCTCCAACTGGGTGGCCACCGACAGTGCGGTCTAGCGATATGCACATTTCACCTTGGCTTTAGTTTAGGGAACTAGCAGTTGGTACACGCCCAACGGGTGCCACCTGGAACTGTAATGTGGACCTGGAAGACTGGACAGGTAAGCAAGTGAGGTGGTCGATTGGCTTCGTATGCCGAATGGAATGAGGCGATAGCGAATTTCTTCATCGAAGGCACGCTTCCAGGAGAAGCCTTTTACCTCAGCCTCGATGACGAGACGTTGGCTGAGATCGCTACCACTTGGTTCTCTGAAGACGGGACCTTCAACCCGGTAAGAGATTTCGAGAATGCAGTCCAGGAAAAATGCGTCTCCAACGGTAGAGTGATTCTTCCGCATATGGGCCAAGTATCTCCAGGGGAAGCACCTGCGTGTGTGGCATTTTTGGGGGCAATGGTACTGGCGGCCTACAGAATGGCACCCGAAGCGGGCATCTCCGAAATAAACTACTTCACTCGATTGCGAGAAATTCTCAACTTGAACCAAGGGTCTGGAAGACCTTCGGGAATGCATCCTCCAGCTCCTGAAGAATTCCTATGGGCCGAACTAAACCAATGGGTTGTAAGCAACGAATTCTTGCCATCGGCCGAACGTGGCCCGGATGGACCAACGAAATACACGAACTATCCTCTTTCCCAGTCTCTGCTAAGGGAGGGAGACAAAGGCAAGCTGGAAAGGGAATTCAGAAGATCTGAAAAAGAACTGGGCGAAGACGCAGACAGAGAAAGGGTCGGGGGCTGGTTTTTCAATCGGGCAGGCGATTTTTCTACCTTCCACATCAGAAGTCTGGCTAATGAGGTGAGGGCGGACAGGTACGAGGCGCTTGTAGATGCGGTTTACGGGGTTTATATCGGTGTTGACTGGAGAAGTCCTGAGTCTGATGGTGTGCGTGGGCACAAGCCGGAATGGTTGACAGCCGGCCTTTACAGAGAGTTTGATCCTTTGTCTGGACGGATAGCTTACCACTTGTTCCCACGCCGTCAAGCCAGGGTATTTCGTGGGAACCTAGAGGTAGTGCATGATGGTAGAGTCGAGCCGCTGCGCACCACTCGTGATGGTCACTTCTATCCCTTGTGGAAGGTGAACCCCAGCGGGGGAGAAGCCTTTCCTTTAATGGGGAATCCTTGGGTGACCGAATTGCGCATCCCTGCACGGCGCTTTTGGGTTTTGACGCACGACCCATTCGATGATGCCTCAAGGACATTCGCAAGTCGCGGGTCTCCTAAACTAGGGGAACCATTTCTGCTCCTTTGTCGAAGTGAACTTGATGAACAGATTTGCATCCTGAAAGACGAAGGCTTTATAGATTGGACAGGAGATCCTGTGGAGGTACCGGGGCATGAAGAATGGATTGAGTATAGAGATTGCTTGATCCTGTCAGCCAACTGGGACGGGATAATCTTCCAAATACCCGAGTTGTTTGAAGAACTCAAGCCGAGGAACAGAGCCTCGATTTCATTGAGGGGAGGGCTGAAGGCGGAACGACGCGATACTTGGTTGGAAGGGTATTTGCCGCATCTCATCGTAACCTCCTTTGACCCTACCTGCCGCATAAACGTAACTAACATCCTGAGCACGGATGAGCAACACGAGCTGGACGATACCATAAGCACAAATACGCTCGTTGAGTTGCCTCGTCTGAAACCTGGGGACTATTTGGTCGAAGTCGCTGGGGGTCGAGGGAGTACAGTGGACCGCCGGCACCTGAAAGTCCTTTCTTGGGAAGCACTTTGGCCACAAGATGCCGCAGAGACTTTCGGAACCCCCGTCGGGAGCTATGTACTAAGCGGCGGCTTGTTGAGCGAAAGGAGTGACTGGGAGGGTCGAAATTGGAAAGGAAGTATTTCCACGCCCGGACCGTAGGAAGTCCTGAGACGGTTCTCGAAAAGATTACTACGAGCGTTAACCAGGCCAGATTGGCCTCCGAAATTCCATTGGTGAAGCTGGAGCGGAGGGCGAGAGGAGAGTTCTACGTCTTCCTAGGTGTGGACAGTGACGAACCCTATGGCATACCCGGGGGACTCGGCAAGTCATTGCAAAATTTGGGCCTCTGGTTCGACGAAACCTGCCCCTTTAGTCCTGAAGAAATCAAGACAATGGTGCAACGTCAGGATATCGAGATTCACGGATTCAGCTTTCTCAGATATAGGCAGACCGAATATGCGGACCCAGGTGATCCCTTCGACCAGCCTGGCCTCTGGACGCCCCAATCCGTTTCGCCAGAATTGTGCATTTTGATGGAGCGGTTCCTGCATTGGCTGTCGGCTCAAGGAAGCGGGACTTGGGAGGGTTTCAAGCGGGCGTGCGAGGTATTACAAATAGCCTTCGAATCACAAGACATTAGGTCATTGCTCCGACGGTTTGTTCTTCTCGG
Source organism: Dehalococcoidia bacterium (assembly GCA_034422355.1). Taxonomy (GTDB): domain Bacteria; phylum Chloroflexota; class Dehalococcoidia; order Lucifugimonadales; family UBA3495; genus CATOSP01. The sequence continues at coordinate 11,872 of DAOUJS010000196.1, read as the reverse complement.
TCACTTGGATCTTTCGGACGACGGTCTGCGGTGGTCGGTTGCCGAACCTGTCCTAGTCCGTTTTCCCGAGAATCCTGAAGGCGGCTTCCTCTCAGGTCGGCGAACGGTTCCTTTCCTACAGAAGATTAGGCAGATATGCCCTTTGACTGAGACGCAACATTCCCATTTTGACGGACCACCCCGCCTGGACCTGGCCTTGGACGCCCATCTGGACGCTGCCAACCTCGGAATAGTGGACGCCGGGATAACCTCACACCGATTAGCTTCGTTGTTGCCAAGTCTGGACGGGTGGAAAGACTCCCTCCAGTCGTTGGACGACATCGCAGTTACGTCCTATCGAGTGGAGATATGGCAAGCCACCGGTTTCGAGCCTTGCGAAACTCTTTACGACAAGGAAGGCATCTACTACGGAAAATCCGGGATGTATCGGATACGACGAGAAGGAGACCCTTTCAGGCGTACGTTGACCCTTTTTTTCGACGAACCTGCTCAGCGATGGCTCCGCGGAGATTGGTACGGTTTAAGGTTCCTGTCCCTATTCGCGAGTGGGTCGGGCGTGGAGGCTGCTTATGAGTCAAGCACGAAGAAACTCTTGATACCAGGTTCGCAGCGTTGGCCTCTACTCTACGAGAGGGCTTTAACCATGGCTTCAGGGTTGCTGCCGGAGAGGGCTTCCAACCCGGATTGGCTCAGCTACACGAATGTGTCAGTGGATATAGCTCGGGCCCTTTGTACAAAGCTCAATGTCGATCTACAGGAGAATTAAACCTTGCACGACTTGGTCGGCGCATACGAACGGCTGAACGACGTTTATCGGAAGTACATTGAGAGCGCCTTTCCCCTTCGGTATCCCAACATGGTGGCGGAAAGACGAGCTCTCTACGCCGTGTCCGACACTTTGTCCCAACCCCCTCTCTTAGAACCGACTCCAGTTTACCCCTCTTCGAACCTTACTTTGTCCGATGCCGCCGCTAGGTTGCCCGAAGAATTTGGAGATCTGCCGAATATAGCCCAAGGATTGTTGGCCGACCCCAGCGTTCGGTTATGGAGGCACCAGTGGGAGAGTCTCAAGACCGTGCTGGAGGACAAGCGAGACTTGGTGGTTACTACCGGAACCGGTTCTGGCAAGACCGAGTGTTTCCTTCTACCCGTGCTGGCCGAATTGGCGCGGGAATCTAAGGAATGGCCGGCTAGCCCGCCACCGCCTAATACCAGGAAATGGTGGAGCGAAGACTCCTCGACTTGGCAAAGTCAGTGGGAGCACTCTGGCAGGACTGGTAACGGGCTTCACGCAATGAGGGCCATGGTGCTATACCCCTTGAATGCTCTGGTTGAAGATCAACTTCGCAGGCTAAGGCAGACCCTCGATTCTGACTCCGTCTTGAATTGGCTAGATGCTCATCGGGGTGGGAACAGGATCACATTCGGCCGCTACACAGGTGCCACCCCAGTATCGGGTGTTCCAGCCAACAACAGTGCCGTGCAACGACTCAGAGACCGGCTGAAGACGATGGCCGAGGAAAGTGACGCTGTCAGGAACGACCCAGATTTGACTCGTGAGGCTCGATTTTATTTCCCGAATGTGGATGGCGGGGAGATGTGGTCCCGGTGGGATATGCAGGATACTCCGCCGGACCTCTTCATCACGAACTACCACATGCTCAACATCATGCTGATGCGACAGGTGGAGGCCAACATATTCGATAGGACGAGGAATTGGCTCGGTTCCGACCCTACTAACAGATTTTTCCTTATTGTCGACGAACTGCATTCTTATCGGGGTACTCCGGGCACTGAGGTTGGTTACATTCTTCGCCTGTTGCTAGACCGTTTAGGGCTCTCTGTGGACTCTCAACAGTTGGTAATTCTAGCGACATCTGCCAGCGTCGACGACACCCCGGAGTCTCGGAGGTTCTTAAGGGAGTTTTTCGGTCGCGATAACTTCACTATAGTATCTGAGGAGGAAGAGTTGCCAGAGGTTGGCGCTCACCGTTTCTTGTCGCAGTACAAGTCTGCTTTCGAGGACTTTGCCCTTAAAGTGCAACCCGAAAGTCTTAGCCCCATGGCGCCGCCTGACTTGGAATCCGCCGAAAACCAAGAATCGATGTGCGACCTTGCTCGAACTCTGGGCCAGACCGTTAACGACGAAAACGAAGCTGCGGAAGTTTTGGCCAAGGCTTTAACTGACGTCAAAGCAAACCACGCCATTCGGGATGCTTGCATCGAAGTCAACGGCAAAATTCGCGCCACCAAGGTCCCCGAATTGGACATGGTCCTGTTTGGTCAATGGAAAGAAAAACAAATCGCCTCAGACGCAATGCGCGGACTGTTACTTGCCTTGGGTATGAGTCGGCACGAAGTCAACGGGATGTCTCCTCAGCCAGTGCGGGGACACTTGTTTTTCCACAACGTGCAAAACATGTGGGTTTGTGCCAACCCTGATTGCAACACAGAATCGCATTTGAACAACTCGCCCGGTGGTGACGCGGCCACTGGAACTCCTGGGCCAGTAGGTGCGTTACATACCGAGCATCGTCTCTCCTGTTCTTGTGGCGGGCGGGTCCTAGACCTGCTGGTGTGCGAGGTATGTGGAGAAATTTTGCTCGGCGGATACCGAGGTCAAGCTGAGGTAGCTGGCGAAAATGTCGAACTCCTGGCCTCGGACCTTCCCAACATCTCTGATATGCCCAGCCGTGTGTCGGAGGAGCGTCAATACGGCCAATACGCGGTGTTCTGGCCTCTTAGTGGGAACGAACCGGACGGCGAGCCAGAGGATGTTGAATTCAGCCAGAATCGAATCAATCGGAAATGGGTGCAAGCAAAGCTGGCCGTGAAGTCCGGACGTCTTCTCAGAAGCCTTACCCCGGCGGGCTCGGACGAAATAAAGGGATGGGTTTACACGATTCAGGGCTCCGAAGCTGGTCAGCAGGAGGCATTGCCTGCCAAGTGCCCCCGTTGCGATGCTGACTACCGACGACGCAATCTGGATACTCCGCTGCGTTTACATAGGACCGGTTTTCAGAAAGCCTGCCAAGTCGTAGCGGGAGCCTTGGCTAGGGAAATGCCTATGGAACGTGGAAGCAAACCGGGGCGAAAGCTGCTCATTTTTACCGACAGCCGTCAGGATGCTGCAAAGCTATCATCGGGAATGGAACAAGACCACTACCGCGACATGGTGAGGATATTGTTGCTCAAGGCTCTCGATGAATATTGGGGTGCCTTTGAAGCTGCTCTGAGAGTCTTATTTGGCGCTATGCCTCAGACAGGCGAACGAATCGCCCAGATGAATCCTGAACTGGGATACGCCATAGCGAATGATCCTGGCCCCGCGGATCGAGAATTGGCCGTACAATTTCAATCCTTGTCCGGCGGCCTGTATCAGGAACTTATGAGTTGGCTACTGGATGTACCGAGTGCGAATCCTGTAGCACTGTCTACCGTGCAGGGCATGATACAGGACTACCCCGGCCGAGTGCCACTGCGTGCCATTAGGGACAAGGTGAAGCTAGAGTTCTTGAGATTGGGACTGAATCCTGGTGGAACCGGCTTTTCAAAAAACCATTACATATTACAGGTCGGAAACGACACGGAGCGACATAGTTGGACCGAATGCTATGACTGGTCCCAACCGACGCCACAACTCAGGCCCGGATTGCCCCAAGAGGCCGAGCATCTTGATGCCCGCATCAATTCCGCGCTAATGTCGGAACTGATGTTCACGCTTTTTCAACATTCCGTTAGAACCCTTGAGAGTCTGGGCGTTGGCTGGGCCACGTATGCTCCCTTCGATGAGCCAACAGACGATGTGATTGGAGCTACCGAAACGATAATCCGACTCCTCGGGGTTCGATGGCGTCACAAGTATGGAGACCGATTCCAACCTGGAACCAACACTAGGTTCCCTCGTTATGTTGAAAGATACCTTCAGTCCGCCGAGACACCCGTGGACTCAGTTAAAGGTCAGTTTACTGGGGCAGGTATAGAAGTAGGGGGCGATACTTATCTGGGCCTCGACCCGGACAATCTGTACGTTGTGAAGGGGTCTGGAGCGGGCCCAAGTAACTTTGGGTGGTTGTGCCCCAAGTGCGGCGCATTTTTCCTACACCCGACCGGCTTGGTCCCAGTGTGCCCTAACTGTAGAGACACCCGACTGGTGAATAGCCAAAGCCAGAAAGACTTCGACTACTACGTATATTTGGCAGAACAGTCAGGGCCAGCGTTCCGGCTGCACTGTGAGGAATTGACGGGTCAAACGGACGATGGTGATCGTCCCAAGCGTCAGCGCTGGTTCCAAGAAGTGTTCATCGGCGATGAAAAGGACATGAGCCGAGTGGAGGGCGTGGACCTGCTTAGTGTTACGACGACAATGGAGGCAGGTGTCGACATTGGGGCACTTGAATCGGTGGCGATGGCGAATATGCCGCCGCGTCGGTTCAACTATCAGCAAAGGGTTGGTCGGGCCGGTCGCCGAGGTGCTGGTGTATCGTTGGCAGTTACTTTTTGCCGTGGCAGAAGTCATGACGACTACTATTACCAGAGGCCGGAGCAAATTACTGGAGACCCACCACCGACGCCGTACGTAGATGTCTCAAGCGATACCATTTTCAAACGTGTCTTTACTAAAGAATTGCTGAGGCTAGCCTTCAATCATATAGATTCACCTAGTGACGGCGAATTCCGCGACAGTGTACACGGGGAATTCGGTCCGGCAGAAGGCTGGTCCGCGCGGGCCGGGGTGGTGCAGGATTGGTTAAATTCCCCGAATAACACAAACTATATCTTGGACATTCTGGACAAGTTGCGAGTCGGTACCATCTGGGAAGGTGAAAATGGAAAGGCCTTTTGCGAACAAATGCTGGCCTACGCCAGGGAGGCTTTGGTCGAGGACATCTCGGCTATTGTAAACGACCCGAGCTACCACGAAGAGGCTCTGAGTGAACGCCTAGCCCACGGAGGGATTCTCCCTATGTTTGGGTTTCCGACCGATGCACGCCTGCTATTTATGCAGGGTAGGTATTCACCCAATCCGTGGCCACCACAAGTAGGAACTATCGACCGTAGCTTGGATGTTGCCATTTCCCAGTTCGCCCCCGGGTCTCAAGTCGTGAAGGACAAGGCGGTTCATACCGCTTGCGGAGTTGCGACAATTTATCCTTCAGGCAATACCGTCCGTTTAGGTAACGGGTTCATCCCCCCGCTGCCTCAAGATAATCCCAGTCCAATTGCACTTTGTGATCAATGCAAAAGCGTGCAATACCGAAACGATATGAACGATGTGCGCCCATGCGAAGTTTGTGGAGTCGCCGGAACCATTCCCATAGATGCAAGAGAGCCAACAGGATTTTTTACGGATTTTCAACCTGAGGACTACACGGGCGTGTTTGAGTGGACGCCGAGGTCAACCTTGCCGACTCTCACTTGGGGCACAAACAACGGGTCCCAGACATCAGTCGGCAATTGCGACGTTTCTTCCTTTAGCGACAACATCCTGTCAATCAATGACAACAATGGAGCTGGCGGGTTTGACTTCCAACCCGCTTCAATTCCTGGACATCAGAGATCTCGCGGCGCTTATGCAGTGGATCCGGGCCCGAGTAGCAGAATTTCGGTTTCGGGCACTTCGCAACGAATAGCGCTCCTGTCACGCCGCCGCACCGACATCTTGGCAGTAAGTATAAGGTCTTGGCCCAACGGCGTTTATGCTGACCCCAGGACTACTGTGGGGAGGGCAGCGTGGTATTCATTCGCGTTTTTCCTGCGCAGTGCGGCCTCAGCATTGATGGATGTGGATACTCAGGAGTTCAACGCGGGTTTCAGGCCTACCAGAGATTCGGGTGGAGAGATAATAGGTCAAGCGTTCTTATCAGACACTCTCCAAAATGGCGCCGGTTATTGTTGGTGGCTCGGACAGCAAGAAAACTTTGAGAGGGTCTTGGAACAGGGAGACCATACGATCGCCCGAAGTAACGCAGCCCTATGGACAACAGGGACACACTTTCTGGAGTGTGATACCTCGTGTAACCGCTGTCTTCGAGACTTTTACAATCTACCTTACCATGGCGTATTGGACTGGCGTCTCGCCATTGACATGGCCCGGTTGGCATTGAACCCCTTGACCATGGTGGATCTTACTTCTCCGTGGGGCGATTTGGGGAACCCTTGGCAGTTACTTTGTAGTGGCGATAACGCCCCGGTTCCCGTGTTACTCGAAAATCTCGGTTTCAGGCCCGAAACGGAATTGAACGATCTCTCAATTTTCGTCCACAGAGCGATAGACAAGGTGAGCATTCTTCGTCATCCACTGTGGACTGACGAGCACCCCATCTATAGGGCAGCCCTGTCACTGGCGCAGGAAAAATACGGTGGGTTTGCTGTTGAACCACTAAACCCATTTGAAGTAATCAGGCATCCTGCGGGAGTGTTGGCCCCGCAGACATAGGGTTAGCGACTAAACTAAAGCCAAGGTGAAATGTACATATCGCTAGACCGCACTGTCGGTGGCCACCCAGTTGGAGCTTAAAGGCGATATTGGATGCTGTAGAGTCCTTTCGGTCGTCTTCAAGACCCCAGAAATGCACATCCCACCTTGATATTGGTTTAGTGAGGTGGCCCGTATCTCTACTCTTCGGATTCGCCGGCGAGGAACCGGCGCACTCCCTCTGTGTCCGGAAGCATACGGACACCCTCTACTTCCACCCCGAACCTCCGGTACGCCTCGCGGTCCCTTCTGGCCCCTTCCTAGCGTTCAGCCTCCCGGCCCTTCCGCAAATAGCGGTCTTTAATTAACCAGTCGGCAAGCATGTGCGACCCTCGCGGATGCTGAGAATCCGTATCCCGAAGGGTTGGGGCGCCAAGTCCCCATTTGCGATTCTGAAACCCTTGCGTTGGAAACGCTATCCCAGGTTGACCAGCGGACTTACCTGGAGGAACACCGGGGCAAATACCAGCGAAACTATGGCCATCAGCTTGAGCAGGATGTTCAGGGACGGCCCGGACGTGTCCTTGAACGGGTCCCCTACCACGTCTCCTTCGACCGCCGCCTTGTGGGCCTCGGAACCCTTGCCGCCGAAGTTGCCCAGTTCGACGTACTTCTTGGCGTTGTCCCACGTCCCGCCTGCTGAAGCCATCATTATGGCCAGCATGAACCCCGCGGATACCGAGCCGATGAGCAGCCCGCCCAGGGCGGCCTCTCCCAGGATGAAGCCTGTTGCGATTGGGGCGATGACGGCCATTATGCCGGGAAGGATCATCTCCCGGAGCGCGCCCCTCGTGCTTATGTCCACGCAGCGGGCTGAATCGGGCTGAGCTTCGCCCTCCATCAGCCCGGGGATCTCCCGGAACTGGCGCCTCACCTCATCGACGATGCCCTGCGCCGCGCGTCCCACGGCCTGCATCGTCATCGCGGAGAAGAGGAAGGGCAGCATGGCCCCGATGACCAGCCCGACCAGTATCTCGGGTTGCAGCAGGTTGATGCCCGCGGTGTCGCCCGCCAGGCGCCCGTTGTCGTCAAGGGTGATGAGTCCGGCATTGACTGAGTAGGCGGCCAGCAGGGCCAGCGCGGTCAGGGCTGCGGAACCGATGGCAAACCCCTTTCCGGTTGCCGCCGTTGTGTTGCCCAGGGCGTCCAGCGCGTCGGTGCGCTCCCGTACCTCCGGGTCCAGTTGGGCCTGCTCGGCGATTCCCCCGGCATTGTCTGCCACCGGACCGTAGGCGTCGGTGGCCAGGGTGATGCCCAGGGTCGAGAGCAGTCCAACCCCGGCCAGGGCCACCCCGTAGAATCCTGCAAACCAGTAGGCCAGGAGAATTGCCACCGAAACACAGGCCACGGGAATCAGGGTGCTCAACATCCCCGTTGCGATCCCGCTGATGATGACCGTGGCCGCGCCGGTCTGGGACGACTCGGAGACCCGCTGTGTGGGCTTGTAGCTGTAAGAGGTGTAATACTCGGTCGCCAGGCCGATGATCGTCCCGGCAACCAGGCCGGCCACGACACAGCCGAACCAGTACCAGTTGTTGGTCAGGACTATCGTCAGGATCGCGGCGAAGATTATGAGCAGTCCGCCGGCAGAGAAGATGCCGTAGCGGAGCGCCCATAGAAGCTTTTCAAAGTCCGCCTGCTCGCCGCTTCGGACCACGAAAGTCCCCAGGATGGCGGCCAGTATGCCCGCTCCGGCCAGAAGCATGGGGAACACGGCCTGGGGATCGGTGAAGCTGCCGGCCGCTCCGCTGCCTACGGCCAGGGCCACCGCGCTGGCGGACAGGGCCACCGCGGAGATGATGCTGCCGACGTAGGACTCGAACAGGTCCGCCCCCATCCCGGCCACGTCGCCCACGTTGTCGCCCACGTTGTCCGCGATGACCCCGGGATTGCGGGGATCGTCCTCGGGTATTCCCGCCTCCACCTTGCCCACCAGGTCGGACCCGACGTCCGCCGCCTTGGTGAAGATGCCCCCGCCAACCCTGGCGAACAGGGCGATGGAGCTCGCTCCGAACCCGAACCCGGCCACGGCCCGGATGTCCTGGAATACCAGGTAAAGAATGGTCACGCCCAGCAGTCCGATGCCCACCACGGTGACCCCCATGACCGACCCGCTGGAAAAAGCGACCCGCAGCGCAGGGTTGAGGCCCTGCTGCGCAGCGGCGGCAGTCCTGACATTTGCCCTGACCGCTACGTTCATCCCTATAATTCCGGCCATGCCGGAGCAGATGGTGCCCGCCACATAGGAGATGGCCGTAGCGGGAAGATTCACGTCGTGCGTAAACAGGGTGTAGTCAAGAATTGCCAGGGCGATGGTTACAACCAGTGCGAAGGGGAGCAGGGTGAGGTATTCCCGCTTCAGAAAGGCGTTGGCCCCTTCCTGGATGGCGTTTCCGATGGACTGGATCTGTTCGTTGCCCCGGTCAGCGGACAGTACCCGCGCCGCAGTGATGGCCGCGAATACCAGGGCCAAAGCTCCGGCAGCAAGAGCCAGGATTATCGGTAACATCGCCTGTCCTTTCGCGCCTGAATGCGCCCCTTTTGAGGCGTGCGAAACGTATCACACCCCCTATGGAGTGTCAAGCAAACAGGCCAGGGGGCAAGAGCGCATTCCGTCGCAATACACGCTTACTGGAGTCAGAAACAGTAGAATATACGACTGTTTATTTCCAAAGAACACATGCCTGCCAGCGGTATCGGACAGAGGCGCGTCCCGCCAAATCTACCTCTATGGCCGCCCGCTTACCCCAGGGCAGCCCGTGTCAGTTCGTCCAGGGATAGCCAGCTTCTCCATACCTTGGGTCCGCCCGCATACCCCAAATATGTCGTAAACGCCGCAGACGGGGTCCGGCTCGCCCCCTTTTGCGTCACCTTGGGCGGCCATGCCCACAATTGTGCGTGGCCATGTTATCATGGGGCGTCTGAGGAACCGTGGCGGACGACTGTCAATACCTACGCTTGTGATTGGCCGGGTGTTTCAATCATGAGATCATAAATACTCAGCTTCACCAGTACCATAAGGAGGACATGGCAAATGGCGGATGGCGCTCAAGCATGGACCGAGGAATTCGTAGAGGCCGGGGGCACTCAACTTCAGATCGTGCGGGCAGGGAGCGGCGATCCCCTGATTATCCTCCACGACGAACTGGGACACCAGACCTGGCTCAGGTACCAGGACGAGTTGGCCAAGGACTATAGCCTTCATATACCGTCTCATCCGGGCTTCGGCCAGACCGAGCGCCAGGAATGGATAATGAACATGCGCGACCTGGCAGGCTGGTATCTTGAGGCCATCGACGATCTGGGCCTCAATGGGGCCAACCTGATGGGATTTTCCCTGGGCGGTTGGCTGGCCGCGGAAATGGCTACCATGTCCCCGGACACATTCCGCAAACTGGTGCTGGCCGGACCGGCGGGCATCAGGCCTCCGTCGGGCGATATATACGATATGTTCCTGGTGGTCGCCAGGGACTTTCTGGCCGCCGGGTTCCACGACCCCGACAATACCCCTGAGTTCAAACAGGTCTGCCCCGATGAACCCAGCCCTGAGCTGGCCGAAGCCTGGGAAGTGGCCCGTGAGGAGGCCTGCAGGCTCAGTTGGCGTCCCTACATGTTCTACCCGGGTCTGCCCGACCTGCTGCACAGGGTCAAGCGGCTTCCGACGCTGATTGTCTGGGGGCGGGAGGACAATATCGTCCCGGTCAGCGCTGCGCAGGTCTACCAGGAGTCTATAGCAGGTTCCCGTCTCAGTGTGCTGGAGAATTGCGGCCATCACCCTGAGATCGAGAAGACCGACGAGTTCGTGGGCTTGGTCAAAGGCTTCCTGGCGTCATAGCTATCACTGCGGCCCACTTGGGGACAAGTCTTTGAGTCTTACCCGTGTGTTAGAATCCCTGGCGTAGCTGGAGCCTCGCAGCCGATACCGGAAGGAGAATCGAGATGTTCATTGGATACTTCACCGAGAGGCCGTACCAGGACCCGAAGTCCGGGTATTTCGGGGCCACCGGCAAGCCGATCATGGACCTCAATGTCAGCAACGACATTTACGACGCCGAGTTGGGGTCTGACCTGTACAACCGCTACCTGGACGAGAAGATTTACGCCGAGGAGATGGGATTCGACGGGCTGATGCTCAACGAGCACCACAGTACTCCCTTCTGCATGGGCGGCGCGATGAACGTCGAGGCATCGATACTGGCCCGTATCACCAACCGGGCCAAGATCGTGCTTCTGGGGAACATAATACCCATCTGGGACGACCCTCTCTGGCTGGTTGAGCAGCTTTCAATGATCGACATGATCTCGAGGGGCAGGTTGGTTTCCGGCTGGGTCCGGGGCACCGGGCGGGAAAGCGTGGCCCACAACATAGAGCCGCACTACAACTGGGAGCGGTTCAAGGAAGCCCATGAGCTTATCATCAAGGCATGGACGACCCCAGGCCCATTCCGTTGGGAGGGCAAGCACTACCACTACCGCCACGTTAACCCCTGGGTAAAGCCCTACCAGAAACCTCATCCGCCCGTCTGGCTGCCGGGAGTGGTCAGCCGCGATTCCCTCATGTGGGCTGCGGAACAGCGGATACCGTATATCATGCTGGCTACTGAGATGGAACCCACCCGGCAGGCGTTCCAGCTCTACCACGACACTGCCGCCGAACTGGGCTACCAGTCCGGGCCGCAGAACATCGGTTACCTGTGGAAGGTCCACGTTGATGAGACCGAGGAATTAGCGGAGGAGGCCGGCCGTAAGTACGTACAGGGTCCCAGCAATCCGTTCCTGGCAGGCAATGAAGGGACGGTAAACCCGGCGTTGCTGAACCTCCCCGGCCTCACCTCCCGCCGCCGGGTGCTTCCGACCCAGGCGGTGGCCACCCGCGCCCGCGGCGGCAATGCCGGTCCCGCCGGTGCATTGGGGCGTCCCTACGAGCAGCAGGTCGAGAACTACACCATAATCTCCGGCACGCCCGACACCGTCATCCCCAAGATCCGGCACGTCCTGGAGACCATCCGCCCGGGCAGCATCTTCTTCTGGGACGGCGACGGCGCGATGACTCATGACGACGCCATGCGCAGCCTCCGGCTCATGGGACAGGAGGTCCTGCCCGCCGTCCGCGAGATGGCCGAGGAATTGGAACTGCCCGGCCCCTTCGAGGTTGACCCGGCCACCAGCAAGCCCTACGAGGGCAATGCTCCGGTTGTTCCAGCGGCAGCTCCAGGGGCGCAAGCGGACGCATAGCGCAACGGGGGAATGCAAGTCTTAGTCCTGACTGCCTGTGTTGGGGCTAAGAGCCTATCCTAATAACCCGGCAGCTCTGAAAGCGATGAGAGCGCAGGCGAAATGCAGAAAGGCGATGTAGTTCTCGGGAGACTTGTCCCAGCGTACCAGGATGCGCCG
>DAOUJS010000195.1:0-10926 GCA_034422355.1 Dehalococcoidia bacterium | reverse complement strand
CGGCGCATCCTGGTACGCTGGGACAAGTCTCCCGAGAACTACATCGCCTTTCTGCATTTCGCCTGCGCTCTCATCGCTTTCAGAGCTGCCGGGTTATTAGGATAGGCTCTTAGTATCCCTGTCCTCCGCGATTTCCTGCTGAATCCGCTCCCGCTGGCTCATGGCCGGGCCGCTCAGGGAGTTCCAGAAGCTCTCAAGGGCGTGGGCCACAATGCTAACGGGACTGCGCTTGACGGTCGCGGGCTGTTCAACTGCGGGGGTCTGGACCAGATGGGCCAGTTCCTTGTCCCAGTCGATGGCCTCGCCGTTTATTCCCAGGTACGGCGCCGGGACCACTTCCGCGGCGGGCGCGCTCTCCGGCCCCCGGACTACGTTTGTGGGTGCGTGATGGGTGGGTCTGGCTGCGGTTACCAAGTCTCCTCCTGCGCGATAGTGCTATTTTCCCGATTCATACTCGCTCCGGCATCCTGCCCCTTGTGCATTATGTTACCGGATATTGCCATCGAGTAATCATCTGTATATATGATATAAGGCTGTCATTATCGTGTCAATAGATATTGCACGATTCACTATATCAATTCATGGGTGTTGCGGGGAGGTCAGGAAGGACTCTCCCCAGCCGGGTTTCTTTCAGGACGGGCGGGATACAGCAGGCTCACAACCGCGCCCAGGCCGGTCAGCAGGCACAGCGTCAGCAGACCCGTCTGCATCGAACCCGTCTGCTGCGCCACCATTCCCGTGACCACCGGCCCGGCGGCGAACCCCAGCCCGGAGAATGTGGTCACCAGTGATGAAACCACCGCCACCTCCCTCGGCTGTATCCCCGGAAACTCGAAGGGCAGCACGTTGATGGCGGGCGTGGCGACCCACACCATCCCCAACCCGGTGATGAGCAGCATCAGCAGCAGGGGGTGGGATGCCGACACAATCGCCAGGCCGAACACCATGTTCAACAGCGCCGGGACCCCCAACAGGAGCTTGCGGTTCCTGATCTTGTGCGCCAGCAATCCCCCGAACAGGGCGCTGGGAATCAGCCCATAATACAGGAAGCCCAGCAGCGGGCCTCCCAGGGTCAGGGCCAGCCCACGCTCCTCCAGCCACAGGCTCGGCAGGAAAGTGACCATCGCGGTCCACGTCGCCGACAGGAAGAACATCATCGCCGCGAGCAGCCAGCCCTGGGGGTAGGCGGCGATTGCCCGCCACGGGCTGCCAGCCTGCTCCCGCAGCCTGTCCCCCAGGTTCGGGGCCAGCGCTTTGCTTTCCCTGGCGATCAGCGTCCAGGCGAGGGCCTGGAGCAGGAACACCCCGGCCATCAGCCAGTAGGCCGTGCGCCAGCTCCCCACCCAGGTAATCAGCAGCGGGCTGGCGCTGACCGCAGTCGCCAGTATGACACTGTGCTGGGACAGGCCCACCGAGTTGATCTGCGCGAACTGGCGGGGAACGGCCCACTGCTGCAACAGCAATGTCCGGGCCGGGGCGGTGACTACGTGGCTCATCACGAAGAGGAACCGGGCGGCGAACAAGGCCAGGAACCCGCCCGACAGGGCCTGCATCGCAAGGAAGGGCAGCATCCCCGCCATCGACGCGAGCACCAGGGAGACGGGACGCAGCCGGGAGAACCAGGCCCCGGCGGGCAGCGACACCAGCGCGGCAGTCACCCACCAGACCCCTTGCAGCAACCCGGCCTGGACCGGCGAAATGTCCAGGTCGGCGCGGATGAACGGGAGGAACAGGCCGAAGGTGTAGGAAATCAGGACTACGCTGCTGCTGTGGGCGCGGAACAGCAACAGTACCGCCCAACCGCGGCCCGGCGTGCGGCGGGACCCCTCAGGGGACGGGTCTTCAGCGGCCATGCTGTCCGGCACGCCGGTATGGGGCGGCGTTCTCAGTGATCGTGGATTCCGGAGGCGTTCCCACACCTCTACTATAGCCCCAACCGCGGCGACGCGCCTCAATCAAGGCGGGTCCATTGGCATCACGTGCCGATTGCCACATATCCCCGGCACGAGATGGTAGCCGCGCCGCCCTACCCGGCCCAACAAGCCAACGTTTACGAGCTTATAGATTCGGAGATTTCGACCGAGGGGCGGACCATATCTCCCGCTCCTCAGCAGGCGTGGCGGTATGAGGCGGCGTTCCCAGTAGAGTAACGCGATGTCAGACGGGCATCAGGCTACGCTACGCCGCAGGCGCCCGGCTACCTGGCTCTTGTACACCACGGCCAGAACGAAGAATGCGGCGGCGGCCAGGGCCATCAGCGGACCCGAGGGCAGGTTGAAGTAGTAGGAGGTGTACAGCCCGGCTATCGCGGAGATGGACCCGAACACCGCCCCTGTTATCATGATTGCCGGGAAGCTCCGCGCAAGTAACGACGCCGTCGCCGCCGGGGTGATCAGCATCGAAATCACCAGCACGACCCCCACGGCCTGAAGGGCAAGGACGACCACCACGGCCAGCAGGCCCAGCAAGATGTACTCCAGCCAGTCGATGGGCAGGCCGATCACAGACGCGCCCAAGGGGTCGAAGTTGGCGAACACAAGCTCCTTGTGCAGGAAGAACAGCACCAACAGGACGCTGGCGGCCAGCCCCAATGTGATGAACATCTCCCCCTGGGATACGCCCAGCACATTGCCCAGCAGGATATCGTCCAGGCTTATTGGAAGCCCCTTGACAGCGGTCAGCATCACCAGGCCCAGGGCAAACAGTCCGGCGAACAGGATGCCCACAGCGGTGTCCTCGCTGACACCCACCCGCCGGATCAAATAGCCGCTGAGAATGGCCATCACCAGGGCCGCGGGCAGCGCACCCAAAAACTGGATGCCGCTAGCGTTTGCCCCGGCCCCGACCGCTACGCCGATGAGGACCGCCAATACCATTCCCGGCAATACCCCGTGGGCCAGGCCGTCGCCCATGAACCCCAGGCCCCGGACCACCACATAGGCCCCGAGTACGGGGCACATGATGCCCACCAGGACAGAGACAATCAGCGCCCGCAGCATGAATGAGTACTGGAACGGCCCGACGAGGGGTTCAGTGATGATGTCCATGATTGTCTCCCGACAGCCCGTGGCCGTGGCCCGGAACGGGCCCCAAGGCGCCATACATTTCGGTCAGGACCTCCGGAGTCAGCACGTCCTGGGGCGCGCCGCAGGCGCAGACGTGGCAGTTGAGACACAGGCATTCGTCGCAGTAGTGGGCCAGGTGGTTGATGTCGTGGGATGACACCAGGATGGTGTGCCCGCCGTCCCGGAGGTCCGTCAGCACCGATACCAGCTCTTCCTGGGAAGCGATGTCAACGCCGCTTAAAGCTTCGTCCAGCAGCAGAATGTCGGCTCCCTGGGCTAGGGCGCGGGCGACGAACACGCGCTGACGCTGCCCGCCCGACAGTTCGCCCACCAGGGAGCGGCGGCGGTCCCACATCCCCACCTGATGCAGGGCGTCCTCGGCCAGGGCGCGGTCCTTCCGGCCCGGACGCCGGAACCAGCCGACCTGCCGAGTCCGCCCTTGCAGCACCACGTCCCACGCGCTCATGGGCAGCCGCCAGTTGACCCGCTCGTGCTGGGGCACGTAGGCCACCATGCCTCGCATCTCATTGATGGACTTGCCGTGGACCAGCACCTGCCCGGAGGTGGCGGGCAGCAGGGATACGATGACGTTGAACAAGGTGCTCTTGCCCGCGCCGTTGGGGCCGACGACGCCCATGAGGCATCCGGGACCGGCAGTGAAGGACACGCTGTCCAGGACCCGGACGCCGCCGCGCTCCACGGTCAGTTCCTCGGCGGCCAGAGGAGGAGCGAGTGAAGTAGTTTGCATGGCTACTGCAACGCCACCGCGCTCCACGGTTAGTTCCTCGGCGGCCAATGGCGGAGTTGGCGAGGAAGCCTGCATGGTTTAGTCCAATGCCTCCACGATAGCATTGACGTCGTAGCGCATCATATCCAGGTATGTTCCGGCCTCGCCTCCCGGTTCGCCTAGGGAGCCGGTGTACAGCTCGCCGACCAGGGTCGCGCCGGTCTCCTCGGCTATCCGCTGGGCAAGGCGGGCGCTGTGGGTCGTTTCCGCGAACACGGCAACCGCCCCTTCATGCTTGATGGTCTCGATGAGTTCGGCCAGTTCCTGCGCGCTCGGCTCATATTCGGTAGTCATCGACGGCAAGACCGCTCCGACCACCTCGAACCCGTACCGCTGGGCGAAGTACTGGAAGCTGTCGTGGGACGTGACCAGCAGCCGGCGCTCTTCAGGCACGACCGCCACCCGCTCCTCAATCCAGGCGTGGAGTGAGTCCAGTTCCGCATTGTAGGCGGCGGCATTGTCCCGGTAGAACTGGGCGTTTTCCGGGTCGGTGGTTGCCATTTGCGCCGCGATGCTGGTGACTGCCTGCTTCACCCGCACCGGGTCGAACCAGAAATGGGGGTCATGCTCGCCGTGGCCGTGGTGGTCGTGGCCATGCGCATCCATCTGGCCGTGCTCTTCGTGCCCCTCGCCCTCGCCCAGCACACCTACGAAGGCGATCTTGGTCGGCGTACCGGCGACTTCCCAATGGTCGACCATCTCGAGGTCGTGAGCGTCAAGCTGATGCACCATGCCGCCCACCGAGTCGGTGATGAACACCGCGCCGGGGGCCGTGGTTACGTGGGGGCGGGCCCAGAAGCCGGTCTCTACGGGAGTGGACAGGAATCCCGATGCGGAGGCCAGCAGGTCCAGGTCGTGGGCCTCGTACATCCGCAACTCGCCGTCGCTCATCACCACCAAGAGGGCTTCCCCATCGTGGCTGAGGGCGACCTGGATGGGCCACAACTCGTCGCTGGCGGGGATTAGCTGCTCCATCTCGCCTTCCTCGGGTTCCACCACGAACAGTCCCACGCCGGAACCAAGGGCGAAGAAGTGGTCCAGGCCGGGATAGCCCCAGACGGAGCCGAGGCGGAAGTCCTCCGGCGAACCCTCCGGAGCGGGAACGAATACGTGGCCGTATTCCCCGTCGTGAGCTTCTATCATCAGCACGCCGCCGGTGCAGCCGAACACCGCCTGGTGGCCGTTGGAAGCGTCACCGTGCAGGTCCGGGCATCCCGCATCGGCGGTGTAGAGGACGTTGCCATCCAGGTCACGGATTTCCGCCCCGATGGGTCTCCGGGCATCCGGGTTAGCCGGGTAATCGGGGTCCTTGATGGAGATAGCGAACAGGTCACCCTCCAGGGGGACAGCCGCCCCGTGCTGCGGCCCCACGTTGAACCTGACAGGAACGTAGGAATGGCCGTGTTCCTCCAGTTCATGCTCGTTGATGAACACTATGTCTCCTGAGCCGTCGTAGAAGATGGTAGCCCATTCTACGCCGACGTACAGATGCACCGGGCGGTCGCCCGCCAGGTCGACGCCGAGCTTCTGCGCCGGCACCTCCACCAGGTCGAAATGGTCGCCGTGTGGCTGCATGAAGACGCCGCCGTCAAACAGGTGGGCCGTGTCGGCGTCCGAGGAGACGGCGATTGCGAACCGGCCGCTCTTGGTGGCGTAGATGCGCCCGGCCCGCTCCATCAGGTCGAATTGACCCTGGCTAACCACGCCGGTCTCCAGGTCAATGACGGACATTGAGCCTACTTCACCATCCCCGATGAGCAGACGCCCCAGGAGTTCCTCGGCCTCTTCATCGGCGTGTGGGTCGGCGTGTGCCTCGAAGATCTCCACGAAGTCGATGGGGTCTACCGCTTCGCCCACCGCGATGACCTTGCCCTCGTCGCCGGCGGCGTTATGCACCAGGTCATCGAACCACCCTGCTTCAAGGGACAGGCCGATGCTGAACACCAGGTCGGCGTCGGCGACCCGGGCCACGTCACGCGCGCCCGGCTGGTATGTGTGGGGGTCGGCGTTGGGCGGCAACATTGGGAAAACGTCCGCCCGGTCCTGACCGACGGCCTTCACCCAGTCTCCCAGGATGTTGCTGGTGGTGACGACGCTCAGCTTGTCCATCTCCGGCGCGCTTTGCGCATTGGATGCCGGTGCAGTCGTTGGGGCTGTAGTATTCGATGCCGTTGAGGTTGTTCCCGTCGCCGCTCCGCTGCTACCTTGGGCTGTTGTTGCTCCTGTAGCTGTTCCGGTCGCTGCTCCGGCATTGCCCTGGCCGGACATTGCCCCCGTGGCCGCCTGTGTGGTTGCTCCGCTTGCGCTCTGTCCAGCCGAGCTTTCCGCGGCAGCAGCGGGAGTCTCGGCGGGCGCATTCCCCGAACACGCCAGGGCCAATACCATGACCAGCGCCGCGAACATGACCGCGGCATTCCTAAAGTTCTTCAACATCATCCTAGAGAGCTCCTCCATGTAAACTATTCTCGTGTGTTCCTGCCTGGCGAGGGAAGGCCTCAGCGCCGAGTGGCTTGACCTTCCCTGGACCGCCTAACCTCAAGTACCTTTGTATCTCACACCTCCAGACTGCTGTCCAACCCAGATCGCTGGTATGGGACCATGCTTTACAGGTCAATTCCACCGACTATCAAGGCTCAGCAGTATCAATATTCTAGCGTAACGACACCTAGTATCATTACAAGCCGCTATATGGTACTTGGTGTCGCTATCGGCCTTGAATGGTACTTGGCATTAGATAATCAGAGCTTCCGGTGCTTGGTATCAGTTAAGCCTGACTAGCCAGGGCGGAGTATCAATTATGCCTACTTCTAGATACATAGTATCAACAGGAGTCAAAAAAGAGATTAGGCCGGGACTGCCTCTTTTTGGCGGCAGTTCCGGCAGCGTCCGTAGACTTCCAGCCAGTGGCCGCTCAACTCGAACCCGTGGCGGTCCGAGGTCTGGACCAGCACGTCCTCGATGTCGCATCCGGTCAGGTCCTGGGATATGCCGCACTCGACGCAAAGCAGGTGGTGATGATGCCCCCGGTGGCTCACCTGGTAATGGAGCGCCCCGTCTTCCAGCAAAACCCGGCACAGGACCCCCACGTCCACCAGCAGCTTCAGGGAGCGGAACACGGTGGCCCTTCCCAGGCCGGGTAGCATCTGGCGCAGTTCCTCGGCGGTGAAGTGACGGTCCTGGTTCGCCACTACCTGGGCCACGGCGCGGCGCGGCTCGGTGGTGCGGTAGCCCCGTTCTTCCAGGGTCTCCAGTATCTGTTCCGCCAGCGGCGACATGCGTTTGCGAGTGGCCATCACGCCCTTATTGAGTCCAAGTATCTATTGAGTGACAGCGAAGCATAACCCACACCCGCTGCACAAGTCAAGGTTTTCTGCAAGTTAGAAAGTTTTGGCCGCTCCTGTGTGCAACAGGCTGCGGGTGTTAACTCCACCCGCCTATCAGCCTGGGGATGAAGTCGCCCAGCACATACCCTATGGCAGCGGACACCGCGCCTATGCCCAGGATTTCCAGACCCTGCAGCACCGGGGACTTGCTGACCAGGCGGCCCTTGAATGCGCCGAGGGCGAACAGGCCCATCAACGCGGCGGCGACGGACACGGATATGGCGAGAAACCCGGTCAGGAACAGGTGGGGGATGATGGGCAGCAGGGCGGCGGCGATGAACGACAGACCCATGACCACGGCGTCCTTGACGGGGCTGGTGGTCTCCTCGAAGCTGATGCCCAGCTCCTTCTCCGCCATCGTGCGGAGCCACAGGTCCTCGTCCTGGGAAACTTCATCGGCCAGCGCACGGGCTTCCTCGTAGGTCTTGCCCTCCCGCTGGTAGGCTACGACCAGTTCGGCGTACTCCTCGCCGGGGTTCTCCTGAAGCTCGCGGGCCTCTTTCGCAATCTCCGCCCGCTGCACGTCCAACTCGGCGCGGGAACCCAGGAAAGCGCCGGTGGCCATGGAGATGGTCCCAGCCGCAGCCGCGGCCAGTCCCGCCACCAGCACCGCGGTCTGGCTCTCCAGGGCCACGGCTACCGACGTCACCAGGGCAACGGTGCTGAGAATGCCGTCCTGCGCCCCGAACACCACCTCCCGCAGCCTTCCCAGGGACGCGACCCGCCAACGTTCCCGGTCCAGCTCCCTGGCCGCGTTCACGAAGGTATCGAGTCCCGGCTCGAAGAATGCCTGTCTTTCGGGTTGCGGGTCCCGGGCAGCGCCAGCGGGGATGGAGCGCGACGCGCCGTCGGCATCGAGCTTCGCTTCCAGGGCGGCCAGGGCGTTGCTGAACATCTGGAGGTGATGCGCTTCCCGGCCCAGGGCCAGGGCGAAGGTCTCGGCAACGTCGTCCCGTCCCTCGTCACGGGCCTCCGCGATCATGCGGGGGTACATGGTGCTGAACTCCTTGGCTTCCCCGGTGGTGACGGTGCGCAGGTTCTCCAGCGTCGAATCTACGCCCCCGGCGACCCGCAGGTGGTTCAGGCCGTGGATGGTCTCCGCGCCGGCCACCTCCTGGAACACCTGGGCAACTTCAGGCATACCCTCTTCCAGCGCCTTGTGGGCATAGGCGTTGTAGGTCAGGTTGGCCATTGCCTCGGAGACGATGGCGCTCCATAGGTTCTTGTCGGTCTGGGTCAGGGTCTGCGATTCCTGCGCCATCCCTGTCTCCTTTCGTGGATGGGTCGATGGACTGGCTCAACTTCCTGTTCTTGGGCATTCGGAAGGCGCGGCTGAACGATGAGACGGTGCCCGGGGAACATCACAATACAGACTGAGGGCACGGGTTACATGCAGCCGGGAAGGACGGGCCCGCGTTGGCCGGACATACATACTACGCGCCGGTACATGGGCGCGGATTCTCAAGTCAGAGCGTGCGGACTGAGACGGGGAAGGCGAGACCGCTGGCTATCAGCCAGGCGCGGCGTGGTGGGCGATCATACGCCAGCCATCGCCGGAGCGGATGAAGATGTTGGTCGCCAGGATGCCGAAGTTGCTGGCCCGGCCCTGGAGCACGCTGCTGATGTGCTCGATGCAGGTCACCCAGGCAGCGTCGCCATGCACCACGACGTTCAGGTACTGGACGTTGAAGTGCATGAGGGTGGTGTTGTCGAAGATGCCGGCCCAACTGGCGCGTATGTTGTCCCAGCCGACCAGGGCCTGCCAACCGGGATGGACGCACATGGCGGTCTCCGAGTCTGCCCACACTTCGTCCATCTGTTGGATGTCCAAAGCGCCGAAAGCCTCGTAGAACCGCTGGTTGGCGGCCTTTACGGCATCGATTTCCGCCGGATCTGAGGTCATCTGAAGGGTTGCTCCCGGCGCTCCGGCGGCGCTGCTCTGATGACGCCGCCGGAGGGTGTCAGACGGTGGGAAGGTTAGTGCATGGGCGAGAAGGAGGACGGGACGAGCATCTTGCTTTCCTGGCTCAGCAGGAACTCGCGGGTGGGCGGGGGCCAATGCTCGGTCTTGCTGGCCTCCGTGCGGATGCGGTTGCGGTCCTCCATGTCCTTGTAGGGCCAGATGTGCATCCACTTGTTGAGGGAACCCAGATCGCTGTACATTGCTCCGGCGCAGGGGGAGAACTCCTCCCGGTGGGGGATGGCGTCGCCCCAGCGCTTGATGACCTCCGGCATGGAGCCGGTCTTGTAGTGGTAGATGCGCATCTCGTAGATGTTGCCGAGGGCCTGGTCTCCGCCCATGGGCCGCATGAAGGGAGCGGGGATGTAGATGTCCGAAGACATGCTCACGTACATCTCGGGCGGGTTCTTGGGGGGCCAGTCGGGGTCCTTGGCGGCCTCGGCGCGGATCTCGTTGCGCTCCTCCACGCTTTCGTAGGGCCAGACGTGGATGACCTGGTTCAGCGGGCCGATCTCCGTATGCCAGAAAGCGCCCAGCTTGGAATACTTCTCCCTGGAAGGCAGGGCATTGGCGAAATTCTCCTCGAACTGGGCCACGGAGCCGGGCTGAAGAGTGTAGGTGCGTACTTCGTAAATCATGGTCACTCCTCTTATGGCGGGCTTGTGATGGTCGCTTTGTCGATGGCCTATCCGGCCCCAGGACCGGATGTGACTCGCCGCTAGTGTAGCAAATGGCCCCACGCCCGGCAATTGGCGCGATTGCCCCGACGCAGTTGCCATCTGCGTCCCCTCAGACCCTCGGGAGGCGTATACTGGTAGTATCAAAATGATTGGTTACCCGCAATGTCCCAGCAATTGCACATGAGTACACAATCCTTGAAAATCCTGCCCGGTCAGCCCATAAGCAGAGACAGCCTGCGGAGAGTCCTCGAACTGCTTGCGCCGGAGCCAGGCGATGAAGCCAGATCCCTGTACCTGGCGGCGGGTTCCGGGCTGGATGGGCTTGGAAGCCTCGGCCCGGCAGCGACAGGATGGCGGGACGCGCTGGCGGGGCTGGACCGCCAGGTGCTGGAGTCGGAGACGGGTCTGGCCGCGCTGCGTTCAGGCAATGAGGGACTGGTGGTTGTTCCGCCGTTCCCGTTGACCGGGCAGCGGGCCATAGAGGGCTGGGATACGTCTCACCTGCTGGCCAACATGGACGCTGACCATACCATCGGCGTGGTGTTGCTGCGGTTGGGCCGCTCCAGCGTGGGCGTGTTTCAGGGCGACTCGCTCCTCTCGGCCAAGACCGATGCCCGCTACGTGAAGGGGAAGCATCACGCCGGCGGCACATCTCAGAGACGGTTCCAGCGCATCCGGGAAGGACAGGCCCGAAAGATGTACGACAAGACCTGCGAGGCTGTCCGCGCCCAGTTGACGCCATATGCCCGTGAGTTGGAATACGTCATCCTGGGCGGAGACCGGATCACGTTGGGAGAGTTCCTGAAGGTCTGCCCGCACCTCCGGCAGTTCCGGGACATCATGCTACAGCGCAGGCTCAACATACGGGACCCCAAACGTGATACTCTGGAGCAAGTCCCGGAGCTGCTGCGGGAGTCGCGCCTGTACCCAGTCCGTTTCTAGTACTCAGTCATCACAGGAATCGGAGGTTCTTCGAAATGTCTCTGATCCATCATCAAGCCGTCCCCATCGCGGGTGCCACTACGCCACCTATCATTTCTCGGTTGACTGA
>DAOUJS010000194.1:0-78732 GCA_034422355.1 Dehalococcoidia bacterium | reverse complement strand
CTGGAGATCCACTACACGCCCAAGCACGGCAGTTGGCTGAACATGGCCGAGATAGAGCTTGGAGTGCTGGCGAGGCAGTGCCTGGACCGCCGGATTCCCAACCAGGAAATGCTAAGACAGGAGACTCAGGCTTGGCAGAGCCAACGCAACCGGGACACCATACGGGTGGACTGGCGCTTCACCACCGGGGATGCCCGCATCAAGCTCAAGTCCCTGTATCCATCAATTCAACACTGATATGCTACTAGGACCTTGGGTCGTCCGGTGATGACGGCTTCCTCAGGAATAGGCAGGTGGATGTGCGGGGTCTTGGGATCCTGTGGATTGAGCTTCTCAAACATGCGCCCCAGAAATCTCTGGAGCCATGCGTAAGTTTCATTATCCAGTTCTGTCAGTTGTGCCCTGGCTTCCACAATCCGGCCGCGGGCATCTTCCATGCTCATGGCTCATCTCGCTCCTGACGAAACAGTCAACCGCCTGTTACAGTCTACCAACGGTCTCGCTCCCGGGCCTCCGACCGGCGACATATGAAAGCCGCCAGCCTCGTGGTATGATAGTGCGGTAGTACAACAATTATACTAGGATTGACTAATGCTTGAGAACTACATCGACGTCATCGAGGCTTCCAGGATTCTGGATGTCCACCCCGAGACGGTGAAGCGCCTCATCCGGGAAGGGAAGCTCTCTGCCATCAAGTTTGGGAACAAGTGGATCATGGAGCGGGACCGGCTCCAGGTTTTCGCCAACACCTATGACGGAACCCGCGGGAGAGTCAGGAGACTGCTGTGACCCTGCCGAGGAGATTAGAGAGGGAACGTGGCTAACCGTCTCACAGTTCATGGCGCACAGCAAGGTGCCTGGCCCGAAGTCCTTGACGGGACATCGGCCATCGACGGCGTTCGCTCTCACGACCTGGAGGCTACGGTCCCTGATTTGGAGTCGGGACTTGAACGAAGCTTCGACCCAACTTTCGCAACTCGCCTTGCGCTCAGGGAAAAGCAGATACAGCAAAACTATCGGCCGATCATCGGCATCCACAAATGGTTTGCCCGCCGACCGGGTACGGTGTTCCGCAGCCTTCTACTTGCTGAGTACAACGGCGCGGAGCTGCTGGAGAACAGCTATTGGCATGAGCACAAGCTGAAGGGAGTGATAGCGGACCCGTTCATGGGCGGGGGCACCCCGATCTTCGAGGCCAACCGCCTTGGCTTCAGCGTATTGGGCGCTGACACGAACCCGATGGCGTATTGGGTCGTCCGCCAGGCTCTGGGCCGCCTGGACATCCAGGAGTTCGAGGCTGCAGCAGAGGAGGCGGCCGCTGCAATTGAAGGCACAATAGGAGCATTCTACGAGACCACGTGCCTCAAATGCGGACAGCTCGCACAGGTCAAGTACTTCATCTGGGTGAAGACTGAGGAGTGCCCCTTGTGCCAGACTGCCAACGATCTGTTCCCCGGATACGTGCTGGCCCAAGACAGCAGGCACCCGAAGCATGTGGTGGCGTGCGGGAAGTGCGGATGTCTAAACGAATACGACGAAGAGCCCTCCAGGGACGCTCCAGCTCTATGCGCCGAATGCGGCGGATCCGTGCATAAGGAAGGAGTTGCGCGTCGGCAGCGGGTACCGTGCAAGGGCTGTGGTACAGTTTATTCGTATCCCGCAAAGGACCCCGACCATCCGCCTGCCCACCGGATGTGGGCTATGGAATACCATTGCGAGTCGTGCAAACCGACTCACAAGGGGCGTTTCTTCAAGCGCCCTGACCCAGACGACCTGGATCGGTATGAGCAAGCTCGATTCCAACTCCTCAAGGAGCCAAGGCTGCCAATCCCCGATGACGAGATTCCCCCGGGAGACGAGACGGACCGTCTACATAGGTGGGGATACCGCCGCTATAGGGAGATGTTTACCGACCGCCAGTTGTTGGGTCTCGGTTTGTTGCTGCGCAGGATCTCCCAGGTCAGTAATCCTCCCGTCCGACACGCTCTTCTGACTGTCTTCTCGGACTTCTTGCGCTACCAGAACATGCTGTGCCGCTACGACCCGTACGCGCTCAAGTGCCAGGATATTTTCAGCGTCCACGGTTTCCCTGTGGGGCTGGTCCAGTGCGAAAACAATCTACTCGGCATACCAAAGGTGGGAGCCGGGGCCTTTCGCCACTTCGTCGAGAAGTACCTTCGCGCCAAACAGTATTGCGAAGCCCCGTTTGAGACACGCCAGACCGGCAAGCGCAAGGAAGTCGTGCAAATTGACGGCGAGCGGATCGCCGCTGAATTGGTTCGTGCCTTCCCAGTTGAGGACAGGAGGCAGGCGCGAATTGCAGCGTCCCCGGCGGCCGCCATTCCCCTGCCCCCGAGCTCTCTAGACGGCGTATTCACCGACCCTCCCTATTTTGCCAACGTTCAGTACGCCGAACTCATCGACTTCAATTACGTGTGGCTACGACAGGCCCTTCGAGACGAGTTCGACGAGTTTGGGCCTCCGACAACCCGCTCGCCCCATGAACTGACGGGCAACGTGACGCTGGGGAGGGGGATAGAACATTTCACCGAAGGTCTGTCGGAAGTTTTTCGACATTACGCGGCTGCGCTCAAGCCCGGAGCCCCTTTCGTCTTTACCTACCACCACAACGACCCGACCGCCTATGTAGCGGTGGTCGTTGCAATATTGGATGCTGGGCTAGATTGCACGGCCACCTTACCGGCGGCTGCGGAGATGAGCGCTTCACTGCACATACATGGTACAAACTCCTCTGTCCTCGATTCCATCTTCGTCTGTCGGAGCGCCGGCGTTCCCCATCAGGCCCGCAGCGATGTGCGCGAAGTGCTTGGGCAGGACGCGGCGCTGATGGCCGCTGCCGGCGTCAGGCTGAGTCAGGGAGACATTCGATGCCTGGCCTGCGGACACATTGCGCGGGTGGCCATCAACGGATTGTGTGATGCGTGGGACACAAAGGCTTCGCTTTCGGAGCGAATGAAGCGAGCTGAGGGTCGTCTTGTCAAGCTTGCCAGCAACTTGGAGCTTGACTTCCTCCCTAGCCGGGTGCTCGACACCTTAGCCGACGAGCGAGGACTGATGAGGGGTGGTAGAAGTGCCGCGACCGTTTGAGATTGCGTTGGCGGAGTTGCAAGGCCACTTGGAGGAACTGGTGGACGCGACCTTCTCCGATATTCAGTACCAGTTCTTGGTTCTGCCTCGGGGCGACAACTTCGTCGAGTACCAAGAGTTTCAGAATGCCTATGAGGTTCTCCGGCGACGAACAAACGCCTTCGCTGATTTCTCAGAAGGCAGTGTGGGAACTGCACTTCGCGAGAACAGTCTGTGCTTGGTAGTAGTCCGAACGATGCTGGGCATGTCCCCGCCCGAATGGGCCGAGTTGGCCCGGAGCGACCGCAACAGCGACATCACCCAAGGGTATGCTCGAAGTTTAGAAGGTCGATGCCGCAGCGACCACGCCAGCATCGCCAGGCTTGTCCGCCCACGAAATGCCAAGTCACTGGACCGTATTGATGCCCTGGTGTCAGTCGCTGTCGAGTACATCGCCAGAGGTGCGCCTTCAGGGGCAGCCGACACAGTCCACCGCCTTGATAAGGTGGATACCTCTCACGGCTTGGAGTCTCTCCGCCACGTCGCCTCTCAACACGTCCCCTACGCCATGTTGCTGTATGAACGTTACCTTGGCAGGCCGTTTGCCACACATCGAGATGCGGTGTCTGAGCTTGTGGGGGATACCATGGAAACAGCTATTGAGGAGCGGCTTACGCGTGCCCGCATCGCTTTCCGCAAGACAAAGCGAGCCGAGAGCATCCCCGGATACGACCAGGTGCCTGACTTCTTCGTTCCTGACGAGTTCAACCCGTCCGTAGTCATCGAGGCCAAGATCACTGGTGACGATGGGACGGCTCGTGACAAGGTGGCGCGTATTGAGCGGCTTACCCGGATGCGCGATGACCGCCGCAGGCACGATCAACCTGATTTTGAGGTAGTCGCATGTATCGACGGCCGGGGATTTGGCGTGCGTCGAGAGGACATGCGTAGTTTGATTACCAGGACCGAAGGCAAGGTGTTCACGCTGGCCACACTGGACCAGATGATCGCTCATACACAGCTTCAACGGTTTCTCCCCTTGGCAGAAGGGTAGCGCCGCCTTAGTTACTCTTCCTCTCGTCCCCGACGTTTCCCCCACCGCAATCCGGCACTCCCAGGGTGGCCGCGCCGATA
Source organism: Dehalococcoidia bacterium (assembly GCA_034422355.1). GTDB lineage: Bacteria > Chloroflexota > Dehalococcoidia > Lucifugimonadales > UBA3495 > CATOSP01. The sequence continues at coordinate 74,511 of DAOUJS010000194.1, read as the reverse complement.
GACGACTTTAGCCTGGAAGGGCCGGAGTATAAGCAGATCGACCTAGACGACGTGTTCCGCGACCCCGACGGCGGCGACCTGACCTTCAGGGCCGAATCGTCCAAGCACGGCGTGGCGACCATGTGGGTGAACGGCTCCACCCTGACGGTGTTGGGAACAGGCACGGGAACAGCCACCATCACCGTTACGGCGGAGGACCAAGACGGCAACCAGGCCAGCGACCAGTTCCAGGTGACGGTGACTCCGCTGTCGCAGGAGTAGGGAAGCAGTCCGGGCAGAGCTCCAGAGGCGCGGACTGATTCGCGCGGGCGTCCCGCTGCGGTTGGACGCCCGCTTTTGGTTGCGCCGGACCTGGCGGGCGGGCCGGATTATTGTCTGAACTGTGATTCATGTGATTGATGGATGGGCATGATTCTCCAAATCACGGCTATCCCTGAATCAGAAAAATCACGGTTCAGACAAAGAATCGAAAGACCCTGGCGATTGCCCTGGTTGCCGGGCCGTCCCTGTCACCCGGCGATAGCATGAAGTGATACCATGAAGCTATAGCAGGAAAGGACATAACTCCAGGAGGGTCGACCGATGGCAGAGAGCAGCGATGTGATCATAGTTGGAGGAGGCGCGGCGGGCTGCGCCGCGGCCTATTACCTGGCCCTGGCGGGGGTGAAGTCCACGATTATTGAGCGGGAGGGGGTCGCCAGCCAGGCTTCCGGCTACTCGGCGGGCGGACTGAATCCCCTGCAGGGCGCGGAGATTCCCGGCAGGCTGGGACAGTTGGCCTGGGAATCCTACTGCCTGCACCTGGAGCTATGGGACGAGCTGCGGGAGGACACCGGCATAGACTATGAGGGGCGAATCGTGTCCTCAATCAAGCTGGCGTTCCAGGAATCGGACCTGCAAGAGCTGGAGGAGACCCTGGACATCTTCACCGCGGCCGCGGGGGGCGGTCCTGGGGAGGCGGCAGGATATAACGCTTTCGAGGCCCGCCGGCTGGAGCCGGGCGAGGTCGTTGCCCTGGAACCGCGCGCGGCAGCCAACGCGATCTGCGGACTCTATACCCGGGGAAACGCGGCCCTGGACAGCCGAAAGTACACCCTTGCCCTGGCGGAGGCGGCAAAGAAGCGGGGCGCATCGGTGCGGTCCGGCGAGATCGTGGAGCTGGAGAGTTCAGGGGACCGGGTGACCGGGGTAAGGCTGGCCGACGCCACCATCTCCTGCGGGCAGGTATTGCTGGCCATGGGGCCGTGGTCGCGGCTGGCCGAACCGTGGCTGGGGGCGTACATCCCGGTGGACCCGCTGAAGGGCGAAATCCTGCGCATGGAACTTCCGGGGAACGCCATCCAGCATGACATTTCAGGGGGCGGCGGTTCCATCTACGCCAAGCCGGACGGGCTGGCCTGGTGCGGGGCCACCGAGGAGTGGAAGGGGTTCGACAGGACTCGCAGCGGCGCGGCGGAAAAGTCCCTGCTGGAAGGCGCGGTCAGGCTGGTGCCGGACCTGGCGAATGGCCGCGTCGTGCTGCACACCGCCTGCTTGCGCCCGGTGACGCCGGACTGGCTGCCGATAATCGGCAAACAACCGGGCTGGGAGAACGTTTACCTGGCGACCGGAGCGGGCAAGAAGGGGGTCCTGCTGAGCACCGGAATGGGAAAGGCGGCGGCGGACCTGATGCGCCAGGGAGAGACCCGTCTCCCCATCGGCGGTTTCGGCGCGGAGCGGTTCGCGGCGATGGGTTAGACATAACGCAAAACGGCATAATGCAAAACAGCCTCGCAACGTGCTAAACTTCGGTCAAATCTTCTGTCAAACCTTATGGGGACGGGTCCCATCCGCCGCCCACCGGCCGGCACGGCGGCGCGGGGCAACGTTCCGAGCAAAAGGGGGCCCGGTTTGCTGAGCATATACAACACGCTGACGAAGAGAATCGAAGAGGTCAGGCCCATCAAGCCGGATACCGTCACAATGTACACATGCGGGCCGACGGTCTACCGTGACGCCCACATCGGGAATCTCCGCACCTACATGATGGCCGACTGGATACGCCGGGTCGTTGAGGCCAACGGCTATGAGGTGTACCAGGTCAAGAACATCACCGACGTGGGCCACATGCGGCAAGAGCTGGTGGAGGCCGGGGGGGACAAGGTGATACTGGCGGCCCTGGCCGAGGGCCGGACAGTAGAGGACATCACCCAGCACTACGCCGGGCTGTTTCACCGGGACGAGGCCCGCCTGAACATCCTTCCGGCCCACGTCTACCCCTGGGCCACCGAGCACATCACGGAAATGGTCTCAATGGTGGAGGCGCTGATGGGCAACGAGTTTGCCTATGAGCGGAGCGGCAACATCTACTTCGACGTGGCCCGCTTTGCCGACTACGGCAAGCTCTCCCGCAATACGGGCGCGGACCTGCTTGAAGGGGTACGCGCCGAGGCAGACCCCCTGAAGCGCGACCCACGGGACTTCACGCTGTGGAAGGCGGCCGAGGCGGGCCGCGACTACAAGTGGGACAGCCCCTGGGGAGACGGCTTCCCCGGCTGGCACATCGAATGCTCCGCGATGGCCCACAAGTACCTGGGCGAGGAGTTCGACATCCACACCGGCGGGGTGGACAACATCTTCCCCCACCACGAAGACGAGATTGCCCAGAGCGAGGCCGCTTTCGGCAAGAGCCACGTCAACTACTGGGTACACGCCCAGCACCTGCTTGCGGACGGGGCAAAGATGGCAAAGTCCTCGGGGAACGTGTTCCTGATCGAGGAACTAATCTCCCGGGGATTTGACCCGCTAGCCTTCCGTTACCTGTGCATGACCGTCAGGTACAGGCACCGGATGAACTTCACCTTCAACTCCCTCCGAGCCGCCGAAAAAGCCCTGACCAACCTGCGGAACCGGGTATGGGTATGGAAGAACCAGGGAGGTGAATCGGGGCCGGCGGACGAAGTTGCGAAGTGGCGTCAGCAATTCTGGGAAAGAGTTGAAAACGACCTCGACATTCCCGGGGCGCTGGCCCTGACCTGGGACATGGCCCGCTCGGAGCTTCCCGCACATGACAAGCTGACACTGGTCCTTGAGTTCGACAGGATTTTCGGCCTGGACCTGGACCAGGTCCCCGAGACCTACGAACTGCCGGAGGTCGTGGGCGCCGCGGTCGGCGAGCGGGCATCCCTGCGGCAGCAGGCGGACTACCAGAACGCCGATGAGCTAAGGGCCAACGTGCTCTCGGAAGGCTTCATGGTCGAGGACACTGTCTCCGAGTCTCGCATCCGGCCCAAGACCCCTCTGGAGAAGCAGGGGGAACTGTGGGCGTCGGTCTCATCCTCCAGGGAAGTGGAGTCCTTCCTGGACCGCCGGTCCGAGTACGACTTCACCTACATCCTGAACGCCTACAGCCACCCGTTGGACGTGCAGCGTTGCGTCAGCAGCATGCTGCGCTACCCGGGCGGGTACAACAGCGAAATCATCGTGATCGACAACGGTTCCACCGACGGGTCCGGCGAGTGGCTTGAGGAATTCCAGGCCAGCCGGGACTCGGTCCGGGTCATACACTGCGATCACAACGTCGGCGACGCCGCGGGCAAGAACATCGGCCTCAAGCAGAGCCTGGGCAGGAACATCATAATCCTGGACGGCTCCGCGGAGGTGGTCGGGGAAATCCTGGACACCATTCACGAGCGGCTGGCTGACGATACGGTGGGGATATTCGGCCCATTCGGACTGACCACCGACGACCTCCAGCATTTCCACGAAGAGGTGGACCAGGGCGACGCAGACGCCATGCAGGCTTACTGCATGGCCTTCCGCAGGGAGAGGGTGAACGAGGTTGGGCTGATGCGGGAATGTTTCCGGTTCTACAGGAACCTGGACATCGACTACTGCTTCCAGTTCAAGGACAAGGGCTACCGGGTCGTTGCCGACGCGAGCCTGCCCCTGGTACGCCACGAACATCGCCTCTGGACGGAACTGGACGAGAACCAGCGGGACGAACTGAGCCGCAAGAACTTCGGCCGTTTCCTGCGGCGCTGGGGCAACCGGCCCGACCTGCTCATCACCGCGGGCGGCCGCGGCTTCGGCAACTCCTCCTTCCACCACTGATTCCTACGGCACTGATTCCGAGCAGACAGACCCGCCGACATGACCGAAATGGCCCGGAGGCTCCTGGCAGGGGACCGGCGAGCGCTGGCCCGCGCGCTGACGCAACTGGAGAGCGGAGACCCGGCCGCCGCCGAGGTCTTGCGGGGCGTGGACGGACATACCGGGTCCGGCTACACGGTGGGGATCACGGGTCCTCCGGGGGCCGGCAAGAGCACCATCGCCGACCGGCTTACGGCAGTCCTCCGGCAACAGGACAAGGTGGTGTGCGTCCTGGGGGTTGACCCGACAAGCCCCTACTCCGGGGGCGCCCTTCTCGGGGACCGGATAAGATTGCAGCGCCACTACCTGGACCCGGGGGTGTTCATCCGCAGCCTGGCCACCAGGGGCGAGGCCGGCGGCTTGCCCCGCATCGTAAAGGGCATGGCCAGGCTGCTGGACGCCTCGGGCACAGACGTTGTGCTGATAGAGACGGTGGGCGTTGGACAGACAGAGCTAGGGGTACTGGGTGTTGCGGATACGGTGCTGGTGGCCGTCAACCCGGAGTCCGGCGACGGCATCCAGGCCCTCAAGGCCGGGATCATGGAAATCGCGGACATCTACGTCGTGAACAAGGCCGACCGGGACGGCGCAAACCAGATGGCCGCAGCCATCACCGCGATGCTCAGCATCGGCCCGGCCCATGACGGCTGGAAACCCCCGGTGGTCCTGACCCAGGCGCAAACAGGAGCGGGCATTGAGGAGCTCTGGGCCAAGGTGCAGGAACACTGTGATTACCTGTCCGGCTCGGGCGAGCTGGAAAGGCGGCGGACGGAACGGCGGCGCAGCGAGTTCATGGAGACCGTCAGCGAAGAGTTGGTCCGGCGATTGAAAGCATTCCTGGAGGCGGACCCGGACCTGACCGACGCCCTGGAGCAGGTGGCCGGCAAAGAAGCAGACCCGTATTCCCGTGCCCTGGATTTTCTGGCCGCATCGGAATGGCCGCTCTCCCCGCCCGGGTCCCAGCCGTCCACCTGGGCCTAGCTCCGACCATCACGGTGCCGCTTCGCGGCCAAAGAGGGACCGATTTCCCCCGGCAACAGGGAAGAGGGTTGGAGGCCCTGCCCCGCGCTCCCCGCCGGGAGACATTCCCGAAACCCCGGCTTCACATGCCGGCCGGGACCCCCGGCCATCGCCTATCCGTTGCTCTGACTTCCCTCGGAGTGGTCCTGTGCGCCGTTGCCCATGCGCAACAGGGGCGATAGCATGGACGTAAACTCCATGGGGAAAATCCACTTGGTGGAGGGGCTGGCTCCCAGGGACTTCAGGGTATCGAAATACTGGAGGCTCATGGTCTTGGAGTCCACCGTGTTGGCCACCTGGAAGATGCGTTCCAGGGCATCGCTGAAACCCTGGGCCCGGAGGATCTGGGCCTGCTGGTCGCCCTCGGCCTGAAGAATCTCGGCCTGGCGGTTCCCCTCGGCCTTGAGAATCTCGGCTTCCTTCTCGCCCTCGGCGCGGTTGATCTGGGCCTGCCTCTGACCCTCGGACTCGGTGATCTCGGCAGTCTTGATAGCGGCGGCGGACTTCTCCCGCTCCATCGCCTGCTTCACGCCCGGCGGCGGGTCAATCTCGTTGACGGCGACGCCCTGGACCTTGACGCCCCAGCGGCCGGTGTTCTCGTCGAGGGCGGCCTGCAACTGGTTCTGGATGCGCTCCCGCTCGGCCAATGCCTCGGCCAGGGAAATGTTGCCGATTATCGACCTCAACTCGGCCACGGCCAGGTTCCGCACGGCGGAACTGTGGTCCGCCACCTGCAGCACGGCTTTCTCCGACTGGTCCTCCAGGACACGGTAGTAGAGGACGAAGTCCATGTCCACCACCACATTGTCCCTGGTGATGTACTTCTGTGTCGGGACACGGTCCACCTGTTCCCGGGTATCGACCTTTTGACCCTGATAGACGATGGGAACCAGGAACCTGAATCCGGGCTGGGCCACCCTGTCAAACCTCCCGAACTTCAGTACCACCATGCGCTCGTACTGTTTTACGATAACTATACCCGATGACATTGTGGCCTCCCTGCGCCCGATTTGATTCAGTCTTCGGTATCATCAAGGCGGATTACAGTCAATACCACGCCATTGACGTCGATGACTATTACCTGTACGCCAGTCTCGATAAAGCTACCATCTTCGCTTACGGCTGTCCAGTTTTCCTCCCCCAGGCGGACGAGGCCCCGCGGCTCCAACCGGCTGTACACCGACCCGACCTGTCCCACCAGGGACGGGGTGGAGAAGTCAGGCTCGTTGCGCCTTGACTCGACGATGATGCGGCCCAGGTACAGCACGGCGAAGGCGAACACCGCGGCCGTTCCGCCCAGCAGCCAGTAGTTCACGGAAATGCCGGGCAGGGTGGGAGAAACGTCCCCGAATTGTGCGAAGAGAAGCAGCCCGCCAATGAGGAAGGAAATGACCGCGCCGATTCCCAGGATTCCAAACCCGGTGACCTGTATTTCCAGGAACACCAGCACCACCGCCAGCAGGATGAAGGCGACGCCGACCCAGTTGACCGGCAGGTTGCCGAGGGCGAGAAAGGCCAGCAGCAGGCATATTGCCCCGACCACTCCTGGCCCGATCAATCCCGGGCTGAACATCTCGATGATGATCCCCAGGCCGCCGACGGTGAGCAGGATGAACGAGATGTTGGGGTCGGAAATAATTTCCAGGAAGACCTCCAGCACGCTCCTGTCCAGCGTCCGCACGTCAGCGTCCCCAAGTTCCAGGGTGTCCACTCCCGAAGGCGTCTCGAATTCCCTGCCCTCAAGCTGGGCCAGAAGGTCGTCCAGATCCTCGGCGATGAGGTCCACGACGTTCAGGTCGAGGGCCTCCTGCGAGGTGTAGGACGCGGCAGTCCTTACGGTCTGTTCCAGCTTGTCCTCGTTCCGGCCGCGCTCCTGCGCTATGCTCCGGATCAACGCCGCCGCGTCATTCTCAACCTTGCTGGCCAGGGTCTCGGGAACATCCTCGCCGGTGGAGGAAACGGGAGTGGCCGCGCCGATATTCGCGCCCGGAGCCATCGCGGCGAAGTTGGCCGCGGCGGTAATGAAAGTGCCGGCAGACCCGGCCTGCGCGCCCGCCGGAGAAACGTACACCGCCACCGGGGTGGCAGATGCCAGGAGCATTTCAACGATGCTCCTGGTGGATTTCAGCAACCCGCCCGGCGTATCCAACCTTATGATCAGAAGCTCTGCGCCATCGGCTTCGACCTGTTTCAGGGCGCGGGAAATGAACCGCTCTTTGACGGGGTTGATCACCCCATCCACGTCCATAACCAACACCTGTCGAGCCTCGGCGTGAGCAAGGTGAGGACCGGCTATGCCCAGCATGGCGCAGAAGGCAAACAGCACAACCAATGATGCTCTCATGGATGCTCTCATGGAACCGGGAAGGGACATGGCGGCTTCCTATCGTCAATCGGGGTTGAGGCCGGTCCCGTGCCGGTCAATTCCCATTACATCATGGGAAGCCCAAGCAACAATGTCAAACGTTGTCAAACGTTCAGGCGCGCGACAATCCCAATGGACTACTCCCCAATGGTCACTGACGGGGTGGTCTGATATACTTAGCCCGCTGTCGTTGGGACGCACAGGAGCAGTCTTTTGCCTGTTGAACACAGTGCGCCCAGTCGGGGTTTTGACGTCCGAAGACGAGAGGACCCATTCCCGGGACCGGCTGCAAGGCGATTCCGGGGGCAGGCCGCCCCAAGACGACCCAGACATTGCATGGAGGTACAAGTATGGCCACAGTAGCTGTGGAGGTGGTGTACCGGGGCATTTTCCAGAAGACCCTGGCCCGGAACATCGTCCGCTCCATAGTCTTCGCCGCCAGGAAAGAAGGCAAGATCGGCACCGCCTTCGGACGCTACGGCGATTCTCCGGAGCGCAACGGCATCCCGGCCAAGCAGTTCGCCATCGTCGCCGATGACGCCGAGGAGCTTGAGGAAAACCTGGCCAGGTACGAAGCGTCAGAGGTGGACGTCACAATCAACGTGGACGATACCATGTCCAAAGGCATCGAGTCCTGGGCATGGTACGGCTTGCAACCCATCAACGAGCTTACAAAGCCCGGCGGGACGCTGATCGTGACCTCTCGCCAGGGCGCCGATGACCTGGTCCAGGACATGCACCAGAAGGACTCTCCCTACAATCTCTCCATCATCCGGAGCACCGTCAGCTTCTCCGGCCTTTGGGTCTACAAGGACGACCACACCGACGTGAGAATCCTTGGGAACCTCTGCCGCGTCTGCCCCCAGTTGGTCAGCCTTGACTCCATGCTGGAGGCCATCCGCGAACAGTTCGACAACGAGACCAAGGTTGCCTCCGCCCGGCGGGCCTACGATCTTGCGACCATCCGTCCCGTGGAACCCGGCGAGGGCAACCCGGAGACCCCCTTCAAGTTCGAGCTTCCCGGCTGGAGGGAGATGGAAGAGGCACTGGTAATCAAGGCTATCGATGAGGGCACCGGCTTCCGGGGCGGCGAGGAAGGCTACCAGCCTGTCCGCAACGCCGTATTCAAGAAGTACAGCACCAGGTCGATGCGCCCTATCGTCAATTTTGAGACCTGCATCAAGTGTACCCTCTGCTGGCTCCAGTGCCCGGATACCTGCTTCGACGTGACTCCCGATGGCCTCTACGACGCCAACATGGAGTCCTGCTGCGGCTGCGGCGTGTGCGAGGCAGTTTGCCCCGTGCCTGACTGCGTGACCATGATCAACGAGCAGCATTTCAACGACAACAACAGCCAGTACGAGGCGTGGCAAGCCGACGCAGACGGCTACAAACAATGGATGACCGACCTCATCGAGGTCCAGAAACAGGAATCCAGGAACCACGGCTTCCACCACGTTGGGGGTTATGCCGAAGAGATCGCTGAGTCCGCTCAGCCCGCCGGGGACGACTAATGACTACGACCGCGCAACCAGCGCTTTTCCAATCGGAAACAGAAGAACTGATAAGCGGCAGCGAGGCCATCGCCATCGCGTGCGCCCTGGCCGACGTTGACGTGATCACCGCCTACCCAATCCGGCCCTATGACACCGTCATGCAGTACGTGGCCAAACTCAAGGCCGACGGAGCTTTCGACTGCGACTTCATCGTCGCCGAGAGCGAGCATTCCCAGTTTGAGATTGTCAAGCACGCCTCCGCGGTTGGCGCAAGGACTTTCTGCGGCTCCAGCGGGGTGGGCTGGTTCTACGCCTTCGAGGCCATCACGGTTACCGCCGGTCTGCGGATGCCCGTGGTGGCGATGGTGGGCAACCGCGCCCTGGACGACCCCGGCGCGTTCGGGGTTGAGCACAACGACGCGATGGCGGTCCGGGACCTTGGCTGGATGCTCTACTGGGTCGCCACGGCCCAGGAAGCGTTGGACGCCGCCCTGCTGGCCTACCGCGTTGCCGAAGACCCGAGCGTCTTCCTGCCGATGGCCCTGAGCTGCGACGGCTCGTTCCTGACGCACTCACAGGCCATCGTCAACGTTCCCGCGATCCAGCAGGTGCAACAGTACCTACCGCAGTATGACCGGGGACGGTTGCAACTGCACCCGGACAATCCCATCACAGTCGCGCCCCAGGTCAACGAGGACTGGCTGATGGAAATCCGCCGCCAGGCCGACGAGGCCATGCGCCGGTCCGTGGGAGTTATCCGGAGCGCCTACGCCGAGCTCAAGGAAGTCTTCCCGCGCTCGTCATACCAGGACCAGCCCAGCCCGTTCATCGAGGAGTACGAGACCGAGGACGCTGAAATCGTCATCGTGGGCATGGGGACCCTGGCCCTCCCGGTCCGGGTGGCGGTCCGGCGTCTCCGGGAACAGGGGAGGAAGATCGGGTTCCTCCGGGTGAAGTTCTTCCGCCCCTTCGCCACCGAGGAACTCAGGGAGGCTCTCTCCCGGTGCCAGGCTGTCTGTGTCGTAGACCGCGACTATTCCTTCGGTTCGCCCTCCTACGCCGGAGTGCTGTTCAACGACCTGCGTTCAGCCCTGTATCCGCTGGATACCCGTCCCCACATGCTCAGCTTCATTGCCGGCCTGGGCGGCCGGGAGGTGCATGTCAACGATGTATACGAGATGGTTGACATCACGCAAAAGGCCGTCGATACTGGAAAGATAGACCAGGAAACCACCTGGATAGGTGTGAGGGAGTAAGAACATGACCACCGTTCAAGAACTTCCCCAGATTCGAGGGGTCAAGAATATCCCGCTCGTGGAGGGCTTCACCTCCGGCCATCGCACCTGCCAGGGTTGCGAGTCCGCCCTCGTGATGCGGCTCATGATCAAGGCCGCCGGACCCAGGACCATAGTCCTGGGCAGCACCGGCTGCATGTACGTGGCCAACACCACCTATTACAGCACCCCCTGGGTAGTGCCGTGGATGCACACCCAGTTGGGTTCCTCCGGCTCCGCGGCCACGGGCACTGCCGCGGGCTTGGCCTCGATGATGCGCAAGGGCAAGATGAAGCAGGAACCCATCAACGTCATCGCCTTCTGCGGCGACGGCGGCGGGGTGGACATGGGCCTGTCGGCGATCTCTGCGGCCCTCCAGCATGATGAGTACAACCTGCTGATCCTCTGCTACGACAACGAGTCCTACGCCAACACGGACATCCAGGTCTCCGGTGCGTCTCCCTGGGGCGCGAACTCGACCTTCAGCCCTCCGGGCAAAGAACACCGGATAATGAACAAGCGGTGGAAGAAGAACATGGCCCCGATGCTGGCCACCGGCCACCCGGACTGCCGCTACGTGGCCACTGCCTGCGGCTCCTACGGCCTCGACTTCAACAACAAGATCCGCCGCGCTTTGACCATCGGCGGCCCCACCTTCATCCACAGCATCGACCCTTGCCCCAAGGGTTGGGACTACGACCCCAAGTTCTCCCACGAGTTGGGAATGCTGGCCATCGAGACTGGTCTCTGGGTCCAGTACGAGATCATCGACGGCGAGTTGATACTCAACGGCCCGTCCCGCGCCATTGCCAGGGGCATACGCAAGCGGAAGCCCATCGAGGACTACCTGCTGCGCCAGGGACGCTTTGCCCACCTGACCCCCGAGGACATCAAGCACTTCCAGGAAAAGGTGGATGAAAGCTGGGAGAAGTGGTGGCTCCCCGGCGTGATCCCCCTCAAGAAGGACAACGAGGAAGACTAACCCGAGAGTTCCACCACGGAAACAGGGTGACTACAAGGGGCGGCTTAGCAGCCGCCCCCATCGTTTATCGGGAAACTGAGCCAGGCTCCACCTTTAGCTGGTTGCCGCTCCATGAGCAAATACTTGCCCCAAAAGCGAGTAAGGTTTAGAGTAAGTCAAGTTTTGCCCCCGCCCGTGACATTGACCCTGGGGGCCAGACACCGATAGCGAGCAAAGGAGGTTGCCATGCGCCTGGACCCCATAAATCTTTATGATTACGAGGCGAGAGCCCAGCAGGTACTCCCCCATAATAACTGGACGTTCATCGACGCCGGCGCGATGGACGAGTTCACAACCCGCCGCAACCGCAGCGCGTTTGAAGACCTCACCCTGAGGCCCCGGTTCCTCCGGGCCGTGGAGAACCGTGACCTGACCACCACGGTACTGGGCGAGGAAATCAGTATGCCCATCATGATCGCTCCTGCGGGCAGTCACATGCTGGCCCACCCGGAGGGAGAGCTTGCCACCGCCAGGGGCGCAGGGATGTCCGACACCCTGATGATGCTCAGCACTTCCTCCAACTACAGCCTGGAGGAAGTGTCCGAAGCTGCCAGCGGCCCCCTGTGGTTCCAGCTCTATCACCGGGGATACGACCTGACCGAGATGCTGGTCCACCGCGCTGAGGAAGCCGGGTTCAAGGCCATCGCCCTGACCGTGGACACTCCAGCCCCAAGTCCCAAGGAGCGTGACCAGCGCAACCGCTTCCAGAGAGTGGCGGAACTGGGCAACTTCCGGGCCGAGGCCCGCCCGGAAAGCGAGATAAGCGGCACCGACGAGTCACCGGGATTTGAAGTGTCGCGGACCGCTCCCCTGACCTGGAAGGAGCTTGAGTGGCTGCGCGGGTTGACCTCGCTGCCCCTTGTCCTGAAGGGCATCAGGACGGCCGAGGACGCCCACATCGCCGTCGAAAGCGGCGTCGATGGCATCCTGGTTTCCACTCACGGCGGACGCCAGATGGATATGACGATGGGCGCCGTTGAGATGCTGCCGGAAATCGTGGAAGCCTCCAAGGGACAGGCTGAGGTCTACGTCGACTCCGGTGTCCGCAGGGGCAGCGACGTCGTCAAAGCCCTCGCCCTGGGCGCAAGGGCAGTGGCCATTGGCCGCCCCCTGTTCTGGGGGTTGGCGGTTGACGGCGCGGAAGGGGTCCACGGTGTCCTTGAACTGCTCCGGGAAGAGCTGGACCGCTGCATGGCCTACTGCGGCCAGACCTCCGTCCGCGATCTGGAGCCAAACCTGGTCAACATCCCCTACGGCTGGGGCCCCGGCAGAATGGCCCCGTAGCCCTGACACGGACCATCGTTCTACGGACCATTGTTCTGATGAAAAGGGCGTCCCCGTTCAAGAGGGACGCCCTTCCGGCTATCCGGTATCCGGGGCTCCAGCCCGCACGTGTCGAAGGGAGAGCCGTCTACACCGGCCACTGCTCCATTCGGTAGGCCATGTCCCAGAACATGTACTCGTAGCGGGTGCTGATTATGAACGCCTCCCTCATGGCGTCCAACTCCCGCCGGTCTGCCTTCTCGGCCTCGCGGTCGACGAAACTGCGCCATGCGTCCACGCTGTCCTGGAGCAACCCGGCGACGTAGAACGACGTCCACTGCCCGTAAAGGGGGTGCTCCGATTGTCCCACTCCGTCCTTCAGTTCATGGTACGTCCACGGGCAGGGCAGCAGAGCCGCTGCCGCAGGACCCAACCCGTGCAGCGATGCGGTCGTGAGCATGTGGTTGACATAAGCGGTATTGGTTGGTGACCGCTTCACCTGCCGCACGTCCTCCATCGTCAGGCCAGCCTCGGCCACCAGCTTGTGGTGCAGCGGGCGCTCCACCGGCGTCATCACCCGCCGGGCCAGTTCCTCCAGCAGGGCTGAGGTGGGGGCCTTGGCCAGAGTCAGGGCAACGGTCCTCGCAAACCCTTCCAGGTACAGGTAGTCCTGCCCCAGGTAGTATTGGAACTTTTCCAGCGGCAGCGTCCCGTCCTTGATCTCTCTGAGGAAGGGCTGATCGAAAATCTGCTGCCACATGGGGGCGACTTCGGCCCGCAACCGAGCGCTGAAGCTATCGGGCATTGGCGTCCTCTCCTGGATTGTCGTACTGTCTCTCTCCCAGCATCCCGCGCACCATTGCCAGCGCCTGGTCCGCTTCGGGATAGTTGGGCCTGAGTTCGATTGCCCGCAGGAAGTCGTCCCTGGCATCGGCAAGGCGTCCCAGAATGGCCAGAGAATTGCCCCGCCTGAAATGCGCCGCTGCCAACCCCGGGTCCAACTCCAGGGCTGTCTGAAAGTCTCGCAGGGCCGCTTCATGGTCTCCCCTGTCCGCCAGCGCCACTCCCCGGTTGAGATAAAGGGTGGCAAAGGGAGGGCCGAACCGCAGGGCCCGGTCAAAGTCGGCTATCGCCTCATCCGGCCTTTCGAGGTTGCGGTGGGAAATGCCCCGGTTGTAGTAGGCGTTGGCAAAGGTGGGGACAACTTCAACCGCGCGGGTATAGTCATCGACGGCGAGGCGAAACTCATGAATGTCGTGGAACAGGTTCCCCCTGGCGTAGTAGTAATCCGCATCGTTGGGGCGAAGTTCGATTGCCTTTGAGAAGTGCTCCCGCGCCTCTTCCCGCCTTCCCGTGTCCCGGAAGGCGATCCCAAGATTGTAGTGGGCATTGGGCATATCAGGGTGCATCTGGATGGCCTGTTGAAAATCGTCGATAGCCTGGTCGTAATGCTGGAGCGAGGCATGGGCCACGCCGCGGGCGTAGTAGAAATCGGCATCCCCCGGATTGATGTCAATGGCCTGATTGTAATCCAGCAGGGCTTGCTCGAAGTTGCCGGTATACCGCCGGATAACGCCCCTTGCGTAATAGGCCACGGCATATTCCGGGTCTGCGGTCACCGCAGCCGTAAAGTCTCCGATAGCCTCGTCCAGATTGCCGCCGTTTCGCCGCGCCAGGCCCCGGCAGTAATAGGCAACGGCACACTGGCCGTTGATGCGCAGGGCCGCGTCAAAGTCCGAGATGGCCTGGTCGAGCAGACCCTGTTGCAAGAACATGCGTCCTCGGACCACGTATTCGAGTTCATTGGGCTGGTCAGTCATCACTCAACCGGACCATCACTCAACCTGACGTGCCGTAGCTTACTGAGTTCCTCTGGCCTTCTCAAGCTCTGACTCCCTGAGTTCAACCCGGCGTATCTTGCCGCTGATGGTCTTGGGAAGCTCGGACACGAACTCCACCGCCCTGGGGTACTTGTACGGCGCTGTCGTTGTGCGCACGTGGTCTTGCAGGCTGACCACCAGCTCGTCCGAGCCGACGTAGCCCGGCGCGAGGATCACGAACGCCTTTACGATGTCCCCCCTCACCCGGTCCGGACTGGCCACCACCGCCGATTCGGCAACTGCCGGGTGCTCGATAAGCGCGCTCTCCACCTCGAATGGACCGATCCGATAGCCGGCAGAGATGATCACATCATCCGCCCTACCCACAAACCAGAAATACCCGTCCTCATCCCGGTACGCCTTGTCCCCGGTGAAGTACCAGTCTCCGTAGAAGGCCGATTCCATCGCCTCCGGCCCCCGCCAGTACTCCCGGAAAAGACCAACGGGCCTGTCCGGCTTGACCCGGACTGCGATCTGTCCCTCTTCATTGGGCGGCAGTTCGTTCCCCTCATCATCGACAATTGCGATACTGAAGCCGGGCACCGGCTTGCCCATCGAGCCGGGACGCACCGGCAGACAGCGGTAATTGCCCACCAGCAATACGGTCTCGGTCTGCCCGTAGCCATCGTAGATGGTCAGGCCAGTGCCTTCCTCCCACTTGCTCATTACTTCGGGGTTCAGCGGTTCGCCCGCGCCCGTGCAGTGGCGCAGGTTGCGCAGGTCGTACCTGGTCAGGTCCTCCAGCACCAGCATCCGGTACGCCGTTGGGGGGGCGCAGAAGGATGTGACGCCGTACCGCTCCAGTATCCGCATGGTCAACGCCGGGTCGAACCGTCCCCGGGCGTCGTGCTGGAGCACCGCCGCACCCTGGGTCCACTGGCCGAACAGCTTGCCGTATGCGGCCTTGGCCCATCCGGTGTCGGAAATTGTCCATTGCAGGTCTGTGGGCTTCAGGTCGTGCCAGAATTTGGCGGTGAGCACGTGGGCCAAACCATAGGACGCATGGGTATGCAGCACCATCTTGGGGTATCCCACAGTGCCCGAGGTGAAGTAAATGAGCAGTGGGTCATCGCTGCGAGTCGGTATGACTTCGTCCAGATAAGGGGAAGACTCGGCCATCCTTTCCCCATAGGAGACCCACCCCGTCCGGGAGCCGCCCACCAGCAGCAGGTGACGGAGAGAAGGGCAGGCCCCCGCGGCGGCGGCCACCTTCTCCCAGTTCTCCTCGTCGGTGACAGCCAGGGCGGCCTCGGCCTCGTTGACCCTGTATTCGATGTCGTTGGGCGTACACAGCGTTGTGGCCGGCATAGGCACCGCGCCCAGCTTCATCATCCCCAGCATCAGGACGTACCACTCCGGGATGCGGGGCAGCATCAGGAACACCCTGTCCCCTTTACCGACGCCCAGGTCTTTGAGCACATTGGCGCACCGGTCTGACAGGACCTTCAGGTCCCAGAAGGTGTGGTGCCGGGCATTATCTCCCTGCGGATCCAGGGATATAAGCGCCAGCTTGGTGCGGTCCCTGGCCCACTCATCGACCACATCGAAGGCGAAGTTGAAGCGCTCGGGCACATCCAGCTTGAAGTCCCGAAAGGTCTCCTCGTAGTCCTGCATGTTGGGGACGGAAGTATCCATCGCGCCTCTCTCGAAGGGTCAAATATAGGTGCGCAAGCGCCTGCGCACGGCCAATTATAGTGCCAATTCCCGACTGTAGGCCACCCCGCTAATCCTCTGCACCGGCACTGTCGCCCACACAAGCAGGGAGGACCAACCAGCAGAGGTTTACCGCGCCGACGGGAACTCCGGGGGCCTTCGTTCCCGCAACGCCTGAAGGCCCTCCCGTATGTCATCCCCGAAGAACCCCAGGCTCTCCAGGGCCAGGGAGTAGTCGAAAGAGGTGTGCCCGGCCATGCGCAACCACTGGTTCAAAGCCCGCTTGGTGTACCGGATAGCCGACTGCGGCCCGGACGCCAGTCTGTTGGCGACATCCATCGCCGTGGGCATCAGCTCTTCTTGAGACACTGCCATGCTGACCAGGCCAATTCGTTCCGCTTCCCTGCCGTTCAGAAAATCGCAGGTCAGCAGGTAATACTTCGCCTTGGCCATGCCGCACAGCAGGGGCCAGATGATTGCTGCGTGGTCCCCCGCGGCCACACCCAAACGGACATGCCCGTCGGTAATCCTTGCGTCCTCGGCGGCGATGGAGATGTCCGCAAGGAGGGCCACCGCCAGCCCAGCCCCGACCGCGACGCCGTTGATGGCCGAGATGACCGGCTTGTCCAGGTTGATCATGTTGTGGACTATGGCCCCGGCCTCTTCCATCATGCGCCCGACCGCCTCGGGGTTGCCGATGGCCTCCTCGATCATGTCGAAGTCGCCGCCAGCGGAAAAGGCGCTGCCCGCCCCAGTGATCACAGCGACCCGCACCGCCGGGTCATGGCCCAGGTCAGGCCATATCCGGCTCAACTCGTAATGAAGCCTGGCATTGGTAGAATTGAGGGAGTCGGGCCGGTCCATCGTCAGCAGGGCCACCCCGTCCGCCACCTCTACCCGCAAATGTTGGTAGCTACCGTAATCAGCCATGCCGACTCCTCCGGTACTCAGGCAAACCACTTCCCGGCATCAATAGATGACCCCCGCTTCGGCCAGCCTCTCTATCTCCGTGTCCGGCAGGCCGAGCAATTCCCCGAACACATACAGGTTGTCCTCTCCGATATTGCTATAGCTGCCGAACTCCATCGGCGTCTTCGACAACCGCGCCGGGGAGTTCCACGCAATCCCGTCACCCCTCTCCCATTGAGTCGCCGGGACCCCTCTCTCGGCAAGGTAATAGGGAGTATCCTGATAAAAGCCCCTGGCCTTCAGATGCTCGCTGCGGAACAGGTCATCACCCTGGGAGACGATGCTGGCAGCGACTCCCGCGGCCTGGAGCCTGTCCATGACCTCTTCAGCCGTCAATTTGGCCGTCCATTCCTCAACATGCCCGTCCAGCAAGTCCTGGTTATTGAGGCGGCCCATAGTAGTAGCGAACTTCGAGTCTTGGGTCCATTCCGGGTTGCCCACAGCCTCGCAGAAGGCAGCCCATTCAGCGTCCGTGAATACGGCTATGGCGCAGTACCGCTCTTCGCCCAGGCATCGGTACACGCCGTGGGGCGCGGCGGATGGGTCCCGGTTTCCCCGGCGCGTGGGCAGCCGTCCATCAGTCTGATAATCGAGTATCGCGGGTCCGGCAGTCACAGCCCCGGAACGGAATATCGAGGACTCCATGATTGCCCCGTGCCCGGTACGGTTGCGCCGCAGCAGCGCCCCGATGACGGCCACCGGCTGGAATATGCCGGTGTGGTAATCGGAATACGATGTGTTGATGGCTACCGGAGGCTCTCCTTCTCCGCCGCTCATCAGGGACACGCCGGACATGTGCTGCACCAGAATGCCGTAAGACTTGTAGGTGTAGTATGGCCCGTTGCCGCCCAGTCCCGTCTGCCACATGATGACCACATCGGGCCTGACGCCCTTGACCGCGGGAAAGTCCACGCCCCAGCGGTCCAGGATGTTGCGCCGGAAGTTGGTCATAAAGACGTCGCTGACCTTGATCAAGTCCAGGAGCAATTCACGGCCCTCGGGAGTCCGCACGTCCAGGGTGATCCGCTTCTTTCCCCGCTGGTAGTCGGGCTGGCCTGCTCCACGGGACCAGGCCGGGATGAAGGCCATCTCATCCAGCACCTTGTTGGTCTCCACCTTGATGACCTCCGCTCCCAGGGAGGCCAGCAGCCGCCCGGTCAAGGGCAACGCAACATAGGGGCCAAGCTCCACGACCCGGACGCCCGCCAGAGCCTTGTTGCCGTTGCCTACCATTCGACCAACTCAGTGAATTCCCGCCGACGCAGCATGGACAAGTCCATTTCGTTGTTCGCCGGGTCCAACGTTATCCACCATTCTTCCATCGTCAGTGCGCCAACGATGACGTCTATCTGACCAAACTCCGTCTCAATCGATTCATCAATGACGTATGCGGTGATGTCAAATTCTAGCCCCTGGATTGTTGCCGCGAAGTCGCAGCGTTCGTCCAAACGCCTTTCGCTTCCTCCAAGGCCGACCATGACCGGCGCAGTTCTGCGAGACAGGCCGACTCCGGGGTGTGCCTCACGAGTCACGTATGAACGTACAGCCCCCGTATCGAACATGGCATTTAGCGTCCGCCCTTCAACTTCAATCTGCCTGACTATTCTGGACATCCCGCCTCCTCAGTGTCGTTCCTGCCCGGTCCTCACCAATAAGCCAGAGTTTCGCGCTATATCCCTAGATTGCACCACTTTCCCTAAGCTCCGCCAGTTCCTGCCCGGTCAGTCCCAACTCGCCGCAGTATATGTCCCGGTTGTGTTGTCCCAACAGTGGGGCCGGACTACCGGACGGGGTCACGCCCTCAATGTCGAACACGCCCAGGGGGTACTTTAGCCGTCCCGCAACGGGATGTTCCATCTCGGTCCAAGTATGGCTGGCCTCCAGTTGCGGATCCTGCAACAGGTCTGACACGTCCGTCACCGGCAGGAAAACCAGGTTCCGCCTTTGCCCCTCGTGGAACAACTCGTCAGCGGTAAAGCGGCTGGAAAAGTCGATGAACATGGCAGTCAGAATGTCGATGTGGGGAGCGCGGTCCTGGTTGCCGCCCCGGTACTGCTCGTTCAGAATTTCCTCGTTGCCGGTTACCTCATATATCCACTCGGCCAGAGCATCCCACTCCCGGGGAGTGATGATGCCCGCCGAAATCCAACCGTCCTGGCAGGGAAACGCCCCCAGCGGCACCACCAGGGTCGAGTTGGTCCCGACGCGGGTCACGTTCTCCCCAAGCTGCATCCACGCCAGGGCAGGGTGGGCGTCAGTGTAGTAGGTGATCAATGCTTCCTGCAGGGACACGTCGATGTACTGGCCCTCACCAGAGAGCATATCCCGGTAGTAGAGCGCCCCCATGATCGCCACCGCTGCGTGCTGGGAGCCAGGGAAGTGAGACTGCTCGTTGCCCTGCCGCATCGGAGGACCATCAGGCTCCCCGGTAATCTGCATGTATCCGCTGGCGGCCAGCGCAATGAGGTCGGAAGACTTGTAGCCATTCCAAGGCCCTGATTGCCCAAAGGGGCTGATGGATGCCATCACCAGCCGGGGATTAGCCACCCGCAGCGACTCGTACCCCAGGCCGAGACCTTCCAAGTAGCCAAACGGAAGACTCTCCACCAGAACATCCGCCGTCGCCGCCAACCGCCGCAGCAACGACCTGCCGGACTCGGTCTCGATGTCCAGGGTAATGGAGCGTTTGTTGGTGTTGTAGTAAAGAAAGTAGGCGCTTGCCTCCGGGTCCGGAACATCTTCCGCGAAAGGCCCGCGAGACCTGCCCGGACCGCCCCAAGGCGGCTCGATGCGCACCACGTCGGCCCCGTAATCGGCCAGCAGCTTGGCGCAGAAAACTCCCTTCTCATCGGTCAGATCGAGGACCCGGTAAGGAGGGAGGAGGTTATCGTCTTGGAGCATCGATGCCGCCGTCGGGATGATTATGCGGCCCGTGTAACTTGCCGGCGAGTGAGTGAGATTCTAGCCGTGGCCCCGTATGCAGTCAAGAAAGCCATAGTCTGGCACGTCCCCAACCTGCCGACTACCACCGTCAGAACTCCACTGCTATAATGCGCCCATTCCTTCCCCACTCGCCGTCAGGAGGCGCGGTTTGCTAGGAGTGCTCAACAGGTACGTCGACGGCCTGCGATTCCAGGACTACCGCACCCTTTGGACGGCCAATGCCTGCGCCGGAGCCGCAGCCTGGGCGCTCATCGTTGCCAGAGGCTGGCTCGCCTACGACATTACCGGCGGACTTACCTGGAGTGGAATTGTGACCCTGGCGGCCATGATTCCCAGACTCTTCTCCACTCCCCTGCTTGGGTTCCTGGCCGACAAGTTCGACCGAGCGGGGCTCCTCAAATGGACCTACACCCTGAACCTGATTCACAACGTAGTGCTGGCCGGGCTGGTGATGACCGGGATCTTCGGCGGAGCAGCGGGCCTGTGGGTGTTGCTGGCCCTGTCGCTCGTTAACGGCACTCTCCGCTCGGCCCAGATGACCATCACCCAGTCCCTGATTCCCAACCTGCTGCCCGAAGACCGGCTGCTGAACGGCATCGCCCTGAACCAGGCCACCCAGCAAGGTTCCCGGCTGGTGGGGCCAATCGCCATAATACCCTTGCTCGAACTGTTCGGCATGGGAGCGGCCTTCTGGATGTGCAGTCTCTTCTATCTCATTGGCCTGGTGCAGGTGTACAGGATCGCCACCCGGTCCACGGGCGAAATTGACCGTAGGCGCGGCTTCTTCCAGAACCTCGTGGCCGGGTTCGAATATGTATACGGGCAGCCCCAGCTTCTGGCAATGGTCATGCTGGTCCTCGCCCACTGCTCGTTGGTGATGTCCTACGAGGCGATATTGCCCGGCATTTCCGTTGAGAAGCTGGGATCCGGCGCCATCGGCGTCAGCTACCTGATGGGCGCCGTAGGCGGAGGCGCGCTGGCAGCGTCGATCTTCATCGCCGGGGTGCATAGCGTCAAACTGCGCGGATACCTGTTCTTATTGTTTGGCATCACCAGCGCACTCGGTCCCATCATCATGGCGTTGACCACTGTCCCGTGGCTGTCCGTGCTCGCGGCCATCTCAATGGGCGTGAACCAGTCCGGGTTCATGACCATCAGCCACGCCATCATCCAGAGCATGACCGACGACAGAGTACGCGGCCGCGTATCCGGGGTATACTCCATGCACGTAGGCGGCAGCATGGCGATCAGCAACTGGCTAAGCGCAATGGTGGCCGACATCTTCAATGCTTCTCTGGTCATGGCTGTAGGAGGCCTGATTCTCATCGTGGTAATCCTGGTGAGCGTCGGCGTAAGTCCCCTGCGGAGACTCTATTTCCCCAGGGTCGTTTCCGCGGCTCCCGAACCCGCGGCCCTGGCATAGCCTGCAAAGGCAGCAAACCGTTCTCCACTTCGGTAAATTACCAGGAGGTACGCATCGTGCCGTCCGAGACTGACGAACTTGCCCGCTACCTGGAACTGACCCCCGGTTCCAAGGCCAAATGGCAGACCGCAACCGAGTACCTGCCAGGGGGAGACAGCCGCAACTCCATCTTCTGGGACCCGTACCCTATATTCCTGACCGAAGCATCGGGCAACAGGACCGTGGATGCCGACGGCAACGAGCGCACCGACTTCATTAACACCATGACTACCATGATCCTCGGCCACGCCTTCCCCCCGGTGATGGAAGCGGTAACCGAGCAGCTTTCCCGGGGCGTAGCCTACAACGCGCCCAATGAGCACCAGGTAAGGTTGGCCCGCCTGCTCTGCGAGCGCATCCCCAGCTTCGACCTGGTGAGGTTCACCAACTCCGGCACCGAGGCCACCCTGAACACCATCCGAGCCGCCCGCGCCTACACCGGGAAAAGCAAATTCGCCAAGGTAGAGGGCGGCTATCACGGCACCCACGACGCGGTGACGGTGAGTGTCCGCGTAGACGTATCCAAGGCAGGCGACCCTGACCGCCCCCAGCCGGTCGCGGCCAGCGATGGCCTGGCCGAGGGGGTCCTGGACCAGGTGGTAATCATACCGTTCAACGAAGTCGCGGCGTCACGGCGGATCCTGGAAGAGAACAAGGACGAGCTTGCCGCCGTTATAATCGAGCCGGTCATGGGTTCCGTGGGCATGTTGCCCGCCACCACGGAGTACCTGACCATGCTCCGGGAGTTCACCGAGGCCAATGGCGTAGTCCTGATATTCGACGAGGTAATCAGCTTCCGCGTGGCTCCCGGAGGCTCCCAGCAATACTACGGCGTAACCCCGGACATGACCTCACTGGGCAAGATAATCGGCGGCGGGTTCGCAGTGGGGGCCTTCGGCGGCCGCAAGGACATCATGGACCTCTACGACCCCACCAAGGGTCCCAGGGTTTCCCATGCCGGCACCTTCAACGCCAACCCCGTGACCATGCTCGCGGGCGCAGTAACGATGGAGCACCTGGACGATAGTGTATACCGCAGCCTGGCCGAGATGACCGAGAAGCTGCGCCAGGGCATCCGGCAGGTGTGCGATGAACTGGAGGTGCCGGTCCAGGTAACCGGGCTCGGGTCTCTCTTTGGCATCCACTTCAACGGGGGGGAGATACACAACTACCGCGATTTGGCCGCCACCGACCGCGACCTGCGGGCCCACGTATTCCTGGGACTGCTCAACGAGGGAATACTGATTGCTCCCAACCTGGTCGGCGCGCTTTCCACATGCCTCGGTGACAAAGAGATAGCCGCCTTCCTCGACGCATTCAGGCGCGTCTTGGAACGGCGGCCGTTGCCCTGACCAGCCTGTCCGGCCTGGTTACACTTGTCTAGTCCTCGACCGGAGGCCGCTTCCGCCATTTCCCTTCCGGCGGGTAGACCGGGGTCGCCAGGCGCCTGACCGTCTCCGCCGCGAACCAGTCTGCCACTTCCTCCCGCCACTTCAGGTAGTGGGGAGCGGCGCGGTGGGCTTCGACAGCAGCCTCATCGTGGTAGATCTCGTAAAGGTGAATGGTGTTGGGGTCGTCGTTGTCCTGTAGCACATCGAAACGGTAGCAGCCCGGCTCATCGTTGTTCGAGCCTACCGCGTCCCCGTGCAGCGACGCCATAAATGCTTCCTTCTTGTCCGGTTGTATCTGGATCGTAACTATCAGCGCAATCATGCTGCCTCCACTAAGAACGTCGCCCCATACCTGGTACGGGGCCGGTACGGCCGCTGAGGACCCGCATCGCGGACTGATTTTCCCAGTTGCCGCCGGTTTGCTGCCGGTCCCGGCCGCCAGCCGGGAATCAGCGGCAGCGCAATTATATCCGGGGCCGGGCGGGGGAACAAGCAGACCACCCCGGCCCGGATGACATGGCACCATCGGCGTTGTAGAATGGCGCAAATTGTCAGGCGGAGGTAGTTTATGGCGGCCATTCCAGCGGCTATTCCAATTGTCTACACTCTGACCGTGTGTCCTGCCTGCGACCACCTGCGCAGTTCCTGGGCCAGACAGGGCATCGAGTACGAGGAGCGGCGCGTCGACCAGAGCCAGGACACCCTGGACGAGGCCCTGGACTACGGCGATACGGTGCCCATTATCCTGTACCCTGATGGGCGGGTGGAAATCGGCTTTGAAGGGCGCACCGGTTGAGAAATCGGCTGACGGGCCGTGGGTCCGTTCATTCGCACCATAACCGGAACATACCGATTGCGCACACAGGAAAATAACCAAACGCGACAGGAGGAGCAAACATGACCCAGCAGGCAAGCGTGGTAACTCCCGAGCGGTTTGAACAGGGAGTCAGCTACGAGACGTACATGGGCCAGATCAAGGTCAACAAGGCACGGTTCGAGGAGTTCTACAACAATTTCAGCGTCACCGCCGAGGACGCAGCGGCGCTCAAGGAGTTGGTTGGCAAGACCAACGGCCCGGCCAAGATGCTGGTGCTGGGCGAAGACTGGTGCGGAGACGTGATCCGGGGTCTGCCCGTGCTCGCCCGGATGTCCGAGGCGTCCGGGATGCGCATGGTCGTATTCCCCAGGGACGAGAACCACGACATTATGAACGAGTTCCTGAAGAACGGGCAGTGG
Source organism: Dehalococcoidia bacterium (assembly GCA_034422355.1). GTDB lineage: Bacteria > Chloroflexota > Dehalococcoidia > Lucifugimonadales > UBA3495 > CATOSP01. The sequence goes on along the minus strand of DAOUJS010000194.1, from coordinate 50,407 downwards.
ATGTCCATACCCACCGCCGTCTTCTACACCAAGGACCACGAGTACATCTGCCACTGGATCGAGCGGCCGGAGATCGCCGAGCAGGAGATGGAGCAGATCGAGAAGGACATCCGCGCCGAGAACCCGGACATCACAGACCAGGAGTTTGGCCGGGAGCGCAGGGCGAGGACCGCGGCCCGCGCGAGGTTCTGGCAGGACATGACCGTAACCGAGATCAGGGACCTGCTGGCCCGCAGCATCTCCTAGCTACGACCCCACAGAGCACCCCTCAGAGTACCCGCTTACAGAACAGGCGGCGGCCGGGCTATAGGAAACCGGCCGCCGCCCGCTCATTTCACCACTCATTTTAATGGTTGTTGTCGGCAGAAGAAGGCGGCTCCCGCAGCAGCAGGAACATCGCAGCCCCGAAAAAGCTGACAATCGCCACCGCCAGGAATGGGACTGTATAGCTGCCCCTCTGGTCGAACATGATCCCGGCGAACAGCGGCGCAACCAGCAGCAGTATGTTCATCGGGATCATCGACACGCCGGTAATGCTGGCGAAGGCCCGCCGTCCGAAGTAGGCTCCGCGTATCGCCGTCGTCAACGGCGTCCTGCCCCCGAACCCGATCCCCAGAAGCACCGCGAAAATGTACGCCAGCAGCTCCGTGTGCGCCACCAGCAGCACCACGACCGCCGCCGACTGCACTACCGAGAAGGCAAACAGGGCCAACCGGATGGATACGCGGTCTCCCACGTAGCCTCCGATCAGGGTGAATATCGCCCCGACTCCCGTGTATGTGGCCACCACCCAACCCACCGTCTGTAGCGAGAATCCCCGGTCGTCCAGCATTGGCCCAAGATGCACCATCAACGTCACGATAACTATTGATGAGCAGGCGTGGCCAATGGTGATGAGCCAGAAAGTCCCGGTGCGCAGCGCCATCTGCCAGGTGTAATCGGGGAGGTTACCGGCAGCCGAGGGCCGGCCCGATACTGCCGCGGGGCTTGACTGCTCACCGTCCGGGTGCAGCCCGTACTGCTCCGGACGGTCACGGACCAGCCGGGAGATTGGGAACGCCAGGACGATGATTGCAATTCCAATGCCGGCGGATGTCAGCCTCCAGCCCAGTCTGCCCGGCACGTCGGGGTCCACGGCCCAGGCCAGCGCGGGGACGAGAACGATTCCCCCCAGGGCGAACCCTTCCATCGCCAACGCCATAGCCAGGGACCGCCGCCGCAGAAACCAGTGGTTCAATACCGTCATCATCGGCAGCCATGTGCCAAGCCCGGCCCCCATGCTCATCACCACGAAGGCCCCATAGAACTGCCAGAGGTGCTGAATCTGGCTGAACAGCAGGAACCCGGTTCCCAGCAGGGGCATCCCCAAAAGCACCATCTTCCGGGGCCCCAGCCTGTCCACCAGGTAACCGGCCACCGGCCCCATGATCGTCCCCTCGACCCTCGTGAAGGAGAAGGCAAGGGAAAGCTGGGCACGACTCCAAACGAACTCCCGCTCGAGCACGATGAACCAGGCCGGCATCCCCTGGAACATCGGCACGCTGCCGAGGATCATAATGAACGCCGCCACTCCGGTCAGCCACCAGCCATAGAAGGCTCCCGTGGCCTTCCTCAACGACCCGGCTGCCCAGCGCTGCCCGGTCAACATGTGCTATCCATGAATCTCACCACTACGAATATCACCACTGCCTGGAATCTCACTACTACCCGCCCGAAGGGCCGAGGACAACTTCCCAGCGCCACGGGCCGCCCTGATTTGCTTTTGCCCCAACAAGTGTACTGCGAAATCAGCCTATCAGGAAGCAATTTTTCGTAATGGCACTGGACGATTGGCAGAGTGGGGAGTAGTATCCGTGGCAAAGACGATGGACCCAACGCAAGACCCAACGCAGCAATCAAGGAGCGGGCAATGAAGTACGGTCTGTTTATGATGCCCTCCCACCCCCCGGAACGGGACATATACACAGCCCACGAGTGGGACCTGGACTGCCTCGCCCTGGCCGACGAGCTCGGCTTCGACGAAGCATGGATCGGGGAGCATTTCACCAGCCCCTGGGAGCCGATCCCCGCGCCCGACCTCATGATCGCCCAGGCGTTGACGCGGACGAAGAACATCAAACTGGCCACCGGCGTCCACCTTCTCCCCTACCACCACCCGGCGGAGCTTGCCCACCGGGTTGCCTACCTCGACCACATGGCCCAGGGCCGGTTCATGTTTGGCATAGGCTCCGGTGGTCTCCCCAGCGACTACGCGCTCTTCGACGTAGACGGCACGGGCGGGCAGCACCGGGACATGACCCGTGAGTCCCTGGACATCATCCTCAAGATATGGCAGAACACAGGACCCTTCGAGTACAAGGGCAAATACTGGAACGTCAACATACCGGAGGAAATGTACGGCTTCCTCCGCTACTTCCTCAACCCCTACCAGAAGCCCTACCCGCCCATCGGCGTCGCGGCAGCCAGCATTGCCTCTGAGACGCTGAAGATAGCCGGGGAACGGGGTTTCATCCCCATGAGTCTCGGCCTGAACGCCGAATACATCGCCAGCCACTGGGAGTCCGTGTCCGAGGGCGCGTCCCGGTCTGGTCTAACCCCGTCGCGCAAAGAGTGGCGCATCGTCCGGGACGTGTTCATCGCCGACTCCGACGATGAGGCATGGGAGAAGAGCGTCAACGGGATGTTGGGCCGGGTGTGGCGAGACTACCTCATCCCCCTGTTTGAGAACTTCGATCTGCTCAAGACCTTCAAGCACGACCCCAGCGTACCCGACGAGCAGGTGACTCCAGAGTACCTGGCCGAGCACCAGTGGATGGTCGGCTCCCCCGCAACCGTCGAGGCCAAGCTCAGGCGCCTGTACGACATGTCCGGCGGCTTCGGCACCCTGCTGGTCTTGATCTACGACTACATGGAAGACCAGGCCGGCTGGGAAAAGTCCATGAAGCTGCTGGCCCAGGAGGTAATGCCCAAGGTCGGAGACCTGGTCCCCGAATAACCGGACAGGAACCGGGCATGAGGAAGCCGTACCGAAGTCCTTCCTCATGCCCATATTTGGCAGGCAACGGCCCAACCCCGGTCCCTAAGAACTGGCAGGAGGGTCCGCCACAATCGTCGGAATCTCAAGCTCATGCACCAGGTTGACGAACCGCGGCACGTCCTCGTCGATCACGTCCTGCAACAATGCCGTCCTGGCGTCTATCCGCCCCGATAGCTGGTCAAACACCTGGAGCGATTGCCGGGTCGGGGCAAAGTCCGCGCTGGACAGCACTGCGATCAGCTCCGCCAACTGACGGTTCAGCTTCACAGGCAGGTTCAGCCGGTCCCGTGCCCCCCTATATGCGGTCTGAATCAGGTCGTCCTCGATGTCCGCCAGCTTCCGCTTCAACGCCCCTGCGGCCGCTACCAGCGTCTCATGTCCCCGGCCTCGGGCCTCCCACTCCTCCACCTGCTGCCGGACGCGACGCAGGCGGTTGATATGGTCGTGAGTATCCGAGAGCTTGTCCCGGATCCTGATCAGCCACTCAAACTGCGAGTCGTAGTCCGCCTGGGTCGCCGCCAGCCTGGGGTCGGCCACCAGCTCGAAACTCTGTGACTGGGACTCGCCTGAAACGGTCAGAGTCACCGTATACGTCCCCGGCGGAGCCACGGGCCCCGTGACCATATCCTCGGTGGTCTTGTCGCCGGCCACCTTCCTGCCGTTGGGGTAGCGCAGGTCCCAGACCAGCCGGTTTAGACCCGGTTCGGCCCTGAGCGGCGGCCCCTGCTGACCATCGGCGGAGTCACCATCAGCGGGCCTGCTGGAATAGCTGCGCACCAGCGCCCCGGAGGCATCGTGAACGTCAACAGTTAGCTCGCCACCAGGCGAGTCCTTCAGGTAGTAGCTGATAATCGCGCCGTTGGGCGGGTTCTCCCCCGCGTCGAGGAATACCCGCATGGGAACGTCGTCCGGCCCCTTGGCCTGGGTGTATGCCACGTCCGCCCCCAACCCCAGCCGGTAACTCTTGCCAGGCGACGCGCTCCTCGGAGCCATCGGCGACCGCAGCCGCACGGTGGCCCTTGGCTTCAGCAGCCGGGCGTTCTCCCCCTCCAGCTCCCGTGATACCTGCCGCAGCTGGGTAACGTCGTCCAGCACCCAAAAGGCCCGTCCGTGGGTCGCTGCCACCAGGTCGTCGTCCTTCACCAGCAGGTCGTAAACCGGAACGGTGGGCAGGTTGGTCTGCAACGGCTGCCATGAACCTCCGTCGTCGAACGAAACGTGCGCTCCGCTCTCCGTGCCGCAGTACAGCAGCCCGCGTTGGCCGGAGTCTTCCCGGATCACCCGGGAAATGTCCCTACCGGGAATCCCGCCGTTGATCTCCGTCCAGGTCTGCCCGTAATCGTTGGTCTTGAAGAACATGGGCCGCGGCTCGTCCAGCTTGTAGCGGGTGGCAGCCAGGTACGCCGAAGCCGGGTCGTGGGGAGACGCCTCAATCATCGACACCAGGCTCCACGCGGGCAGCGTCGGCGGTGTCACGTTGTCCCAGGTCCCGCCCCCATCCCGGGAGATATGAACCAGCCCGTCATCGGACCCGGCCCAGTAGACTCCCTTCTCGTGGGGAGACTCCACGAAGGCGAACACGGTGCAGTAGGTCTCCGCGCCGGAGGTGTCCTTGGTGACCGGCCCGCCCGACACCTGCAACTTGCTCGGGTCATTACGGGTCAGGTCCGGGCTGATTGCCTCCCAACTGGTCCCCTGGTCGGTTGACCGGAAGATGATGTTGCCCGCCACGTAGAGAACATCCGGGTCGTGGGGCGAAAACTGTATCGGGTAGGTCCACTGGAACCGGTACTTCATCTCCACCGCGCCCCGCCCGGTCAGCAACTCCGGCCAGACGGTGATGATGCGCACCTGCCCGGTATCGTGGTCGTAGCGGAGCATATTGCCACCCCCGCCCGCAGAGCTTCCGATAGCCCCCGAATACACCACGTTGGGGTTGTCGGGCTGGAGAGCGATGTAGCCGCTTTCCGAATTGCCCACCGTATAGCAATCGTTCCAGGGCACCGCCCCCCTGTGGGTCCCGGACGGGACGCAGATGGCCGAGTTGTCCTGCTGGGTCCCGTAAACGCGGTAGGGGTAACGGTTGTCCGCCGCCAGGTGGTAGAACTGTCCCGTCATCTGGTTATAGATGGTGGACCAGGTATCCCCGCCGTTGAAGCTGACGCAGGCCCCGCCGTCATTCCCCTCGATCATCCGACGGGGACTGCGCGGGTCGATCCAGAGATCGTGATTGTCGCCGTGGGGCGTCGAGACCTCCTCGAAGTTCCTGCCCCCATCAACCGACTTCCAAGCGCTGTAGTTCAGCACCCACACCGAGTTGGCGTCCTGGGGATCGGCGAAAATGTGCTGGTAGTACCAGGGCCGGCCCTGAAGGTCCTGGTTGTCGCTCACCTTCTCCCATGTCGCCCCTGAATCGTCCGAGCGGAACACCGCCGGGTCCTCGGCTTCCACGGTGGCCCAGACCCGGCCCGGCTGCGCCGGCGACGCGGCGATCCCGATGCGGCCCAGGATGCCGGAAGGCAGTCCCGGATTCCCGGTAATCTCCTCCCAGGTGTCGCCGCCGTCCGTAGATTTGAAGATTCCGCTCCCCGGCCCGCCGCTGATGAGACTCCAGGGAGTCCGCTGCACCTGCCACAATGCGGCGTAGATGATCCGGGGGTTGTTGGGGTCGATGGACAGGTCAATCACGCCGGTCTTATCGTCCCGATACAGGACCTTCTCCCAGTTCTTTCCGCCGTCCCTGGACCGGAACACGCCACGTTCCGGGTTCGGCCCGTAGGCATGGCCCAAGGCCGCCACGTAGACCAGGTCCGGGTCGGTGGGATGCACCCTGACGCGGGAGATGTAGCGGGTGTCCTCCAGACCCAGGTGCGTCCAGGTCTGGCCGCAGTCCGTGGAGCGGTACACCCCGTCCCCGTGGGACACGTCGCCCCGGATGCAGGCTTCCCCCATCCCGGCGTAGACGACGTTGTGGTCGCTGTCCGACACTGCCAACGCGCCCACCGCGGCGGTTTTGACGAACCCGTCGGAGACGTTCCGCCAGTAGACGCCCCCGTCGTCGGTCTTCCAGACCCCGCCGGCGCAGGCCCCGAAGTAGAAGACCATCTGGTCCTGCGGGTCCCCGGCCACGGCCACCACACGCCCCCCGCGCGGCGGGCCGATGCACCGCCAGCGAATGGTCTGGAGCATGTTGGCCGGAACGGGGCCGGATGCCTGGGTTTGCGGAGATTGGACGGTAGTCATAGCGGCGCCTCCAGGTGGGATGTTGTACTATTCGCAGACTCTTGCCAGCCGGCAACGTCAGTCTCGTCAAGGAATGACGGCTACATTGTGATTCAGAACCCGCTCAATGGCAACCGCACCTTGTGATGGCACAGCCTCACGGATATGATTGCGCCAAGAATTGTAGGCGGTTCCGCGAGAAAACAAATCTGTGGGGGTACACATCGTGGTACAGCAGAGTTACCAGATATTGGGCGATGAGAACCTGAACGAAGCTGCACTGAACGCGATTTCCGCATATATACCCCAGTCGGACCGGATACTGTACTGCTCCGGGTTCGATTTCGAGAGCAAGGTGATAGCGGTCACCAATCAATCGGTCATTGTAGGCAACGACGAAGGTGAAATCGACCTATCCCTCTTCTATAGCGGCATTGGCACCGCGACCAATGAAGGGAGGACTCTCGTCATCAACACCGTCAGCATCAGCGGAGGCAGTCACAGATACCGTATGGGCAGTGAAAATGTGGTTAGGCGGTTGGCCAGCATCATAAGAGTAGAGAAACAACGTTCCAAGGATCAAAGAGAAAACGAATCCAGCATGAATGGCATAGAGCAGACAGGCCCAGAAGTGAACGTGGGTATCGGGGAACGAGTAAAATTCTGGGAAGAACAGGACAAAATTAACCAGGAGCTTATCCCCAGGGTAATCCGCCAACACGAACTGCTCACCGGCCACATCGCCGACCATGAGAACCTCCCCCTGGTCGCTGGCAACGCCATTAGCGAAGCTTTGGCCGATGCGAGGGAGGAACAGAGGCAGTTCTATGAAGCCGCTCTGGAAGCCGCCAAACAGGAGCAGCAACAGCAGTACGACGCTGCGTTGGAGGCTGCCAAGCAAGAACAGCAGCAACAGTACGACATTGCCCTTGAAGCCGCCAAACAGGAACAGCAGCAACTGCACGATGCGGCCCTTGATGCGGCAAAGACGGCAATCAATGATGAAGCCCAGACCAACCTTGAGCGTGCGGTGACAACCCTGGACCAGGAATGGCGCAAGACCCGGAACATCCTCATAGGCATAACCGCCGCATCCGGCGCAATAGCCGTCGCCGCCATAATCATTGGCATACTCATCTAGCGGGAGAGTAGCAACGCCATGACCATGCAATCATCCAACCTGCTCCCGGCCCTGCAAGAACTCCCCGGCGACAACTCGGGCCGCCACAGGACCTTCCGCGACCACATCACCGGACTGGTGAACATGGATCGGGCCATGTACGCCGCGGAGTTCGCTTCCGCGGCCTCCTTCGGACTGTGGGCCGTATTTGACAGCAACAATGTAGACGACAATCTGACCGCAGCCTACGAAGCTCAGTACCCGGGTTTGGCTGCCGACCAATCCCTACACGATCAATGGCAAGAGATGATAGATCGTGGCCCAGATGCTATGGATGGGTTCATAAGTGGACTTAAGGGCAAAGTGGCCGAGTTCAACGCGGTAGAAACCCTGGAACAAAACGGGTTCACCGAAGTAACAGTCGCTGCCGGCCCTACTCAGCCATTATGGGACATATCCGCAGTCAACGAGGCTGGAGACACCATTTTCTTCCAGGTTAAGACCGGGGTCGAAGGATATGCGAACCAAGTCCAGGACCTCATGGTGGAAAACTCGGATATTCATTACGCCGTCAGCACCGAGATTTACAATGACCTAACTGCTTCTGCACTAAACACACTAGATCGTATGCACGACATGGGTCCAAACATGCCCAATGAACAAATCAGGGAAATCCTCAACACGATGGTCGCAGACCCCAACAGTGTGAGCGACGGCGCGCAAGAGATGATGAACGAAGCCTACAAGAGAGGCTTCAAGGATGTGTTAGATACCTATTCGCTCACCGACCGCTGGCAGCAAATGGGCGAAAGAGGCCTCAGTTCCGAAACGAGCTTCATCAACAACATGAAAGGGCCTATAGGTGAATACCGCGCCAAGGAGTATTTGGAACAGCAGGGATTCACTGACGTAGAACTCGCCCCATTGTCTAATCAAGAACATTGGGACATCAGTGCCATAGGGCCAGACGGGCAGGAGCAATTGTTTCAAGCCAAATTCGGTGGCGAGACATACATCGATCAAGTCCACAGTGATATGACACACGCCCCCGAGAGTGTTGATTTTGTGCTGAGTAGTGAGATTTACAATGGGATAGCCGACCCCGTGCAGGAGACGGTGGACCGTCTCACAGATATTGGAGCCGACTACCTGCTGGTAGAGGGAATAACGGACGGCCTCAACACTCTCAGCGGCAACATGGGAATCGACATCCCTGACGGCGTCGGAGAAATCATCCCCTATGCCGGACCAATTATCGCAGGGGCGCGCCTGATTCACAGCGTGATCAAAACCGAAACGGAGTTCAAGGCGACAGATCGCACCACCAGAAACAAAATTCAGGTCGTGCAGACCCTCACGCTGATGTCCCGAATGGGCATCACTACGGTTCTCGCTACCGCGGGAGGTATGGGAGGAGGAGCCATAGGAAGCGCGGTTCCGGGCGTGGGCAACCTGGTCGGCGGTATCGTGGGAGCGGTAGGCGGTGCTGGGATCGGAATGTACCTGAACAGGCACCTCCAACCCCACATGCTCAACCTTGCCCTGGACATTACCGGGCTGACCAACGACGACCTGTTCTACTACAAGAACAAGCCGCGCATCGACGAAGTGGCCGTGAGCTTCCAATCGACTGCCAGGGAGCTTGCAGCGGCCCCTGTGTAGTAGGAAAGGTTACTGCGCCCTGGCTTCGATGTACTCCAGCGCCGCTCTGAGGAGGAACCCGGACCTGGACTCCCCTTCCCGCTTGGCCCAAGCGTCAATCACGGCCAGCATCCGCGACGGAACGGTGATGTTGACCCGGGCGGCCTTGTCCGGGATGTCAGCCAGGTCAACGTCGATGAGTCCCCAGAAGCCACCCTGGAAGTCCTCGCCATCCTGGTGCTTCTCAATGGAATTTGTCTCCGGGAGCGGCCCTCCGCCCGCCAGGATGCCTTCCAGGTGCAGCAGGATAGCCTCCTGGACCGAGGCGAATGCTTCATCCAACGTGTCGCCTCCGGAAATGCAGCCGGGAAGGTCCGGGACTGTCACCCCGTAGCTGCTTCCTTCGTCTTTGTGGACCACAACAGCGAACCTCATAGGCGGCTCCTCCAGTCCCAACCGGCTTGCCGGTAGATGCTCCGCAGTGCAGGCAGGGGAATGTCTTTGCGGGGATGCTGCACCGTAACCATGCCGGGCTTTTCGGGGTGAGTGAATTGGCGGCGGCTTCCCCGGATGGGTGAGAGTTTCCAACCATCGGGTCTCAGCATTCTTATCGCATCCCCGATGTCCATGTGTATGTTATACACACTGCCAAATGGAAGCCAATAATCAGCCGTTTGGTGAAACTTCGCGCCTCTTCGTGGATAATAGACGGCGCTACGGAACTGCTTGCAGTGCAAGGGAGTATCCTGATGATCATCGACACATCAAGGCCCCAGGGCGCAATGACCGGGGCGCGTTACATCGAGAGCCTGAGGGACGGCCGCGAGGTCTGGCTGGACGGAGAAAGAGTCTCCGACGTTACGACCCATCCCGCCCTGACCGGCATGGTCCACGAGCTGGCCCGAATCTACGACCTGCAACACTCCGCCGAGTTCGGGGAGCAGATGACCTTCGTCTCTCCGGAGACCGGCAACCGTTGCAGCCTGTCCTGGCAGTTGCCCGACTGCGCCGAAGACCTGAAGCGCAAGCGCCGCAACAGCGAGATCTGGAACGCGCAATCCTGGGGCCAGCTTGGCCGCAGCCCCGACATCCTCGCGCCCCACATCATCACCCTCTACAACTCCCGGGAGGCCCTGGCCGCGGTCAAGAACCCCCACTGCGACTTCGGCGAGAACATCGCCAACTACCACCGCCACTGCCTGGAGAACGACCTGTTCCTCACCCACGCCCTGGGAGACCCCCAGGTGGACCGCAGCGAGCAGCCTCAGAACGAGCAGCGGGCCGTCCTGGAGGAGGACATCGCCCTCCACGTGGTCGAGGAAACGGCGGAGGGCGTGATTGTCCACGGGGCCAAGCAGTTGGCCACCGCCGCGCCCATCAGCAACGAGACCTACGTCTCCCTGTCGGCCACCTTCGTCCGCCGGGCCGACCCGCGCTTCGTGCTGGCCTTTTCCATCCCAACCAACAGCCCCGGCCTCAAGGTCCTGTGCCGGGAGCCGGTGTCCCAGTTTCCAGGCAGCTACGGCCACCCCCTGGGCGCACTGTATGACGAACAAGACTCGATGCTCTTCTTCGAGAACGTCCTGGTCCCCTGGGACCGCCTATTCATGCTCTACGAGGCCACGCCGCTGCTGCAAAGACTGGGCAGCAACGTCAACTTCATGGGCTGGGCCAACCTGTGCCGCATCCACTTCCGTATGCGCCTGATGACCGCGGTGGCGACCATGATTGCCGAGGCCATAGGCGTGATCGAGTACCGGGAGGTAGCGGCCAAGCTGGGGGAGATGGCCACCTACTGCGAGATGTGGCGTCACGCCATGGACGGGGTGGAGCACGGCGCATACATGACCGAAGGCGGCCTCATGTCCCTCGGCTCCATGTCCGGCATGAACATATTCTTCGCCCAGACCTCGGCCCGGATGGTGCAGCTTCTCCGGGAAATATCCGGCTCCGGCATGATCATGCAGCCCAGCGAGAATGACCTGGCCAACCCGGACCTCCGCCCCTTCCTGGACCGCTACATGCGCGGCAAGGGCGTCGGGGTGGAGTACAAGTCCCGGCTCTACCGCCTGGCCCACGACCTGGCCGTGTCCTCCTTCGGGATGCGCCAGGAAGTGTACGAGTACTGGCACGGCGGCGACCCCAACCGCAACCGCATCAACCTGCTCCGCACCTTCGACCAGTCGGACGTGACGGCCCAGATAAAGGACCTGGTCTCCAGGCCCCTGCCTCACTGAGACGCCATACTCATTCACGCACGGCATACACTCCATTGGCCCGACATTGGCCCGGCCCAACATCCTGGAGGGATGCACCCAATGTCCCAAACCTCCCCCATGGAACCATTTGAACAAGACCCGGTGACAGACTACCGCCAACAGTCCAGGGAGTTCCTGGGCAAGGGCCGGGAATACCTGGCCGCGGGCGACCTGCACCAGGCCGCCGAAAAGGGCTGGGGAGCCGCCGCGTGGATGGCCAAGGCCGTGGCGGAAGCGCGGGGGTGGCAATACCGAAGGCATGACGAGTTCTTCACGGTGATGTACCAGGCCGAGAAACTGTCCGGTGATGCCCGGCTTTCCGACCTGCGAGGCCGCGCAAACGAACTGTACGGGTTCTTTTACACCCGCAAGGCACTCCTGCGACCCAATGTCATCAGCCAAAGTCTTGACCGCATGGAGCTTTTACTGGACATCATGGAACCGCTGACGGCATCGTAAACAACCAACCGGAGACTTCAAATGTCCCAAACCTCCCCCATGGAACCCTTTGAACAAGACCCGGTGACAGACTACCGGCAACAATCCAGGGAGTTCCTGGCCAAGAGCCGGGAATACCTGGCCGAGGGCGACCTGCATCAGGCCGCCGAAAAGGGCTGGGGCGCAGCCGCGTGGATGGCCAAAGCCGTGGCGGAAGCGCAGGGTTGGGAGTACAGGAAACACGACCAGTATTTTGATGTGATGTACCGTGCCGAGGAACTGTCCGGCAACGCCCGATTGCCAGGGCTATGGCATGTTGCGAATACGCTCCACGGGTTCTTCTACACCCGCAAGATGCTCCTGCGCCCAGAACGTATCGGCCGCGGGCTTGACCAGATAGAGACAGTCATGGACATCCTGGAACCGCTGACCGGGCAGGGGTAGTCTGAACTGTGATTTATCTGATTTCTTTGGATGAATTTCCTGTTGGTTACTCGCTTGAATTCAAGGCTCCTTGCGCCAAAATTGATGAGTAACCCCACCTCCAGGTCGTATGCCTCCAGGTAATTGATTGCCCGCGCCAGGTGTACGTCTTCCAACCGGGCAATGGCCTTCAATTCCACTGAGACCACGCTGTCCACCAGAAAATCCACTCTCCTTGACCCTATTTGCCGGCCTTTATAATAGATTGGCATTTCATGCTCTCGGGTAAAGGACAGCCCTTCATCGGCCATTTCGACTTCCAACGCTCTTTGATAAGTCACTTCCTGGAACCCATTGCCCAAGGCGGAATGGACCGTCATAGCGCACCCGATCACTTTTCCGGTTAATTCAGAGCACCGATACCCTCTCATAATCACGCCAATCCCATAATCACAATAATCACAGTTCAGACATCAGCTCAACAGAACGTGAAACTGAGCTGGCTCTTGGCCAAACTTATTGACCAACTCCACACAGCGCCGGACAGTGTTCCTAGGGTCCCATTGAAGCTCGATGCGCGAGCCATTTGACAGCTGTTTATCAACACCGAATTCTCGTCCGGTCGGATGTGTGGGCGACAAGTGAATCAAATATCTCTTGTCCATCCTCCCAACTTTGACAGGGCACATATCTTTAGTCAGTAGCCCTTGCCGTATCAACCATTCGGCCGTTTCCAAGAGAAGATTTATCCAGTTGCCGACGGATATCTCTTGTCCATCCGGATCTCGAAGCCGGTCGGGCCTAATTGATGTTCTTCCGGTTAGCTTTGCCCGACTCCATTCCTCAAGCTGGACGAACGTCATCCACTCTCCAGGCTCATTTGAAACGGTACTGGACGGTTCCTGGACCGGAGCTTGAGGGAGCATTTCCCGCCTGCGCGTTCGCCTGCGTTTCTGCGGAAACAGTCCGGCATCCCTCGCTTCAGCGTCAAATAACCTTAGCAGCCGCTCCCTGGCGCTATCGTAAATCAGTTGTACATCGATGGGTTGAGATTCCAGATTGGCAAGTTCCTCTCTCCACTTGTTGAGTTCCGCTTTTTGCCCCTCCATCCACTGGACGAACATAATCGCCTTTACCGGTTCACTATCCGGGCGTTGTTCAAATGGTATTGCAAGCAGATGTTGCTCAAACTGTTGCCACATCCCGTCAACACTTTGGATTTCCAATTCCCGCTTTCCAATTGAATCGCGCAGTTCAGACTGTTTCTCAGCATCGCCAGCACGGCGCAATTCTTCCTCCAGCAAATTCTTGATGAACGGGTCCCGCTGGGGCGAAAGTCCATCATCGTCTGCCAACATCGCCAACTCCTCCAGTTCTTCCGTGACGGGTAGCTGCGCCTGGATGTGAGCGTCATAATGACACAAATCACAGACCAACTCATGGGCATCACCGCAGGCAGTTTTCCGGCTCCACCTTGCCCGCGCCCGCCATGCCCCGCAGCGGCTGCACGTTTCCCCAAAAGGCTCCCCGCAGTTGCCGCAATAATGGCTGGCTGCGGGGGATACGGCCTCGCATACTGGGCAGTGAACCACCGGGGATTCTCCAACAGGCGATGCTCCCCGCGGTCTCAGGGACCATTCCCGGTCTTCTTCCGGCAGGCCGTGCCGGAAGCTGTTCCCCGCCATGTCGAGAACTACACAATCGCCGCCGTCCGGCTTGGGACGTAGGCCCCGGCCCACCATTTGCAGGTACAGGGACAGGCTCATGGTCGGCCGCGTCAGGACTACACAGGCGGCGTCGGGCAGATCAAATCCTTCAGTGGCGACGGCTACATTTACCAGGACTTTGAGTCTTCCATCCTTGAATCGCTCTATTAAGTCATCCCGCTCTGCACCCGGAGTATCACCCAACAATACGCCAGCCGGCATCCCATAATCGTTGAAAACGCCGGTAAGATTTCGCGCGTGTCTTACTGACACGGCATAGACGAGCGTTTGACGGTCTTCGCCGTGATTTTGCCAGAACCGCAATGCCCCGGCAGTCCAGACCTCGCTATCCTCATTGGCCAGTTCAATACCCGGCTCGCTGTAGTCACCGGTCAGCGTCACCTGGCCGCCGAGGATTCGTTCTCCCTCTGGCGGCGATAAGACCCGCGCCCGGCACAGCCATCCGTCCGCCTGCAAAGCCGCTACTTGCGGTCCGCAGACCAGTCTATCAAACAGATGGTCGAACCCCTCCTTCTGTGAAAGGCGCCACGGAGTAGCCGTCATGCCCAAGACGGGGCCGGGCCACTGGTCTATGGCCCTGGCCCAACCATCGGCAGTAGCATGGTGGGCCTCGTCGATGATCAGGATGTCGTTGCTGTCGTAAACATAATTCCATACATTGGTCCCGGCAGTCCGGCGGCTTACCGTTTGGGCCATCAGGACCACGGTCCCATTGGATATCGCCGGGGCGACAGTATTGGGAATCCATTGGATGCGTGACGTTGCCGAGACCCCGGCATCTCGCAACATGCCCTCGGTCTGACCGGCCAACTCCCTGCGGTGGGTCAGCCACGCCGCCTTGCGCCCGTCCTTCAACTGCCCGGACAGCAGGGCGGCGGCGATGTGGGTCTTGCCCCCGCCGGTGGGCAACTGCATCATCACCCGCGCATTCGGAATCTCCAGGGCTTGCTCCGTTTGATGCAGCAAGTCCCTCTGGTAGCAACGTAACTCAACCATCGTCTGCCCTGCCGAATAACATCGGTATCCGCGTTATACCCCTATCCTTCACACCCCCATGCAAGTATGCCAAATAATCATGCCAATCTCCAAATCATAAAAACCACAGTTCGGACGCTCCATCACGTCCCCATCGTCGTGTGGAAGTAAATGTCCTCAAGGGCCAGGGGCTTGGTCAACAATCCCTGTTCCTGCGACGCCTGTACTGCCCGTTCAACGTTCTTGCCCATCGCCCGGATGCCGATGGGATACGGGTCAGGGCCAATGACTGATGCTTGACCGGCAAAGTCCGAGCCGGGGAAATAGAGATAGGCGGCCTGGGCCTCCCTTGCCCTCTGGATGGCCACCTCCTTGGAACGCCGCAGCGCATTGAACAGCTCCAGCGCAACCCAGGGGTGTTCCCTCAGTATCCGGTTCTGCACGATGACATGGTGGTTGCAGTGGAAGAACCCCGTCTTGCGGAAATACTCGTACACCACTTCCTTGCCATCGTCCGCCAGCAGCTTCCTGATTCTTGGGTTCTCCGCCGTGGGGGTGCCGCCGTAACGGTCGATTACCGTTGGGTCGCCTGCCGTGACCCGTCCGCCTGAGCGCATGGCGGTGAAGGCGTCGATCTCTCCCCTGTCCAGCATCACGTCCAGGGTCTGGTCCACCGTCAGCCAGTGATGGGTCACTCCCACCGGACCGGCGTCGTCCAGGCCCAAGGCCCCTCCGTGGCTATGCTCCCTGGTGCGGCCGTTGAACCAGACGTTGTCACCTGCCTCGATGCCGTAGAGGTCCAGCAGGGTGGCACGAAACCAGAGGCCGGCGGTCATATCGTAGTCCGGGATGCCGATGCGCTTGCCCTTGAGGTCGGACAGGGACTCGATGCCGGATTCGGCGTTGACGTAGAGGCTCGGCCATACATGGCCACGGCTCAGGAACACCGGCAGGGCCGACCAGTCCCATTTCGACCCGTCGCTCCGTTCCAAGGCCAGCAGGGTCTCGGATATTGACATCTCGGAAGCATCGAACTCGTCATAGGCCAGGTTGCGGTAGAACAGGTCGCTGGGCGGTATGGTCAGCATCTCCAGGTCGATGCCCTCCGGCTTCACGGTTCCGTCGCGCAGGGGCTGGACCCTTGGATTGTCGGAGAAGGCCATCGTGATATGTACTGCCATCGTTCCACTCCTTTGACAAACATCCGTCCAACGTGAATAGTGTCCACGAACGCGGATTCGTCCCCGAACAACACCGTCACACTCCGGGACACTATAAGTCCCACGGTCAGGAGGCGCCACTAATTTGGTTGGAAACCTCTGGCGGGATGCCCTGAAGAAGCGCCACTACGGATGGGTCATCTTCTGCCTGGCCTTCCTCAACCTGACGGCCGAGGGCGGGATCAAGAACACCGCTCCGGTGCTGTTCCTGGCCTTCCGGGAGAGCTTCGCCCGGAGCGCTGCCGCCACCGCCGGGATATTCTCGACCTCCGGCCTGACCGGGGCGTTGATGTCCCCCCTGCTCGGCGGAATACTGGACCGCCTCGGCCCAAGATACCTGTTTGCCCTGGGCGGGACGGTGCTGCTGGCCGGGTACATGGGCAGCAGTTTTGTTTCGGAGTTCTGGCAACTGTTCATCTTCTACGGGGTGGTGGTCACCATTGGGGAAAACGCCGTATCGTCCTTCACCGCCACCGCCAACCTGGCCCCCTGGTTCCCCAAGAGCCGCGGCCGCGCGTTGGGACTGGCCGACTCCGGCAATCCCGTTGGGCAGGGCATTTTTGCGCCCCTGGCCCAACTCCTGATCTCGCAGGTAGGCTGGCGGATAACCTGCCGCATACTCGGGCCAGTGTTCTTCCTGATGGTCGTTCCTGCCAACCTGCTCTTCCAACGCGGTCCTCCGGACTCGATGGAGGAGCCTGTCCGGCAGGCTGCACCTCAACCCGACACCGTACCCAGGGGACAAGCGGGGAGGCTGCTGCGCTCCGATGCCCTCTGGTACCTGGTGATGGCCCGGACCATTTCGTCGGTGGGGATACAGTTGACCAACGTCCACATGGTGGCCTTCTTCGTTGCCGGAGGGTATTCCGCGCTCCAGGCCGCATCGACCATCGGGGCCGTGGGCCTGGTAGGCCTGGTAGGGCGGCCCATCACCGGCGCTCTCTCCGACGTGCTTGGCAGGGAGCCGGTCTTCACCCTGGGGTTCGGGATGCAGATCACCGCCATCGTGGTGGTGCTGCTTCTCGGAGACGGGGAGGCGCTGTGGCCCCTGGTGGTGTTCGTGGCGTTCTCGGGCCTGAGCGACGGCATCGGCGGGCTGGCCCTGAGCGCGAAGGCGGCGGACATCATTCCCGCCAACAGCCTGGGCACCGCGATGGGAATCATCCAGGCGGGGCGGAGCGTCGGGCTTCTGGCAGGGCCGGTGATAGGCGGCCTGCTCTTCGACCTGCAGGGGGACTACGCGGGAGCGTTCCTGCTGGCGGTGGGGCTATACGTTGCCGCGATTGGGTTCCTGTGGGCGACGCGGCTGGCGCGCCGCCCCGTGATTGCCTGAGGCTCGGCAGTTACCTGCCGACCCAACCGCCGTAGATGGGATACTGGCTGCAAACGAACTCGATGTAGGACGGCTGGTTGGAGTCGTTGGCGGCCAGGGCGCGGTTCAGGGCCGGCCCCACATCGGCAGGTTCCGTCACCCGCTCGGTGTGATAGCCCAACTCACCGATTACCCTGGACATATCCACTTCTTCGTACCCCAACACCCGGTGGGTAAAGGGGTCGTGTCCGTCTCCCCAGAAGCCGGGGCCGTAGCCGGAGAAACCGCCGTTGCTGACGTGGGCGATGGTAATCCCCAGGTTCTGGCGCAATGGCACTTCCAGGTTGCCCATCATGTAGCCAAGACCGGCCTCCCCGGTGACGGCCACGCAGTGCCGGTCCGGGAAGGAAATTTTGGCGGCGATGGTGGCCGCCAGGCTGAACCCCAGGGACGACACATTCCCCCAGCCCAGGAACCCGCGTGGTATCAGCGTGTCGTACACCGTGCTCAACTGATCCCTGGTGTTCCCAGACTCGTGGGTGACGAAGGACTTGAGCGGGTCGAGCACCTCCATCAGCCCGGCGTAGACCCGGTAGGGGTTGATTGGGGTGTCCGTGGATGCCATCGCCTCCCGGTACTGGGCCAGGGCCTCGTCCCGGGCCGCCCTGACTTCCGCCATCACGCTTCCCGGTTCCCTGCCGTTGCCCCCGGTCTTGTCCGACAGCGTCCTCTCCAGGGCTTCGAGGGAAAACCGGGCATCGCCTATCAGGGCAACGGAGGTGGGATAAGCCTTGTTGACGTGCAGTTCGTCCACGTTGCAATGGATGATCTTCTTGGCCACGGCGTTCGGTATACCGTGGCTGAACCGGCCCGGCGAGAGGCTGGAGCCGACGGCCAGCAGCAGGTCGCACCTGTTCAGGTAGTGGTCCACCTGGCCGCCCCTGACTCCAACGAACAGGGGATGGTCTTCGGGGAACGCGCCCTTGGCCTTCAGGGTGGTGATCACCGGGGCGTTGGCCAGCTCGGCGAATGACTTGAGCTGGTCCGACGCGCCTGCGTATATGACGCCCTCCCCGGCATAAATCAGCGGGTCCCGGGCCTCCAGCAGCAGGTCCGCCGCGGCAGACACGTCGGCGGGGTCGGGGAGCGACTTCCATGCCTTGACCGGCAGGTAGGGATCGACGGTCTCGTCGAACAGGGCGTCGGCGTCGGGGATGGCCAGCACCACGGGGCCGGGCCTGCCAGACCGCAGCATCGTGAAGGCACGGCGCATGAACTCGTGAAGCCGCTCCGGCCTGTCCAGGTAGCCGTACCACTTGGACACCGTCTTGAGGCTGGCCGTGACGTCGAACTGGCTGTTCTCGGTCCCGCCAATGGGCACCCCGTCGGTGATGCACAGCACCGGGGAGCCGTCCTCATAGGCTTGGGCCATGCCCGCGTAGGCGACCTGCAACCCCGCGGCGTTGACGCCTCCCTGGAAGGTAGCCACTCCGATGCGGGGGGCGGGCCGGGCGGGTCCGGACGTCGCCCCGGCGTTGATGCGGGAGAAGGCATCGGCCAGGGCCACCGCGTAGCGGTCGTCCCGCATCATCACCATCTGTATTCCTTCCCGGCCAAGGGAGTTATTGACCCGGCAGACCGGGAAAGTGGAGACCCACTCCACTCCTTCCTGCTTCAATACCCGTGCTATCCCGGTTCCCACGCTTACAGTCATAGATCAGTCCTCCTGAACTTGGTCTCCGCACGGGGGTCGCGCCCCCGGAGAGTTTTGCTGGCCAATTATACACTCCGGCAGAGTCCTGCCCGGCCCCAATTGTGCCTGGTCCCAATTGATTGAGCGATTCCACCCGCTGATTGTGCATAGTCACATGCGGGGTTAAACTACCGGCATCGCCGGTCATGGCCGCGGAAGCGGGGTGCGGGCGGGATATTAAAGGAGGGGTTTGAATGCGGGTCTCCACCGGGTTCATACATGGCTATGCCGTAGCCGATTGGGACGAACTTTCCACCTTCGC
Source organism: Dehalococcoidia bacterium (assembly GCA_034422355.1). Classification (GTDB taxonomy): domain Bacteria; phylum Chloroflexota; class Dehalococcoidia; order Lucifugimonadales; family UBA3495; genus CATOSP01. The sequence goes on along the minus strand of DAOUJS010000194.1, from coordinate 31,019 downwards.
CATCGAGGCGGAACGGCTGGGCGTTGACAGCATCTGGTCTCCCGAGGCATGGGGGTTCGACGGGGCAACGCCGCTGGCCTACCTGGCGGCCAAGACCTCCCGCATCAAGCTGGGCACGGGGGTGCTCCAACTGGGCACCCGCACCCCGACCAACACGGCAATGACCGCAATGTCCCTCTACTCCATGTCCAACGGCAGGTTCCTGCTGGGGGTCGGCACCAGCGGCCCCCAGGTGATTGAGGGGTTTCACGGCGTCATCTTCGACGACCCGATAGGGCGCACCCGGGAGACCATTGAAATTATGAAGCAGGTCTTTTCCGGGCAGCGCGTCGCCTACCAGGGCCGCAACTTCCAACTCCCGGTCCGGGAGGGCCAGGGCAAGTCCATCCGCACTGAGTCCCCCGCCATGCCAGACATCCCGGTCTACATCGCCTCACTGGGTCCGCGCAACCTGCGGCTGACCGGGGAGCTGGCCGACGGTTGGAAGGGCACGTCCTTCATGCCCGAACACGCCGGCGCCTTCTTCGATTACATCAGGGAAGGCGCTGACAAAGCTGGACGGTCCATGTCGGACATTGACCTCCAGGTGGGCGGCTCGGTGTTATTCACGGACGACGTGGATGAGGCGGTGGAAGCCCTGAAACCGGGCCTGGCCTTCAGCCTCGGCGCGATGGGGTCACGGGAGTACAACTTTTACAACGCCGCCTACTGCCGCGCCGGGTACGCCGACGAGGCGAAGGCGATACAGAACCTATGGATTGACGGGCGCAGGGACGAGGCCCGCAAGCTGGTCCCTGCCGAGATGGTCCTGAAGTCGAACCTCATCGGCACCGGCGAGATGGTCAAGGAGCGCATCCGGGCCTACCGGGACGCGGGGGTAAATACCCTGGCGGCGTCCTTGCGTTACCGGGCCGTGGGCCGCACCGGGCTTGCCGTTCCCGGTCTGAAGGAACGGATAGAGGTGCTGGGCCGCCTGATGGACCTGGTAAGCGATGTAAACGAGGAACCTTTCGAGCCGCCCTGGTAATTCCTGAAGCGTTGGCTGCCGCGCTAAACCGCCCCTGTTACATAATATCCGATACCCGGAGGAACACATGGCCATCCAGATTGATCTCAGGGTCCCTCCCTGCAGACCCGTTACCGAACTCGCCGGCTTTGCCCGCCAGGCCGAGGAGGCGGGATTCGATGGCGTGGGAGTGCTGGACTCCCAACTGCTGGAGCGCGACGTATTCGTCAGCATGGCCTTTGCGGTGCAGGCGACGGAGCGCATCAGGATTTCGTCGGCGGTCATCAACCCGGTTACGCGCCATGTCTCCGTCCTGGCCTCGGCAATGAAGACCGTGGCCGAGCTTGCGCCGGACCGGGTGGAGTTCTGGATGGGCCGGGGTTTCAGCTCGGTGCAGACCGTGGGAGTGCGCCCCGCTTCCGTCCGGCAGATGCGCCGGGCGGCTCTGACCATGAAGGAACTGCTGCGGGGAGAGGACGTAACCTTCAACGACGTCCGCAGCCGGATGCGCCATGCGGCGGGCGGGTCCGGAAGCGGCCCCGGCACGCCCCCGATTTTCATCGCCGCCCACGGTCCCCGGGCCATTGAACTCGCGGGCGAGGTGGCGGACGGCGTGCTCTTGCAGGTGGGCATCGCGCCCGGGTCCATCGAGGTAGCCCGCCAACACCTGGAGGCCGGGGCGAAACGCGCCGGACGCGACCCTGACGAAATCGAGATGGCCCTGACCGCGACAACCATCATCCACGAGGACCAGCAGGAGGCCCGGGAGATCGCCCGTCCGCTGTGCGCCCAGAGGCTGATCGAGACTACCCATGAACCCTACCTCCGGGCGGCGGGAATCGACCCGCAGGAACTGGAGATTCCCCAGGGTCTGCGGGAGCTTTACCCGGACATACCCCATGCGGAGGACTGGGAGGAGGCGATGCGGCTGTGCCAGTTCATGCCCCAGGACCTGCTGGCGCAGATGTGCGATGCCATAGGACTTATCGGCACGCCCGAGTATTGCGCCCAACGCCTGCGGGAGGCCGAGGCCCAGGGGATCAAGCGTCTCTACTTGATGACCTCGGAGACCTACGAGTTCCCCCACCGGGAGTTGGCGGCGTTCCGGGACAGGGTCTTCCCGGCGCTGGCGTCCGCTGCATCCTGAAGTCCCCCTGAGCGCAGGTCCTGCCCCGGAAAGTCATGGCTGGTGCGCGGGGCGGCGGGCGGGCATAAGCGGTTGCTGCGCGGGGCGGCGGGCGGGAATGAATGGTCGATGCGCGGGGCGGCGGGTGGGAATAGATGGTATCATGGGGCCGCCAATAAGTCGGCAACGGACTACCACACCCTGCCCCGGCAGCCGGGGCGGGAGCGGGATATGAAAGGAGTGTCATCATGCCATTCGGCGGTAATGACTGGCTGGACCTGACAATTGAGCCGGCGCTGGAGCCGGAACTGCCCATCTGCGACCCGCATCACCACTTCTGGGACATGCGGACACAGCGCATCCCCTACCAGCGATACCTGCTCCACGAGCTGGCGGCCGACACCAACAGCGGACATAATGTGCGCTCGACGGTGTTCGTCGAGGCGCGGGCCATGTACCGCGCCGACGGCCCGGAGGAAATGAAGCCCGTGGGAGAGGTGGAGTTCGTCCAGGGGCTTGCCGCGGCGGCGGATACTGGGCTATACGGCCCCTGCAAGGCGGCGGCGGCAATCGTGGGCCATGCCAACCTGCACCTGGCCGACCGGGTTGAGCCGGTGCTGGAGGTACTGCAAGCGGCCAGCCCCAACCGTTTCCGGGGCATCCGCCACTCCGTCACCTGGGACCCCAACCCTGAAGTGGAGAACACCGCGGCCATTGCCCAGCCGAACCAGTTGGGGAGCGAGACGTTCCGGGCCGGGGCACGGGTGCTGGCCCGCATGGGAATGTCCCTGGAAGCCTGGATGTACCATCCACAGCTTCCCGAACTGGCAGACTTCGCCAGGGCCGTTCCGGACCTGACCATCATCCTGAACCACATCGGCGGACTGCAAAGGGTCGGACCCTACGCGAACCGGGACGACGAGGTGCTGGCCAACTGGCGCGCCGGAATCGCAGCCGTGGCCGAGTGTCCCAACGTCAATATGAAGCTGGGCGGCATCGGTATGCCCCGCACCGGCTTTGACTGGCACCTGCGGGAGACGCCCATCGGGTCGGAAGAACTGGCGGAGTCGATGGCCCCATACATGAATTACTGCATCGAGCAGTTCGGGCCGGGCCGCTGCATGTTCGAGAGCAACTTCCCGGTGGACAAGGTCTCCTACTCCTATAACGTGATGTACAACGCCTTCAAGCGGCTGTCCAGCGGCTATTCGGCCAGCGAGCGGGCCGAAATGTTCCACGACACGGCAACCCGGGTCTACCGCGTCAACTGACCCCGAAGGTCCGTTCAACCCGTTTCCCCGCAGATGCGGGGTATGCTGCAGAGAGGTGACTACGATGGCGCTGCCTGAGCGCATGAAATTCGGAATCTTCCTGGGTCCCTTCCACCGGGTGGGCGAGAACCCAACCCTGGCCATCGACCGTGACCTGGAACTGGTCCAGTGGCTTGACTACCTGGGTTACGACGAGGCCTGGATCGGCGAGCACCACAGCGCGGGGTGGGAGACCATCTCCTCCCCCGAGATATTCATGGCGGTGGCGGCAGACCGGACCCGGCACATCAAGCTGGGTTCCGGCGTGATCAGCCTGCCCTACCATCACCCGCTGATGGTCGCCAACCGGATGGTGCAGCTTGACCACATGACCCACGGGCGCGTGATGCTAGGAGTCGGCCCCGGGGCGCTGCCCGGCGACGCCTACATGATGGGCATTCCCCACGAGGTGCAGCGGGAGCGTATGGATGAGGCCCTTGGCATCGTGCTGCGCCTGTTCACCGAGACCGAGCCGATTACCTACAAGAGCGACTGGTTCGAGTTGAACGAGGCGATGCTGCAACTGCGGCCCTACCAGAAGCCCTATATGCCCGTTGCCGTGGCCTCGGTGCAGACGCCGGCGGGCGTGGCGCTTGCCGGAAAGTACAGCGCCGCCGTGCTTACGATCACCGTGCCGCGAGACCCCAGTTCCGGCCCCTCGAACCTGAAGGCGCTGTGGGACATTGCCGAGGAGTCGGCCGCCGAGCATGAGCAGACGGTCAACCGGGACGACTGGCGGCTGGTGCTGCCGGTGCACCTGGCGGAGACGCGCAAGGAGGCGATTGAGCAGGCGCGGCTGGGTTCCGGCCGCTACCTCCGCGAGTACTCCGAGGGCACCAACGGGCGGAAGCCGGTCTACGACGGCCCGCTGGAAAAGGTCATCGACTACATGGTCGATTCCGGCTCGTGGATCATCGGCACTCCAGACGACTGCGTGGAGGCCATCAAGCGGCTGGACGAGCAGAGCGGCGGGTTCGGCGGGTTCCTGGTGCAGACCATCGACTGGGCGCCCAGGGAGCAGATGCTCCACAGCTACGAGCTGCTGGCCCGGTACGTCATGCCCCAGTTCCAGGGTTCGCTGGTCGGCACCAAGGCATCCAACAAGTGGGCCGCCGAGCGCCAGGAAGTGCTGGTGGCAGGCCGGACCCGGGCCCTCGACCGCGCCCGCCAGGCATACGCGGAACGCCCCCGGTAGGGTTGCGGCCCAAGTGCCGCCGAACAGGACGCCGGACGCAGCCGGGCGCCAGGACACCTTGGCGCCCGGCTATTTGCCTGGTTTCTATGGTGAAGCGGCCGCTTCCCACAACAAGTCCCTGTCCATTCACCGCTGGTGCCCCTGGATAGCCGGATTTTCCGGTGAGTTCGCGCACAATGCCATAGCCCAGTATTTGCCGTTTCCCCGGCAGGATAGCGTCGTGCTGGACCCATTCGCCGGGGTGGGCACAACCCTGGTGGAAGCAAACCGGCTGGGCATCAACGCCGCGGGTTTTGAACTCAACCCCTTCGCCGCACTGGTCTGCAAAGTCAAACTGGCATCAGGGAACATTCCCCTGAGCGAGCTTGCGGACGGTATCGATGGGTACCGGCAGTCTATGGGAGCGCAGGCGTCCCGTCCGCGCCTTGCGCCGCGCAGCTCCCCGCCGCCAGGGTTCAAGAGCCGCATCCCCTTCTTCTCCCCCGCGGTTGAACGGAAGGTCCTGCTCACCCTCGACTACATGGACGGCCTGGAGCCGTCCATAAGGGAAATCTTCAACGTTGCCCTGTCCTCGGTAATCGTAGACTTCTCCAACTACTCATACGAGCCGTCCCTGGGTTCGCGCCCCGCGGCCGGCAAGAGCCTGGTCCATGACGCCGACGTCGGGAAAGCGCTTCTTGCGAAGCTCGACCAGGTGCTGACCGACATCACGGAATTCCAATCGGAACTGTCCAGCCGCAATCACACACCGGGATGGCATGTGTACGAGAGTTCCTTTTTCGACTCTGAAGAAATTATCCGGCCCGGTTCTGTTGACCTGATGGTAACCTCGCCGCCATACATGAACAATTACCACTACGTCAGGAACAGCCGCCCCCAGTTGTTCTGGAGTGGACTTGTGAAGTCTTCCGCCGAACTGAAGCGGCTTGAGACTGGCAACTTCGGCAAATACTGGCAGACCGTCCGGGGCGGCTCACCCATTGACCTGGAACCGGCACTGCCGGACCTGCATCAAACTATAGCTGAATTACGCCAAATCAATAAGTCCAAAAAGGTCTACGGCGGAAATGGTTGGGCCAACTATGTCACGGCGTACATGAACGATCTGGACAGGTTCTGTTGCCTGCTCAATAGATTCCTGAAGCCAGGAGGCACAGCGGTAATCGTGATTGGAAACTCCATGATTCAGGGCAGGGAAATCAAGGTCGAAGAATACCTGTGCCGCATTGGGGAACTTCAGGGGCTCTCGGTCCTGGGAGTTAGCAGATTGAGAGACCGCGTTGGTTCCAGCATCGTCAACAGCGGTAGCAGACTCCAGACGAATAAAAAGTCCCCCCTGTACGATGCTGCCGTAGTTCTCCGCCGTCCGTCCTAGTCCCGTGGGGGAAACCTGCGGTCCCACTCGTTGACGTAGTCCGGCATTACCGGCCGCCCACGTCCGGGACTTGCATACTGAATCCGGGTATTCCGTTCCACTCCGGTTCATATCGCGCGATCAATACTTCCTCTGCTCGCGCAACTCCCCGCCCGCCGCCGGCCTAACCGCCAACCACTAGCCACCGGCCACCGGCATCAGCCCCGGAAGTACAGGTCAATGATCTCGTATACCTCGTCCAGGGTGAGGGCGCCATCGAAGTAGTCATCTATGGCCGCGTAGACCTCATCCAGTTGAATCACGCCGTCGCCGTTGGTGTCGTACCTGAGAAGCAACGGGTTCCCGGAGGACACCGTCACGGTGTCAGCGCCGCCGACCACGTGATCATTCTGGCCGGAGTCCCTCAACGTGCCGGAGAAGGTGTAGGAGTCCTCCACGCTGGGCGCGGTAACGGTGTAGGTGAAGGAAGTCTCCCTTAGTAGCGTGAACCTGACCTTCTGGCTGTTGCCATCGACCGGGTGGGTAACCGAGCCGTGAGTGCTGGATACGTAGCTGAACCCGGCGGGCAGCGTCTCCGTGACTCTTCCGGCGATCCCGTAGTTGGCGGCGGTGATGGTCACCGTCACCTGCCCGCCCGGAGCCACCGAGGCTGGGGAGAAGGAGCGGGTGGCACTGGCGGTCACGCCCATATGCGGAGCCAACACAGTGTGGTTGACGAAAGCCTCTACCTGGGTAGAAGTACCGGGAATATCGTAGTTGGCTTCCACCCGGTTGGTGGAGGGAATGGCCGCGTCCAGGGGGACCCGGAAGCTGAGCGTGATGTTACCGTCCCCGTCCGGGATGGCCGTGCCCACGAGGGTGCCACTATAAGTGATCTCGACGGACGGCGTGTTGTGCTCCTTGGTCCTGGTGTTGCTGGCGGGGAAACCGGTGCCGGTGAGCGTTACCGTCTCGCCCGGCCGGGCCTCGGTCGGCTCGATGGTCAGGGTACGCTCGGGGATCGTGATTTCCACCGAACCGGAGCGGTTTCCGCTGTCCATGACCTCCAGTTCGTGGGTTCCGGGGGTCGTTGTTGCGTCGGTGATGGGGACGATGATGGTGGCGGACCAGCTTCCGCCGCTGTCCACCGTCACTACTTGACCGCTGTTGAAGTTCCTGAAGCCCCCTGCGCTCCTTGACAGGGCCGCGTCGTCACCGCCCAGCGTCACCTCGCTGCCATCGTTGGCGGCGTTGATGGTGCCGCCGACGGTGAAGCCCCGTCCGTTGACGGTGATGGCCTGGTTCGGCACCGCGGTGGCGGGCGAGGCTTCAAGTATCGCCACTTGCGGCATGTTGTAGGCGTAAATCTTTTCATCAATCCAGTCCGACACCCACATCGTCGTCCCGTCGGACCAGATGCCTTCCGGCTGAGTGTTTCCGGCGGCGTCCAGGGTATTGAATTCCCGGCCGGGGACCCGCGCCTTGGTGGCTAGGTCGTAGGCGTAAATCTTCCCCCTGTTGTCGTCCACCACCCACATCGTCTCGCTGTCGGACCAGATGCCCTCCGGGTCCCGGTTCCTAGCGTTCAGGCTATCGAAATCCTTGCCGGGGACCCGCGCCTTGGTGGCCATGTTGTAGGCGTAAATCTTTTCGTCAATCCAGTCCGCCACCCACATCGTCGTCCCGTCGGACCAGATGCCTCGCGGAGACCGGTTTCCGGCGGCGTCCAGGGTATTGAATTCCCGGCCGGGGACCCGCGCCTTGGTGGCCATGTCGTAGGCGTAAATCTTGTCGTTAAGCCAATCCGACACCCACATAGTCGTGCCGTCGGACCAGATTCCACTCGGCCTATCGGTGTCGGCGTCGAGAGTATTGAAGTCCCTGCCGGGGACCCGCGCCTTGGTTGCCAAGTTATAGGCGTAGATCTTCTTACCAAGAAACCAGTCGGCCACCCACATGGTCGTCCCGTCGGACCAGATGCCTCCTGGAGCCGAGTTCCCAGCGGCGTCCAGGGTATTGAAGTCCGCCGCCGGATTCCGGGTGAACGCGTTGGACAGTGTTGGAGCAGTGGGTCGTGTTGCCCCTTCGGGCGGCGAGAGTTGGGCGAAGCCGTGCCCCCATGTGTAGTTGGGGTCGGGACTCTGCCGCTGCTCCGCGTTGTCCTTCAGGTAGCCGGCGACCTGGGCCGGGCTATAGTCGGGGAAGCGCTGGCGCACCAACGCCGCCAGGCCGGCCACGTGGGACGACGCTTGGCTGGTGCCGCAGAAGCCTGAGTTGTACTCGTTCAGGGGCCGCAGCGAGGTTGCCCCACAGTCCGCCCCAACCACGTCGGGCTTGACCCGGCCGTCGGGGGTGGGACCGCGGCTGCTGTATGGCTCGATGGCCCGCACATCGTCCCAGTGGGCCGCGCCTACTGCCAACAGGCCGGGGTTGGCGCTTTCTGCCGGGCTGCCAATGCTGCCGTTCTTGGTGTAGTGCTCAATCTCCGGAACACCCCACACCATCACCTGAATCCAGTCAGGCACGCTGCCGCTACGGTGGATTACGAATATGTGATACAAACGGTCTTCGATAAGCAGATGTGATACTCTCTCGTACGGATAGTGACCAGCCAGCCCTGTCTGAAAATTCTCGCTACGAGCTACAAACTGTCGGGTGACGTTGTCCCAAAGCAAGAGATCCACATCGCTGGAGGCTCCACCCCATCTATCGCCCCAGCGCAACTGTACCCTGATCCTGTCGCCTTTCCCGATCAGACCATTGTGAAAATCATCGGCGCCGTCGAAAGCAACAACGTCCACATTCGCTATACTTGACGATGTGTAAATGGAAGGAGATTCACTAAACCAAGTCCCCCGTGCGTGATTCCCCGCTGGGGCGACCCAGATGATTCCGCGGCCCACCGCCCGGTCCACGGCCTTCAGCGGGCTATTGCTGAAGGGGGAGGTGCCGTCGCCCGGACCGTCAAATGTGTAGCTTTGCACATGGGCGACGACCGATACGCCCTGGGAGACCATCCAATCAACAGTAGAGTGCAAGTCTCCTGCAGAACTTGGAGTGGCTATGTAGAGGGACACGTCGGGGGCGATGTCGACGAGGGATTCCGCTACCGCAGTGCCGTGGTCAACCTCGTCTTCGCAGTCGGCCAGGTTCCGGGTGGGCCTCCCAATGTCCGTGTAACACCTGACTCCCGCAGGCGTTGGCAGCTCGGACCCGATGCGTGCGCTGTAGCCCGTGAAAGCGGCAGGGCCGTCGATTATCCCCACCTTGATGCCTTGGCCCGTGTACCCAGCCTGGTTCCAGGCCGCCGAAAGGTGCGCCTGGACTCCCTGGCTGGTGATAGGGCCATACTCCGGCTGCGGCGGCACGATTTCCCGCACCCGGATGACCCCGGTCTGTTCCGACACCGGTCCCAGCAGGGATACCGGAACATAGGCTTCGATGTAATCTTCCCCCACGTTGCGCGGGTCGCCGCCGTTGTCCTCCAGGAACCCCACCACGTCGTCCACGTTGCCGGACAGGTAGATGGTCACCGCCACCGACTCTTCCCGGTGCACCGGGGTATCCGCGGCGGCCTCTTCTGCCATGGTTTTCTCCTCCTCGACGCTCAAGACCAGTTGGTCCAGCCTGGACCCCAGTTTGGGATACTTCAGGCTGGCCTTTTCCGGGATGGGCAGGGCCTCTTCCTGCCCCTGGTCCTCCGTGTCCTTTTTCTTGTCCTCCGTGTACTTTTTCCTGTCCTCGTCCCCGTCGGCGGAAACGCCGGGCAGGGCCACCGCCAGGGTGAATACCAGGGCGGCCAGGACTGCTATCGCCAGGAAACCGAAATGTTTCTTGCAACGCATGGAAGCCTCCACTCAAAGATTCTCCTGGTCGTGGGCCCAAACACATCCCCTGGCATTGACCCTTTCCGGGCTGTCCATCATCCCCGGCACGTCCCGGCCGGTGACCGTCTAGCCGCCCCGGCCCGGCTCCGGCGGGATGATTTCCCGCACCCGGATGACCCCGGGCTGTTCCGACACCGGCCCCAGCAGGGATACCGGCACGTAGGCTTCGATGTAGTCCTCGCCCACGTTGCGCGGGTCGCCGCCGTTGTCTTCCAGGAACTTCACCACGTCGTCCACGCTGCCGGACAGGTGGATGGTCACTGCCACCGATTCCCCGGAATGGACCGGGGCGTCCGCGGCGGCCTCCTCAGGGGTGGTCTGCCCCGATTCCACGCCCGCCGCCAGTTGATCCAGTTGGGAACCCAGGTTGGGGTACCTCAACTCGCCCTTATCGGGAATGGGCAGGGCCTGGTCGTTGGCGCCGCCCCCTGGCGAGGCTGACTTGGAGGCCTCATCCCGTTCTTTGGCCTTGTAGCGGTCTTCTTCAGTTGTGGCCGCAGGCGCAACGGTAGGGGCCAGCGTGGGAGTGGCCGGCCCGGCGGCCGCTCCCCGAGGGGTCTGGCCTGCGCCGTCAACAACCGGAGCGCCTGCGGACACCAGCGGCTCCGGCGCAGCCGGGGCGGATGCCGAGGCACAGGCCAGGGCCAGGGCCAGGGCCAAGACCAACCCGTGCAAGCTGAATTGCAGGTACACTGCCAACCGTTTCCAATTTTTGCCCATCATTTCTGCCTCTTGTTGGTGTGGGATTCAGTTGCTCCTGCGGACTCGAAATGTGTCGCGAGAGCGCAGCCATGCACCCGGGACAGTTATATCCCCGGCATCTGTACCCCAAATCGCCTCGAGCCCAACCTGGGACCGTGCCTTCGACATCGGGGTTGCCGGCGAACGGGGCCATTCTCGCTGGCGGCGTCCGCCAGAACGCCATCGCCTGTTCAACCCATGATACATACAGTCAGGCATTCAGGAACACGGACAGTATACACCATATCATTTCATTGGTGTCTTGCTGTGTTTGTTCTGCCTGTCTTCCACATTGGTGAGCCAGGCGGGGCCGGGCAGCTTGATTCCGGGCTGAATCTCTCCGGCGGCGTCCATCCGGCGCTCTGGGCTGCCGGAACCCTTTGTCCGGGGGGGTTGGTCCCGCGCCCTGTCAATGTCGAAGACAGGGTCGTGCCTGGCGCACATTGCCTATAATTCACGCAAAAAAAGGAACGGTCCTGAAAGACCGTTCCCCCAAAGGCCAGACCTCGCCGGTGTTAGCCGCTAATCAATGGTCCCATAGCGCCGATAAAGGACTCCACACCCTGAATGTCCTCGCCAATGATTTCAGGGTCAAGCAGGGACGGATGCAGGTAGTAGTTGCGGTGCAGGGCCTGGGCAGACCGTCCCCATACCCGCAGGTCAGGTTGACGATAGTATGCACGGGCATTGTTGACGACAGAATCAAAGTGGTCGTGGCTTTCGTAGTCCCAGCCCCTGGTCAGGGCAATGGCCTTGACCATGTGTACTGCGGCTCCCCAACCCTTTTCGGACGCCTGGTGCAGGTCGCCCGTTGCCAGGCAGGTCTTGCTCCTGTCCAGGAAGTCCTTTGCAATTCCCATGTGGTCAGCTACTATTGCGTTCATAAGTGATACGCTATCGAATCAGGTCCTCTTCATATATGGGACCGCTCGCCGGCTTTGTACTGACATAAGAGCGAGTGGATAATGTTACCCACTCGCTCTCTTGCTCCGGTCCCGGCGTCCCCTAGTCCATCGGCCAGATGCGCCGCGCCGTTAGGGACGCCACCACGTCTATGCCGTCGTAGAGGCGGCCCCGCGCCTTCCAGTCGTCGCGCACCGCGCCCAGCTTCTCCCTGGCCGCGGCCGGGTCCCGGTCCTCCGTCTCGTAGATGGCCAGGTACTTGCCCCTGGTGGCCTCCGGGTCGGTGCTCTCGTAGCGGTAGGCGGTGTGGAACGCGCCGCTGTCCAGGATGTCCGGGATGTGGACGTCCTCGTACCAGCGGTTGAATTCCTTCTCGTCGTGGGTGTCCTTGCAGTTGCTCAACACGACCAGGATGCCCAGGGCCGGCTTGGCCGCGGCGTTGAACTCGCCGCCCCTGCGCTTGAACACGCCCACCGTCACCGGCTGAATCAGCGGCGTCCCCCGGTCCGCGCCGGCCCTGATGCGGTCGCTGGCCTCCCGGTGGGCGGGCATGGCCTTTTCAACTTCCTCCCAATCGGTCTCGTAGGTGGCCACGTACTGGCCCGCCGGCGACGCGGGGTCCGAGTTGGCGAACCGGATGGCGTGACGGAAGACCCCTGGCCCGGTCACGTCCGGCACGTGCATGTGGTTGTACCAGTAGTTGAACTCGTCCAGCTTGGAATCGTCGGTGCAGTTGGTGATCGCCAGCAGCAGCCCGTTAGGGTATCGTCCTTCCATACTCCCTCCTCAAGCTCCAGATCCGGGGTTCGGACTTGCGGTTTTCGATAGCGCGCAGTTGCGTTATAAGCGGATTGTCCAGTCGGGAGAATAGTACGGCGGATGGGCAGACTTGTCCACCGGATGCAGCCCTCCCGCTAACCGCTAGTCACTGACCGCTGACCACTAGCCACTGGCCACTGGCACCGGCCGCTAATCGGCGGCCGGTTGGCGGGCAGGGGCGGTGGTCGGGATTGAATCTCTTGCGGCAAGCCTGGCGGACTGCCGGTTCGGGTCGCCGAGGAACAGGAACAGGGACGCCCCGGTGGAGCTTACGATGGCCACCGCGGCGAAGGGTATGACGTAGCTTTGGGTCACGTCGAACATGTACCCCGCGAACAGGGGCGCAATCAGCAGCAGGACGTTCATCGGCACCATCGACATGCCCATGATGCTGGCGAATGACCTGCGCCCGAAGTAGACGCCGCGGATCGCCGTGGTGAGCGAACCCCGGCCTTCGCCCAGTCCCATCAGCAGCGCGAACAGCATGACCATGGGCATCGTGTGGGTCGCCAGCAGGACGACCACTCCCAGGGACTGGAGAATCGAGAATCCGAAGATGGCCTGACGGATGGGAATCCGGTCGCCGATATGCCCGCCTATCAGGGTCGAACCGATGCCGATGGCGGTGTAGATGGAGATGACCATGCCCACGGCCTGGAGGGAGAACCCCCGGTCAACCAGCATCGGCCCCAGGTGGACCATGATGGTGACGACGATGGTGGTGCAGCAGGCGTGGCCGATGCTCATCAGCCAGAAGTTCTTGGTCCTGATGGCCTCCTGCCAGGTCCAGCTTCGTTCCTCGGAACCGGCGGCAGGGGAAACAGTGCGCCCGGCGGCAGGGGCGGGGGCCTCCTTCTCTCCGTCGGGAAGCTGCCCGTAGTCCTCCGGCCGGTTGCGCACCATCTGGGAGATGGGGAACGCCGCGAGGACCACCACGACGCCGATCCCCATGGCCACCGGGCGCCATCCGAATTGAGTGTCGTCCATCGCCCACGTGATCAGGGGCACCAGCGCCACGACTCCCGTGCGGTAGCCGACCAGCACCCACGACATTGCGGTGGCCCTGCGGCGCACCCACCAACTGTTGAGCACCGTCATCATGGGCAGCCAGGTGCCCAGGCCGCCGCCCAGGCTCATGATCAGGAACGCCGCGTAGAAATGCCAAAGCTCCCTGATTTGCCCGAACATCAGGAAGCCAAGGCCCAGGATGGTGGTGCCGATGACCACCATCCGCCGCGCCCCCAGCTTGTCAATCAGGATGCCTTCCAGGGGGCCCATGATGCCGCCTTCGACCCGGGAGAGGGAGAAGGCCAGGGAAAGCTCGGTGCGGGTCCAGCCGAAGTGCCGCTCCAGCACCACGAACCACGCCGTCATGCTGTGGAAGAAGGGCACGATGCTCAGGATCATCACCGCCGAGGCCAGGACGATAAGGGACCAGCCGTAAAAGATTCCCCCTTTCACCTTCTGGGTGGCCGGGGGAATGCTGGTCAGGACCAATATCAACAGGCCCGAGGCCATGATTGCCAAACCGGCGATGGTCATGCAGCAGCGTCTCTTTGGACCGGGAAAATGGACTGGGGAAATCTGTGGGCTAAGACTGGCGCAGATGATAATAATACATAAGCATCTTTATTACAAATGCAGGGTGCCGGGATGCTCCGTGGCATGGGCTTTTACGAAGGCCATCGTTTCCAACAGGCCAACGCAGGAAGGGCAGCCTGGTTGCTGGCAAACATAGCGTGGATGAATGGCGTGGACGAATGCAGTCCGGCAGGGCGGAAGGGGTGATGGTCAAGGTCCCGGCTTATCTGTCCGAGGTGAACGGCGCGAAGTCAATGATTGGTGCCGAAGGTCGGAGTCGAACCGACACGGGGTTGCCCCCACCGGTTTTTGAGACCGGCGCGTCTACCATTCCGCCACTTCGGCACAGGCACGAAATCGGGTCCCGGAGAGCGATTTGCCCCTCTTGACGCCGGATCATGACGCCGGGGCACTCCAGCATCACTTGGAGATATTATCACACCCTTCCGGCAGGGTGGACCGCCAGAATTCCCCGAAGCCCGGGCCGAGTCCCGCTGCACCGAGGGCAGCACGTGCCCCGTAGGGGCGAGCCCGTCAGGTTAGGCCCAAATGCCCAGGTGCATCTCATTGGACCGCGATGGTATCCTATGTTAACCCAATGGGCCGCCTCGTACAAGGAAAGCAAAGGTGCAGACTTACTCTCCCGGCTGGATATGCGCTTGGCTGAATCAGTACAGTAAGGAGCTAATCATGGCAACGGTGAACCTGGACGAAGCAGAGGTCAGCCTGCATAAGCTGCTGGAGCGGGTCGAGGCCGGTGAGGAGGTCATCATCGCCCGCAACGGCAAGCCCGTGGCCCGGCTGACGCCGGTGCGTAAGCGCGGCAAGCGCCAGTTCGGATCCATGAAAGGCCTGATTTCCATTGACGAGCGCTTCTTCGAGCCGCTGCCGGAAGAGGAGTTGAAACTGTGGGAAGGGGGGTGATTGCCATTGCGAATACTGCTCGACTCCCATGCGTTGATTTGGTGGTTAGCCGGTGACAGCCAGTTGTCGCCTTCCGCCCGGCGGGCGATAGAAAATGAAGAGAACCACGTTCTAATCAGCGCGGCATCGGCATGGGAAATCACCACCAAGCACCGGCTCGGAAGACTGCCGGAAGCGGAAGTGTTGGCGTTGGACATTCCCGGAACAATCGCCCGGCAGGATTTCGAGGAACTGCCAATAATCGTAGCCGACGCCGCCCGCGCCGGGTCGTTGCCCGGCATCCATAACGACCCCTTCGACCGGATGCTCATTGCCCAGGCGCTGGCGCATAACTTCGTCCTCATCTCCAACGAAGTCTTCTTCGACCAGTACGGCGTCCGCCGGGTGTGGTAGGGACCCAAACAGACCGCACCCGCTGGCCGGTGGGAGCGCGGGCGACTCCGGCCGCGCCCAGCCCGCTTCCGCTGAGTGGCGGACCATGGGCATCTGGACGGCGGCAGCTTCGGTGATGTTCGGGACAGTCATGGCCGGTTATTCGATTGACTTACTCTCCCGGCTGGATATACGCTTGGCTGAATCAATACGGTAAGGAGCTAATCATGGCAACGGTAAACCTGGACGAAGCAGAGGTCAGCCTGCATAACCTGCTGGAGCGGGTCGAGGCTGGCGAGGAAGTGGTCATCGTCCGCAACGGCGAGACCGTGGCCAAGCTGGTGAGCGTCCCGAAACGAAAGTGGGGCGAGCGGCAACCCGACACTTTGAAGGGAAAGTTTGTCCTGCCGGACAGCTTCTTCGACCCCCTCCCGGAAGAAGAGTTGAAACTGTGGGAAGGCGGATAAACGAAGTCCTCTTCGACCAGTACGGCGTCCGCCGGGTGTGGTAGGGACCTGAACAGACCGCACCCGCCCGCCGGTGGGAGCACGGGCGACTCTGGCCGGCCCAGCCCGATTCCGCCGCATGGCGGACCATGGGCATCTGGACGGTGGCATCTTCGGTGATGCTCAGGGTGTCCATTCCAACGGCCCCGTCACCCGGCGCGCTCCGCAATTAACGCCCGCACCGCGGGGGCCAGTTCCCAGGGAACTGCCATTACTGTCTGAGCGGAGTCCTCGAAAGCCGCCTCGTCTTCAGCGACCGCTTCGTCCTCACTCAATGACTCGTAGTGCCGGAGTACACGCCGGGCACGTTCCTCATCCCATCCCGGTGGGAAATTGGTCGGGTTCTTCATCGTCTACTCCTTCTCATGCGCCGTCGGAAGGCGGCCAGCGGTTTGCCTATCAATTCGTATGCCGTAATCACGAAGAGCCGACCCGGCTCGGGGTCAGGCACGTAGATGACCCGCAGGCAACGCCCCCCGTCAGTCCGGCCTATGGCAACGCGGGAGCCTTCCCGCCCGGGTCGGTCCTCATCCGGCGAGGCCAGCACGTCCACTACCTCAGTCTCTTGGACCCCATGGGAGAAAATGTGAGGCTCTCCCGTTTCCGGGTCAATATAGAACCTGATGTTCATGGTTCAGCTTGCCGGCCTGGTCCCCTTCATCCGGCATCGAAAGTCAACCCAAGGCTTAGCCGGTCTCCAGGGCACCTACAATTCATCCAGCGAGAGGGGATACGTTCGTCCGGCGCGGTGTTCCGACAGCGCCTCGTCCGCCAGGCGTTCCAGCAGATCCTCCGATTCGGGCCGAGCAAACATCTCAGCCCATTGCCCCTCCGATTCCAGTTCCGCCAGCAGGAACCGGGCGAACCTGTCCTGCTCTTCGTCCGGGAGTTCCGACGCTCTCTCGAAAGCCTGTTGAAGAAGTTGGTTCATCTGCCTACTCCTTGACTCAACCCACACATCAAGTGTTCCTGATTGAGGTCTGCCTGGCAATATCAGGCCAAGAGACAACCCGAATCCCGTCATCCACTAGGCAACTGTCGCTCCTGGGGTACTGCCTGTCTCCCCAAATCCCAGCTATCTCAGTCAGTTGCCTCCGCTTTAAGCTGGTTCGAACTGATTCCTGGAGTCCGTCTCACCATTCAGGCGAGCAGTATGTGTTCTCAAAGAACTCGAATGCAAACCGAATAATCGCGTGGGGAAGGTCCTCATTTGGCAACTCATTAAGTGTGGCCATCACCCTCTCGGTTTTTTCGTGTCCGGTTGGCCATGTGAAGACCGCAGCACCACCACTGTCTGTTGGGATTAACGTAAAGGTCAGCCAATCAGACCGAACACCTAAACGACCCAACTGATGCACGTTGTTCCCTCGGAAATCATGAGTTGCCTGTATTGCTCCAGTAGAAGCCATTTCAGGTGTGGTGCCAAAGGAAACCACAAAATAGCCAAGTTCGCCAAATCTTCGCTCAAAAATCATTCGCTCGTACAATGCCTTTAGAGATTGTAGTTCGGTAGATGCTTTTCTTGCTCCGGAGTCCCGCAGGGAAACTGCTTCCTGTAGAGCCACTTGCAGCGGAAGGTGTCGCCCTCTGTCGTAGGTTCTGAGAAAATCGGATTGCCTGACATTGCCTCCCTTCATATATGTTTCGTAGCATATTGCCCGGTATCCGAGAAGGACGATCTGTTCCGTCATGCCAATGAACGGTTTCTTCTCTATCGGCGTGAACAACTGGTCATCATGCTTGGAGCAGAATCCCCCGAAGGTTGAAGCCTCCTTAACTCCTACCCTTTGAGGACCGCTGTTTAGGTCCCATTTGGACCGGTCGTAAGGCTTCCCATGCTTCAGAAGACTGTACACGTGCCCGTCGCGAGCAATGGCACTTAGCCCCCCATTCCTTTGAATTGTATGAGCCCTAATGAAACCACCCTTGCAAGTTTGTTTGCTGGCATCTGGATGCAAGCAGACACTCCGTTCATAAGTCAACTTAAGGGACCTTAGCGCATCCTGTCTGGTTAGCGGCTGTTGACCAGCCCTATTGAGGTGGCAGCGCTTGTATTTCTTTCCGGAGCCACACCAGCATTTATTGTTTCTTCCAAGTCTTGCGTTCATTCTTCGTTGCTCAAGGCGAAATTGATATGGACTAATCCAACTCCCCCACCCTTATCTCCTCCGTCATCAGCTTGTGCAGCAATGCCTTGAACAGTTCCTCCAGCACCGCCCGCTTCCGCCGGTGCAGGTCTATCTTGCGGTCAATAGCGTCAAGGATTTCGACTATCTCGCTCCGCTGTTCTTCATCAGGAAACCAGATGGGAATCGTAGCGGACAAGCTGGCGTTGTAAACAGAATTTATAGAGGACACGTTTCTCTGCGAAGTGAAGAATCCAGCCATACGCAAATGAGTTAGCCACCGAAAGAGATATTTGTTGTAGACCTTTCGGTGTGGCCTGAACCTCAGAATAAAAGACGAGTAGGTGTATTCCCCCTCTAAATCGAATATTACCGTCTTACCAACGTGGTTCGCACTGCCGCTCCTCCAGTTGAATAACACATCACCTTGCCGGAGACTTAGCCTCTCTCGCAGGATCTCAGGAACCCGGAAATATCTCAGTTTCTCAAGGTTGATTTGGCCATCAAGGTCCAAGTTGACGTTAGTGAGTATTGGAGTACCGATTTCTGGGTCCGTGGCATTGGCAACAGCGGCTTGAACTCCATATGTAATTTCCGCCAAGTTCCCGAGCTCCTGCACTTCCCAGCTCTCCGGCACCGGCCCTATCTCCGTCTCCTTCTGCGCCTCGCCCCGCAGTCCGCAGGTGAACAGGGCTTGCATGGCGGCGCGTTTTAGTTCCTGGCTGGCAACGATGCTTCGTTCTTGCACTTTGATAGCGTGGTGCGCCCGGCTGAGTACAGTGCTGATGGCCTGCTGTTCGATGAGCGCTGGCAAAGGCACTTGAAGCGCTGCCAGTCGTCCGCGGGACAGATTCGGAATTGTCGTCTTGTTGCCAGCACCCTCATATATTCCAAGCAACGTAAAAGCTGCTTGCAGAAAGTACACGTAAAAGCGAGGCTCGATTTGCCTGTTAAAGGGGCGCAGACGGTGCAAGTGAATCTGGAACGACATCGTATCAACGTCACCGTTCCAGATAGCCGCCCGGCCTATCTCCCCTCCTTCGCAGACCAGCAGGTCACCCCTTCGCAGCAACTTGGAGGGCAACTCGTCGCCGGAGATTGACATTTCATCCACTGAAGACAGATCAATCTCATCCCACAGAACGTTTGATGTCCGCAGGAATGGCGTCTTGTCGGTGCCGTTGCGGGCAGCAGCGGACATAGTTTTGCCCGCGCCAATCTCGAACAATTCACCCAGGGGGCACCAGTCCCAAGTTTCATTCATCGTAGACTCACCAGCATCTTCGCCAGCGATTGGTCAATCTCGCGGGACTCAGCATCGAGCCTCTGCAAATCATCAAGGATTTCAGCGATAGAACGCTGCTCGACAGCATCAGCTTGACCCACCCACCGGCTGGGGCTGAGGTTGTAGTCTGCTTCCACCGCCTGCTCCCGGGTGATTACGGCAACCTCGCCCTCCACCGCCTCCCCTTTCAGGAAAGCCGCTGCCAAAGGGCGCATGTCCTCCTCCGGGATGTAGTTCTTGGGCTGTCCCTTTCCCACGCGGCGGCTGGCGTTCAGGAGGGTTATCTTGCCCTTCCGGGATGCAGCCTTGCGCTTGGACAGGACCAGGATGATTCCGGCGGCGCTGGTGTTGTAGAACAGGTTGTCCGGCAGCAGGATCACGCCGTCAATCAGGTCACGGTCCACGAACCACTTGCGGATGTTGCGCTCCCGGTCCTCGTTCCTGCTGCCGGAGCCGCGGGTCACCGCTCCGGTGTCCAGCACCACCGCCGCCCGCCCCCGCTCGTTCAGGCAGGCCAGGGTATGCTGGAACCAGGCCCAGTCGCCCCGCCCGGCAGTGACGCCGCCGGAGGGACGGAAGCGGTCGAAGGGGTCGTTGGCGAAAAGCTGCTGGTCGAAGGGCTGGTTCCACATGGGGTTGGCAACCACGACATCGTAGGTGTCAATCCGGCCCGCGGCGTTCTTGAACCTGGGGTTGATCATGGTGTCGCCCCGGGCGATTTCGACATCCATGTCGTGGATGATGGCGTTCATGTGGGCCACGGCGTAGCCCTCGGCCTGCAACTCCTGGCCGTGTAGCTTGAGGGGGACCCGGCCGGTCGGGTCGAGTTCCCTGGCCACAAGTTGGAGCTTGACCAGCAGCCCGGCGGAACCACAGGCGTAGTCGTGGCAGGTCTCGCCGGGCCGGGGGCGCATGATATGGGCCATCAGGAAGCCGACCTCGGTGGGGGTGAAGAACTCCCCCGCGCTCTGGCCGGACCCTTCAGCGAATTTCCTCAGCAGGTACTCGTAGGCCCGGCCCAGGAAGTCGGGCTGCACGTCGGCCAGTCCCAGGCGATAACGGGGGTCGGAGAAGGTCTCCACCACGGCGGCGAGGCGGGCCGGGTTGATGTCCCGCTCGCCGTTGCGCTCGCCGGCAAAGTCCACCAGGTCAATGACGCCGGACAGCGTGGGATTGTATCGGACCACGGCCCGCATCGCCCTGGTCAGGTGCTCGCCGATGTCCCTGGGGCGGGCGCTTCGGCCCTGCTGGTCCGCCGGCCAACCGTAGGTCTCCCGCCCGCTGACCACGGCCCAGCGCGCTTCCGGCGGCAGGTAGAAGCGCAGCAGGTTGTGGTCGTCCTCGGCAATCTCCTGCGCGACATCCCGGTCTCCGAACTCCTCGGCCAGCCGGTCAACCTCGTCGTCGAAAACATCGGACAGGCGCTTGAGGAAGAGGAGCGGCAGCAGGTAGTCCTTGAATTTCGCCGCGTCCCGCGCTCCCCGGATGGAACAGGCCGCGTCCCACAGCATCTGCTCCATTGGCTTTGTGGAGGGGGCCGGTGCAGCCTGGCGGCGGGAGCGGCGGCGAGTCACGCTGGCCGCCGACTCGGTTTCGTCAACGTCCGGCTCGGTGGCGTCGATGCCCGCCTCGGCAGCGAGGGCGGCGATGGCGGTCCGGGCCGCCCGCTGCGGCTTGGTCACGCCGCCCTCCCAGCGGTTGACCGTGGCGAAGGAAACGCCCAGCCGTTCAGCAAGCTGCTCCTGCGTGAGGTCCAAACGTGAGCGGATGGCCTGAAGGATAGCAGGAATTGCTTGAGGTTCTGTTATATCTGACATCAATGCAGTATATCATTCTGCCCGGTGTTCTCCCGTCACGAACACGCCGGACTCGTTCACCCGGACGAGGGATTTTGCGTCATCCATCCGCAGGGCGGCCTCAGCCAACCCGCACCGTTGTATGGGCTGGGACCCGATGTTAAGATCAGCTCAGCCCATGCCGGGACCGGGATGGGCGGGAGTCGCGCCCGGACCGGCGGGACTGGAGTCACGACACAACGCAAGGAGGCAGGGTATGGTCACCAATTTGGGTCATGTCGGTCTTATCTGCGACGACTTCTTCAAAATGAGGGACTTCTACACCCGCGTCATCGGACTGACGGTAACCGATGAGGACCCGGACCGGGGAAGCTGCTTCCTGAGCGCCGACCCTGACAACGAGCACCACGAGTTGGCCCTTGGAGAGGCGAGGGGCGATGACCATCCCATGGGACCCCGGCCCAAGACCACCGGCGTCGGACAAGTTTCGTTCATCGTCGAGAGCATGGACGCTCTGAAAGACCTGTACCAGCGGCTGCTGGCGGAGAACGTCCGTATCGACCAGACGGTCACTCATGGAATCTCCTGCAGCGTTTACTTTTTCGACCCGGAGGACAATCGGGTCGAGTTGTATTACAAGACCGGCTACGTTGTAAGACAGGGGTTCAGCCGTCCCATTGACCTGGGCAGCCAGTCCAACGAGGAGATTCTGGCCTTCTCCAAGTCCTTTGAAGCCACCGAGGGGCCGTTCCAGGGCGCCAAGCTGCCGGTGTCACGGTCCTAGCCCGGCCTGCGCCGCGGCGTTCAAGCAGAGTGGTGTTCAAGCAGAAAGGAGTGATCAGTGCCTTACGCCAACATAAACGGAGTTAACCTGTATTACGAGGAGTATGGGGCCGGCCCCGCGGTCATGCTGACGCCGGGCGGACGGGTGGACCACAACGGCCTGCGCCCCATGGCGGCCCTGCTGTCGCCCCACTGCCGCGTAATCATCCACGACCGCCGCAACTGCGGCAAGTCCGACGTGGTGATCGGCGGTGAGCTTTCCGAGCAGCACCTCTGGGCTGAGGAGATGGCGGACCTGCTGAAATACCTGGGCGCTGCCCCGGCTTACCTGGCCGGAGGGTCCGCCGGTTCGCGCACTTCCCTGACGGTGGCGGTGCGGCGTCCGGAGGTGGTAAAGGGTGTATTTGTCTGGGAAGTCTCCGGCGGGCCGAGGAGCGCCGAACTGATGTCCCCCGGCTACTACGGGCAGTATATCGAGGCCGCCGAGCGGGGCGGGATGCCCGCCGTGGCCGCTACCGAATTTTTCGAGCAGCGCATCCGGGACAACGCCGGCAACCGGGAACGGCTCCTTGCCATGGATCCTGGGGAGTTCTGCTCTGTCATGCGCCGCTGGCGGGACCAGTTCTCCCAGCCCAACCCTGTGGGAGACCTCACCGAGGAGCAACTGAAGTCCATAACATGCCCGGTGCTGGCCTTCGAGGGCAACACGCCGGACGACGTTCACCACAGGTCGGCGGCAGAGAACTTGAAGCGTCTCGCGCCCAACGCCGAACTGCGCCCGTCGGCGTGGACCCACGAGGAGTGGGCGGTCATCGGGCAACACGACAACACCTTCCCAGGCATCGCCGCCACCAACCGCTACCACATGAAGTCCACTTTCTACGCCGCGCAACTGCTGGAGTTCATCGCCAGGGTCGAAGCCCAGCAGCCTTCAGCCGTGGCCTGACCGTATTCCGCACAGACCGAAAGGGAGGAACACGATGGGAACCTTCAGACTTTACACAGGCGATGACGGACAGTCGCACATTGAGACCATCGACCTGGACCAGACGCCTGACTGGAAGAGCGCCCAGGCCGCCGCCACCATCAGCTTCAGTGAAGCCCCGGCCGGCCGCTTCTCCGACTGGCATACTGCGCCGCGCCGCCAGTTTGTCATAGTCCTGTCCGGGCAACTGGAGATCGGCCTGGGCGACGGCTCCAAGCATGTCTTCGGCCCCGGCGACGCCCGCCTGGTGGAGGATACCACCGGCCAGGGCCACACCACCGCCACCCACGGCGACCAGCCCTGCGTCACCTGCACCATCCCCCTGGCCAACCAGTAGACCGGCGCAGCTCGGGAACCGGCCCGGGGTTGGGAGTGCGCAGGCCGGAGCGCCGTCCGTACCATTGCAGAAAGGTGAAGCAAAGATGTATCTGGAAGGCAAGGTAGCTCTGGTAACCGGAGGGGCCCGCGGACTGGGCCGCTCCATGGCCCTGGCCTACGCCCGCGAAGGAGCGGACGTCGCCATCGTAGCCCGCACCCCTTCGGAGCTGGACGCCGCGGGGTCGGAAATTCGCGCCCTGGGCCGCCGTGCCCACACTGTCAACGCTGAACTGACCACCAGCGAGGGTGCAGACCGGGCAGCCCGGGAGACCATCAGCGAGCTGGGGAAGATAGACATCCTGGTCAACAACGCCGGCGGATACCGTCTCTTCACCAACGACCTGACCCACGCTGTTACGGTTCTGGACATCACCGAAGAGGAGTGGCGGCGGGTGATGGAGTCCAACCTGACCACCACTTTTATGACCTGCAAGGCGGTCCTGCCCCACATGATGGAACGTCGCAGCGGTGTCATCATCAACCTGACCTCAAGGAACGTGGCCCGCCGGGGCCGGGCCGGACAGGCGTCCTATGGGGCGGCCAAGGCGGCGGTGGAGCGGTTGAGCGAGTCGCTGGCGGACGAAGTGAAGGACTTTGGCATCGCCGTCAATATCCTCGACCCCGGCTGGAATCTGACCAGGCCCAACGACGACTACGATGACGAAGTGCACAGGCGCATGAGGCTGCCCGACGACATTGCCGAGGTAGCCGTATACATGGCCCGGCAGACCCCTGAGACCATGACCGGCCAGTTGGTCTCCGCGCCGGAATACGACGAGGAGCACGGGATACAACGGCTTTCGGCCTACGACCAGCTCCACCCTTAGCTCCCGGCCGGGCAGCCCCGTCCCGGTATCCCGCATATCCATGTCTCAATCGGACATTTGGATAGACATTTGTACGAGGTCAACAGGCGATGGAACACCGCAAACTTGGCAACCTGGACGTTTCGGTCATTGGTCTCGGAACCCTGCGAACTTTCGATGTTGACAATGACGAGGAGATAGCTGTCCGAAGACGGATTGTGGACAACTGCCTGGACAGCGACGTAAACCTGATCGATACCGCCGCCTGGTACGGCCAGGCGGAGCGGGTCCTGGGCGAGATCACCGAGGACCTTCGGGACCGGTTCTACATCGCCACCAAGGTGCGTACCGAAGGAAGGGAGGCCGGCGAGGCCCAAATCGCCCGCTCCTTCGAACTGCTGAAGATCGGCTACATCGACCTCTTCCAGGTCCACAACATGATCGACTGGCAGACTCACCTCCCCACCCTGGAACGGCTCAAGGGCGAGGGCAGAATAGGCATGGTGGGCGTGTCCGCCATGGTGCCCGATGCCTATCCCACCATCATGGACCTGATGCGCCAGGGTCGGGTGGATGCCGTCCAGATTCCCTACAATGTTCTGAACCGGACCGTTGCGGACGAGCTGCTGCCCCTGGCCGAGGAGTTGGGCACGGGCGTTCTGGTGATGGAGCCGTTGCAGAAGGGCCGCTGGGTCCTCGAGCTGAAGCAGCAGCCCGACCTGGAGCCGCTGCGGGAATACGGCATCAACACCTGGGCCCAGGCCCTGCTGGCCTGGGTCATTTCCGACCGCCGGGTGAGTTCGGCCATACCCGCCACCACCCGTCCCGAGCGCGTCCGGGAAAACGCCCATGCCGCCGGGGCCGCCGGGTTGCCCCAGCAGGCCCGGGACTACATCCGTTCCGAGGCGGAGCGGTGTTTGTAGAGGGCAACCGGCAGACTCCGGTCTTGAAAGGCTGAGAGTATGGCCAGCTAAACTGCCAGGGTGGACCTCGGCGCGAATCCGCCGGGCAGCACGCAGACGGTCCCGCCGTGATGGAGTCGCTGTCGCGGCATCGGCGGCTTCTTGACTGCTGGAATGCAGGAGAACAGGCGCCAGCAGTCTGAACGCCTGTCCCCCACTTGTCACGCGCCCGGGATTTCCCGTCCTCCCGCTCCCGCTATCCCGCCCCGGCCCGGGCGCAGGGGCGGGCTTTGCCGTTGGCGGTTGTTCCCTGACGGTGCAGGAATGCGTCGCCGCCGCGCTGCTGATCTCCTACGAGGCCGGCCTCGACGTGACCTCGAACTCATCGCTGACCCGGTTGCCGCCGGGGTCCTTCGCCGTAACCGTGATGGTGGCCGTTCCCGTGCCTGTTGGCACCACCGTCAGGGTGGAGCCGTCCACCCACATGGACGCCAATCCGTGGTTAGACGATACGGCGGTGTAGGTCAGGACGTCGCCGTCGGGGTCGTGGAACACGCCGGACAGGTCGAACTCCCGATGCTGCGGCGCTTCCAGGCTGATGTCGGGCAGCGGCGCGGCCACCGTGGGCGGCTGGTTGGGCGTTTCCTCGGCCGGCGGCGGGTCCTGTTCCGGCTCCGGGGCCTTGACCACCGACACGGCAAAGTCATCGCTTACCTCATTGCCGTTGGAGTCCTGGGCCGCGACCGTGATGGTCGCCGTGCCCTCGGACACTCCGGCAAGCGTCAGACTGGAGCCGTCCGCAGCCACGGTTACGGTGGCAATGGCGTTGTCCGAGGATGCGGCGGTGACGGTCAGCGGGTCGCCGTCGGCGTCGCTGAACACCCCGGCCAGCGACACGTCTTGCGTGGAACCTTCCTTCAGACCGCTCACGTCGGCCAGGGCCGAGGCCACTGTCGGCGCGGCCTTCACCGTCACCGTGAAGGCATCCGACACCGCGCCGCCCCGGCCGTCGTTGGCCGTAACCGTGATGACCGCCGTGCCCCGGGCCTGGGCCGCTACTGTCAGGCTGGCGTAGCCGGACGCCACGTACACCGTGGCCACGGCCTCGTCGTCGGACTCGGCGGTGACGATCAGCGGGTCGTTGTCGGCGTCGCTGAACACCCCGGACAGGGAGGCCTGGTGGGTCCCGCTCCGGTTGACGATGGTTGCGTCGGACATGGCGTTGGACACCGTGGGCGCACGGTTGGGCGGCGAGTTCTGCTGCTGTTGCTGCGGGGCGGCCACCGAAACGTCGAAGTCGTCGATGACCCGGTTGCCGTCGGCGTCCTGGGCAACCACTGTGATGGTCGCCGTGCCCTGGGCCACCCCCACCACCGTCAAGGTGGAGTAGTCAGCGGCCACGGTTGCGGTGGCAACGTTGTCGTTGTCGGAACCGGCGGTGACGGTCAGCGCGTCGCCGTCGGCGTCGCTGAACACCCCGGACAGCGACACGTCCTGCGTGGAACCCGCCGCCAGGCTGCTCACGTCGGCCAGGTCCGAGGCCACTGCCGGCGCGGCCTTCACCGTCACCGTGAAGGTATCTGACACCGTGCCGCCCCTCCCGTCGTTGGCCGTAACCGTGATGGCCGCCGTGCCCCGGGCCTGGGCCGTCACCGTCAGGCTGGCGTAGCCGGGCGCAACGTGCACCGTGGCCACGGCTTCATTCGACGAACCCGCCGTGACGGCCAGCGCGTCGCTGTCGGCGTCGCTGAACACCCCGGACAGGGAGACCTGCCGCGTGCCGGTCCGGTTGACGATGGTTACGCCGGACAGGGCGCTGACCACCGTGGGCGCCTGGTTGGGCGGGTCCTGCTGTTGCTGCTCGGGTGCCGGGTCCTGCTGCTGGTTCTGCTGACCGCCCGGCTCCTGGATGGTCAGGGTCAGCGGGGCCGACTTCAGCGCCGGGTTGTTCAGGTCCACCGCGTTTATGATGATGGTCTCGCCGCCGTCGGCAGCGTCGTCGGCGCGGGCGGCGAACCGCAGCGTGTGTTCGCGCGCCGTCGGGGTGAAGTTGAAGATGACTATCCGCCGGTTCCCGGCCGTTCCGTCTCCGGCCGGCGGCGTGCTGCCGGTGGGCGTCATACCGTAGTCCCAACCCGGGTTTGCCGTGCCGTCCATATCGACCTGCACCTGCCAGCCGTGGTCCGGGATGGCGTCCGGGTCCTGCACGGAGACGGTCACGGTCGCCTCGTCCCCGCCCTCGGCAAGAATCGCGCTGCTGGGGGTCAGTACGATGGCGTTCGGGTCGTTGTCCAGGATGGCGACGTCGATGGAGTCGCTCAGATCATCGTAAGCGCCGTCGCCGTCCAGATCTATCTCGACGGTGACCGTTGCCGTCTCGGTCAGCTCGGTGAGGTCGTCGTCAACGGCGTTGAGCTGCACCTGGAAGGTGTTTTGGTTCACCTCGATGAAGCCGCTGTAATCGGCTATGATGTCCTGCAAGAAGCCGGTGTTGCTGATGTCCAGGCGGTACCCGGTCTGAGCGGGCGCACGCTGGTCCAGCGTGCCGGTTACGATTACGGAGCCGCCCTCCGTCAGGGTCCCGTCCGCGCTCAGGGTCAGGGTGGTGACGGGAAACTGCGGCGCGCTCCGGCCCGTGGCCCAGGGGCCGGGACCGCCTTCATTAACGGCCCGGACCCGCACGTCGTAGGCCATGCCCCCGTCCAGGCCGGTGTCGGTCTGGAAGGTGACGGTGGTTACTGCGCCGGTGCGCGAGGCCTGGTTCCAGTCGGTGGCGCCGGCGGCCTTGAATTCCACGTCGTAGCCCGTGACCACGCCCGCGGGCGCGCTCCAGGTCACGGTCATCCCGTCGTCGCCCACCCGGGCGGCCAGGGCCGTGGGCGCGGCGGGAGCGGGAAGGCTGCTCGCCCGGGTCACCCTCACGGTGTACTTCCTGCTCAAGTCTCCCCAACGGACCTCGGCGATGATGACGTTTTGGCCCACGTCGAGGGCGATGGCGTCGCTGGCGGAGCCGCTGGCCACCGCTGTCAGGTTGCCTTCCTTGCCCACCTCCACCGTGGCGTGGTCCGGATGCGCCGCCGTCGGCGTCAATTTCACGTGGGTAACGGAGTTGTCCACCGCTGCGCCATAGTAGATGAGGTTAGTCCGGAAGGGCGCGTCCAGGTGCAGCGGGGTGAAGTCTCCGGTGGCGCTTTCGCCGCCCGCCACCGTCAGAGCGCTCAGGTTCTCGTTCGCTTCGGGAAGCGTCGTGCTGAGCGCGTAGGCGTCCTTAATGGTAACCGTCACCGAGTTCGGGCTGCCCGCCTGCACCAACGACGGCAGGGCGCTGCCCAATTCAACCGTGAAGGTCTCGTTATCTGCGTCGTCGTCCCGGTGAGTGGCGACAGTTCCCGTGCCGCTGGTCTCACCGGATTCGATGGTGATGCCGGCCAGAGGGCTGAAATCGCCCGCCTCGGCCGGGTCGGTCAAGCCGGGCGTCACCGACAACGGCACGGTCACGCCGACGGAAAGCGCCTCCGACAGCGTGGCGGTCACCGTTACGTCTTCGCCCTCCTGCGGCCGCACCGGCCAAGCCGACACCGACACCGTGACCGGGTCTTGCGGTGTGCCCTGGCCCGTGGTCCAGGCGCTGCTGGCCTTGCTGCTGTCCAGGGCCGAGTTCACGGCCCGCACCCGCACGTCATAGGCCGTGCCGCCGGTGAGGCCCGAAACCGTGTGGGAAGGGTCGGCCCCGGCGTGTCCGGCGTCCACCCAGCCGGTGGCGGGGTCGTTGGCCGTCGTGGCTGACTGGCCGGCGGCGGAGGCCCTCTTGTACTCCACATCGTAGCCGGTGACCGTCTCGGCGGGCGCAGTCCAGGTGACAATCAGTTGGCCGGCGCCGGGGGCCACGACGATGCCGGCGGGCGCGGCGGGAGTGGTGGTGCTCTGCGCTCCGATGGTGACCCGCATCGGGTGTGTCGAGTGGGGATGGTCGATCTTGATATTGGGGCTGTCGGGGACCTTCATATCTACCAGGAAGACCTCGCCGTCGTCAGCCGCGGCGTCGGCAAAGGTGCGGACGCGAGCATGGACGACCGGTTCCGTCAGGCCGGGCGGAATGGTGAACGTGCCGCCGTCGATGACGTAATCGACGCCCTCCGTGGCGTTTGCGGTGTTGCCGTCCGTGTCGGCGCGGCTGGTGAGGGTAACGGTGATGGGGAACGGCGCCGGCTGGTCAAGCATCCCCTTCAACTCCACGGTCCCGCCCTCAGCGACCGTGGCTAGTCCCTGGTAGCTGCCAGGCTTCGAGAGTATGAAGGAAACCGTGGCGATGTCGTCCTCCGTGATGATGAGGCTGGCCCGGTTCAGGCCCACCGTGTAGGATGCCCCGGCCACGGGCGCCAGCTCCATCACCAGGGTCCTGTGCAGCTCCACGTGGCCGTCGTCGTCAATCGTCACCCGGAAGGTGGCGGTGGCTGCGCCGGCGGGCAGCGCGACGCTTTCCGGCAGCGTGTAGTCGTCGGCCGGGGCCGTGTGCTGGCTGTCGCCCGTGAGGGCGCGGAGGGTCGCGCTGCTGGCCACGGGCAGGACCGGGTCGATGTTCACGGTGATGGTCGCGTATTGGTCGTACCCCTCCCACACCAGGAACTTGGACTCGGCGAAGCTGATGGAAGGCGCTCCCAGCGCAGTGACCTGCTTGACCTCGGTCCACGGGCTGCTGCCTTCGGCGTTCCTGGCCCGCACCCGCACGTCATAGGTCGTGTCCGGGGTCAGGCCGGTGATGGCGTGGGACCTGGCAGCGCCGGAGTGCCCCGCGTCCACCCAGCCGGTGGCGGGGTCGTCGGGCGTCGCGGCCACCCGGTCGGCAGCGGTGGACTCCTTGTACTCCACGTCGTAGGTGACCACGTCGTCCGCCGGCGCGTTCCAGGTCGCAATGAGGCCCTGCCCGGCGCTCTGGACGCTGAGGCCGGTGGGCGCCGCGGGGGCGTCGTCGCTCGGCGGCCCAATGATGACCAGCGCCGGGAAGAGGCCCATGTTCAACTGAATGGGGCGGTTGTAGACACTCATATATACCCGGACGTGCTCGCCGTCGTCATCCGCGGCGTCGTCGAAGGTGCGGACGCGAGGCTGGACGTCAGGTTCCGTCTGGCCGGTCGGAATGGTGAACGTGGCGCCTTCCAGCGCGTAGTCGGCGTTCTCAGTGGCGTCTTTGGTGTTTGGGTCCGTGTCGGCGCGGCCGGTGAGGGTAACGGTGATGGGGAACTGCGCCGGCCGGTCAAGCACCGCTTTCAGCGCCACGGTCCCGCCCTCGGCGACCCGGAACACGGGGTGCCAGCCTTGGTTCTCCTGGGAATGGAAGGAGAGGGTGACGGCTTCGTTATCTATGATGATGAGGTCGGCCTGGCCCCTGCCCACTGTGTAGGACGCCCCGTTCACGGCCCCCAGCCCCATCACCACGGTCTGGTCCTGCTCCGCGTCGCCGTCGTCGTTAATCGTCACCCGGAAGGTGGCGGTGGCGGCTCCGGCCGGCAGCGCGACGCTGGCCGGCAGCGTGTAGTCGCCGGCCCGGGCCGTGTGCCGGCTGTCGCCGGTGAGGGCGCGGAGGGTCGCGCTGCTGGCTACGGGCAGGACCGGGTCGATATTCACGGTGATGGTCCTGTATTCGTGGGTTCCCTCCATCACGTTGTAACTGGGGGCAGAGAATCCGATGGAAGTCGCTCCCAGCGGCACGCCCTGCTGGGCATAGGACCACAGGCCGCCGCCGGAGGCGCTCCTGGCGCGCACCCGCACGTCATAGGTCGTGCCCGGGGTCAGGCCGGCGATTCCGTGGGACGTGGCAGCGCCGGTGTGCCCCGCGTCCACCCAGCCGGTGGCGGGGTCGTTGGCCGTCGCGGCCGCCCGGTCGGCGGCGGTGGACTCCTTGTACTCCACGTCGTAGCCGGCGACCGTGCCCTGGGGCGCGGTCCAGGCCGTGATCAAGCCCTGGCCCGCGGGCCGGACGCTGAGGCCGGTGGGATATACAAGGCGGGGCCGCGGGGCCAGCCTCAACTTCACGCTGCGGTCCGCGGCCCAGGTCAGGTCAACGTTGCTCCAGTAGATATGTCTATCATCTGTGGTGGCCTCGGCCACGGGGAACTCCCGACCGTCCACGTACAGCGACAGGCCCTTGACCGCGGCATTTACGTCCTTGTCGATTGTAAATGCCAGCTGGGAAAAGTCGTTGTTCAGGAATACCTGTGTCACGATGTAGTCCGT
>DAOUJS010000193.1:0-3940 GCA_034422355.1 Dehalococcoidia bacterium | reverse complement strand
GAAGACAGCTGAGAGGACTCCATGGCACCTGGTATCACCTTTAGGCCCCGAATGAGTGTCCACCGACAGTGCTGTCTGTCGATATGTACATTTCACCTTGGCTTTAGTTTAGTGTATCTGCCTTGATACGATAGTAGCTAGAAAGCATAGGTTTGTCAAGGCATAGTATGGTACTATAGTTTGGCAAGGCATGGGCCGCAATTGGCCGACCCACCGTCCGGATGAACGGTTTAGGATTAGACAGGGTTGGGCCTACAGCCTTCCGTAGCCCAACCGCCCTGAGTAGGTAGGTTTGTGCTATAACAAACTCCAACTCTATCGGACTCACGAGGGTTACGATTGAGCAGCGACAGGATCATTCAGCCAAACGCAAACTGGAGCGTACACATGGCATACGAATCAGGAATCATCACCACAGTAGCAGGTACAGGAGAGGCCGGGTATTCAGGGGACGGAGGGTTGGCTGCGTCGGCGCTGATGCGCGAGCCTTTCATGTGCGCCTTTGACTCCCAGGGCAACCTGTACGTGGCTGAGGCCACCAATCATTGCGTCCGCCGTATCGACACGGCCAACGGTCGGATTGCCACCGTGGCCGGGAACGGGAGCCAGGGCTATTCCGGGGACGGCGGCCCGGCGGTGGAGGCCATGATGGACCAGCCCTACTCCCTTCAGTTGGACGGCAACGGCGACATCTACATCGTGGACCGGCTCAACTCGGTTATCAGGAAGGTGGACGCGGCCACGGGTATCATCACCACGGTAGCGGGCACGGGCGAGGCCGGGTACAGCGGCGACGGCGGTCCCGGAACGGAAGCCATGCTCCGGGAACCCAACGACTGCTTCCTCGACGGGCGCGGCGGGCTGCTGATTGCGGACATCCAAGACCAGCGCATCCGCCGCCTGGACCTGGCAACGGGCGTCATCACCACCTTCGCGGGCAACGGGGAGAAGGTGCGCGGCGGCGACGGCAGTCCCGCGCTACAGGCCAGCATCCTGGGGGCGCGGGCGGTCTGCATGGACAGCCGGGGCAACACCTACATCGCGGAGCGGGAGGGCAACGGTGTCCGCAAGGTGGACGCCAACGGCATCATGTCCACCTTCGCCGGGACGGGCGAGCGGGGCTATGACGGCGACGGCGGCCCGGCCATCACCGCCACCTGGGGCGCGCCCAAGGCCATCCGCTGCGACAGCCGGGACAACGTGATTGTGGTGGACACGGAGAACCACGCCATCCGCCGCATCGACCCGGCCACGGGCATCGTCACCACCATTGCGGGCGGACACCTCGGCGGCGAGGGCGACGGCGGCACCGCGACGGACGCGGGCCTGGACCGACCCCACGGCTGCGACCTGGACCGGGACGGGAACATCTACATCGCCGACAGCAACAACCACCGGGTAAGGGTGGTGGGGGTTTAGCCCTTCGCTCCGACTCCCAATCGAGTAGAGGAACGGGGGGTCGCACTGGGCGGGATGGTCTACACGGCAGTTTCCCGCAGGCGCCGGCGGGTCTCCTCGGGGACCTGGCGCAGGCGGTCGCGGAAGGCGGTGTTGCCCCGGTCGGCCACGCTACGGGCCGCTTCCACCATCAGTTCCACACCGCCGAAGTAGTCCTCTACGTGGATGTACTCGGCCTCGATGCGTCCTTCCGGGGCGGCGTTGTGGTAGTTGCCCAGGGGGAAGGCGATGCCGGTGGTCTGGTAGCCGTAAACGGCGAAGGCACTGGCCTCGCAGACCCCGCCGCTCATCAACTGCCGCTGGGACCTGAACCCTTCGGGCCGGGACTGTAGGACTTCCCTGGCGCGGATGAGGACCGATTCAGCGTCGGCGTTGAAAGTGTACCCCGCGTCGCCGACGCGGATCACCGGACCGCTGCCCTGCTCCGCCCCGGGCAGGGTGCGGCTGGACTCGGTGGACACTACCAGGGTGTCGGGAGGCAGAGTGCCCGCCTCGGCCATCAGCCTGGCTCCCATCAACCCGATTTCCTCGGCGCGGGTGAACACCCCGTAGACATCGCCCCCGTTTTGACGAGATTCTGCTTCCCCGGCAAGCTCGGCCAGGGCGGACAGGATCGACCCGCATCCCGCCAGGTCGTCAGCGGCCCTCATCCTGATGAACTCGCCGTCCAGGGTGAAGTCCTGTAGGTCGAATACCACCGGGCAGGGCAGGGGGACCTCCTGGAGTTCTCCGAGCGAGATGAGCACCTGCCGGTCGGCCTCCTCTCCGTGGCGTCCGGCAGTCGTGGCGGACAACCGTTGACCGCCGGGCAACACCACCTGCACCGGTACGCCAGGGTCGAAGCTACTGGCCGGGACACCGCCCAAGGCCGTTCCCACCAGGTATTCGCCGTGGCGGTCAACGGCCTCAAATCCGGGGTGGTCCATGTGAGCGACAATCGCCAGGGGAGTTACGCCGGATGACCTGCCCTGGATGTGGGCGATGATGTTGCCGAAGCCATCGACCGTGTATGGCAGGCCCATATCGGTGAGCAAACCGGCGACGGTGGCCGACACTCCGCCCTCATGGTAGGCAACCGCAGGCTGCGCCCCCAGGCTGGCAAGGATGCTGAGGGCGCGGTCTTTGTCAATGGTCACGGTAATCACTCCCCTGTCAGATGGCTCCACGGCCGGAGCCAGGCAAGCCTATGGATGAAGTGGCGCGATTATAGCAAGGGCTTGCAGGCCAGGCCAACTTGCCGGGCAACCACAAGGGTTGCCCCTACCGTCGGGATTAGGACCGGAGATTTTTATTTTCCCGGACAAATGCGGACATTTCCGGGTATTCTCTCCCATTTCCGCTCACTTTTACGAATTCCGGCATGTCAGCGGCTCCACCGGGTGGTCTGCCTTGCGCAGATCCGCTCCGGCCCTCTCCGGCGAAGATATGATAGTGTACGTGACCGGGCCTGGATAGGGGCAAGTGGCAGTGGGGCAGACCACTCAAATCGGAAGGCCCCTCCCAAGAGGACTTGATGCGCATGGAAATCGAGGAATATATGCCCTTTTAACGGTCATTTACTGTTGCAGTAAGCAACCAGTTCATCTCCTGACGCGAACATGGTGATCGAGGCGGCAATGGACATGGATCGCATATCCGTTCCCATGCCCAAGGCCATATAGTCCCATCCGGCACGGCGCAGGGCGTCGCAAGCACGTCGAATCTCTGCATCGGTAGGGCGCGGTCCCATCATCCCTACGTTCTCCTTCACGCTTGCATCTATGCTGCTGCCGAAAGAAGGCATGGAAGGTGGAGACTGAAAACTACCTCCATCTGGACTCATGCCTTCGCTTATCTCATTGACAGCAGCGCCGACAGCTGCCAACCACACTATGACTATAACCAGCGCAACAACATTGGTTACGACGCCAGCGATAGCCATCCCGGATCCTTGCCCCGCTCTCCGGTTCCTTACCAAACCTATAACAGCAAGCGGCAGTCCGACTGCAATGCAGGGAAATGCTATGAACGCTCCGATGACGGGAATAAATCCGAAGATGATCGCCAGGATACCAAGAATCATTCCGGCGATGGCCATTAGGGAACCCCCTTGCAAGTAGAGTAGGGCTACTTGCGACAGTTCCCCGGCTCCATGCAAGCCTGCAAGGGGGCACGAATGCCCGACCCTGAGATGGCCTGCATGGATTGAAACGAGCTAACTTGGGAACTGTCGCGGGGGGAGTATATACGGCATACTAATAGCATATCAGTGTTGAATTGATGGATACAGGGACTTGAGCTTGATGCGGGCATCCTCGGTGGTGAAGCGCCAGTCCACCCGTATGGTGTCACGGTTGCGTTGGCTCTGCCAAGCCTGAGTCTCCTGTCTCAGCATTTCCTGGTTGGGAATCCGGCGGTCCAGGCACTGCCTCGCCAGCACTCCAAGCTCTATCTCGGCCATGTTCAGCCAACTGCCGTGCTTGGGCGTGTAGTGGATCTCCAG
>DAOUJS010000192.1:0-3104 GCA_034422355.1 Dehalococcoidia bacterium | reverse complement strand
ACCGAGGAACCCCGGCCCCGGCCCGGCGGTCTTTCCTCCAGGGGAGTTTCCGGGTGGGCCAGCCCTCGCTCCTCCATGATCTCCTGGGCCAGCAGCACGATCTCCCGGTAGAGGAGCAGGAAACCCGCCAGGCCGTGGCGCTCTATCAGCCGGAATTCTTCCTCCAGGCGTTCCCGCACCTGGCGGGATACCGCCCCGTAGCGCCGCCGGGCGGCCTCGTAGCATAGTTGCCGCAGGTAGCTGTCCGGGGTGTAGCCTTCCGGCACTGCGGCATCGGGCAGGGTATAGCCCAGGTCTGTGCTGAGGTCGAAGCTGCACTGCTCCGCGACTTTGACCGTGTTGTCCAGGGCCTCGGGGTACTGCCGGAAGATTTCTTCCATCCGTTCCGGCATCTTCAGGCACAGGTGGTGGTTGGGCTGGATGTATGGCAGGGCCTGCTCGATGGTGACGTTGCGCCTGGCCGCCGCCAGGGCGTGCTGGAGCCGGCAGCGATCCGGGGAATGGTAGTGGACGTCGTTGGTGGCGACCAATGGCGCTCCCAGGCTATGCGCCAGCTTCGCCATCTCCCGGTTGCGGGCGGTGTCGCCTTGGACAAAATTCTGCTGGAGCTCCACGTACACGTGTTCCCTGCCGAAACGCTCCCGGTATTCATTCAGCAGCCGTTTGGCCTCCACGCCCTTGCCTCCGGCGAGCAGCCCGGAGAGCTTTCCGTCGCGCCCTCCGGTGAGCAGCGTGACTCCTGCGGCGTGTTCCGGCAGGTGCGCCGGGTCCAGCCTTGGGTCCCGCCGGTCTGCGGCGCCTGCCAGGGTGAACAGCCGGGAAATGTTGGCGTAGCCCTCCCTGGTCCGGGCCAGCAGGACCAGGCGGGAGCCGTCCGTCAGCGTCAGCTCGCCGCCGGTGATGGGCCGGACGCCCAGGCTGCCGGCCAACCGGGCGAACTCCAGGGCGCCGCAGAGGTTGATGTCGGTCAGGGCCAGGGCTCCGTACCCGTATTCCACGGCTTGGGCCAGCAGCTCGTGGACGTGGGAGGCCCCCAGGCCGAAGGAATAGAAGCTCTTGGCGTGGAGTTCCACGTAGCGGGCCGGCATGGGGGGAGCCGCGCGGGTCTAGGAGTTCTGCCGGAACCAGCGGCCGGACCGCTGGTCCAGGAACAGGGTCACCTCCCCTCCGTCTTCCCTGCCCGCCCGGTAGTAGGTCCGGGTCAGGGGTTCGGGCATCCACCACAGGTCGAAGGACCACAGGTCTTCAATGCTGGATACCCGTTGCCACCGCTCTCCCATCAGCACCGCTGCCGGCCCGCCCTCCGGCCCTTGGCGGACCGTGGCCGGGGATGGCTGGGACAGGGGCTTCATGCCGCCCATGCCGGAGGCGTCCAGGGGGACCTGCATGGCCCGCATCTCCGGAACGGGATGCCAGGGGGCCACCTGGACGACCCGGTGGAGTGCCGGCCTGCCGCCGGTCCGGGACTGGAGCTGCCGCTCCGCCTGGGCCAGCCGGCGCTCCCGGTCTCCCCGCAGGTCCTCCAGCAGGCTGAGTTGCACTCCCGATTCCCCGGTGAGTCCCGTGAGGGACAGGGTGACTTCCTCCACCGGGGCCGGGGGAAGGTCCGCCTCCAATTGCCCCCGGATGGTGCGGGACGCCTGCTGCCAGCTTCCCGCCGGCTGCCTGAAACGGACGTCCTTCGCCCAGAGCGGGGCCCGGTGGAGAAGGCATTCCAGGATAGCCCCGCCCGCGTACCGCCCCCGCATCCCTGGTCTGGCGTATGCCCTTCTCAGGAGGGCGTCCGTCGCCGCCAGGAGCAGCTTCGCCGAGGTTGAGACGAATGGTAGGGCCGTGTGTTCGACTACGGCCTCCTCGTGCCGCAGGGGGACCAGGGGGGCACCGTCAATGCCCTGAGCGAGTTCCCAGGCCCTCCGGCCTGCCGGGCCGAAACGGTCAACGAGCTCTTCCGACCTCATGGCCGCCAGGTCTCCCAGGGTGCGGAGGTCCAGGCGCCGCATCTCGTCCCTGACGTTCGCCGGAATGGGGAGCAGGTCCACCGACCAAGGCGCCAGGAAACCGGCCGCGTCTTGGGGAACCAGGACCGCTCCCAGTGGCCTGCTGCTCCGGGCAGCGACATAGGCGGGAAACTTGCCGTCCCCGATTCCGGCCCGGGGTTCCAGGTGCTGGGGGACCGCGTTCAGCAGGGAGTTCACCAGCCGGACCTCCCCGCCGTACAGGGCTTCCAGCCCGTCCAAGCGCACGTAGGCCGTGCCCGGCTCCGCCCCTTCCACCCGGTCGCTGACTCCCTGCAGGGATTGGAGTATCCGGCCGAATATCCGCCGGTAGGCGGCCTCGTCCGCTTCCAGCACAATCCCGTCCTGCTGGCGGGACAGGGCCTGTTCCAGGGTCATTCCGGCGGCTGTCCGCTGAGCGGCCGGGAAGCGGTCGATTACCAGGGACCTGCCCCGGGAGCGGTCGACGATGAGGACGGCCTGGTCCGCCAGTTGGGGTTGCCTCTGCATCTCGACCCGGGCCCGGAGGTGGGTGACCAGCACGCAGGCGACCCTCACCGTCCGTCCTCCGGGACCGTGGACCACGGGCGTCCCTGCGCGGTCAGGACTATGCCGGGGGCGGCTCCCGGGAGCGGGGTGAGGTATTTCCTCAACTCTAGGATCCGGAGGTTGTAGGCCGCCACCAATCTGCTGCTGAGGTCGCAACTTTCCGCGGTCTCCCGCAGGGTGGGCGGGTACGGCTGGCGTGCGTTGTAGTCCCGGATGAAGGCCAGCATGCTGGCCTGCCGGGGGCTGAGCCGCTGGCTGGGCGGCCGGTTTCCCGGAGGCGCGTTGCCTCCGTTGGCTGTGTCCATTCTCCACTTGGCCCGCTTTGGTGTCGCCGCCTGGGGTCTCTGCCGGGCGGCGCTGGAGAATCGTAGAGAACACATGTTCGTATGTCAATGGCCACCTGACATGTCCCCAGGGCCTTTTCATTTTCTGAAATCGAGTCATAGATTAGCGGGAAAGCAGTGTGGAGGTGGGGACGATGATGTTACGCGAGGCTTTGGATGGAGTGCCGGACCACCGGAGCAGCCAGGGCCGGCGTCACCCTTGGGGAGCGGTGCTGAG
>DAOUJS010000191.1:0-9985 GCA_034422355.1 Dehalococcoidia bacterium | reverse complement strand
TGCTGGAAGGCCATATCCACGCCGACGGGTCTCCCGCCGTGTTCCGCCGAGTGACTCCCGCCGCCGACGGCTAGGCCCCGGGCCCCGGCAGTTGCCGCTCTCCTTCCCCGAGGCCTTTCTCTGGCGCTCAATGAGGCTGCGCTTATAGCGTCTGCGCGTGCGCCGGAAACTGGAACCTGGGAGCGAGGCGGCGTTGGCAGGGCAGCTTAAAGCGCCGGTTAGGGCTAAGGTGGAGCATCCTTTCCTCAAGACAAAGCGGTTGTTCGGCTACGGAAAGGTACGCTACCGGGGACTGGCCAAGAACACCCAACGCCTGGCGTTCCTGCTGGGGTGGGGGAGTCTGCTGACGGCCGAGAGCCAACTGGCCCAGTGATCCATGGGCAGTGGGTCCAAGTCCCGGGCCGGATAGGGAAAAGGAAGCCGGAAAAGGTCATCGGAAGGCATGAGGTACCATTCTCCAGCCCAGGTCTCACCAAAACCAGACTAAACCAATACCAAGGTGGGATGTGCATTCCTGGGGTCTTGAAAACGACTGAAAGGACTCCACAGCACCTCATATCACCTTTAAGCTCCAACTGGGTGGCCACCGACAGTGCGGTCTAGCGATATGCACATTTCACCTTGGCTTTAGTTTGGGTCCAGTTATTCAGAGGTTCCCTAGAACTGTATCCCCGCCTCTTTGGACTCCTTGGTCTGTCTCAGCCAGCGCCACCGCTGAAGGGGGTCGCTGACCGCCC
Organism: Dehalococcoidia bacterium; assembly: GCA_034422355.1. GTDB lineage: Bacteria > Chloroflexota > Dehalococcoidia > Lucifugimonadales > UBA3495 > CATOSP01. The sequence goes on along the minus strand of DAOUJS010000191.1, from coordinate 9,248 downwards.
GCAGCCATACTCCGAACAGGTTGAAAGACAGGGCCGTCAGGAAGATGGCCATTCCCGGCACCACGACTATCCACCAGGCCGAGGTGATGTACTCACGTCCGGACGACAACATAAGACCCCACGATGACTCCGGGGGTTGGATGCCCAACCCCAAGAAGCTCAGGGCCGACTCGGTCAATATATTCGCGGGGACGTCCAGCGCGGCCAGGGTGAGAATCGGGGTGAACAGGTTGGGCAGCATGTGACGGGTCAGAATACGCCAGTCGCTGCACCCGACGGCGCGTGCCGCATCGATGAAACTCTGTTCCCGCAGAGACATTACCACTCCCCGCGTAATCCGGCAGTAGAGCATCCACCGGGCTACCGCGAAAACGATGATGATGTTTTTGAAGCTGGGGCCAAGCACGAAAATCACCATCAAAGCCAGGAACAGCAGCGGCACGGACATGAACACATCCACCGCTCTCATAACCACATCATCGATTATTCCCTTGTAATAGCCCGCCACCATTCCCAGGAATACGCCCAGAGCGCCGGAAACCAGCACTCCCAAAAAGCCCACTGCTATAGAAATACGTCCGCCGTAGATCAGCCGGCTCACCAAGTCCCTGCCCAAGTGATCAGTTCCTAATAGGTAGTACCTTTTCTCCTGTACATCCCTGGCCGTAGTCTCTTTGACTATCGCCATTCCGGATGAGAAAGGGGGCAAATGGCGAAGGTCCAGTTGCTGCTCCTCGGGCTTGTGCGGCGCCGTGAGCGGGGCCAGTACCACGACTACGACCACCATCAAGATGAACAACGCTGAGATCAGGGTAATCCGGTCGTTCAGGAACGCCTGAAATAACGGGTGCTGCCATACGGCAGCCAGCGGGTTTACTCTGCGCTCCAGTCCTACTGCGGAATCTTGCACGTCGCTACCTTATCCACGAGAGCCCGTTAAGAAGATGTATGGAAACTGCCCACCGTCCGTCCCGCGAAAGCGGGAGTCCACAGTCTGCACACATGGATTCCTCCTCTCGTGGGAATGACGGGAAGGATCCAGCCCGCTTTTCACACATCCTCTATAGGAAGAATTTCCCCTGCTATTTGTACGAGATGCGGGGGTCCAGCCAGGTGTATATGAGGTCAACTATCAGGTTGATGACCATAACCATCAGAGCCACCGTGAACACCGTTGCAGTGATTACCGGCAGGTCTCTCACGTAGATTGAGTCTATCAGTAACTTCCCCAGGCCAGGCCATGCAAATATGGTCTCGGTGATGGTGGCCCCATTCATAAATCCGGCCATTTCCGCGCCCATTACAGTCACGATGGCGATGGATGCGTTCTTCAACACATGGCCCCATAGCACGGCCCGCTCGGCCAACCCCTTGGCCCGCGCGGTGGAGACGTACTGCTTGCCCATCTCATCGATCATAACGGCCCTCGTGATCTGGGCATTGCGCCCCATCACCCTGGGACACAGGGCAATTGCCGGCAGTATCAGATACTTCCAGCCTCCGGGACCTAACCCCTGGAACCCTGATGTGGGGAACAGGTCCAGTTGGACCGCCAATACCAGGATAATCATCAGGGCCAGCCAGAAGTCCGGCACCGAGATTACGGCGAAGGACAGCACGTTGACCACCCGGTCCATGATCCCCCTGGGGCGCCTTGCCGCCAACATACCGATGGGGATGCCCAATGCGCCCAGCGACCAGGCCACTAGAGCCAGCAGGGCGGTGTTGGGCAGCCTCTCCATTACCAGGTCACGGGCTTCCAGGTGGAACCGGTAGGACCGGCCAAAGTCTGCTCTGAAAATGTTGACGAAGAATTCGGTGAATCGCTCGTAAAGGGGCCGGTCGAAGCCGTACTGGGCGCGTATTGCCTCGATCTGCTGGTCCGTCACATCGTCGCCGAGAAGTAGCTCAACCGGGTCGCCCAGAACGTTGATAGCGAAGAAGAGCAACGCCATCAGCCCCAGGACGATGAAGACCGAGTGACCGGCCCTGCGGATCATGTAATTGCGCACTGCGTATTCCTTGCCTGGTCCTTATCGGGCGGAAAGCCTCAACCGCCTTGCCCCGGAGAACATCCGGGACAAGGCTTCAGGTATCCCCGTATCAGCCTTTCGCCCTACTTGCTGAAGTACATGGTGTTGGCCCGGATCCTCGGAGCGTAGTTGGGCTCCCACTCCAGGTTGGCCGACATCCCGTATACCACCACGTTCATAAAGTTGGGAACGAAGTGGAAGTTGTTGTGAACGTAGTCGGCAATTTCCTCCATGCGCTGCTTGCGGAGGGGCCCCGTGTCCGTGGCCATCGCAATCTCGATTTTCTCCTCCAGGTCGTCGTAGCAAATCTTGCCGCTGGTGAAGCAGCTATTGCGTAGGATGGCCTGGCGGGAGAAGTCCAGCGACTCGGTGGAAGTGGCCGGTGCGGTCAGGTGGGACGACTTGAAGAGAGGTTCGGATGGACCCAGGCCGCGGCACTTCTCCAGCAGGGTCTCCCCGGGAGCCGCGTATATCTCAGTCTTTGTGCGTCCCCGGGCACAACTGGACCTCCCAATGTCGCCATGCACCTTCGACTCTACCACGTTCAGCTTGGCGTTGATTCCCACTTCCCGCCAGTAGGATACCACCGCCTCGCCGTACTCCACGTCCTTGGGGACACGCTGCGACCGTTGGCTGAGAACGATCTCGTTGGCCGGGTCATAGTTGGCCTGATTCAGCAGCTCCCTGGCGCGGTCCGGATCGTAACCGTAGGGCTTGGAGTTCTCGTCGGTAATGCCGACAGTGCCCTTCTGGGCGATATTGCCGTAGCATTGCAGCAGGTCGTTGTAAAGCTGCTTCATCAGCTTATCGCAGTCGATGGCCAAGTTCAGCGCCTCGCGCACCTCAACCTTGGCAAGCTCCGGGTGATAGACCGTGTCTATCGTGTATACGTATGCCTCGTTGTTGGTTGCTACCTTGTACTTGGGGACCCGGCTCACATCGTCCAGGTTGATCTCTGCCCAGTCCGCTTCTCCGGCCTCCAGCATGGCGGCGCGCACCAGCGGCTCGTTGCGCCACTGTTGTATGACCGTTTGCAAAATCGGCTCCCTGGCGTCTGGGGCCGCATTGGCCATGTAGGCGTCGTTCTTCTCCAGTTCCACCTGGATGCCCCGCTGCCACTCGACGATCTTGTAGGGCCCAAGGCCCACCGTCATCGTCTCTATCTCGTCCGGCGTGGCCTGCTCATACCAGCCCACATCCTGGAACTTGGTGAAGATTACGGTGCGCGGCAGAATGGGGCAGGCCAGCTTGCACACCACGTCCAGGGTCAGGTTATCCACTACTTCGCCGCCGATGACTCCGTGGAAGCTGAAGTCATTGCCGTTGCCGTGGCCGCTGGTCTCCTCGTCGCCGAAGAAGTCAATCCAGAACTTGGCCTGCTCAGCGTTCCAGGGCGCGCCGTTGTGGAACGTGACGCCGTCCCGCAGGTAGAAGCGCCAGCGGTGCGGGTCGATCTGCTCCCAGCTTTCCACCTGCTGGAGCGGCACCACCTCGAAGGTCTCGCTGTCGATCCACGTCAGGGGATCGCTGGCCATGTCATCGCAGACCGTGTTCTGGATGTTGCCGCCGCAGTTTTGACTGGCGGCTCCCAGTGTAGTCGGCTCCTCGTTGGTCACGATGACGACTCTGTCGCGGGCGCTCTCGACCTCGGTCTGCGGCGCAGGGGCCTGGGTGGGTTCGGCCTTCTGCTCCATAGCCTTGGTGGGCGCGATTCCTGCCGTAGGTTCCTGCCGCGGCACGGCCGTCGGTTCCGCAACCGCAGCGGGGGCGGCTGGCGCGGCCGGTTCCGCCCCGCCGCAGGCCACGATGAACAGGGCCGTCAGGGCTGCTAGAGTCAAAGTCCAAGCGGTCCATCGGGGGACGGGTCTTATCCGCCGCCCTCCGGCCGGTATGGTGGTATGGGTTGGCGTTCTCAATTGGAACTTCCTGCTTCGTCTCAGCACGGTTTCCTAGCCTCCTTTTGCTAGTAGTGAACGAATTCGATGTTGACTACCAGTGATTAAGGGCCAAAGTGTGCGCAAGAATATATGATAAACATAAATCACATGTCAATAAGAATTATAGCCTGTTATGATAATAGTATCGCCGATATAGTATCAGTAATAGATACACTTATCGTGTATAAATGTACGCGATTCGATATCCATGGGGCGCGGTGATTGAGGCTACATCGAGGGTTTCTCCGTAGCTTCAATGCCCTCGTGTCGGGGCTGCGTTGGAAGAGCAGGTGCTGCCCAGATCAAAGTGAAGCCCCCGGATCGCGATGTGATGCCGGGGGCGTTGATGCAATCGCAAGGGTGTGGCGGCTAGAACTGGATGCCTGCCGCCTTGGACTCCTTGGTCTGCTTCAGCCAGCGCCACCGCTGGAGCGGGTCGCTGACCGCCCGCATCCAGACCCCGAACAGGTTGAAGGACAGCGCCGTAGCGAAGATGGCTGCGCCTGGCACTACCACCACCCACCAAGCCGTATCAATGTACCCGCGCCCGGACGCCAGCATCAGCCCCCATGACGATTCCGGCGGCTGGATGCCAAATCCCAGGAAACTCAGGGCCGATTCAGTGAGAATCGTCGCCGGCACGTCCAGGGCGGCCAGGGCCAGGATCGGAGTTAACAGGTTGGGCAGGATATGCCGCGCCAGAATGCGCTGGTCGCTGGCCCCGATGGCCCGTGCCGCATCGGTGAAACTCTGCTCCCGCAGCGACAGGACCACCCCCCGGGCGATGCGGCAATACAGCATCCACCGGGCCACTGCGAACACGATGATGATGTTCTTGAAGCTCGGCCCCAGGATGAAAATCACCATGAGGGCCAGGAACAGCAGCGGCACCGTCATAAATACGTCCACGGTCCGCATGATAATGTCGTCTACGATACCCCGGTAATAGCCTGCCAATAGCCCTAGGAACACGCCTATGGACCCCGACGCGAAGACGCCGAGGAACCCCACGGTAATTGAGATACGTCCTCCGTAGATCAACCGGCTGAGCATATCCCGGCCCACGTGGTCCGTTCCCAGGATGTAGAACCGCTGTTCCCTCTCTCTGGCCGCCCCCGACTCTTTGATGATGGCGTTGCCGGTCGACAATGGCGGCAAGTGTCGGAGCACGACCTGCTGGTCGTTGGGGTCGTGGGGAGAGGTTATCGGGGCGAAAATGACCGCCAGCACCGTCACGGCCAGGAATAACCCCGACACCATGGTAATCGGGTCATTGAAGAAAGCCTGTACCAGAGGGTGCCTGAAAACGGCCGTTACCGGGTTCGGCCTTGGTTGTTCCAGGATTGTCGAGTCCTGCATGTCGCTACCAGTTCCTCAAACCGGGTCTTTGTATGCTGGACTATGTATACACGATCCGGGGGTCCAGCCACGAATACACCAGATCCACGATCAAGTTGACCAGCATCACCACTAAGGCCACCGTGAACAGCGCAGCGGTTACTACCGGAAGGTCCCGCGCCGCGATGGAGTCCACCAGCAGCTTGCCCATTCCAGGCCAGCCGAAAATCGTCTCCGTGATGGTCGCCCCGTTCATAAAGCCGGCCACCTCCGCGCCCATCACCGTAACGATTGCGATGGATGCGTTCTTGAGGACGTGTCCCCACAGCACGGCGCGCTCTGCCAGTCCCTTGGCCCGTGCCGTGGAGACATATTGCTTGCCCATCTCCTCGATCATCACGGCCCTGGTGATTTGCGCGTTGCGCCCCATCACCGTCGGGGCCAGCGTCAGGGCAGGCAGTACCATGAACTTCCAGCCGCCGGGCCCCAGCCCCTCGAAGCCGGAGGTGGGCAGCCATTCCAATTCGACAGACACGATCAGCACCAGCATCAACGCCAGCCAGAAGCTGGGCACGGAGATCACGGCGAAGGACATGATGTTGACCGTGCGGTCCATTATGCCCCGGGGCCGTCTCGCGGCCAGCATTCCGATGGGCACCCCCAGGGACCCGATGGCGAAGGACACCCCTCCGAGCAGGGCCGTGTTGGGCAGACGTTCCAGCACCAGCTCCCGTGCGCTCAGTCCCAGCCGGTACGACCGTCCGAAGTCCCCTTTGAAGATGCCGCCGAAGAAGTCCAGGAAGCGCAGGTGCAGCGCTTCATTGAACCCGTATCTCTCCCGCAGCGCCTGTATCTGCTCCGGCGTTGCGTCGTCGTCTACCAGGAAGTCTATGGGGTCCCCCATGACGTTGGTGGCGAAGAACAGCAGTGCCATCAGCCCCAGGACTATGAATACCGAGTGGCCCACACGCCGGATCATGTAGTTGCGCACGCCTTTACCTCAGACCATTAATCGCTGGAATACCTTGGATTGATTGCTAATCCGAAAACTCGCAACTCCACTACTATCTCACCTGGCCTCCTGCCGTCATTCCCACGAAAGTTGGGTCTCTTTTACAAATGACCGTGCCCCGAGATCAACACCACCCGGGGCGCGGTCTTGTTGGTCGGCCGACCGGTTCTGCTGCCTACTGCTCGCTAAAGTAAACGGTGTTGGCCCTCAGCCGTGGCGCGTAGTAGGGTTCCCATTCCAGGTCGGCGGCCATCGCGTACACCACCACGTTGATGAAGTGGAACACGAAGTGCGCGTTGTCGTGAGCGTACTGGGCGATTTCCGCCAGCCGCTCCTCGCGCAGCGGACCTGTCTCGGTGGCCACCGCTATGTCGATCTTCGCGGTTAGCTCACTGTCGCAGATCCGGCCCACGTAGAAGCACCAGTTCCGCAGAAGCGCCTGCCGCGAGAAGTCCAGGGACTCTGTGGACGTCCGTGTCGTCGTCAGGCCCGAAGTGGGAGCGCTTGCACCGCCGTGGGTGCTTGGCCCCAGGTTGCGGCACTTCTCCTTGAGGTCCTTGCCCGGGGCGTTTTCGATTTCCGCGCGCGTCCGCCCATAGGCGCAGTTAGAACGTCCGATGGCCCGGCGCACCGAGATGTCCGCTACGTTCAGGGTGACGTTCATCCCGATTTCCTTCCAGTAGTTCACCGCGGCCTCGGCGTACTCGATGCTCTTCGGGAAGTCCGCCACGCCGATGGTCAACACGATTTCGTTGGCCGGGTCGTAGTTGGCTTCCTTGAGCAACTGCTTGGCCCTTTCCGGGTCATAGCCCAGGTAGGCGGAGTTCTGCTCGTTGATTCCCACCGTGCCCCTCTGGGCGATGTTCCCGTAGCAGGTGAACAGGTTCTTGTAGAGCTGCTCCACCAGAGTTTCACAGTCCAGCCCCAGGTTCAGGGCCATCCGCACCTCCCACTTGCGCAACTCCGGATGGTAGACCGTGTCGATGGGGTAGTTGATGGACTCGTTGTTGGTCGAGACCTTGTACTTCGGCACCTTGTCGATGTCGTCCAGGGATATTTCGGCCAGGTCCGCCTCCCCCGTCGCAATCATCGCTGCCCTGGTCAGGTCCTCGTTCCGCCAGAACTGGATGACGTGCTGCACTATGGGCGCCCTGGCATCTTTGGCCTTCGGGTTGGGCTTGTAGTTCTCATAGGCTTCCAGGACGATCCGCTGCTCCCTCTCCCAGGCGATGAGCTTATATGGGCCAAGGCCCGGAGACTGGGTCAGGATGTCGTCCTCCGAGGCGTTCTGGAACCAGTCCTTGTCCAAAAACTTGGTGAAGATGGTGGTCCGCGGGAGGATGGGACAAGCATCCTTGCATACGATGTCCAGGGTCATAGGGTCGACGGCCTCGCCGCTGAACACACCGTGGAAGGTGAAGTCGTTGCCAAAGCCGTGGCCCCTGGTCTCTTCATCGCCGGCATAGGAGATCCAGAAAGCTGCGTGGTCGGCGTTCCACTCCGTCCCGTTGTGGAAAGTGACTCCTTCCCGCAGCTTGAACCGCCACCGGTTGATATCAAGCTGCTCCCAGTCCTCGAACCCCTGCAAAGGGACAATCTCAAAGGTGTCGTTGTCCACCCAGGTCAATGGGTCGCTGACAATATCGTCGCACACTGTCTCGGCCCAACTGCCGCTGCAAAGCACATGCGCCCCGCCCACGGTGTCCGGCTCCACCGCAGATACGAACCTGAAGGTGTCCTTCGCGCTCACGATGTCCTCATGCCCCGGGGCCATTGCCGGCACCGGCGTAGCCTGCTCCATATTCTGGGCCGGCGCTTTTGTAGCCGCCGCCATCGTATCGGCCTTTTCCGCCTGCGGTGCGGGAGTGTTGGCGATTCCTTGCTGTGGGATGGCGTCCGGCACCTTGGTCGCCTCCACAGCCGGGGCGGCGGGCTGATCCGCCGCTCCTCCGCACGCCACGATGAACAGCGTCATCAGGGCTACAAGAGTTAGGGTCAATGTAGTCCATTGGGATTTCCTGCGTCGTCTCAGCACGGTTTCCTGGCCTCCTTATGCTAGTAGTGAACGAATTCGTTGTTGACCACCAGTGATCGAGGGCCGGGGTGTTCGCATGAATATATGCTATACATAATCAGAATGTCAATGGAAATAATCGAATGTATAGGTAATAGTAAATCGATAAGACTATTAGTATTACACGCAATCTAACGAATATATTGAAATGTTTTCGTAATTATATGATGGACTTATGAGTATACAATATCAGCAGTATATGTGGACTTACGCCGCTATATAATATGTATTCGTTAAATACATATGTCTTCTTCGACGTTAATCAGTCAGAGGTGAGATAATCTCAGAACAGCGCGCATCCTGGATCATCTATGGCGCTGGACATGACAAGACAATGGAATGGGTGATAGCGGGAAGGTGCGTCTTGCCCCGATGCAGGATTGATGGGGTCAAATGGTCGGGGCGGGCAGACTCGAACTGCCGACCTCCTGGTCCCAAACCAGGCGCCCTACCGCTGGGCCACGCCCCGGCGCGTGTTATGAGAGAGGGAAACTGCTGCGGCTCGGCCTTCAGGCCCGGTGTGGCCGCACAGTAGTTGATTTTGGAAGCGGGCCAGTCGGTCCGCGCTGTGGTGGTACCCCCGGAGAGAATCGAACTCTCGTCTCTGGCTCCGGAGGCCAGCACTCTATCCGCTGAGCTACGGGGGCTTGCTGTCAAACTAGAATATCACGCCCGCAACAGGCGGACAAGACGAGGCCGGGCGTACATAGGGCCTTTCATTTTCTGAATCGAGTCATAGAGTAGCGGGAAAGCAGTGTGGAGGTGGGGACGATGATGTTACGCGAGGCTTTGGATGGAGTGCCGGACCACCGGAGCAGCCAGGGCCGGCGTCACCCTTGGGGAGCGGTGCTGAG
>DAOUJS010000190.1:0-24824 GCA_034422355.1 Dehalococcoidia bacterium | reverse complement strand
GCGGGCAGTACAGCGAGATGCCCTCCCTGGAGGCCAAGGACCTGGAGCAGGGGGACGTGGTGCCGAACCACGACTTCCGGGGCATCTACTCGGCCCTGCTTGAGGACTGGATGGGCCTGGACGCCAAGCCGCTGGTCGGCGGCTCCTTCGAAAAGCTCCCCTTCCTGGGTTAAGAACCTGAGGGACTGCGCCGACGAGAGCGCGGCGCAGTCCCATCGGACCCAACTACGCTTTTATCAATCAGAGGTCAGCGGAGGACTACCATGCTCACACGAACGGTGGCCGGAAGGACGTTCGACTACAGTCATGCTGTGGGCGGACGTTACATCGGCCAACCCTGCAGCTTGGCCGTCGGATCTGGGAACACGGTCTATGTGCTGCTGCGGGGCGGCGAAAACATCAGCAATGTGGCCTGGAACAGGACGGGTACCGGGGCGCGGGTTGCCCGCCTGTCCATTCCCGAGACCGCCGGAGACGAGGAGTTCATCGGCGAGGCGGGAAGCTACGGCGACGGCGACGGCGAGTACATCTGGCCCACCGGCCTGGCTCTGGACAGCCAGGAGAACGTCTACGTTACCGATGAGTGGATGAACCGCATCACCGTCACCGACCGTGAGGGCAAATTCATCTGCTCCTGGGGCGCAACCGGGACCGGAGACGGTGAGTTCGACGGCCCGGCCGGTATCGCCGTGGACGCCGATGACAACCTGTACATCGTCGACAGCCGCAACCACCGGGTGCAGAAGACCACCAAAAACGGCAAGTTCCTTGGCAAGTGGGGATCGCTCGGCAGCGGCTCCGGAGAGTTCGATTCCCCTTGGGGCATCTGCCTTGACGGCGAGGGCAACGTTTACGTGGCCGACCACAAGAACGACCGCGTTCAGAAGTTCACCTCAGATGGCGAGTACCTCTCGTCTTTCGGCAGTTCGGGCACGGGCCGGGGTGAGGTCACCCGTCCCACCGACGTGGCAGTGGACCCCGACGGGGACGTTTACATCTGTGACTGGGCCAACGACCGGGTCCAAGCATACGCTCCTAACGGCGAGTTCATTACCACCTTCATCGGGGATGCCCAGCAGCTTGCCCTGTGGCACCAGATGACCGTCGACGCCAACACGGACGTGATCAAGGCGCGCCGCCGTGTCACCACCCTGGAGCCGGAATGGCGTCTTGCCATGCCCCGTGCCGTGGCCTTCGATGAGGAGAAGAGCCGTCTCATGGTCGCCGACACCCAGCGGGGCCGCATCCAGATATACAACAAGCTCAAGGACTACCTGGAACCCCAGTTCAACCTGTAGCAGACCAGACGAATGGATTCCCGCGAAAGCGGGACCGACGGGTAGGGGTGTGAGGATGACAGGTTAACGTATAGCGTCCCCGGTCGGGCCTGACCGGGGACGCGAAACTTGTACATCGAGGGACGGACTCTCAGCCCATGTACCGGCCGGTATGGGGGACGTCCTTCAAGCGGAGCGCCCAGACGTGGACTCGGAAACAGCCCGCAAGTACCTTGAAATGGCCCGTGAACGTCCAGCCATTGTATGCGCCGAGGTGCCACTGGAGATTTTGGAGGCGGCAACCGACGACGACAACGAGCCCTCCCCGTTCATCCAGGATTTCCTGGAGGCCGGGCATCGCCAGTGGCTCATCCAGACCCAGGGCCGGGTACGGAAGAGCGAGCAGATGGTCAAGAACGCGGTGGTAGTCCTGTGGGTTCGTGCTACCCGCCTCCACAATAACCGCAGCCTCAACCGCCCCGACCCGGACGAGGCCAAACCCTTTTTCAGCGACGAGGGGCTTTACTAATCGGCCATTGCCAAGTCCAACACTTCGCTGAGAGTGGATATTGTGGCTCCTTCCCAGTCTTCGCGGTCGCCTCTTCTGGTGTCGTAGGGTGCTCGAATCAAGACTGCATCCATGCCCACCCGCGAAGCTCCGGTCAACTCACCGCTGCCGCCGTCACCGACGTATAAGCAGCCCCCTGGAGTGACTCCCAGACGTTCGCACGTCATCCAGTAGATTCGAGGATCGGGCTTCCTCAGTCCTACTTCGCAGGACAGCACGGCCGCATCGACCAAGGGGGCCATCGGTGTGCGCGGCCAATTAAGGGCATCTTCGAGGACACAATCGCTTATCAGCCCGATCCTGTACCCGCAATCCCTTAATCTGACGAGAGTGGCGATGGTGTCAACGCGCGGGGAGAGAACCCCCATGAAGTATTGGAGGCGAATTGCCACAGCCTGGGATATGCCATCCGGTTTCGGCGAAACGCCAGCCCGGTGGCATACGTGCTCCAGGTAAGCTTGCGCAGTTGAGAAAGATCCCGTGTACCGCTCGTCCTCGGTCGCGGACCATGCTGCCCGGAACGCCTCCATGCCAATCCCCAGGGCCGCCGCCACACCCTCCATCATGCTGTCCCAACCGGCGCCGGCGTCCGTCCCCTTCAGGTAGGATGGATTGTCCACCAACGTCCCGAACAGGTCGAATATGACCGCTTGGTATCTCATACGTACTGCGTCGAGAATTGCCGCCTCAGGCGACGGTGGCCGTCTGTGCTTTCGCAAAGAACCTGGCCGCTACCCTGTCCACGAAATTCCGGCCCATGATCTTGTAGCCCTCGGCATCCGGGTGCAGGTCGTCGGGCAAGAGGTGCGCCAGGTCTGAACCGAACAGTTCCAGCCCGTTGACGTAATGCAGGTTCGCGTCGCCTTGGTCTTTCATGGCCTGGACCGCTTCGGCCACTTCCTCACGCATATCCGCAAGGGTGAACCCGACGGCGTTGGGAGTCGTCTCCCTTGGCGGTGAAAAGATGGGAGATATGACCACGAAGGGCGTGTCGGGATGCTTCTCCCGCACGATGTGGACAAACCCGATAATGGCCGACCGGAATGTGCGGATGTTGAGGCTGCCAGACCCGTAAATGTTGATTCCGGCCTTCATGGAGAGGAAGTCTGCGGGCAGTTCTCGAATCATCCGGGCGATCATCGGCTCCAGGTGGCAGTTGCCGCCGTAGCCCAGGCAGGTAAGGTTGAGACCATGTTTACGCGCTGCCACCGCGGGCCATGTGAAGCTTGGACTTTCGGCGGTGCGGCAGTGGGTGATGGAACTGCCGTAGGTGACCCACCTGGGACGGGTATCCTCGTAGGGTCTGATGGTCGCGCCGTCGGACATTTCCAGGCTGCGCAGCCGGAACTCACCGTGCTGGGGCAGCCAAAGCTCCACCAGCTTCTCACCGGCGGGCAACCCGTCGAACCTGAAACCGGTCTGCCCGGCAAGCTCCACCGACCCTTGAAACTCGCCGTCGCAATACAGGTCTATGCCGCTGCACTCTTCCACCGGCTCGATATACCCCGCGACAACTCCGGTGTCGCTGTGGCAAGAAATTCTGACGCCCGCCGGCATGGCCGCACGCTCGCGCAGAGCGTCGGGCGGGAACAGGGCAAGCTCCTGGTAAGGGATGCGCCAAGGCATCCTCCAGTCGTTGGTATCATTGATTGATATTGCGCCCTGCCAACTGAGCCTTGGATCGTCGGGGCGTACCTGTTGGGCCATGTCTTCATCCTCCTGCTGATGGTCTTGGATATAAGGAAAAGGCCACGGTGTTTGTCCGCGGCCTTGTCGCTGGCTTATCTGCCTTCTGGCCCACTCATTGTTTCAAGGATCTAGCAGTCCGGCTCTATCTGGCTTTGGTCTTTGGCGATGATTACCGGGTTGTCTTTGAAGGTCTCGACGGTCCCGGTAACGCAAATGGTCCTGCCCTTGTAGAATTCACGGAAGTTTTCGGGGAAGTTCTTGCTGTCCTCCCGCCAGATCAGGACGGCGCTGCCACCGGGAGTTTCGAGGTCGGAGACCATAGGCCCAGCGGTCATGGCTGCGGCCCCCTCGAACAGGAACAGGGTTGGTTTTCCGGCCCCAGCCCCGGTGACACGGTAGTAGTCTTTTACTTTGCCCTGAGCAGTAATTTCCTGGCCCAGGTGCTGCGCCATCTCAGCAGCGGGTATGTAACCTGCGGCCATGGCTGCCGCCGCCTCCGCCGCGGCGCCGGCGTCCGGTTGGGCCTTATCAGCCGTCGTTTCCTTTGCGGCTTCCGTATTTGCACTGGAGGAACTGCCCTCCCCGCCACCGGCGGAAGGAGCAGAACTGCCGCAGGCGATGATTGCCAGCACGGCCACCAGCAATGCCAAGGTCATCAGATAGGCCAATCTCACTCTCATACTTCACCTGCCTCGGCCTATGCCAAAGATACGGCCCTGCCCAGATTCCTGATCTCCCAACTTTGGGTAGTTCGGGACCGCACTGACTGGGCTAGTCAGTCCCCCTCAAGCGCGGGTCCAAGACATCCCGCAGGGCGTCGCCAAGGACGTTCCAAGCGAATACTACCACGAATATGGCCAGTCCGGGGAAAACCGCCAGCCAGGGCGCAAGACTCACGTACTGGCGGGTCGCGCCGCTGAGCATTCCGCCCCAAGACGGGGTATCGATGGGGCTCCCGACGCCGAGGAAACTCAGACCAGCCTCTGAGATTATCGCTCCGCCGATGTAGAAGGTGAACACCACCAGGTACAGAGCGAATATGTTGGGGATGATATGCCTGAGCATGATGCGGGTATTTCCCGCACCCACGGCCCGGGCAGCCAGGACATAGTCCATCTCCGTGATTGCCAGGGACTGGGAGCGGACGATGCGGGCCGTGCTCGGTATGAAGGCGACGGTCAGGGCGATAATCACGTTATTGACCGACGCGCCAAGGGCGGACATGATGGCGATGGCCAGAATCAGCCCCGGGAACGCCATCATGGCGTCCACAAACCGCTGGACGACCAAGTCCACCTTTCCACCCAACTGGACGCTGGCCACGCCCACGATCATGCCAATGCTGGAACCGAGGAAGGCGGACACGACTCCCACGTACAGGGAGACCCGCGCCCCGTGGACGATCCGGCTGAACACATCACGGGCCAGGTGGTCGGTGCCGAACCAGTATTCCGCGGAGGGGTTGGCGTATTGGTCTCCGGTGGCCACGTTGGTCCGGTACGGGTCGTGGGGCGCAAGATCTGCCAAGGCCGCTACGATCACCAGGACAATAGCGACCATGGCCCCAAAGGTCCCTAAGGGTTTGCGGGTCACGAAGAACCTGATACCCTGCCAGACCGTGCGCTTGGGGCGCAGCGCGGTGAATACGCCCGGCTCGACCTCGACGGTCCCATCTGCCCGGACGGTATCGCTTCCTCTATCTAAACTCATCTCTTCTCCCAGCTTGCTTGAAAGCGTCCGGCGGGTGTTAGCTGTAGCGTATGCGCGGGTCGAGCCACGCGTAGAGCAGGTCGGCGAACAGGTTCATAACCAGCACCGTGATGGCGATCATCAGCACCACGGCCTGGATCATTGGGTAGTCTCGGTTGCCGATGCTGTCAATCAGGAGCTTGCCCATACCGGGCACCAGGAATATGGTCTCGATGATGACCGTACCCGAAATGAGCCGTCCCAACTCGAAACCGAACAGTGTTACCACCGGCAGCAGGGCGTTCCTGAGCGCATGTCGGTAAACCACGACCCGCTCCGCCAGGCCCTTGGAACGGGCGGTACGGATATAGTCCTCCCGCAGCACTTCAAGCATGGCCGACCGGGTGATGCGGGCGATGAAGGCCATGTTCGAGGTGCCAAGGGCGATGGCCGGGAAAATCAACTGCTGGAAGTTGGTCCACGGGTTGTCCCAGACCTTTTCGTAGGCCAATGGAGGCGCCCACTCGAAAATGAGCACCAGGAAGAAGATCGTCATCACCGCCACCCAGAAGTTGGGCAGCGCAATGCCAAGCAGGGTGATAATCCTAGCCGCGTAGTCGGAGACGCTGTCCTGCTTTATTGCCGACAGCACCCCCAGGGGCACGGCGACGATGGAGGCCAGAATCAGGGACATAAGGGTCAGTTCGACGGTGGTGGGAATCCTGTCCTTCAGGTAGAAGGTTACTTCGGGCTTGCCTTCGTAGAAGTAGGAATCGCCCAGGTCTCCCTTGAGCATGTTGCCAACCCAGGAGCCGTACTGGACGTAGATGGGCCGGTCGGTGCCGAGCTTGGCCCGCAGTTTCTCCAGCTTTTCCACGGTCAGGTTGTCGGCTGCACCTTCTTCCCCCTCGCCCAGAATCATGAGCGCGGGGTCTCCCGGCACGATGCGCATAATGACGAACACGGCGACCGTTACCAGGAACATGGTGGGGATGAAGAGAAGCGTTCTTTTTGCTATGTAGGTCTTCATAAGGCTACGCCTTTACGTTTCGAGGGGTTACTTATACGGGGCAGTCCAGACCGAGGGCTGCTGCCGGGCCTGGACTGCCGAAAAGCGCTGGTCGATGAGGTAGGTTAACAAGCTGGGTCGCACCAGATGTTCTCCCACTTCTTGTTCCACAACTCGAAGTTGTAATTCTGGATGCGGTGCTCCAGCGGATGGTTACGCAGGCCCCAGTAGAGCGGGAAGTTGGCGCTGCCCTCTTCCTGGGCGATCCTTGCCATCTCGTGGACTATGGCCTTCCGCTTTTCCAGGTCCGACTCCTGCTGCTGCTCGTAGTACAGGTCCTCGATCGCGGTGATGGTCCAGAACTTGCCCCTGCCACCGCCCATCCACTGGGGAAGGGTACCGCGCACCCATTTGACCATCAGGGAGTCGGGGTCGGCGAAGTGGAGTCCGTGCCCCTGCACTATCATCTCGAAGTCCCCGGCCCAGTAGGCGTCGAAGCCTGCTCCAGCTTCCATCACGCGGATTTCAATTTCCCATCCGAAGACGTCCTGTAACTGTTCCTTGACCAAGACGGCCCGGTCGGGGTAACCGCAGCAGTTGCGGGCGGTAAGCTGGATGGGTACGGCTCCCGTGATGCCGGCTTCAGTCAGCAGACGCTTGGCTTCGGCTATGTCGTCGGGGTGCTTCTCGCCGTTCAACTCCCGGTAGCCGGGTATGTTAGCGTATTCTTCTGCCGTGCGGCTGAACCAGAAACCCTCGGGGATCATGTAGCCCATCAAATCTTCGCCGCCGCTGACGGCGTCGATAATGGGCTGGCGATGCAGCGCCAAGTGAATGGCCTGGCGAACGCTGGGGTCATCGAAGGGCGCCTTGGTGGTGTTGACGGTGACCGCCTGCCAGCCCGTCGGCCCGCCGTAGTGAACGGTGAGGTTGTCCATCTCCTCGTCCAGTTTCTTGGCTTCCAATGTCGTCAGGTTGGTAATCCAACTGGTGGTGAGGATCTGGCCGGTCTTGTAGGCGGCGATGGCGCGGCCCGCGTCGGTGATGATGAAGTGCTTCATCCCGTTGATATAGGGTTTGCCCGGCTTCCAGTAGTCCTCGTTCTTGGTGTACTCGACGGAGACGCCGCTGATGTAGTCCACGAACTTGAAGGCCCCGGAGCCGTTGATGGCGGTCAGGTCCCTGCCACCCTGGACGATCCCGTCCTCGATGACGGTCTTGTAGGACTGCACCGCGTTGGTCTCGACGCCCAGCGCGGCGAGGAAAGCTGCCGCAGGGAACTTGGTCTTGATCTCGACGGTGTAATCGTCGATTTCCCTGGTTGCGCCGGAGTCAACGTATAGCTCGGTGTTCACCGTGGAAGACGTTGACCGTCCTTCCAGTATCTCGAACTGGTCGGGGTTGACCATGCTCTCCATGGCGAACCAGATGTCCCTGGAGGTGACGGGGGTGCCGTCCCACCACTTGGCATCCTCGTTCAGGTGGAAGGTATAGGTCATGCCGTCGGGGGCCACGTCCCATGATGTGCAGAGGTCGCAGCGGATGTCGGTGGTGTCCGCGGTCTCGGGATTGTACTCCACCAGCAGGTTCATCATCGGGGACAGGGTCATGTTGAGAATCGACGACTGGTGGACCAGCCGTTGCCGCACGTCAGCGTACTTCTGCATGTTTATGAAACCACCGGACTTGGCGGAGGTGTCCGGAGTGGCGGTTGGGCCGGGGGTAGCGGTGACTACTACCGCAACTTCCTTGGCCACTTCCTTCACTACCTCTTTCTCCACCTCTTTGACCACTTCTACTTCCTTAGTGACCTCAACCTGCTGCACGACCTCCTTGGGGACTTCTTTCACGACCTCCTTCACCACTTCCCTGGTGACCTCAACCTGTTGTACCACGGGCTCTGCAGGGGCAGAGCCGCCACAAGCAACGATAAGTGCCACGAGTGAGGCGACTAACATAAGAGTGATCGTCCGAGGTCGGGTGAACCACCAAGATGACATGTTCTCTCCTCCGATTGTTATGATTTGGGTCCGTCGAATCTAGCGAATCACAGCGCAATATCCCTTGAACAGGATGCTGCGGGTTATCGCGTTACGAATTGCAATGATTTGTCATCGAGAGCTTGAATCCTCCGCCTATGGGATTATGTGTCTTCGGGATATTCCGGTCAGCATTTCGGGATTGCTGAATACGAACCTGCCGGAAAGCGAGTAGAATATAGACGCTTGGTATCTACCTGTCAATACGTGATTTCTGTCCCGGCAGATTTCGCTTCAGGCGGCCAGGATGAACGCCTAAGGCAGGCCTTTTCCTGTGAGAGCGGGAACGATGGCCAGGATAGAGGTCAAATCATGCTACGTGTGACGATATCCAATGGTCCCGGAAATTGAGAAACCCGGCGGGGATGATTCTCCCGCCGGGTCGCCGTTACGGGTCTCCAGATTCGCGTGGGTTAATCTGCCGGGCCGGTCAGCCGACGGAACACAGGAGGCGGGCCGCCGTCGTGAGTATGGCCTTCCAGCAAGGCCAGCATCTCCCGGTGGTTCTGGCCCATCTGCTCCTGCATATCCTGGAACCGGCGGTCCATTCGGTCCAGCGCCTCCAGATGCTGACGGTCCATCCGGTCTATCCGATCCAGTGTCTCCAGATGCTGACGGTCCATCCGGTCTATCAAACGGCGTTCCGTCCAGAATATCCAGCCTCCTATGAGCGTCAGCAGGGCCAGCAGCATCGCGCCCAGAGCGGCAATGGCTTGTATGGTTGCGGGATCGATCATCAGCAGTCCTCCGGGGCTGCGTTTGGGAGTGAGCTGTGTCCGGACATGGGAGAACGGTGTCATTCGTTCTCCCGCCGGACTTTTCGTGTCCCTGCCCTGGGCGTTTCCGTGGAGAAACGGACTATGTTGTTGGACTTACTTGCCCTGTTCCCAAATGGTGTCCAGGATTGCGCCAGGGGACATGGGGAGCTTCTCCATCCTGACGCCTATGGCGTCGTTGATGGCGTTGGCGATTGCGGCCATCGGAGGCACCAGGGGCACCTCGCCGGTGCCGCGGACACCGAAGGGATGGCCGGGGTTGGGCACTTCGATTATCACCGTGTCCATCATCGGCAGGTCCAAGCTGGTAGGCATTCGGTAGTCCAGGAAGCTGGAGTTCATCATCTGGCCCTGGTCGTTGAAGTAGTATTCTTCGTTCAGCGCCCAGCCGATGCCCTGGACCGCGCCGCCCTGCATCTGTCCCTCGACATAGCTGGGGTGGATGGCCTTGCCCGCGTCCTGGAAGCTGGTGTAGCGGAGGATGTCCACTTTGCCGGTCTCCGGGTCCACTTCCACGTCCACCACATGCAACGCAAAGGCGTTGCCCACGCCCGCCGGGTTGGCGGTGGCCCTGCCGACAATTGGGCCGCCGGTGCCGTTCAGACGACGGGCCAGGGACTTGAAGTCGGTCCGCAGTTCCGGGTCGCGCTTGTGTTGCAACACTCCGCCGTCGTACTCGACGTCGTCGGGTTCGACGCCCCAGATGCTGGCGGCACGCTCGACCATCTGGCGCTTGATGTCCACTCCCGCCTCGTAGCAGGCGGTGCCCATCTTGAAGGTGACGCCGCTGCCACCCGCGCCGGAACTGTAGCCGATGGAGTCGGTGTCCACTACGGCCGGATTGACCTCCTCAACAGGGATACCGAGAACCTCGGCGAGGTGCATGGCCATCGCCGCCCTGCTGCCGCCGATGTCCGGCGAACCCTCGACCAGGCTGACGGTGCCGTCGGGGTTGACGCTGGCAACTGCGCTGGCGGGACCGCTGCCGTTGAACCATGCCCCGGCAGCCACACCCCGGCCCCGGTTGGGTCCCTCGATGGGCGTCTCCAGGTGGGGGTGCTGTTGGGCTGCTTGCAGGCACTCCTCGAACCCGATGCGGCGGAAAACCGGCCCGGTGGCCTGGCGAGTGCCTTCTTTGGCGGCGTTACGCAGGCGGAAATCCACCGGGTCCATGCCGATCCTCTGGCATATCTCGTCGATGACCGACTCGGCGGCAAATGCCGCGGCGGGCGACCCCGGCGCGCGGTAGGCCGCGGCCTTCTGGGTGTTGACCACCACATCCACGCCTTCGATGTAGGCGTTTGCGATGTCGTAGGGGGCCAGCATGGTTCGGCACCCGGAAGGAACGGGGGAGCCGGGGAATGCGCCTGCCAGGTAGTTCAGATGGGCCTCGGCCGCGGTTATCTTGCCGTCACGGGTGGCGCCCATCTTCACGGTTATGGTGCTGGCCGACGTGGGGCCGGTGCCCTCGAACACCTCGGTCCGGGTCATGGTCAGCTTCACGGGTTGCCCGGCCTTGCGCGCAAGGGCCGCGGCCACCGGCTCCAGGTAGCAGCCACCCTGTCCCTTGCCTCCGAAGCCGCCGCCGATCTCCATCGGGACGATCTTGACCTTGGACACGTTGATGCCCAAGACGACCGAGGTGTGGTCACGCAGGGCGAAATGGCCCTGGCTGCTACACCAGATCGTCACGCTGTCGTCGGTGGTGTTCCACTGGGCGGTGGCCGAATGCGGTTCGATGTATCCCTGGTGTACTGCCTTGGTGGTGAACTCGCGCTCAACGATAACATCGGCGTCGGCGAAGCCCTTTTCCAAGTCACCGGCGCGAAATTCGAAGCGGTTGGCAACGTTGGTGCCGCTGTCATCGTCCCCCCATCCGCCTGCCCGGGCGTTGGGGCTGTTGCCAGTGACCAGACGTTCATGGAGCGCCGGAGCGCCGTCCCTGGTAGCGTCCTCCAGGGTCAGGACGGGGGGCAGTACCTCAAACTCCACGTCCAGCAGGGATAGCGCCTGCTCCGCGATGTGCTGCGAGGTTGCCGCCACCGCGGCCACGGCATGGCCCCGGTAGAGGGCCTTTTCCCTGGCCATTATGTTGCGGCTGTAGAACCCGTAGTTGACCGTGCTCCCCTCCTCCTGGTCCACCACCGCGGCCGATACCTCGGGGAAGTCGGCTGCGGTGACCACGGCCTTTACCCCCGGCAGCGCCAAGGCGCGGGTTGCGTCGATGCTCTTGATCCGCGCGTGGGGGTGGGGGCTGCGGTACAGTTTGCCATAGAGCATCCCGGTAAGATTGATGTCCGCGGCATACCGCGCCCGTCCCAGGACCTTGTCCGGGCCGTCGTGCCGGATGGGGCGCGTGCCGACCACATCGTACTCGCCGGTGGCAAGCACAATGTTTGGCTTGTAGTCCAACATACTCTCACTCCTTCCGTTTCAAGCCTGGCTTGAACCTCGCGATCCGGCGGGGACAGAGTCGTACTATCCCCACCTTTGTTGCGTCTACATATTAACACGGTCGGCGCACAAATATGCGGCGCCGACTGTTACCGGAAACCGGCATCGGGAACAAGGAAGTGACTGTGGGCAGTCAGAGAGCCAGCTTGCCAGGGTTCATGATGTTCTTGGGGTCGAGGGCGCGCTTCAGATTGGAGATGGCGTTGTACCCCGTACCCTGTTCGCGCTTGAGCAAGTGGTTCAGCTTTACCCCGACGCCGTGGCAGTATTCCATCGTCCCGCCCATGTCCTGTGCCAGTGTAAGCACTTGGTCAACTACCTCGGCCAAACGCTCCCGGATGTCGTCGCCCGCGTCGTCATCGGAGCGGAGCATCATGGAAAACAGCTCCGGGCGGCTCCAAATGCAGTATTCCACCACCCGCACTCCGGTCCCGGCCATTATCTCCTTGCAGCGGTCCCGGTACTCCAGCACTCTGGAGACAGGCAGGGCCATGTGGAGGTAGTCGAAACCGCGGCCCCCTCCCCAACGCGCCCAGCGGTCCCGTCGGGGGCGACCCAAGAGCGTCCGCTTGTAGTTCTCGCCGGACTGGTGCCGGAAACGCCAGTAGTCCTCAGCCGGTCCCGGTCCGGTAGGCGTTCCTCCGAACTCGGCACATACCCTCGCCCAGCGCGCTTCCTGCGCCGCTACCCCTTCCCTGAAACCCTCGAACAGGAGGTAGAGGGTTGTCCCGGAGTCATCTTCCGTCACGTCAAGCAGTGTGGGACGCATTCCGATGGCCAGGAGCTCTGCGGCTGCGGCGAACCCCTGGTCAAAACTGTCAAAGGATGCCGAGGTAAGCGTGCTTACCTCGGGCTTGCGGAACACACGGACGGTGGCCCTGGTAATGATTCCGAAGGCCCCCTCGCTGCCGATGAACAGGTAGTTCAAGTTCGGCCCGGACGAGTACTTGGGCACAGGCCGGGTCTCCAGGACACTGCCGTCGGGCAGCACCACCTCAAGCGCGACCACCTGGTTGCCCATGGGCCCATGGGCCGCGGCCATGTATCCGACACCGTTGGTGGAGATGGTCCCGGCGACGGTGGCGATGGGAACGCTGTAGGGGTCATGGCCAAACATGAGGCCGTAGTTTTCCAGGTAGTCCACCAGATCTCCGACTACTACTCCGGCCTCCACCGTGGCGGTCAGGTCTCTCGGACTGACTTCCAGAACACGGTCCATGCGTTGCATACTTACCACCAGCCCGCCCCGGACAGGCAATGCGCCACCCATGACCCCGGTGCCGCCGCCGTATGGGACGACGGGTATTTCCATCCTAGCTGCAAGCTTGACTATCTGTGACACTTCCTCTGAGGAACCCGGCAGCGCCACCGCGTCGGCCAGATGAGTAAATGCGTCCTCCGCGCCGAAGGCCCGTGACGGGGTGAGGGCGTCGCCGGAGTAGCGGTCAAGGTCGTAGTCACCGGTAAGGACATTTTCTTCGCCCACTATGTCGATCAGTGGGCGAAGAATAGAAGTGTCGAGCATGGTCCTCCTAGCTGCCAGTGACCTGTGGCTAGTGGCTTGTCACTGGTTTTAACTCCGCAAGCGGCGGTTCTCGGCTTCCAGTTCCCGTATCCTTTCCTCGGCTGCCAGGCGTGTCTTGCGTTCCGCATCCAGTTCGCTACGGGCGGCATCGCGCTCGCCCTCTGCGGCGATGCGATCCTCGGCTTCCTCGTCGAAAGTCCGAAGGTAGCGCCCCGCCACCGGGTCATACCAGCGCAGACGCCCTTCCTCCCAACAAATGTCCAGCCCCAGGGTTTGGCTGCGCCCCCAGTAGTGGGCGTCATCCACCCTGACGATGTTGACGGGCTGGTACACGCCGCCAACCAGCAAGTCCCCGGCCAGGTGCGTCCCGTGGTACAGACCACCCGACGGGTCGAAACGCCAGTACTCGGGAATCCCGAAGGCGGCGTAGTCTCGGCGCTTATCCCCGATGTCTCTCTGCCCGGTGGTCTCTGACGCCACTTCCAGCACGAAGTCCGGGGATTTGCCCCATTCCTCGATGGAATAGCCCCGGTCGGTGATGACTCTAGCCGAGTCCACGCCGAATACGACTATCAGGTCTGGGATACGCAGGCCCCGGCGTTGGCGTATGTCCCGGCCCACCGGGACTTCACCCAGGACAAGGGTAGTCTCCGGGGAACCAAAATGGCGGCGCAAGGCTGCCAGGTGACCAGGGTTGTGGAGATGAATGGGGTTTTGCATATCGCCCCTTGGAGGAAAGACGGGAAATTTGCCGTCGCCCGGGTCAACGGGGGTCCGCGGAGGCGGCTTGAACCGGGCGGCGGGTCCAGGGGATGACTTTGGCGGGACCGGTCTGCTGGTCATGGCAATCCCTGTATGTTCGAGTGAAGTAGGGATAGAACGCGTCCATTGCTAGTCATTATACGACTATGGACAGCTTGCTTGCCCGTGTAGAACAGTCCTGGAGAACCTGTCCACACGAGTCATGCGGTTAGGACTCACCTGTGGGAACCGGGGCACAGTAAGGGGTGGGTTAAGGGGCTGTCAGGGTCACCGCCCGGTCTGGAACTGCCACAGCGTTCCCTGGGGGGTGTCTTCCAGGGTGATCCCCTGCCGGCCCAGTCCGTCCCGTATCTGGTCTGCCAGGGCAAATTGCTTGGCCTTGCGTAGTTCGTCCCTGGTGGCCAGCAGCAACTCGATGAAAGGTTCAACGCCAACGTGGTCCGTGCCGGGGGACCGGCGCTCGGCAAAGGTCAGACCGAGTATCCCTCCCAACCGGCGGAGACACTCCTGGGCAGACTTGACGCTCCGCCCGGCATGGGTCCTGTTGATCTCCCGGGCCAAGTCGAAAAGCGCGGCCAAGGCGCGGGGGGTATTCAGGTCGTCGTCCATCGCTGCCATGAAACGCTCTTCGTATGGGGAGGCGTCGAGGGGTTCCTCTGCGTCCGCACCATCGTGTTCCAGCGAGCGACGCAACCGGTCCGCGCTGCGCTCCATTGAGGCGGCCCCTTCATCGCTGTAGTTCAATGGGCTGCGGTAGTGGGAGCTGAGGAAGTAGAGTCGCAGCGAATCTGCACTGTACCTCTCCAGCGCATCCTCCGCTGAAACCAGGTTTCCCAAAGATTTGCTCATCTTGTCGTCGCCAAGCTGAAGCAGCCCATTATGGACCCAGTATCGGGAGAAAGGTTCGATTCCGGTGGCGGCTTCGCTCTGGGCAATCTCGTTCTCGTGGTGAGGGAACACCAGGTCCTGGCCGCCGCCGTGGATGTCCAGGGACTCGCCCAGATAAGTCGTGGCCATGCTGGTGCATTCGATGTGCCAGCCCGGGCGTCCTGGTCCCCAAGGGCTGTCCCACGCCGGCTCACCCGGCTTGGCCCCTTTCCAAAGGGCGAAGTCCCCTGGGTGTTCCTTCTGTTCATCGACCGAGATGCGCGCCCCGGCGATCATGCCGTCCAGCGTCCGATGGCTGAGTTTCCCGTATTCTTGGAACCTCGTTACCCGGAAGTTCACGTCGCCGCCGGCAGGATAAGCGTAGCCCTTGTCTACCAGCCCGCGAATGGTCTCGATGATTGGGCCAATCTCCTGAGTGGCCCGTGGGTAGACGTGGGCGCGCTGTATGCCGAGAGCGTCCATCGTCTCGAAGAAATCGGCGATGTACCGCTCGGCCAACTCCTCGGAGGAAATGCCTTGCTCAGACGCGCGCTGGATTATCTTATCGTCAATGTCGGTGAAGTTCTGGACGTGGCGGACCTCATAACCCTTATGCTCCAGGTAGCGACGGAGCACGTCGAAGACAACGTAGCTGAGGGCATGGCCGACGTGGGTGGAGGAGTACGGGGTGACTCCACAGACGTACATCTTCACACTCTTCCCGTCGCCCGACGAGAACTCTTGCACGTCTCCGGTCAGTGTATTGTATAACCGCATCACTCTGAGATCAGCGTCGCCACTGCAAGGGCGGCGATCCCTTCTTCCCGGCCCACGAACCCCATGAAGTCGGTGGTGGTGGCCTTGATGCCGATACGCTCCAAGGGCAAGGAGAGGGCTTCGCTCGTCTTCTCCCTCATTGTGTCAATAAAGGGACCAAGCCGGGGTTTTTGCGCCAGTATTGTAGCATCCACGTTTGAGATGCGCCAACCGGCGCGGGCCACTAGGCCGCCAACGGAAGTGAGCAAGACCAGGCTGGAGATGTCCTTGTACTGAGGGTCGCTGGATGGGAAATGGGCCCCCTTGTCTCCCAACGCGCCTGCGCCCAGCAGCGCGTCCATCATGGCATGGACCAGCACATCACCGTCGCTGTGGCCCGCCAGTCCAAGATGGTAGGGAACGTCCACCCCACCTACGACTAACCGCCTGCCCTCGATCAGCGGGTGCGCGTCGAACCCTATGCCCGTGCGGATGTCCAAGGCGGCTTCTCTACCCTTAGCAGTAAGGCTGGCACAGTCTGCAATGCGGACCCTCAGCGGCCGTGCCGGCTCCGCACCAAGCATGGGACGGCGTTCTCAATCGGGCTATACTCCCTTTCGTAGAACCCACTGTTGGGGGCCGGTTGTGACTACCGGGACAAAATCTGTTGAAGAGCATCTTCAAACCGCCCGGGACTTTCTAAGCAGGTCGGATGAAGAATTCGCCTCCTGGGAAGTCTTGCAAGCATCGGAAAAGTTATGGGGAGCCGTAACTCAAGCCGTTATGGCTGCCGCAAAGCAGCGCGGTTGGGACTCCGGCAAATCTTATCACAGGAAGGTAGTGATTCGGAGACTCTATGAAGAGTCGGGCGATGATCTCTTGAGGGGTGGGTATGCGGCAGCGGAGATTTTTCGTGCTAATTTCTGCCATGACTTTATGGAAGACTACCAAATAGAAGAGAACCGCCCACTGGTAAGGGACTTTCTACAGCAGGGTTTCTCCTTGGTGGAGGGGCAGGCCAACGGCTGCTGATGTGGGTCGAGCGCCGTAGGATGGACGGGGTTACGCCGCAGCCCAGTCGCGCAGGAGCGTTTCCGCCAACGCCAGGTCGTCGGGGGTTGTAACCTTCAGGTTCTCGTAAGCTCCCAGGAACATCTTGACTGGATAGCCGAGGCTTTCCACCATCATGGCGTCATCGGTGACGTCGGATGAGCAGCGCTGATGAGCGTCCATCAGGATGCGGTAACGGAACACCTGGGGGGTCTGCGCTACCCAGAGGGTTGCCCTGTCAGGGGTGTCCTGGACCTTCATATCCGTTGAGACGGCCTTGATGGTGTCCTTGCACGGCACTCCCGCCACTGCCGCGCCGCACTCCTGGGCCGCGGCAAGCCCACGCCGGAGCATCTTGTCGTCCAGGCAGGGACGCGCCCCATCGTGGACGATTACCCACTCGCAACTCGCCAGGGCTTTAAGGCCGTTGAATACGGAGTCCTGGCGGCGTTCTCCCCCTGGGCATAGTTGCACGACCTTGCGGTATCCCCGTTCTCGCACCAAAGACGCGCCACGTTCCAATGCCCTGGCGTCCAGCACTAAAGCAATCTGGTCTACCGACGGACACCGCTCCAGTTGGTCGAGGGAGTAGTTGACCAGGGGCAAACCAAGTACTGGCGCGAAAATCTTATCGATACCGCCCATCCGAGTGCTGTTTCCGGCGGCCACGACCACTGCTCCGACCTTCGGGCCGGAGTAACAGGCCGCATCTGAGTCGGGCAACGAGGACATTGGGAGGTCAGTTGTTCTTGGGTTGGGCGAATATGATACGTCCGGCGGCTGTTTGGAGAACTCTTGTGACCACCACGTCGTGGAAGGCGTTGAGGTAACGCCGGCCTCCCTCCACGACGACCATCGTGCCGTCGTCCAGGTAGGCCACACCTTGTCCGGCCTCTTTTCCTTCCTGAACGATGTGCACACGCATCTCCTCGCCGGGAAGCACGATTGACTTGAGGGCATTGGCCAACTCGTTGACGTTCAGCACCTGGACGCCCTGGAGCTCAGCCACCCGGTTCAGGTTGTAGTCGGTAGTGAGGATGGGAGATTTCATTCCCTTGGCCAGCCTGACCAACTGGGAGTCCACTTCGTCGCCTGCCGCTACCCCTACGTCCAAGACTTCCATTGGGACCGAGCTATCTTTACGCAGCCTGCCCAACACCTCCAATCCCCTACGACCCCGATTGCGGCGCAGGGGATCGCTGGAATCGGCGATGTGCCTGAGTTCGTCCAGCACGAATCTGGGCACCACCAGTTCGCCTTCCAGGAACCCGGTGATGCTGAGGTCGGCGATGCGCCCGTCGATAATCGCACTGGTGTCCACAACAATGCTGCCATTCCGGGATACTTTACCCGTCCCGTTGGTATTTTCCAGAGCCGGTATTATGGCTTGCATGTCACGGTTGCGGTGCCCGCCAATCCACGCACCCAACAGCCCCAGGCTGATGCTGACGATGGTGGGAATACCCCATCCCATCCACCCATCCAGCCGGATGTAAAGCGGGATGGAGATAAGAGATGCAACGATCAGTCCAACCAACAGTCCGATAACACTGGCGACCAGTGTCGGTCCGGGAATGTCGCGCAGGAAATCTGCGAATTTTCGCCACGGACTAAACATCAGATACGGCGCTATCAGTGCTCCCACCGGTATCCCGGCCAGAGTCAGGGCCAATCCCCAGGGCAGGAATTGCCCTTCCCCGGTGTTTGTTGGGGAAGTAAAATCCGATACGACTCCGCCCAACCTCCAGCCAAGGAACGCAAACCCTCCAGCCCCCACCACTCTGAGCGTCCACAGGCCTACCATGAGCTTCTACCTCCTTACTGGCAGCGCTCAAGCCTGCCGGAATTCCCCAGCGCAGGTGGCCCATTTGTTCCTACTGCGATACGAATCCTCGATGGCCAATCCGGCCCCGCACTGGTCATAGAGCAACGTTCTCGACTAGGGAATTTCCCAGCGTTAGAGTAACATAATCCACACAATATCGGAAGTTAACATAGAGTTAACTTCCGGGACGAGCAGAATCTCTATCGGGAAGGGGAGAAAGGGAACACTGGAGGAAGAGGCAGCGGCCCCGGTCTGGAGGCTGCCGCCGGGATCAAAGGTGTTCCTCAACGGGGGTTAACTGGTCAAACCAGCGGGGTGCCAGCAAGAATTGCTGGAGAGTGGCTGACTTCCGTTGAGGTCCTATAGGTGAGGAAACCGGACCGTTTCCGCAAGAGTCGATCCAACAAGGACGTACAACGGACGGGTCCGGTCCGGTTATGAAGTGGAGGGCTACTCGTTCCAGTCCTCGTCCAGGTCCTCGTCTTCCTCCGCCTCATCCTCGTCATCATCATCGTCCAGACCGTCGTCGCGCGTGTAACGCGCCAAGGTCTCGCTGAGGTAAACCGGACGCTCATCCCTGGTACGGATAGGAAAGGAGCAGACGTTATGGAGACTGCGGTGGCGGAAGGTCTCCCAGATGATAATGGAAATGCTCTGGCCGTGTACTCCGACAACGGCGCTCTCATATCGGTTGCCGCCGTAGATCAGGCGCAGGAGTCGCCGGCCCAGCTTGGGCTCGACCCGTCCCAGATACTCGTCTTCCCGGGTATAGACATTGATGGCGTCGTTTTCCACCACCAGTTCCAGGGGATCGCTGGGCGCGACCCTGGCGGTCACATGGGGCCCGGCGGGCTTGACCAACACCGTGGTCCCCGACTTGCCGCTCTCTTCGATGAAACGCTGGGGCGCTCCCGCGGCTTTGCGCATCTGCCTGCTCGAGACCGGCACACTCTGCAACTGCTCCAACCGGGCCAGGTTCTTCTTGGCAATGCCGTTGTAGGGGGCGATGCGAGTCACCTGGTCCAGAACGTCTCTGGCCTCGGTATACTCTCCAAGCTCCATCAAAGCCTTACCCAACCGGTTCATCGCTTCGACGTCATTGTCAAAGGACTCCAGAATTGTCCGGTTCAGGCTGGCGGCCTGTTCCCATTCGCCTTTTAGCGCCAGCGCGATTGCGTCGTGGCTGAGGTCTTTCTTGGTTTTCGGGCCTACTGCTGATCCAATCAGCTCCGCACTCATCCTCTCTCCACCATGTATGCAGCTCGCGGGCATCCCCGGGCGAAGTTTCCACCTCGATTCAACACGAAGCAGCCGGCGAGCGAGCTTATGTTTGCTGGGACATTTTGTTACACCATCGGCACGCCGCCAGTCAATACTTTTGGCTGCGAATTCTGACTGGGAATATCGCCCCATACTCGTATGGGCGGTGCGGCCGCTGAGGGTCCGTACTGCAGGGGAAAGACCGATGATCGGATGCCAGTGTCGAAGGCTCAGAATCTGGCCGCGTTACGGTGCCGCCAGCGCATCCTGAACAGGTCAATGCCCATTCTCAGCGCGTCGCGGACGGGCCGGACCTTACTGTGCTCTCTGTAGCGCCAGTCTACTCCAACCTCGCGCATGGTCATGCCGGACTTGCGGGCCAGATACAGTACCTCTACGTCGAAGCCGAATCCATCCAGGGTCTGTGCGCCGAACAGTATGGGAACAGCCTCTCCCCGGTAGCACTTGAACCCGCATTGGGTATCCTTGAGATCAGGAACAGCCAGCAGCCGCACCAGCAGGTTGTAGGCCCGCCCCATGACGTGGCGGGACTCGGGCTCGCCGATGCGCCGGGCGCCCTCTACCTCCCTCGACCCCAGCACCACGTCCACGCCCTGCGATGCCGCCTCCAGCAGACGGTCCACTTGTTCAATGGGAACCGAGAGGTCGGCGTCGGACATGAGGCGAAACCGGCCCGTCGCGGCCAATATACCCTGCTTTACCGCCCATCCCTTGCCTCGGTGGGGCAGGGTGAGCAGCCGGACGTTGGGATACCGGGCCAAGTAGGGGGCGATCAATTCTCTAGATGCGTCCTGGCTGCCGTCATCGGCCAGCACCAACTCCCAGGGATGGGGGAAACACTCAAGGTATGCTAAGGCATGATCCAGGGTGTTCTGTATGCGTGGTTCTTCGTTGAAGACGGGGATGATGACTGACAGGAAGACGGCTTGGTCCGCCAAGATCTCTTTAGTGGTCCTCCTCTAGCTGGAAGCCCCGGTGGAGGAGTTGCACCGCCTCACCTACCTGGGACTCGTTGATAATGCAGGAGATGCGAATCTCGGAGGTGGTGATCATATCGATGTTTATCCCGCCGTCGGCCAGTGCGCGGAACATCCGGGAGGCGTAGCCGGGAGTGTTCTGCATCCCGGACCCTACGATACTGACCGAGGCGAGGGAGGAATCGGTGATCACCCCGTCGGCGCCCAGTTCTTCCAGCACCGTCTCAACCTGCCGGAGCGCTCCGGGCAGGTCGGTGCGGCTGACGGTGAAGCTGATGTCGGTGGTCCGCCGGTCTCCGATGGGGCTTGGGCTGGTGTTCTGGACGATGGTGTCCACATTCACCCCCACCTGGGCCAACGGCTCGAACAGCGCGGCGGCAATCCCGGGGCGGTCGACGACGGACCGGACGGTGATTTTGGCAACGTTGGTGTTGCAGGCTATTCCGGTTACTCTAACTCTATCTTCCACGGGGTCCTCGTCCGGCCCTTGGTGTATCAAGGTTCCGGGAGTGTCGTTGAAGCTGGAAGCAACGTAGATTGGGACCTTGTACACCATCCCAAGCTCTATGGATCGAGGGTGCATCTTTGCGCCGTAGCTGGCGAGCTCCAGCATCTCCTGGTAGCCGATATCCTTCAGCTTGCGCGCGTCCGGGGCCAACCGGGGATCAGCGGTGTAGATGCCATCAACGTCGGTGTAGATCTCGCAACGGTCCGCGTACATCGCAGCGGCCAATGCGACGGCCGTGGTGTCGGAGCCGCCACGGCCCAGGGTAGTAACATCCAGATCGTCGGTGATGCCCTGGAAACCGGCGACGACGATTAGCTGGCCCTTATCCAACTCCCGTTTAACTCTGGCAGTGTCGATGCGGCTGATGCGGGCCTTACCGTAGGTAGTATCGGTGTGGATTCCAGCCTGCTCCCCGCTGAGGCTGATGGCACGGTATCCCAGGGTGCGCAGGGCCATCGTGAGCAGGGTGCAGGACACCAATTCCCCGGTGGAGAGGAGCAAGTCTAACTCCCTGGCGTCGGGATGTGGGCTAACGGAACGGGCCAGGTCGATGAGATCGTCGGTAGTATCGCCCATAGCCGAGACCACGGCCACTACGTCCACGCCGGAGTCCCTGGAACTGGCGATGCGGGACGCCACATTCTTGATTCTATCTGCGTTGGCTACCGAGCTTCCACCATATTTCTGCACGATCAGGGGCAAACTGGGATTCTCCTACGTATTGTTGTGCAGCGTGGAAGATTGGCCTGCATCCGTCGGTCCCGTCTGGCTGAAGTCGGGTGGCGATTCGTCGAAGGATTCCCCGTTAGCCTCAGCCTCCATCCGCCTTTGGTTCCACTCAGACCATGCCCGGTGGACTTGCGTGGTCACTCGCTCAGTCACTTGCTCAGTCACTTGCTCGGTCACTTGCTCGGTCACTTGCTCGGTCACTCGCTCGGTCACTTGCTCGGTCACTCGCTCGGTCACTCGCTCGGTCGCTTCAGCGACCCGACTTTCTATCCTTGCTTCTTCCCTTCTCTTGAGCCAGGCCTCCAAACTTGCTGCTATAACCATGATCGACCTCGCTGTCTCTATGAGAGTTATGGCCGTGGTAGCCGACCCCGCGCCGATTAACCCTATGCCTTTGGCGATTGCCAAGGCGGTCTCGGCGGTGCTGTCCGTAGTCCTCAGGGCAATTTCATACCAGCATAACAGAGTGATGCCCGCTATGTTCTGAATGGCGAACAAGGTGAAGTATGCGGTTTTCCACCGGGATAGTATGCTCCAAACAGATTCCCTCGTATCTTCCGTTTGACGTTCTCGGTTATCCAATTGTGCTGGTCCCAGCCATACTACGTTGACTGGCCCAAATCTACTACATGTGCGCCCATGACGGCTGGCTGGACAACCTTCAATTGCCCTTCGACGTTTGCCTGCCGCGCCGCCTCGGCCATTTCGTAGGCTACGGTCATCTCCCGTCCCTTGGTCAGGGCCAGCACGGTGGAGCCGCTGCCGGACAGGAACACGCCCAATGCCCCGGCGTCCCGCGCCGCCTGGAACAAGAGCTTCATGGCCGGGAACAGTTTCTGCCGATATGGCTGGTGGAGCTTGTCCTCGGTGGCAATCGACAGATACTCAGGATGGTTGGTGGCCATGCCCGCCACCAGCAGTGCGGCGCGGCCCACATTGCTCACAGCGTCGGCCAAGGGCACTGTGGCGGGCAGCGCAGCACGGGCATCGGCGGTAGCGATGCGGCGCTCCGGTATGAACAGGACGGCGTGAAGCTCAGGCGGGAGCGCTATGGGAGCGGTGTATAGCTGCTGCTGGTCGGTGACCACCAATTGTAGGCCGCCCAGTACCGCCGCGGCAACATTGTCCGGGTGCCCCTCGATGGTAGCTGCCATCTCCAGCAGTTCGTTGGGGGTAAACATGCGAGAGCACATGGCATTGGCCGAGGCCAGACCTCCGGCGATGGCAGCGGCGCTGCTGCCTAACCCGCGGGCGAAGGGTATCTCGTTGCGGCAGACCAGCCTGACCGGCGGCATCTTTCTGTCCGCCTCGTGGAAAAGGAACATCATCGAGCGGTACACGAGGTTGGTGTCGTCGCTTGGCGCCTCGTCCACGCCCTCTCCGATGATATGGACCAGCGGATCGCCGTCATTGCCGAGTTTAGCCGGATAGACCTCCAACGTGTTCCAGAGGTCAAGTGCCAGTCCCAGGCAGTCAAATCCCGGCCCGAGGTTGGCGGTGGTCGCCGGAGCCTTGACGCGGATGGGCGCGGTTATGGAGGCGGTATCTGACATTCCAGACAGTCCTGAGGGACCAGACCTTCCCTATCGGGTCGTCTCTAGGCTTATGGTCTGGCCTAAGACCCGTTCGAACACGAACCGGCCCAGGTCCTTGTTCTCCCGGAAGTCGAACCCCTTCGTGCCACTGCCATAAGCTATGATCGGGACCCGGTCTTCGTGAAGGGAACCGTGGGAGCGGAGGGAGGTCGGCATCGAAACCTCCCGTGGGTCTCCGAAAACTACGTCGGGAGCGCCCAGGACCATCAGGTCACCGGCTCGTTCCGGCATCAGGTGAAACTCTGCCGCTGCAGCTTCCCTGGGCAGGGCGCGGTCAACGCCGTCCAAGGCTTCAAAGACTTGCACCGCCTCGTTCCGGTCACGGTCATCCAGGTACACGTAAATGCACCCTCCCAAGTTTGAGTGGTGGACAGTGTACATGTCCTTGATGATCGGCACGACCTGGGACCGTATCCCGTGTTTCTCCAGTTCGGATCGAAGGTCAATCATGCGGCTCTTGGCGGACATGCCATGGTCTGCGGTGATCAGCAGGTCAAGATCATCCAGATGGTCTGCCAGCCTGCCAATGGCCCCATCAATCAAGGACAGGTGGCGGTACGACTCCGGTTGCTCCGGGGCGTAGGTGTGCATCGCGTAGTAGGTCGTGGCAAGATACACGAGGTCGTAATGCTCCCGCTCCAGGATGCGGTCCGCCGCATTGATAACCCACTCGTTGACTTCCAGCGAATAGACCGGGGGAGGGTCTCCGGCCAAGGCTGCGACCCACTCTGGGGCCTGCTCTGAAGAGACGCTCAACGTTGCTCCATTGCCCAGCAGCCGGCGGAGCTTGTCCTTGGCCGTGACCAGCAGGCTTCGTGCCCCCTGTGCCGTAGCCCGTTGGAAGATTGTCTCTGCCCGGATGAACTCCCCGGACTCCATGTACGTCTCGATACCCGCGTCGCGGTTGTACCAGTAGTTGGAGGTGATGCCGTGAGTTTGGGGATAGCTGGATGTAATTAGGGAAACATTGTTGACGTTGGTGACGGAGGGCATCACCCCCCGGCCTTCCGTCATCAACCCGTCTGCTGCCAACGCCCGCAGGTTGGGCATAGGGCAAACCGCGAGGTACTCGGGGCCGAACCCGTCGATCATTATCAGGACTGTAGTTTTGCGCATTCCCCGTCTCCGATTGCATAGTGAGAGGATGTCAATTCCCGGCTGAACTCTGCGATGATCAACCTAAACTGTATCCTAACCGGGGAGCGTAGGCAAGGAAAGCGGATAGGGTAGCGTCATTTTCGCAGCAACTCATTTGCATTGCAGAACAGGGAACGCAATGCTGCAAAGGTGTCCCTCGACGCCTTCAATGGCGCCAATCATGGGTGCCTGCAATGGCTAGTACTGTGTCCGGTTATTTTTGATAAAAACAGGCATTGCAGGCATTGATAGAATGGAGGCAATCTTTCATCGTGGGGAGGTGTAGGGAATGCCTGCCAAATTGTATCGAG
>DAOUJS010000189.1:0-20495 GCA_034422355.1 Dehalococcoidia bacterium | reverse complement strand
ACGGGAGCGAAACCAGGCTCAGGCCCGCATCAACTGGCGCTTTGGCATCCAGGACGCTAGAGCAAAACTCCATCGCCTCTATCCAATCAATTCCTGACCTGACTGAGTACTAGACGCTTAACAGTGTTTTTGCGGGGACCGCTTGCCGCTTTTGACTGTGGTGTTGACTTCGGTGAAGGATCAACCCGGGCTTCTCTTGTTGTTGCCCTGGTAGGTGGCCGTTGATCGGGCTGTGGTTGCGCTGATGGTTGTTGGATCGGTGGCCGTTGGGGTGCTGGCTGGCGTCGCCTTGGAGGCGTGTCTGGCCGGTAGAGGTCAGGACGGCGGTTCTGCCAGGGGCGTACTTCGGGGTTCCCATGGCACCATATCCCACGACGGTTGACCTTCGCGCTTTCTTGCGCACTCGCGGTTCCCGGAATTTCTCCGAACTCAGTCCAGTTGAACGCCCAACCTTGAGCGACCATCTCAGTGTTGACACAGAAGGCACGGTCGCTTTCGGAACGAAGAATCCCTACAAGACGGCCATATCTATCTGCGTCCGTAACTTCAAGCCTGAATATCCCGTTCTGAGTCATTCGAGCAAGAGCCTTGGCGGCATCAATACCGTACCGTTGGTCTTGCTCCGGGGCATCAATTCCAAAGAGGCGTAGCTTGAAGTCCTTGCCATTGTCTAGGTTGCGGCAAGTTAGGCTGTCGCCGTCGATTACCCTGATTACGCGGACTCTCGGTTCATCCCCTACATCATCTTGCCGGTCCACTTGACTTCTCCGTGGGGATTGAGGGAATTCTGCTCCTAGATGGCTTTGCACCAAAAGTCCCTCTTGTTTCAAAAGTTTCTTCTGGAGGAGTGGGCTAGGATGTCGATGTCATGGATTCAACGCTATGTCCAAATGCCTGCAGACGGTCCTTCCAATCGGCGCTCAAGGAAAATCCAGATGCGCGGTGAGGGAACGCCTTGAGGTTGATGTCAACAACCCAGGTGTAGTAGTGGATCGCGGTGTACAAAATGCCTGGCGCTTTCGAGTCGGGCACTTGGTACAGTCCTAACGCGACCAAGAGGTCATTTGCCATCCCAAGACCTCCGCCATGAGTGCGCTCGGACGACACTCTGTACACAGTCCAGTAGTCATTCAACAGTTTGAATTCCTCGCACATCTTTCTAAAGTCGCGCCATCCCTGACCGGGGACCATCGATTTCATTGCATCTTCGTAGTTTCCGTGCTCGAGCTGATCACGAATCTGATCGTTGAGGTCACTGTCTGCCGGATCAGTCGGGTGAATATGTCTAAGGAAGTCAGGAACCCTATCCCCGGGGCTTGCTTCCATGTATCTAAGCCTCACCCCGAGCTCGAACAAGTATCGCACCAGAACCTCTGAGGGGGTGACCAATCCATGGGGCAAGATAATGTTAATGGCCCTTAAAGCCCGATTAGCCTGGCGCAAGTAGAAGAATGCAACTTGGTTCCAGTCCTCTTTGAGATCTTCTCTATCTACCTCGATATTGACATCCAAGATTTCTTCACTGAGATCAAGGCCGGCCTGTAGTAAGGGGTTGGCGGGCATTGTAAGTCCTTTCTCGTCTGTTATTCACTTGGCCCGAAAGGCCCCGACGGGCAATGCCGGGGCCTTGTTGCTTTCTTCTAGCCATGCCGTCGTATGAGATACCCTCACCATTCATACGGGCATGAGCGACCATCTGGTGCGCGTGAGTCGGCAAGGGTTTTGCGCCAGCGTAGGGACTTTTGGAACAGAATGGCCGGTTGTTCCAAAAGTCAGTCTAATTCGGGATTTTTGGTGCAAAGCCCTCCTAGATCGTATCCTGCACGAGGTACTCCGGGTCAACCAGCGTCTCGGCCCGGAGGCGGTCGTCGGTCGTGAGGGCCACCGTGGCGTAGGCCGCTTCGGTTGTACAAAAGATAGTTGGGGAAACGGGTTTGACCTTGCGGCAGGTCGAAGAAATGGCCGAAAAGGCCGCTTCAATCCCAAGGGCTTCCAGTCCCTTTACCGCCAAGGTTTTCAGCACAGGGATCGCTGCCGCAAAGTGCACCATTACCACATTCTTAGGCTTCGGCTATTGTGGCCGAAGCCAATGCGCACGTCAACAACTGCTTGCTGCCAATGGAAGACCATAGTACCTGGCCCACTGGTCCATGAGCGCCCGCCGCCGGTCGAACAGGCCTGAACGGGCGTAGGCTGCTTCGGTTGTACAAAGGATAGTTGGGGAAACGGGTTTGACCTTGCGGCAGGTCGAAGGAATAGCCGAAAAGAATGGGAACTATATACTTGACTTCGCGTGAAGGGGAGGGGCGGAAATTCGCTGATTTCAGTGATTTATTGGGGGGCATCATTGCTTGTTGCTCTTCTTTGATGCAACTCCATTGTTAGTATTATGAATGCAGGTCTTGACATGCGGTAGACAATCCTACACCTTGGAATATGTGCTGGCACCATGCACGGAAAGGGAAGAAGAATGGCTACGGCGACATTGCTTGAAAATATCGAGGTTTACGAAGCACAGCGCGACGTTCTGGAAACCGAACACCTCGGCGAATGGGTCTTGTTCCATGACCGGGAACTGATTGGCACGTTCTCCGATTTCCAGGATGTTGCTGGCGAGGCCGTGCTTCGGTTCGGGAAAGGGCCGTACCTGATCCGGCGTGTTGGCGCGCCGCCAATGACATTGCCTGCATCGGTTGCATATAGACCCGTCTATGACTAGCACCAACTGCGGCTTCAATAACCGCGACGACCTATTGCTCTGGGGGCCTACGCTTCAGGTGCAAGTTGGACTTGACCCAACATACGACCCTCGCACTGGCCAGCGTCCCAACTTGTCGCCAACCCCGTGGGCCGCCTTGGTTGACACGGGAGCGATGGAATCCTGTATTGACTCTGCCCTTGCAGCAACGTTGGGTCTGCCCATCATCGACCGTCAAAGGATAAGCGGGGTTGGTGGTGTCGTAGAGGTGAACAGGCATTTAGCCCATGTTTACATCCCTAGCCTCGATTGGGCGATTAGCGGTTCGTTTGCTGGCGTGCATCTTGCGGCAGGCGGTCAACAACATCATGTGTTAATTGGCCGAAGCATGTTGTACCATTATCGCATGGACTATGACGGGCGAACCGGCAACGTCATCTTGATGCGTTAATCTCTAGCACGGCTACCCCGCGTGAATACCAAGGCCCCGGCTAACAACCGGGGCCTCTTGATACATTGCCCCCAGCTTGCCCGGAACGGCCTGAAAGAATAGGGTGTTAATGAGTCCCCGCCTGTGCAGGGGGAGCCATTCAGCGCCGCCGAAGAATACGAGGACAATTCGGTCTATCCCCGCGCTTACGGAGAGGGCAGCTTATACACCATTCTGTGCCGGTCAATCGGCAATGTCGTTCCATTCCCGCAACATCTTGTGAAGCTCCCGGCTGATTTCCTTGTTGGATTTGGGCGGGTCGGCTGACGCTAAAGAATGGGAGCATTTGATACAAAAGAAAAGAGCCAGGCCTTTCGACCTAGCCCATCAAAGCCTTGTTCCGCTCAGGTTGCTACTTGTCATTGTCGTCAACCATCGAAAATTCATTACCTCCAAATCGGGATTGCCGGATAGCCCGAATTTGTTCTGGTGATAGCCCAATCTTTCGCATCGCGGCTTCCCATTCTTTATCGCTTTCCTTGCGCCCTTCCTTACGTGCCCCGGCTAACATGAATCCCGCTATGATTGCCATGATTACCTCCCATAAAGCCGTCGATAATACCCCTACGTCTACCGCGAATCCAAAGGCTACCCGAAATGTGGTAAAGGTTCCGCTGTTTCCCCCTTCCGCAAAGGGGATTAAGGGGGATTTCCCTCGCTCACACCATTGATTCCGGGTCAACCAGCGCCTCGGCCCGGTGGCGGTCGTCCGTCGTGAGGGCCACCGTGGCGTAGCCGGAGCGGCGGTCCAGGATGTGCAGGCTCTGGATGTTCACGCCGGCCGCCTTGAACCGTTCCGCCACCCTGGCCAGCGCGCCGGGTTCGTCGGGCAGCCGGAATATCAGGGAGTCGTCGGTGGCCGCCTTGAATCCGGCGTCGTTCAGGGCGTGAAGCGCCCGGTCCGTGTCGTCGGTCGTCAGGGTCACTATGCCCTGCTCCCCGGCCCTCTCGGTGTTGATGGACTCGATGTTGATGCCCGCGTCCGCCAGGGCCGTTGCGACGTCCGCTATCACCCCGACCTCGTTCCTCGCCATGATGACGATCCTTTCCATTTGCGGCGCTCCTCTCTATCTCAGGCAATCGTCCACGAGTTCATCCATGATTTCCCGTGTCACGTGAGGCATCGTGATCACGTGGGCGATGTCCTCGAACGGGGCTATCTGCCACTTCTGAAAGACTTCCGGCTTGGGCCGGGGGAAGACTACGGTGACGGAGTTCCGGTTCCTCCATGCGGGCACGCCGGAATCGTTGAACCGGCGCACCCCGTACTCGGCCACTTCCAGCATCCCGGCCACCGTTTCCCGGAAACCCTCATGGCCGCGCTCCTGGAAGGCGTGCCAGATGATGAGGGGCGCAAGGGCGCTCCGGGACCCGGGGATGGTGGTGTCCAGCGCGCCAACGTACTCGATGGAGCGGGCGATGCGGGCCACGTAGTCCTTCCTGGTCAGCACGACGCCGCAGGGCAGGGGAGAGCCGATCAGCTTGTGGCCGCTGACGGCCATGCTGTCCACACCGGCGTCGAACCCGTGGGGCTGCGGGTCAGGCACAAATGGCAGGATCATCCCGCTGAGGGCGGCGTCGGCGTGGATGTAGGAGTCCCGCACATCCAGGTCGTCCAGGATTTCCCTGATCCTGTCCAGGTCGTCCACCGCGCCCTTCATGGTGGTGCCGATGTTGGCGACGATGATGGCCGGGGTGTCCCGGTTGACCCGGATGGTCTCGCGGAGGTCCTCGTAGTCCATCTCCCCATTTTCCTGGCTCTTGAGCATGATGTTTCTCATGTTCAGGACCCGGAGCAGCTTGACGACGCTGTAGTGGGTGTCCTGGGAGAAATAGACGGTGCCGGTGGGGAAGAGTTCCCGGCCCATGTACAGGCCGTACATGTTCCCCTCGGTGCCGCCGGAGGTGACGTAGCCCCACGCCTGTTCCTGTTGCAGGCGCATGAGGTCCGCGAAGGTGGCGATGACCTCGCGCTCGACCTCGTGGGTGTTAATGCGGAAGTTGCTGCCCTGGAACGGGTCTCCAACATTGTTGGCAGAGTACTGGAGGAAGGGCCAGAGTTCTGAGTAATCGAAGTCCTGGTTGACGGGATAGCCGACCTGGCTCTTGGCCATTTCCTCGAAGCCGGAGAGGAGCGCGTTCAGCCGGGCTGAGGCCGATTCTGGCAGAGGGCCGGGCATGAAGTGATTTCCTTTCCCAGGTCTCAGCAACCTGCGCTGGTGGGTGTGAAGCGTTCCCTGGGGACGGGTCTGACCGTTGGCCCGCCGTCCCCGGTTGGGGCCGTCCCCGGTTGGGGAATGTATCATGGGGTGATGCCTGCATCAAGCCTGTTCTGCCCGGCGTGACTGGAAATGACCTTGCGTGATACCGTGAAGGCCGATGCCGGCGGTGGCCAGTCCTGATCACCGTCCACTGACCACCTGTTGATGGTCACAGTTCCAGGCTGGAGAAGTTGTAAATGGGCGTAGATTTCCTTGAGGGGTACTCCTGGATTTGGATTCTGGTCGTCTTCATCGGTTACTTCGCCGCTTTGATAGGCATTGCCGTTTTCCGCAACCGGCGCATGGACGATATGTCCGACTACGTGCTGGGGGGGAGGCGGATGGGGGTTGTAACCTCCGCTCTCAGCTCCGGGGCGTCGACGGCCAGCGGTTGGACCATGCTGGTCTTCCCGGCCCTGGCCTTTGCCGCCGGTATGATGCACCTGTGGACCGTGGTGGCCATTGTCGTTGGAGTCTGGGTTTCCTGGACGGTGCTGGCCCGCCGCCTGCGCCGCTATACCATCGCCACCGATAACTCGCTGACCCTGCCCGAGTTCTTCGAGAGACGCTTTGGCGACACCAGCGGCATACTGCGTTCCCTGGCCGCCTTTATCAGCCTCTATTTCATAACCCTGTACGTCTGTTCCGGCTTGATTGCCGGGGCCAAGCTGCTGGAAGAGGTCTTCGGCCTGGGCCATACCGAGAACGGCCACAACCTGGGCGTACTCGTCAGCCTGGTGGCCGTGGTGTCCTACACCTTTATCGGCGGTTTCCTGGCCGTGTCCCGCACCGACGTTTTCCAGGCGTTGATAATGCTGTCCGGTTTCATCATCATACCCCTTACGCTGCTGGTGACCGCCAGCAATCCCTTTGCTGGCCTGGAATCTACCGCCCCCGGGTTCTGGAACCCTTTTACCGATGCCAGCGACCGGGGCCTCGGGGTGTTGTTCTTCCTGTCGGCCCTTGGCTGGGCCCTTGGTTCCTTCGGGGCACAGCGGGTGCTTTCCCGGTTTATGGCGGTGGACCGGGATGAAAACATCAACCGCAGCCGGGACATCGGCACTCTGTGGGTTATTTTCATCTTCGGTTTTGCCCTGCTGATGGGACTGGTGGCAGCGCCGGCCCTGCTGGACCGGGGCGAAACGCTGCCGGACGCCGAGCGGCTCTACCTGGTGGTCTCCAGGGTGTTCTTCCACCCGGTGATTGCCGGTCTGCTGCTCACCGCCGTCATCGCGGCGGTAATGAGCACCGCCGACTCCCAATTGCTGCTGGCCTCGGCCATTGCCACCGACGATGTGCCCCTGATCAGGAGATTCACCTACGCAATGCAGACCCAGTACAGGGTCTGGATGGGCCGGGCTATGCTGTTGGGGGTGGGGATGGCAGCGGCCATCATTTCCATGATTTCGCCGGAGTCGGTCTTTGCCCTGGTGTCCCTGGCCTGGGGCGGTATGGGGGCGGCCTTCGGGCCGGCGCTGATTCTCGCCCTCTACTGGCGCCGCTTCAACCTGTGGGGCGCGCTGGCCGGGGTGACCTCCGGTTCGGTGGTTTCCACCTGGTGGTGGCTCATGGGCCTGGGCTATCAGCGGGCGCAAACCCTGACTGACCTGCTGGGATTCCATGAGACCGTCAAGTTGCTGGAAGAGGTCGGCCTCTGGCAGGTGAATCCGGCCGTTCCGGGGTTTGCGGCGGCGACCATTGCCGCCGTGGCGGCAGCCCTGCTGACCCGGCCGCCCAACCGGGAAGTGGTGGAGTTGTTCGACCGGGTGAACGGCCCCGGCCGGATCGAGCCGGTGGCCGAGGGCCACACCGGGCCTCCTGATGGGATTAGGCAACGTTAGGGGACAGTTGCCCTATGTCACACGCACCGGGTGCGGCACAGGCTGGTTGAACAGGTAGCCCTTTTCGTTGAAGGGCACGTGGTCCGGCTGGGTGTTGCCCGCGGCGTCGGTGGCGCGGGTCATGATCACGCTCTCGCCGGGCCGGGCGTCCCAGGCGAACTCGAACCGCGCCCAGGAGAAGTCCGGCTGCCGGCCCGATAGTTCAGCGTCGGCCCAGGTGCGCCCCAAGTCTGCGCTCCACTCCACACGGGAGATTGGCCCCGCCGGGGAGTGAGCGTAACCGTGGATTCGATGACTCCCCGCTGAAAGCTCCGCGGGCCAGGGCAGGGCGAGGGCGCTCTTGATGACCTGGGCAGTTACGGGCTTGCCTCGGGACTCGCCCTCCGGCGGGTACTGGCCGCCTATGAGCACGTAGGAAGTGGTGTTGTTGCGCGTCCACATCTGTTCGGAGGAGACGACGATGCGCCCAAGCCACTTGATGTTGGCGCTGCCCACCCAGCCCGGCGCAAGGGCCCGCAGCGGGAAGCCGTGGTCCCTGGGCAACGGCTCCCCGTTGAGCGCGTAGGCCAGCAGAGTATCCGGGTGCATCGCCTTTTCCACCGGCAGGACGTAACGAAAGCCCCCCTCCGGCGATTCGGCGTCCAGTCCCGCCAGCAACACGCTGGCTGCGCTGGCGTGAATCCCCGCCAGGGTCAGCACGTCCCGCAAGGCAACGCCCACCCATTCGCCGTTGCCTACTGCTCCGGTCATCCACTGGGTCCCAGACGCCTCCCGCCCCTGCAACAGGCCGAACATGGCGCGATGATTGCCCTCGCACTCCAGGTAACAGGTCAGGGTGCGGCTCGGCAGACTCTTGATGCAACGCCCCCACCGGGAGGATTTCCTGAGCCTGTACCATCGGCGTTCCAATGTCGAGACCACGGTGTCGATGATCAAGACCCGGTTCCAGGAACACGTCCGCTCCCGCCACCCGGTGGCGCAGGTCAACGAGGTGCTGGCCAAGATTCTCTGCCACAACATTTGCCAGGTTAATCGCATGGCCCACGAGTGGGGCGTCCCCTTCTCCGCATGGGAACAGGGTAAGGTGTTTTGTCAGCAGCGTACATCCCACCCCACGTTACGGAATGGCATGGATTGTCAGGTTCGCATTCACCCATTCGATGTCAGGGTTCGGCAATAGGTCACTGTCCAATACCACCGCACCTAAGTAAGCTCCGTTCCTGGCCCGTACGAAATTCTGATACTCATCCTTGATCACACCGATCTGGTTGCTGACTACCAACCGCACCTCTTCATGGGCATCGCCTCCTGGTATCTCAGGAATCTCCAAGTAGAGTGTATAACCAGTGCCAACGAAACTAACGTTGACTACGTCAACGGACAGGGGAACGGGGGTTGGCGTAACCGGAGGCGCGGTTGGAGTTGGCACTGCAGTAGGCTCCGGCGTTGCAACCGCTGTTGGCGTGGGCGACGGCGCAAGAGTAGGTTCGGGCGTCGGCGTATCTGCGGGACCGGGCGAAGGGTATGGCGTATACGTTGGTTGCGAAGTTGGTGCAGGTGTAGCCGTTGGAATTGGAATAGGCGTGTGGGTGGGGGCAGGTGTCGGATATCTGGTCGCAGTGGACGCAACTGGCAGAAATGGCCCAGCACTGCCTTGCGATTCCGATGGCTGTCCTTCCAACTGGCCCAGGATACCTTGAGTGCGGGACTGGAAGTCGGACATGGCCTGGTTCAGCGATGCGATTACCTCGGGGATGGCGACCTGCTCGTCCAGCAGCGTCTGGAAGTCGGCGGCATCTGACGTGAATTCAATCAGGGTGTTGATGTTGTGCATATTGTCCAATATAGCGCCGCATTGTTTTCTGACCATGTTTGCGGAATCAATCCAGTCCTCGTAGTACCGCATCTGCTGGTTGTAGGTATTCTCCATGGCGGTTCTTATGGTGCGCACGTTGTCGGCGTCCCTGAGGCTTTCAATGTGCTCGCGCTGCTGGCGGAAATACTCGTCCGCGTACCGCTCGCTGTTGGCGATATGGGAGTTCAATTCCGCATAGCTATCCTGTGCGGCCTTGTAGCGTGGTCCCCATTCGGAACGCAGG
This sequence comes from Dehalococcoidia bacterium, assembly GCA_034422355.1. GTDB lineage: Bacteria > Chloroflexota > Dehalococcoidia > Lucifugimonadales > UBA3495 > CATOSP01. The sequence continues at coordinate 11,106 of DAOUJS010000189.1, read as the reverse complement.
GTTTCGATGTCGTTCTGCTGTTTGGTGCCGGAGGACGGCACCTCCTGGGCGTAGGCCCGGCTGGGGATGAAGAACCGCCCAACAACGCCAGTTTCCGAAACCGCGTTACTGCTGGTGTTCTGGCCTACAATCACCCGGTTGGCGGACATCAGGGCGTCAACCGTTTTCTGGGCATGATCTTCCGTCTTGGCGATACTATCAGTGAGCTTGGCTCCGGGGCTGCTGCACATGTCAATCCCACAGGCTACTGCCATAATCACCATTGACAGCATGGCCAAACTGACCGTTTTCCCGGGATGCGCTCGGTTGGGGTTCAATGTCACCCGGAGGCGACCGGATGGTGACGAATGTGGCGGCTCAGATGGGGAATGAGAGGAAGCGTCGGCGGATGGGTGGGACGGGTATGGCATCGGTGGCACCCCCTCGCCGTCGGGATTGGCGCGTGCTATCGAGACCCATACTTTTCGGTCCAACGAGGGAGCATGGAAATGCCTACCTCGATGGAGCGAACATACGAAACCAGTGGTCTAGGTAGAGGTTGGAGAGTACCACACGTTGACAGTGGTGACTAGTGGTGGGTTGTTGGCAGGAATTGGAAGAGGTCCAGCCTGTAACAGTTTTCATCTAATTTTGAACTATTGAGTCCGGCCAGGACGCTTCACTTCAGGCTGGAAAGAGTTATACTTCGGACGTTGGTATCCTACTGTTTGATTCAAAACTCCCTAATTTTGAGGAGTTTTGATGCAACGCCCGCTGTAGGTCAGCTCCACCGGCTCGGCCACTGCGTCTCCTTCCACGGAGAGACGCCAGTCCGAGGCGTTGATGTCCATGCTGGCGGAGTTGTTGCGGACAAAGAAAAGGCGATTGGGGGTGATGAGGCCCTGCATGTTTTCCAGCCTGGCCTCCAGCCCCTTGTCGTCGTGCCGGATGAACGGGCCGGGGTCCTTGAACCAGGGAGAGTCCGGGGTTGGGGTGAAGTCAGCCTGTTCCGGCCCGATGTCGATGCCGGCGCAGGCGGCCAGGACAGCCGCGCTTCCGCCCGACACCAGCAGCCCCAGGAACCGGCGGCGGTCCATTCCGCGGGCGCTGACATACTCCCACAGCTTGTCCTGCATAACGGCTATGCTACGTCCTTATTTTTCGGCCAAACTCCAGGTCTGGGGTTTTGTCCACCAATATGAGCCGGGACGGCAGCGTTGCATTTCAGGCGGTATGGCTGACCGCCGGCAGGGGCTTTACCCCTCCTGAAACTTCGGCATTACCCTCTCGGCGAGCAATCTGAGGGAAGTTTCAGTCTTTTCCGGGGGCATCAGGCCGCGGTTGGTCAGCATGAGGTTGCGGATGCCCGCTTCCCGCATCTGGGCGAGCTGCTCGGCTACCCGCCCGGGGCTGCCCACCAGGTTTTCCGGGGCGTCCGGGTCGGGAACAGGGGCGTAGCCTTCGGGTCCCATGGGCGGCGTCTGGCGGGACATGGGAAACTCGGCCGGGTTCCACTGGTCCCGGTAAGCCTGTATCCGGGTGAATGCCTCATGCTGGGCGGGCAGGAACTCGTTGAGCGCCTGTTCGTCCGTTTCGGCCAGGTGCATCTCACGCCAGACCCATATCTGGTCCAGGTTTTGCTCAATGGCGGCCTCGCCGAACCCCGCCTCGGCCATGACGTCACTGTAGAGCCGGATGTCTTCCGCGGTGGAGTTGGTGGAGCGGCCCCGAAGCAGGATGGGCCGTCCGATGCGGGCCATTTCGATGATGGACTCCCGGTTGATGCAGGCCCGGGCCAACCTGGGGTGCGGCTTCTGAAAGGGCCGGGGCCGGACCGACGGAAACGATGCCCGGTAGTGCTTTCCCTCGAACACCACATTGTCAGTGGTCCAAGCCTTGACCAGCAGTTCCTCGGCCTCTTCCATCTGTTCCGCCCCCAACCGGGGATTGGTGCCGAACCCGACGTATTCAAAGGCGTTGTAGTTGGAACCCTTGGCCGTGCCTACGATCAACCTGCCCTGGCAGAGATTGTCCAGCAGGGCGGTCTGCATGGCGACCCGGACGGGTTGGTGGAGCGGAAGCTCCAGGATGCCGAATCCGATCTCTATCCTGCTGGTCTTGACGGCCACGGCGCTGGCAAAGACGAGGGGATCGCCGTAGACGCACTCTCCGGTGAAGTAATGCTCGGCAATCCAGATGGCGTCGAACCCCAGGGCTTCGACCAACACGGCTTCGCGCAGACATTCCTGGACCTCTTCCGCGTCCCGGGAATCGTCGAACTTCATCGGGTAGAAAAAATGACCAAACCGCATGGCATAAAACTCCGGGGGGTCAAAGTCAGGTCACAACGCCCGGCCCCCAGGTTGTGCCGAAGTCGGCGCGGGCCGCCAGCTGCCCGGTAAAGGTGGCGGCGTTCTGCAGGGCCAGGTACACGGCGCATGGGCCGACGGCGCTGGGGTCTACCCGTTCGTGCCAATCGCGCTGAGTCCACGGGATTGCCGCGGAACCCTCGCTGCGCAGCGCGCCGGGACTCAGGATGTTGACCGCGATGTTGTAGTCCCGTACCTCGTCGGCCAGGCAGAGGCTGAACATGTGGACCGCCGCTTTGCTGGCGCTGTAGAGGACGCCGCCCCCCTGCGCGGGGTCGGTGGCCATCCTGGAACCGATGTTGATGATGCTGCCGTGCCGCTGCTCCATCATTGCCGGGAGCACGGCCCGGCTGCACAGGTAGGGGCCGGTCACGTTGACCCGCATGAGCTGTTCCCAACGGGTGGGGTCAATCTCCAGTATCGACTCCCCCAACACCATTGCGCCCGCGTTGTTGAAGAGCACGTCGACCCTACCGTAACGCTCCACCGCCTGACGGACCATTTCATTGACCTGGGACTCATCGGTCACGTCGCAGTCGATGGCGAAGACCTCTCCTCCGGCATTCCCGATGTCCGCGGCCGTCTCGGCGAGGGTCCCGGCCAGGCCGGTCGGAGACTGGCTGCGGGCGCAGATGACCACGCTTGCGCCTTCACTGGCATACTCTTTGGCGATGGCCCGTCCCAGTCCCCGGCTCGCTCCGGTGACGATGGCGACCATTCCGTTCATCTGTCCCATAACCGGCCTGCCTATACGAACTGGGCCTTGACCCACCCCTGATCGAAGGGAGTCCAGAAGTGGGAGGTCAGCTTGAGGTGTTTGAACATCCAGACGCCGTTCACCCTGACGTACTCTTCGTCGTACCTTGCCGACCCCCATACCGGCCGGTCGCCGTCGGCGTAGGTACAAGCCTGGAACAGGTACCAGATGCCGGTGGCAGTGTCCCCGTTCACCTCGATGATGGGATTCATCACCATGTGGACGGCGAAGGGAAGCCTGTTTGAAGCGTTGACGAAGAATTCGCGGATTCCTTCCCGCCCTTCGGCCTTGCCCCGGATGCCGCCGTCCCAAACCGCGTCTTCGACGAACAGGCTGGCGATCTTGTCTGCATCGTAGTCGTCGTCACAATAGGTACAGTATCGGGCCTTGAGACGCTTGATCGCCTCGACGTCTTCCAAGGCTCGAAGCCTGCGTTCAATGTCCTCCAAACTCATTGCCTGCTTTCCTCCCAGGGTCGGATCCTCAGCAGTCATGCTGGCCGCCACACGGTATGGGCGGCATTCTCAGTCTTGAATATAGGCCGGATGGAGGGCGCCGACGGTCAGTCGGACGGGCGCACGCCCTCAAAGTACCTCCTGGGGTTCTCGATCATCATCCGGTCGATCACGATTTCAGGAACTCCTGACTCCACCAATCTGGGGATGACGGCGCGGCTGAGCCAGAGGTATCCGTCGGGGTTCTGGTTGCGGTTGGGGAACCCTGATGAGCCGATCCGGGACAGAACAACGTTCCAGTCGTGGGACAGCATCATGTTGGAGGCCAGGCCCTCGTCCAACCGCTCCTTCAGATAATCGGTCTTCTGCTGCCACGGAGGTTGGTTGGGGCGGCCGAAGGGATTGTTTATGTCCCAGCCCAGCCAGACGCCGAGCCGGGCCAACTCCCGGTGGTAGTCCGGGTCAAGGGTGTTGTTCAGGTGGCCCACGTATATGTGGTGAGGCTCAACCCCTTCCTCTTTCAGGATTCGCACCTGCTCCTCGCCTATCCGCGACTCGGCCGGAGTGTGAGTTGTAACCGGAACTCCGGTGCGCAGATGTGTCCGGGCCGAAGCTCGCAGCATCAACTCTTCCTGCTCGGTAATCGGGTCGCTGGTGGCCACCTTAATGATGCCGGCCCTGATTCCCGTACCCTCGATTCCCTGCTCGATCTCACGCACCCAGAGGTCGGCGATGAAGTCCTTGTCCCTGCCCCAGAAACTGCGGGGAACATCCAGCCAGCAGCCGGTGCAGCAAATGAACTGCACTCCCGTTCGCTCCGAGACCTCCTTCATAAGCGCCACGTCCCGTCCCAGGTCCAGGGGGGAGACTTCTACGACGGTATCGACCCCGCCATTCTTGGCCCTGGTGAAGGACTCCAGGGCCATGTCCAGGGCCTCATCGCGGAATTCCAGCTCGGGATATGTGGCCCTGATGCCGGCAGACGAATCGATCAGGTGCTCATGGGGCAAAGTGAACCCGAGGTCCGCAGTATCCAGCGGCCCCAGCACCGAGTTTATGGTCGCCATACGACACCTCCGATTGGTCATTGCGCCCGCCGCCATGCGGCCTTGATTCCGGGGTTATGTCTCACCGGATTATACAAGTATTGGCCTCATTTGCATCCCGACGTCCCGTTTCCGCTCCCCGCTGCGGTGATGGGGTCAATCGATCTCCTTCCTACTGGGTTCCATCCGGTACGACCCGGCCTTCGCCATAGTGAGCAGTTTCCCCCTGCCGGTCTGCCGCTTCGCCAGGACCCACCGCTGTCAGCGGTTCCGGGCAAATGCCGCTTTCGGGCGCTGGGCGGCGGACGGTCCCGTCTGCCCGGAATGCCTGAGCGCTGCCGGGGCCCGGGCTGCGTCCCGTGGTGAAGGCGGATGCCGCCGGGAGACGGAGGCTGGAGCTGCGGTGCAGGCCGGATACTGCATCAGCAGCCTGGAGGCGCCGGCACAGGGTCAGCTTGCAGCAGCGCGAGGGCGCCGAAACACCGGGAACCCGTTGCGCTGGAGCCTGGACGTGGCCTTCCGGGAGGGCCGAGAGCCGGGTGCGCAAGGACCACGGCCCCCGGAACATGGCCACTCCGAGGCAGGTCTCCCGCAACCTGCTGAAACGGGAGACGAGCCTCAAGGCGGGTATCCGGGGTAAACGGCTCCAGGCTGGATGGAGGGAGGACTGCCTCCCAAAAGTCCTGCCCGGCTGAGACGCGATTGCCCCTGGAAGACCCGTCGGGTTGCCAGCATTGCCTTATACGGGTATAACTGGACTAACCAACCTTGGCCGGGAGCGTGGACATGAGCGCAGATACTCGAAGGCACACAGTCGGCAGCCAGGGGGAGTATTCCCACCGGCCCATCATCTGGGGTACCAGGGGAATGGTCGGCGGCGGGACCCAGCTTACCGCCCAGACCGGGATGCGCATCCTCTGGCAGGGCGGCAACGCTGTTGACGCCGCCGTCGCGTCAGCCCTGGCCGCCGGGGTCATGGAACCGACGGCCCATTACACCCTGGGCGGCGAGGTGGCGTTCCTGTTCTACGACGCCTCCAGCCGCAAGGTGCGCTCGGTGGTGGGACAGGGCTGGGCGGGCAGCGCCGCCACCGTGGACCACTACATGGAGCAATGGGGCGAAATCCCGCCGGGGATATTGAGCAGCACCGTTCCCGGCGTCGTATCCGCCCTTCTGGCCATGCTCTCCCGATACGGCACCATGAGCTTCAGCAAGGTCGCCGGGAGCGCGCTGGTGTTCGCCCGCCAGGGATTCCCGGCCTACCAGCTATTCTGCCGCGCCCTTTCCAGCCGGGAGCGCCTGGAGAATCTCAGGAAGTATCCCGACTCGGAACGGGTCTACCTGCCCGGCGGGCAGCCCCCGGCGTTGGGGAGCATGTTCAAGCAGGAAGACCTGGGCCGCACTCTGTCGATGATGATCGCGGCGGAGCAGGATGCCTTGAGCCAGGGCCGGAGCCGGGAGGCGGCCATCGACGCCGCCAGGGAGGTCTTCTACATCGGCGACGTGGCCCGGCGGATGTGGGAGGCCACGCGAGACCTGGGCGGCCTCTACTCCTTCAAGGACTTCGCCGAGTTCGAGACCCCGATGGAGGACCCGATTTCCATCACCTACCGGGGGCTGGAGATTTACACCAACCAGACCTGGACCCAGGGCATAACCCTGCTGCAAGCGTTGAACATCCTTGAGGGTTACGACCTTGCCGCGCTTGGCCACAACAGCCCACAGGCCGTCCACCTGCAGGTCGAGGCGTTGAAGCTGGCCTTCGCCGACCGGGAGCGTTACGTCGGCGACCCGGCCTTCGTGGACGTTCCGGTGCAGGGCCTTCTCTCCAAGGAGTACGCCACGCTGCGCAGAGGTCTCATCGACCCGGAAAAGGCGCAGGCCGAGTACTCGCCCGGAGACCCCATAGGCATGAAAGCGTCCATTCCCGGACAGCAGGCCGCTGCCACACCATCGGAACCGTTGGCGGTGGGCGGCGACCAGGATGGGACGACTTACCTTGCGACCATTGACGCCCAGGGCAACATGGTTTCGGCCACGCCCAGCAGCTTTGCCGCCCTGGCCCAGGGAATGATTCTCGGAGACACCGGGATTCTGCTGAATAACCGGGGCTGCTATTTCTGGCTCGACCCCGACAACCCCAACGCCATCGCTCCCCGGAAACGGCCGCGGACCACCCCCTGCACCTTCATAGTGTTGAAGGAGGGCCAGCCGTTCATGACCCTGGGTACGCCGGGAGGCGACAGCCAGCCCCAGAGCAACCTCCAGGTGTTCAACAACATCGTCGATTTCGGGATGAACGTTCAGGAGGCGGTGGAAGCTCCCCGGTTCTGCGGCTACAGCTTCCCCCGCTCGCCGTGGCCCCACCGGGAATATCCTAACCTGCTGGAGCTTGAGGACCGCATCCCCTCCAGCGTCGCGGATTCGCTGCGGGACAAGGGGCACGAGGTTCGGGAAGTCGGGCCGTGGGGCGTTTCCAACGGTTTCACCCCTATCCTGGGCGGAGCCGGGAGCGGCGTCTACCAGGGAGGGGCCGACCCGCGCAAAGAGTCGGTGATGCTGGGTTGGTAGGCAGATTGGTCTTTCGGTGGCCGCAATTCCAGCGTTATTGGCATTGACTGCTACCTCGCGGTCACGAAGATTCCCGTGAAAACGGGATCGACGGTGTTGCGCTGTGGACTGCCAGCTAGATGATGCTGATGACAGCGCAGGCGCGTCGGTGAGACTGCTAAATCTCCCGATTTCAGGCCGTGCGGGAACATGCTCAAACGACACACAGGTCAGTTGAGGATACAAGGAGAAAGACGTGACCATTGCAACCCCCGCAACTCCGGAAGAGGCCCGGTCCCAGATTGTGAACATGGTCCGCGAGTTCGTGCGGCGGGACGTTAACCCCGTCGCCGACAAGCTGGACCGGGAAGACATCGTTCCCCACGACCTGATCGACAAGATGAAGGAGTTGGGACTTTTCGGCATCACTGTGCCGGAAGAGTACGGCGGGCTGGGGCTGGACTACACCACCTTCGCCACTATATTCGAGGAACTGAGCAAGGGGCTGATGAGCATCACCGGGGCCATCGGCACCCACCACATCCTGACCTATGTCCTCACTCATTACGGCACCGAGGGGCAGAAACGGCACTTCCTCCCCGATCTGGCCTCGGGCCGGAAACGGGGCGGTCTGGCCCTGACCGAGCCGGGCGGCGGCAGCGACGTCGCCAGCATGGAGACCACGGCGGTAAAGGACGGCGAGGAGTACGTAATCAACGGCTCCAAGATGTTCATCACCAACGGGCGTTACGGCGATACCTTCTGCCTGTTGGCCAAGACGGACCGGTCGGCGCAGCCGCCGCACCGGGGGATAAGCTGCTTCGTGGCGGAGAAGGGTAGTCCAGGCTTCCGCGTGGGCCGAGACCTGGACAAGCTGGGCTACCGGGGGCTGGACACCTGCGAGCTGATTTTCGAGGACTACCGTGTCCCGGTGGAAAATCTGGTGGGCGGCGAAGAGGGCCGTGGGTTCGGCTACGTCATGAGTGGGCTGGAGACGGGCCGCATCAACGTGGCGGCGCGGGCCGTGGGAGTGGCCCAGGCCGCTTTCGAGGCGGCTATACGCTACTCTCAACAGCGGGAGACCTTCGGGGTGCCCATATCCCAGCACCAGGCCATCCAGCTAAAGCTGGCCGACATGGCCACGAAAATCCAGGCGGCGCGGCTGCTGACCTACGACGCCGCGGCCAAGAAGGACCGGGGTGACCGGGTGGACTTGGAGTCGGGGATGGCCAAACTGTTCGCCAGCGAGGTCTGCGGCGAAGTGACAATGGAATCGATGCGCGTACACGGCGGCTACGGCTTCATCAAGGAGTCCCCGGTGGAACGCTATTACCGGGACGCCCCCCTGATGATCATCGGCGAGGGCACCAACGAGGTCATGCGCCTGCTCATAGCCCGGCAGTTGCTCCGCAGGCCCGAGTACCAAGTCTAGGCGGGTGTCTTTACTTCGCAGGAATGACAGTGTGGGGTAGGGAACGTCGGGTTATCAGTCTGAGGGCATGTTCGATAACTCCATAGATAATCTGGAGGAATCAATTGGCAATAGGTTGGGGATTCATTGGAACAGGCAGGTATCCGGACCGAGCGGGCGCGCCGGCGATGGCGTTGGCTGAGGGTACGGAGTTGGTAGCAACTTACAGCAGGGACATGGGGCGAGCAGAGGCGTTCGCTGAGAAGCATGGGTTTGCCCGGGCCTATGACTCCCTTGAAGGTATTCTGGGGGATTCCGAGGTTGACGCGGTGTTCATCTCGTCTCCCAACCACCTGCACGCTCCCTACACGGTCATGGCAGCCAGGGCGGGAAAGCATGTGTTGGTGGAGAAGCCGATGACCGTTACTCTCGAAGAAGGGATAGAGATGGTCCGGACCTGCCGCGCCCATGACGTGCGGCTGGGGGTGGGATTTCAACTGCGGCACCATCCCGGCCACGCCGAGGCCAGCCGCCTGGTGCGTGACGGCGCGTTGGGCGGCATCGCCCTGGCGCAGGTGCAGATTGGCGGCGGAACGCGAGGCGAGACGCAACGGGCGGCAAGGACGGGTCTGAGCGAGTGGTGGGACCAGCCGGAGCTGGTGGGCGGCGCGTCCACTATGATGGGCACGGGAACACATGCCGTCGATGACCTCCACTTCATACTGGGCCAGACGGTGGTTGAGATAGCGGCCATCACTGATGGTCAGACCGACGAAAACCCGCTGGAGAACCTGGCTTCCATGTGTCTCAGGTTCGACGGCGGGGCTATCGCTACCCTCTGTTGCAGCAACCGGGTACCGGACCTGAAGTGCGACGTGACCATCTACGGCAGCGAGGGGCGTATCATCCTTAGCGACGCCTCCCGGCCCAACTACTCGGGGGGGCTGGACGTCTCCACCGAGACGGTGAACACCGCTGCGTCCTACGGCCCGGACCCGCTTGCCCTGTTCAAGTGGCAGACGGAGGGATTCAACTGGGCGGTGCAGAAGGGCGAGGAGCCGTCGGCGTCGGGCGTCGACGGCCTCAAGGTGGTGCAGGTAACTCTGGGGATGATTGAGTCAGCCTCTACAGGCCGGACCGTGAAGCTTGAGCCACTGCCGGTGTAACCGAGTCGTCCGGGGTTAGGAAAGGCGTGTAAGTCTGTTCAGGCTTTTTTGCTTACGTCTCCAGGATAGCGTCTGTTGTAGAGAAGGGCCTTGGGCTGTTGAGGCCGGTCCGATTTACTCCAGGTCCTGTTCCAATGGTAGCAACTCAAACCAGAATATCTCCCCTGACTCCAGGATGTCAGAAAAACGGTCGTCCCTGCGCATACCGGCTACGGCGGGATAGGCGGGACTGCCCGTGAGGGCGGTCAGGATTTGGGCGTGGTCGGTGGCTCGCGAAGTATCTCTTCCGTTGACAGTGAAGGAGACTTCCACTGCTACGTAGCACGTTGTTCCCAGAGAGTCCAGAGCCTCGAAAACCAGGTCGGCCCGGCGGAAACTCCTACGCTCATCGCGAGTCAGGTCAGATGCCTGCGGAGTATTGCTCATTCGCCCCAGCTCCTCCTGGGACAGCGACCTGACCCACATCAGGCCCATATCATCTGCAATTTGAATGGCATCTCTGATGGCAGAGTCTCTGGCGTAGATTCCTCTGATAGTGCCAACGTCGTCTTGTATTCGGTCCAGCCGGCCATCAATACGGTCCAATCGCACCTCGACCCGTTCAAGACGCTCGTTGGTCTCGTCCTTGAAGGTGACCATCTCGTCCCTGAAGGTGACCATCTCGTCCCTGAAGGTGACCATCTCGTCTTTGAAAGCGGTCATCTCCGATACGAAGGTGGCCATGTTCGACTGGAATTCGGTCATTTTTTCTACAAACGCCGCGAATTTTTCGGGGAGTTCGATCAGTTCGCGGGTCAGGAGCCGGTCGCGCAGGGCCTCCCGCCACTCCGGGTTTTCGTCCAGCAGGCGGATCAGGTCTTCTATGGTGTTGATGTTAGTCATAGCTTTTGCAACTCAGATGCACAGTAAGAATCGTAGTCTTCCAGCACTGCTACTGTCAATCATTTCGTGAACTTCTCATGTGTCACACATAAAGAACATGAGCCATTCCGGAGTTTGGTAAAGAGGGGAAAAACCGCATAGGAAAACAGGCACAAAGAAAGACCCCTTCGGGTGGAATGGGAATGTGACAATACCATTCACCGGGAGGGATCTTTTCTAATGTTGCGGCATGCGGTGGGGCGGAGCAAGGGCAGGAAGTTGTAGATCTGCTTCATTCTTTCATCGGGCCTTTGGAGCAATGACTGGACCGGCGGATAGACCGGCGTCTGGCGCGCGCCTTTTTCTGGCCCTGGTTGCCATAGTGCGCCCGCGCCACTCCTAGTACTGTGTCCGGTTATTTTTGATAAAAACAGGCATTGCAGGCATTGATAGAATGGAGGCAATCTTTCATCGTGGGGAGGTGTAGGGAATGCCTGCCAAATTGTATCGAG
>DAOUJS010000188.1:0-6460 GCA_034422355.1 Dehalococcoidia bacterium | reverse complement strand
GCAATGTCGGCAGACTCCGCCGTGGTGGTCGCGGAGGTCACGAACAGCAGCCGGAAGTTGTCGCCGGGGCCCAGGCCCGTTGGGACCAGGGGCGAGTCCGCCGGAAGGGTTGGAACCTGCTGTTGCTGGACGACCACCAGATGGCCCGCCTGGGCGGGCAGCCCGGCGTGGCCCAGGGCCGCGTCGATGCCACCGGCGTTCTTGATGGACGCTCCCTCGGGCAGCACGATGCTGCCGGCGGGCACGCTCACCCCGTCTTCGTCCCGGTCTTCCTCCTGCACCGTGTAGCGGAAGACCTTGCTGTCGTTGTCGCCGCCCTCGGCGGTGTAGAGTGCGGCGCGGTTGCGGTCGCCCACCTGGAGTTGGAGGCTGGGGGTTCCGGCCACCGCCACCGGCTGGCTGAAGTGGGCCATCACCTCGATGGCGTCCCCGGCGTCGTAGGGGCCGGCGCTGCGCATCTCCAGCCCGGTGACGGACGGCGGCGCCGGGCCGGATACGCCCACGGTATGGCCCGGCTGCGGGGGCAGACCGGCCAGCGTCAGGTCGGCGTCGGTGCCATGCTCGTCCCGGATGGACGCGCCGGACGGCAGCACTATGCTGCCGGGATATACGCTCACCCCGTCCGTGTCCCTGTCCTCTTCCCGCACCGTGTAGCTGAACACCTTGACGGCGGCGTCGCTGAGAGACGGCTGGTACAGCGCGGCGCGGGTCTCCTCGCCCACCTCGATGTTCAGCGCGGGCGTTCCCGCCACGGTGACGTCCCAGTCGAAGGTTGCCGCCACGGAGACGGCGTCGCCCTCGGCGTAGGGTCCGCTGCTGCGCATCGCCAGCCCGGTGATGACGGCCGGCGGCGCGGCGACCCCCTGCGCTCCCATCATCATCATCGACCCCATTCTTACCGGACCCACCGTGTGCCCCTGCTGCGCCCCAAGGCCGTTGTGCTCCAGCCGGGCGGGGATTCCACCGGGGTCCCGGATGGACGCGCCCGTGGGCAGGACGATGCTGCCCGGGTACACGCTCACCCCGTCGCCGTCCCGGTCGGCCTCCCGCGCCGTGTAGCGGAAGACCTTGGACCTGGGGTCGCTCAGAGCGGCGTCGTACACCGCCGTGCGGGCCTCGCCGCCCACCTCGATGGCGAGCTGCGGCGCTCCCGAGACCTCCACATCCCAGTCGAAGATCACCGCCACGGCGATGGCGTCCCCGGCGGCGTAGGGCCCGCTGCTGTTCATCTCCATTCCAACGATGGCGGCGCCTGGCGCCGGGGATGCCCGCAGCCCATCGGGAGCGGCGGGGCATGTTTCAGGAGCGATGGCCCTCGCTGCGCTCAGCAGCCCGCTCACGTAGCCGGGCTGCGTGATTTCGTACCGGGCGAAGGCTGCCCTACCGAACCGGTCCACCCCGATGTCCGCCAATTCCTCCAGTCGCTGCCCCCTGGTCTTGCCGGGGCTGGACATTGCTTCCAGTCCCCAGCAGGCCTGGTTGCCCCGGTGAGCAAGGTCGTCCCAGCGGCCCAGGTAGGGCCTTCCGGCCACCGGGTCGGCGCCGTCCCCATAGGGGTGGCCCTGGTTCTGGCTGTAGTATCCGCTGCCCCGCAGGTACAGCCACTGGATGAGGTCCAGGTCGTCGGCGCTCAGCCTGGGTCCGGCGATGCGGAACTCCAGCATCCACCGCCGGGTCAGGGAGTCGTAGACGTAGTAGTGGCGCATCCCGTCCATGAACCGGTAGCGGGAGCCCTCCTGTCCAGTGGTCAGGAACACCGGGTCGCTCCACTCCGGGACGTTGACAAATACACCCGCATCCTTGTCCCAGACCCGGTCCGGCTGCGGCCCGATGGCGTGGCCGGAACCCAGGTCCTGGCCGGGGAAGAGCAGCGATAGGGTCTTGCCTCCGGTGGCTTGGATGGTGGCCGACCCGGGATTGATGAAGGGGTTGGCCGGTACGCGGATTCTCTTCCCGGGGTCGGTGCGGTCGGCCCACTGCACCCGGTAGCGGAAGCGGATTGACTCGCCGGTGGTCGGGACCGCCGCCGCCTCCCTCAAGGACTGGCCGACCAGCAGCAGGAGCTTCGCGCCCTCGGCGGCGGTCACGGTGTCGCTGAAGGTCGCCTCCACCTCCAGGTCCTGCCCCGGCAGGTAATAGCCTTTTGTCGAGTCGGGAGAAGAGGTGATGGCCAGGCCAGTCACGCGCGTGACGCTGTCGCCTACGGGGGCGGTAAAGCTCGCGGCAAGCCGCGCCTCGTTATTGCCGGGTATGTAGTCGTAGTAGTGAGTGGAGTGCTCCGTGTAGCCATCGGGAGCCGCGCTTCCGTCGCATTCCAGGGTGTCGTACACGCTGCCGCTCTTGATGCGGACGCAATAGTCCTGGTGGTTGGCGATGCTTGTTGTCACCGGCTGGGTTACGGCCTCGCCGGTGGGTTCGGTATAGACGGTCAGTGTCGCACCGGCGGTCAAGCCGCCTGCCCTGCGGAAGTCGGGGAGAGCAAGACGGCCGATGTTCCACACGCCGCTGTTGGGGTCGTAGCTGCCCTCGCTTGCCTCTGCCCGGATGAAGCGCATCCCCTGGGGCAGGCTCACCCGCACCCGGGCTGCCGGAGGGATATCCGGCCCGTTGTTCCGGACCGTTACGGTGAACACCCCGGGAGCCAACCAGGCGGCCTTCGCCTGCAACTCCGCGATGGGCCCAACATGGAAGATGGTGCGGCCGGTGCCGGTGTAGGTAACATCGTCGGTTGGGGTGACGGTCCCGCTCTTGTGGCGCACCGCCGCAGTGAAGTCAACAACGTAGGTGCCCAACTTGCCGAATTCGGCAAAATAAGAGTACGTATCGTTATATGCAGAGACGAGATTAAACGTATAACCTGGATCGGAAGGATTAGGGTCGAAGCCCGTCTCTCCGTTATCTGGGAAGCGAAGTTTCACGCGCCCCGGCGCCGGATTCCCGTTCAGACCAGCCACCGTTACGGAAGGGGTGAATCCGCCCCAAACCCCAAGCTGGGCACTGAACTCCGCAATGTTCCAGCCGATTTGGACACCCCCCACCTTGATGGGGTTGTGTTCGTGGTCCCTCGCCGTGTGCCACGAGGGCGCGCCGCCGCTGGTGACGCTATGGGAGTGCGAGTCTATCACGCGACCCAGGGGGTCGCTGACCTGGATTACAACCATGGGGTTGTCCAGGGTGGAACGATAAGGTCTTATTAGGATACGCGTTCGGGCTCTGTACCCTTCCAATAATGCAGCGACCTCCACCGTGTCCTCGGCGTGGCATGGGTAAACGGCCCTGTTGACGCAAGGATACACAGTGAAGGTGGTAACGATCCCATCGCGAAACAGGATAGGATGATCGCCCAGGCAGAACCGCTCCGTGTGGCGGGCCCGGGGAGCATCCGAGGTCATTTCAACGTCCACGCACTGCTCGACGCCAGGTAATGTGGGTGTAACCGCGAGCGTTATGTACTCCTCTTGCTTGCCATCATCTGAATCTGAATACAGGGTTCCCACATCCCAAAGCAACGCGTTTCCTTGGGCGGTGACGCTCGTCCCGGTTGGCGGGTTTGATGCCGCCAGCCGCAGCCCAGGGGTCGGGTCGAACCGCACCCGGACCCCATACAGATCGTCTTGAGTATATCTGTCGCTCCTGAGGCTTCTGTTAAACGCCCCGAATTCGATATCGGCCGTCTCGCCGAGCTTGGGAGCCAGCTCTGCCCTCCGGAGCATAGATATATCCATATGTGCTTTGGCAGAAAGGTAACCAAATATGGTGTCAAAGTGTGCCCATGCTTCGGCTTCGTTGTTGTGCGGGAAGGCATCGCGCCAGCCCGGGACTTCGCTCCTGATGGTTGCACGCCCAGGCAGTGTCCGGTCCAAATTCATATGGGGTTTAACTATTGCTCCCCCAAAGGCTAAAGTGGCCGACTCACCATCCGCCAACCTTCCGATTCGCCAGACACCGTCCGAGGGAAGGGCGGCATCATAAGTCACGGGGTGATCAACGAACTCAATGTCCACCAAGACGCCGAGCACTTCCCCAGGCCCGTTATTGGTGGCGGTAATTGTCCAACCATGACCCCTGGGATTGACTTCGATATCAACAGCTAGATCGGAGAGTGGTTGCTGCGCTTGGAGCCCTTCAGCCCCGACGATGCCGCCCAGCAAGACCGCGACCACCACAATCAGAGTGAGCAGCCGCGTCCTGCTGGGCGTTGCGAAATCTTTTTGACAATTGGACATTTATGTTGGGGGGCGGCGGCACGATCTGCTGACCGCGCCGCCGGTTGTTGAGGATGAAGAAACGGGACGGTCGGGCCGCTGGGATGCCAGCGGCCCGTTATTGCGCGTTAGGGCTTGACCCAACTGATGGTTAACGTGTTGGATCTGCGCTGATCTACGACTCCTGGGGCGTCGTAATAGAGTACATCCACGCTGTAACTGCGCTCTGCGCTGCTGCCGAGGTTATCGGCCCGATACGAGTACACGGGGGCCTTTGTCGGACCTGAAATGATTCCAGTGTTCTGCGTGGGATGTTCCGTCCAAAGGAAGCCCCCCTCCACCTTGGTAACTCCTGCCCCCGCGGGAATGTCTCCTACGGAAGCGTAAAGGAAGAGGGTCTCCCCGACGTTGATGGGGTTCTGGCTGGCCGAGAGGGTGACGCCCACCGGCTCCTTTACGTTCGTCACTTGGACCCGGAGGGCCTGGGTGGAGTCCACCGTGCAAGTGTCCTCGTCTTTGCCCTGCCAGGTCTTGCAGTCGCTAACGCCGAGGACCAGGTCGTAGACCGGCTTCACCTCGTAGTCCAGGTGCCGGTGGCTGTCGCCGCCGGTCTTGACTTGGGCGTTGCCGTCACTGGTCGCTTCCACGGTGAACAGGCTGTGGCCCGGCCCGGACAGAGAAAAGGTCAGGGAGTCGCTGTCCCCCTGGACCACGTCTATCGGATCACCAACCTTGGTGCCGCTGGCGGAATTCTCCGGCACCGAACGCTCCACCGCGAACCTGGGCGGATGATTGGGGGTTTTGTCGCCAACGAAGAAAGTGTATTCCTTCACCTCGCTGGTGACGGTATCGTCCTCGCTGACGCGCTTCCAGTTCTCGTCATAGTCCGGGTCGTCCTTACCGAGCGGGTTTTCCTTGCGGACGTGGCCCTTGATGTGCACCTCGAGCACGTAATAGCCGGGTTTGGTGAAGACCCACTGGAAATGTCGGACGTCCCCGGGCTCCAATTTCAGCTCGTTGGTATCGGTATCGTAGCTGTCCCAGATGGCCTCCACCTTCGTCTGGTCCGCAGGTATGTCGTCCTCGTCGTCGAACACGAAGAAGTGGCCATACTCTGCCGGAGGGATACCGGGCTCGCGCACCGCCTCGAACTCGTACTGGAGCGGCGTGACTTCATTTCCGTCTTCGTCTTTATAGTGCCAATGTTCATCGTCGAACCGGTAAGCGGAGAAGCCGATAATCGGCTGCCCAGGCGTGTCCGGTTGGAGCCACCACACCTGGGGGGCATCAGCACCGGTCTTCAACTGACCATCTTCATAATCATCGGCCGTCAGATCTTTTTTCAGGGCGGGGTATTTCTCCAAGAGGGCGTCGGTCAGAGACCTCTTGGCAACGTCAGGGACACGGAAGACAGTGGTTCCGATGTCGATGTTGCTGGCATAGAGGTGGTGGGTCGTGGTGGTTTTCCTGGTTACCGGGTCCGTCGTCTTCGTGTGGACGACCCTCGGCGGGCATAGGTTATTGTTCAGGGTTCCCGAGCCGTCAACGCCTTCTTCCAACGGCCACCAGTAGGCGTCGAAGACCGCGTGATGGCCGCCCTTTATCTCCAGATCGGGAGAATCGGGGACGGGGTTGGCGCCGGGGCCGCAGGGCTTGGGCGGGGTCGTGGTTTCCTGGGCCTGGGCCGGGCCGGCGGCGAAGTTCACCGCCAGCAGGGTGATGACCAGGGCGGCCATGGCCAGCATTGCCCCGGCGAGTTTCAGTTGCACGGGCGCTTTGGTAAGTGTATCCATCGTGTTTTCTTTGTCTCTCCTGTACGTTATTTTCTCGTTTTGTCGCTTGGGTATCGCGCCGTTGGCGCGCTTGATGTTTCTACACTGGTTCATCCCCTGGGTGGTTGTTGGTCATTGGCATTCTTGCCTCCTTCCGCGCCGGGGTTAGATTCCTGGGAGGCCCGGCGTCGGCTTCAAGCTATCTAGGTGGCGCGCGCACGGCGCGGCCGGTGCTCCCACGTTGGCTCGTCGCCCTTGAGAGATTTATTGCCGCTGACGGTCCCGAATTCACCGGCCCAAAGGGACCCTTAGCGGGCGAAAACACTCCCGCAGGCATCGGTACGTGCACAAGAAAAAGCGGCCATACCCAGGGCATGACCGTCATGCCCGGTGCGGCCGCTGAAGCGTCGGGTCCGGCGTGCCGGAGAGAGGGGAGGCTACTTAGGAGCGGTTTTGCACTACAAAAAGTCGGGGGGGGGGGGG
>DAOUJS010000187.1:0-9485 GCA_034422355.1 Dehalococcoidia bacterium | reverse complement strand
CCCAAGCACCTGATATTACCGGCCATCGCGCTGGCTGCCGGCTCCAGCGCGCAACTGATGCGCTTGACCAGGGCCAGCATGCTGGAGGTGTTGCAGCAAGACTACGTGCGCACGGCAAGGGCCAAGGGCCTGAGTGAGCGGGTAGTTATCTGGATGCATGCCCTGAAAAACGCCCTGTTGCCGGTGGTCACCGTCCTGGGGATAAACCTGGGCCATCTCCTGGGAGGGACGGTAATTGTGGAGAGCATTTTCAGCTGGCCGGGGGTGGGCAAGTACGCCGTGGACTCAATCTTTCTGCGGGATTTCCCCGTGATCCAGGGTTTCGTCCTGTACATGGGCCTCATCTTCCTGCTGGTAAATCTGGCGGTGGACTTGTCCTACCGTTGGCTGGACCCCCGGCTCCATTTTGGCCGGCAGGCGGCCTGAAAGGTTGAGCATTGAATAATTCGCTCTCAAGAATTGGGCGACTGACAGCGCCCCTCTTGGCGATGCCTCCTCGTCTTCGGCTCTTCTTGAGGGATCCAGCGACAGTACTGGGCCTGACTATCGTTGCTGTTGCGGCGATAGCAGCCCTGGCTGCCCCGGCTCTTGCTCCCCATGACCCCACTGAGGTTGTGCTGGAAAACCGGTTGCTTGCGCCGGACAGCGTCTTTCCTCTAGGCACCGACAATCTGGGAAGAGACGAGCTGAGCCGGTTGCTGTATGGGGCGCGAACAACTCTCAGGACTGCCAGCGTGATACTGGTGGCAGTGATGGCTATCGCCTTGGTTGTGGGTACCCTGTCCGGCTACTACGGGGGCTGGCTGGACACGCTTTTGATGGGGCTGGTGGACCTGCTGCTGGCCTTTCCCAGCCTGATCCTGGCCGTCGCCATCGCAGGGACCCTGGGCCCCAGCCTGATGAATGTGATGATCGCCATGGCCGCCGTATGGTGGGCCAGCTACGCCCGCTTAATCCGGGGTATGGTGCTGTCGGTGCGGCAGCGGGAGTTTGTGGAAGCCGCCCGGGCCATCGGGGCCAGCGATACCCGGATAATGGGGTTCCATATTTTGAGGAACATCCTGGGGCCGGTGGTGGTGCTGGCCACCCTGGACATGGGATGGATCATTTTGGGCATCTCCGGGCTGAACTTTCTGGGTCTGGGAGCCCAGCCGCCCACCCCGGAATGGGGAGCGATGCTGAACGATGGACGTCCATTCCTTCGAACAGCGCCCCAGTTGATGTTATACCCCGGCGTTGCCATTTTTCTAACGGTGCTGGGTTTCAACCTTCTGGGGGATGGTCTACGAGATGTGCTGGACCCCACCAGTGTCCCGTAACCAAAGCACGCCGGCAAAAGCGGGCCGCGTTGGCCAGGATTTGGCCGGCGGTCTTGGTCCAGACAAAGGGCTCGGGGTCTTGGCTGGCGACGCCGGGGGGAAGCGGGTGAGAATCCGGCCCAGTCGCGCCACTGTACCTGGCAAGGCCACTCTTTTCGCAACGGTACGGAGCCACTGGTCGGTTACGGACTGGGAAGTTGGAGGGGGCGGCCAGGAGCCGGTAGACCTGCCTTCGGGTGTGCCTTGAATACGCTTCGCGGAAGGGCGGAGGCAGCAGAACTTGAACAAAATCCCGACCAGATAAATCGGGCTTTGTTGTTGAGAGGTGAAGAGCAATGTCCATGGCTGAACATCCTTTAGTCCACAGTCTGTGGGAAGCTGGAGAGCTGGACCCCTATTTCGATATGCCGGTATCCGACGTTAACGAGACTGGCTGGAGCCCGGCTGCCACCCTGTTCCAGGCAGAGGATACCAGTTTGCGTGAACTGGTGATGAGCTATGGTTACGCAAGATGGGGGGCTACCAACAACCACGTTGCTGCCTCGGCCTTCATCGTGGCCTACCTCACACGATTTATCTTTCCGATGGTGGGCCAGTATGTACTGAGGAGGAGGGTCCCCAGGGTGACTCTCGAAAACCTGGTCTTTCATCGTACCGATGGCCGTATCGATGCAACCGGACTGATGCGCCCGCAGTTCGCCGTCCTTCCCGATGACCCGGCGGCCGGTCACCCTGACGCAGAAGTCCTGCACAGCGAGACCGACCTGTACCGGCGGCTCAAGGACTGGGCCTTCAAGTCCAATGTGGAAATTGTGATTGCGGCCCTGTGCCGCTCCGTCCCCGCCAGCGTCAAGGTCTCCCAAAACGCGGTAGCCGCATCGTGTGCCCAGGCTCTGCACCGGCTTTACAGGCACGTGGAGGACAAGAGCCTGGTACTCAGGGATGCCGAGACCTTCTTCGGAGACCCGTCATCTCTGATTTACCGCCAGGTCAGTATGGAAGTCATCGAGCATGAAGGGAAGAGCGGGTTCTTTGCCAGGCGGGCTGGATGTTGCCTGGTCTGGCGCACCAGAGAGGACAATATGTACTGCTCCAACTGCATTCTTCGCCCCAAGGAAGAACAGACCCGCCGGTTTAAGGAGATGCTGAAGAGAATCAACTAACAGGAAGCCGATGGGACACTCATGAATGCCTGACAGATTGGATTTCTCCTTGGTAGAGGGCGACCGGTCTGCGTCGTACACCCTGCGGGAAGTCTCCTCCCAGAGCACACGGTCAAGTTTGGAGCCGCCAAGTACGCGTCGGCCAATCGCCCACTGTCACGGAGTAACAAAGCACCTGATCATATATCCTCGAAGGTCCCAAACTTAAAATCGCGATCCGGTGGTTTTTACCATTTCCTGGTTTTATAACCTGCACATCGGGTTAACTACGTTCCCGGCGCGTTTCTTTGCATTGCGTCAAAAGTGTTGTCTTCTTCGTCATCCAGCAACCGCTCCAGCCGATATACAAATTGCTCAACACTGCGCAGGCGCCATTCCACCTCTTCACCATGCAGCGTCCCCTCGTAGAAATTACCATGCAAACGGTGGGCAGCATCAAACATGCCCCCTACCAGCTCACCACCAAGCTCTTGCTCCAGATCATCAGCCATCCGGAGCAGGAGAGCATGACTGGAATGGGGCCTGCCCCGCACATCAGCTACGGCCTTTACAATCTGGGCCGCAGCTCCCCAGCCCTTCTCCGATGCCTGGGTCAAGTCTCCGGCCTCCAGTTCCCTGAATGCCTTGGCCAGATACTCGCGGCTGCGCTCACGGCAGGTCTGGACCTGTTGGCCCATAGCGCACCTTCCTTTCAAATGCGCCATTCAGATGCGCCATTCTAGCCACACCAGCTTCAGCACAGCAATTGTTTTACCCCACGCCCTATTTGTGGTCTGATGCCCTGCCACTTTCCCAGGTATGGGAGGGCTGCTGCGCCTCTACCGTGCCGGGCGTTGTGGTAAACTGCTTTGCAGTCACGTCCGCCGGGCCCGGGGGCGGAAATTCGCGTGCGGGTGGCCGCCATGCAGGGCCAAGCAGTCCGCCACAAGTTCACGTCTGAAGAGTACCACCTGATGGGCAAGGCCGGTATCTTCAGGCAGGACGCCCGGCTGGAACTGATTGAAGGGGATATTATTGAAATGGCCCCTATTGGAAGCCGTCATGCGGCATGCGTAAAGCGGACATCGTCCCTCATGCAACCTGGCCGGACCGCATCCTTTGTACTCGGTGTCCAGGACCCGGTGCAGCTCAGCGACGGCTGCGAGCCCCAGCCGGACATTTCCATCCTGCGTTACCGCAGCGACTACTACGCCGAGGCACATCCAAGACCGGAAGACATACTGTTGATCATCGAAGTGTGCGACACAACACTAGAATACGACCGGGAGCACAAGGTCCCCATGTACGCCCGGTGGCAAGTACCGGAGGTGTGGCTGGCAGACCTGACCGGCGGCAGAATAGAGGTCTACCGGGACCCAGGCCCCGACGGGTACAGGCGCATATTCACGGCGATGGGAGACGACACCCTGACCCCGGAATTGCTGCCGCAACTCCGCCTGACCCCGCGGGAGATTCTTGGTCTGTAGCCGGGCAACCCGGACAAGACCGCACTCGAGACCTCATTCAAGACGCTACTCAAGCAAGACCGCATTCAAGAACTTAGTCAAGCAAGACCCCACTCAAGGGCATTGCCAGTCATCACGCGAAGAGCGGCCCCAAACAGGCCGGGCCAAAATAGCCGAACCAGGCATCAA
Source organism: Dehalococcoidia bacterium (assembly GCA_034422355.1). Classification (GTDB taxonomy): domain Bacteria; phylum Chloroflexota; class Dehalococcoidia; order Lucifugimonadales; family UBA3495; genus CATOSP01. Next base: position 5,369 of record DAOUJS010000187.1, on the reverse strand, counting down.
CTCTGGAGGTGGCATTCGTGGCGGAAAAGCTCAAGGCAGGCGAGGCGGTCATCGAACTGCTCAGGCAGGAGGGAGTCTCGCATATCTTCGGAATTGTCGGATCGTCCTTCCTGGATATACTCGACCCGCTGTATGACCGGGACGACGTCAGCTTTGTCGGCGTCCGGCATGAGCAGGGAGCGGCGCTGATGGCGGACGGGTTCAGCCGCATCTCCGGCGCGCCCAGCGTATGCCTGGCCACCAACGGCCCCGGCGTGCTCAACCTGACCTACGGCATAGGCTCGGCCTACGTGGCCCATTCCCCGGTGGTAGTCCTTGCGCCTTCGGCATCCCGGGAGCACCAGTACCGGGACTCCACCCAGGAATTTGACCAAGTGGCCATGTTCCGCCCGATTACCAAGGCCGCGTTCCCCATCAACAAGATTGAGCGCCTGCCCGATGCGCTACGCCATGCCTTCCGCGTCGCCACGTCGGGAAAGATGGGGCCGGTGCTGCTGGACATTCCCCGGGACCTGCTGCCGGGGGCAGAGGTGGAGTTGGACCTATTGCCGCCGGACAACTACCGCTCCGGCCAGACCCGCAACCCGGGAGACCGCAACCTGATCCAGAAGGGGGCCAACCTGCTCCTCGGAGCGGAGCGGCCCGTGATCCTGGCCGGCGGCGGCGTTCAATGGAGCAATGCCGGGGACGAAGTGGGCCGCATGGCCGACGTGCTGGGCGCGGCCATAGTCACGTCATACGGACGGGCCGACGCCGTGCCCAACGACCATCCCAGCTTCCTTGGACACCTCGGGAGGCTCGGTTCGGAGGAGGGGGCGGAGGCCATCCGCCAGGCCGACGTAATCCTGGCGGTTGGCACGCGGCTGGGCCAGTCAACAACCTTCTACGACCACAGGTTCATCCCCGCCGACGCCCGCATTGTGCAGATCGAAATCGACCCGGAGGAGCTGGGCCGCAACTACCCGGTGGCCGTCGGCATCGAAGGGGACGCCAAGTCCGTCATGCAGGGTCTACTGGAACAGGTGCAGGAGGCTGAACCGCGTCCCAACGCCCAGTGGACCGGCGAAATCTCGGACTGGTCCGCCCGGCGCAGGCAGCGGCTTGATGACGAGGGACGCCTGGACTCCCTGCCCATCAAGCCGCAGCGGGTGTACGCGGAGCTTCGCCGGGTCATGCCCAGGGACGCCATCGTTGCGCTGGACGCGGGCCTTGCCCCCAACTTCGGCCAGGACCGGCTGTACTACCACGAACCCCGCAGCCTGATGACTTCGCTGGACCTGGGCGGACTGGGGTTCAGCTTCCCGGCATCCCTGGGGGCGAAATTCGCCGCGCCCGACCGCCCGGTGGTCAACTTCAATGGCGACGGGGGGTTCCTGTTCAACGCGCAGGAGTTCGAGACGGCAGTGCGCTACGGGCTGAAGGTGGTCTCGGTGATAATGAACAATAGCTGCTGGGGTTCGGAGAAAGCGTACCAGCGTTACGCCTTCAACGAACGGTACGTGGGGGCGGACACCACCAACCCGCGCTACGACGAGTACGCCCGGCTGTTCGGCGGCACGGGGTTCTACGTGGACCGCCCGGAGGAAATAGGGGACGCATTCCTGGAAGCCCTGAGGGCGGAAGGTCCCAGCATCATTGAGATCCCGACGGACCCGGACGAGATGCCGCGGCCGGCAAGGCTGGCCGACGTCCAGGCTCCCCAGGCCCGTTCCTGAACCCCCGCCGACAAGGACTATTGTCCGCAGAGACCATGTTGCGAGCGTGACCTGTGTTGAGTCAAGAGACGACGAAAGGCGTAATGGAAGAGCCAGTTCTGCCCAGTGAAGTAACCCTCGGAGACCAGGCCATAGTGGTGGTGTGGAACGATGGTCACCGGAGTCCCTATCCCCACCGCTACCTGCGGCTCCGGTGCCCCTGCGCCAGTTGCGTCGACGAGATGAGCGGGAGGCCGCGCCTGGACCCGGACTCGGTGCCGCAGGACGTGAAAGCGCTCGACCAGATGCAGGTGGGCAACTACGCGCTCCAATTCCTCTGGAGCGACACCCACCACACCGGCATTTATACGTACCGCTTGCTGCGTGCGCTGTGTACCTGTATTTCCTGCAACGAAGCCAGAGGCGGCGTGGAACCTCCGCCGGGAAGGCCCAGAATCCGCTAGGCCGCGGAAGGGCGGCCGGTTACCAGGGGCGGGACCGCATCAGTTGGCGGGACTGTCTTCCGGGGCTGGGGCCGGGTCAGGCTGATTGCGCGCCCGGAGGGGGCGCCGGGTCGAGCGTTTGAGCCGGGGCGCGGTGAAGGTATCCGACTTGAAGGAGAACGTGGTCAATTGGCGGCGAGCCTGGCTCCCGCACTTCTCGCAAGTGGCCGGTCCGTCAGCCTGGGACACGGGCCGTATCAACTCGAACTCGGCCCCGCACTCTGGGCAATAGTATTCGTATATCGGCATAGTTACCCCCTCGAAACTGGCTAGATTCTAAGGGTCGCATGGCAGCGTTGTCACGTTTCGCGCAGGCGCAGGCCAGCTTGCAGGGCGTCCCCGTCACCCAGTGATAGCAGGAAAGGACATAACTTCAGAAGGTAAGCTCGACAAGCTTGATTACCCATCATTACAAAATTTCGCAGTACCAGGATGATATTAGCGGATGGCCCAATCCATCCGGTTTACACCACCACAAGGAGATGGCTGCATAGCAGTCCGGACCATGTGGACGGCAACGCCCGGACAGCGCCCGTTCACTCAGTTGCCTGTAACCCAGAGGACCTGTCATGCTCAGCAGCAACTTCGGTTATTTGAACAACTGTATCTCCGATATTCACCTGGGTGAGACCGACCCCAAATGTCTCGTGCTTGATGATCCACTCCTGCGGCATCAACAATCTAGCAAACGGACCAAGGGATGCGGGCACGATTGCAGGATTCGCAAATGTAGTGGTAGCCACCGACAAATGTTCTTGCACATCTACTATACGCACTTGTGCTGTCGGTGACTCTACAGATCCTATTACCTGTCCCGTATCCGGGTCCTGGATTCGCTCTCCCTTTGGATTGAGAACCTGGAACGTCATGCCAACCGAAACACCGTCCGACAGTCCCACATTTACGACGACCCTACGGGAGTCGAGAATCTGGGCTACTTTCCCCCTGATAGGCTCCATCATTCTACCTCTCACCCTGTTCCGCAGCATCAATGCGCCTCGGACACGCCTTGGGATTTCCATCGGTCTATCAGTTCCCTATCTCTTTCTGCCCTAGCCTCTCGCTTGAATTTGTCCCTTGTGATTCTTGCAAGCATATCAGCAATTACCTCCCAAATTACTGCCAATGGAACAGCTACATCTATGGCTTTGGCAAGTATTCTGAAGCTGAGGTCAGGAATTGACAATATGGCGTTTTCGCATTGCGGTGAGGAGGGGGTCTGCGCCCCAGGTGATGGCGGCCTTGCGCAACACGGCTCTGGGGCTGTTACGGCAGACCGGGGCAACCAATAGCGCGGCGGCGCTGCGACACTACAGCTACAAGCCTCCGGAGGCTCCAGCCCTCCTGGGAATTTTCGCTTCCTGAGAATCGAAAGACACTGGGTCCAGGAAGTCAAGCTCGCTGTACTACGCGGCGCTGAAGTATAATGTGGCTGAATACTTTGTGGCTGAATACTTCTTTGTGAGCGGAGAAAAACCCTTGAACCAACTTCTTCAACAAGCTTTTGAGAGAGCTTCGGAACTTTCGGAGGAAGAACAGGACAGGTTCGCCAGGTTCCTGCTGGCGGAACTGGAATCGGAGCGTCAATGGGCTGATTTGTTTGCCAGGCCTGAATCTGAGGAACTGCTGGAGCGTCTGGCCGACGAGGCTCTATCGGAACACAACGCCAGGCGAACCCGGTCCCTGTCGCTGGATGAATTGTAGGTGTGCGCTCGTACACGAGGCAGAGTTTCTGGGATACGTACCGTCGCCTTCCAGCCCATGTGCATAGGAGGGACTAGCCGAAGGTCCGACAGGACTCACAAAGCTCCCAGCCACATCTCGAAGACGGTTCCACCTACCGTGCTCTCAGGCCCACCAAACTGGATAGAATCAAGACCATTCATTCGACGGACTCAATAGCAACGGAAAACTCAGGTACGCCTGGGTGGTTGAACTGGGTCCATTCAAGCCAAGCCGGTGAAGTGGACTCAAATGGATGTGTCTCGTCGTTCCCAATGAACGGTTCCATTCTTCTCAGATGGGCCGGGGCGCGTTGAACCGTGAACGCTTAGGTGGGACGTCCGCATTTAAGGAATCGGGGCAGGCAACACCCGATACACAACACACGAGACTCTGGTTTGCCCAAAAGGACTCGGATCACGCATCCGAGCCACGTTGGAGAGTCTTACACCTCGACCCGGACTTGTTTCGCACTAGCAGCCCGGCGGCTCGTCTGAAGATTAGCTGGCGGGCCTTGAGTACAGGCGAGGTCAGACGGCGACAAATATTGTTGCCGGGCGCAGCCATTGACGGATCAATGAATTCGCACGTCTCACTGTGCTGACCACCCTGCCCAGCAGCCACTCCTGCAACGCCGCCGTCGACAGCAACTGCTGGCCTGGGTCATAGGGCCGGTAGCCTTTACTCATCGCCGAGTCTCCGAACGCTGTCCTCCCCACATAATACCCGCAACGCCTCGCTAATAGTGTTACTCGGAAAGACTGCTAGGATGGCGGGATGAGCCGCACGTGCACTCTCTCCAACGAATCTGGAAGCGGCTTTCCATTGAGATGGTCATCGAACAAATCTATGAGCACGCTTGTGAACATGTGGGCGCGGGGCAGAACTTCCAGTAAGTTGTACCGCTCAAAGAGCAACACCTTAAGATCCGATACCTTCACGAAGAAGACGGACCCGTCTTGGGCCGGGAACCGCCACCATTCCTCGCCGAACTTGTGTCCATCTTTCTGATCGGCCACAATTATGATGACAGCATTCGCTTGTTGTCGAATGGAAAGCAAATTACGATGCTTTGAAACACTCGCAGCATCACGGATCAACCCCGTCGCCGATAAGGTGCCAGGTTTGACGCGGTAAGGCTGGAGTAGCTCTATGAAGTTCCGCTCATCGTCCGTAAGGTATTTCAGACTTTTCTTGGCGGCTCGACCGAAGTCGGCCTTGTTGTCGACAATTACGAAAGTCGGGTCGCGCTCGTTCAGCGTAGGACAGTTCTTCTTTGAGAGCGCGAACACGGCATAATCCAGGGCAACCCGCATGTTCTCGATAATCTGAGAGACTAGTAGTACGCCAGCTTTGAATTGATAGATAATGGGTTGTACTGTTGTGGGAATAGGTTGAAGGTCAAAGTGATGATGGGAGGATGGATATGCCAGCCAAGAAATACCGGGTC
>DAOUJS010000186.1:0-13353 GCA_034422355.1 Dehalococcoidia bacterium | reverse complement strand
AAAAGCCCCGCCGGGGTTGCAGTATCCGGTGGAAGGGAAGGGTCAAAACTCCCTCGCCGGCCTGCGGCTGATCACCCCTGGCGGCGGGCTCCCGTTGGGCGCACCGGATAATCTCCAAAATTCTGACGGACACCCAGCGTTTCCTCTCAGATTGCTTAGGCTTGTTGGGTGGGGTAACATGGTGCCCATTGCCGGAACGGAGTTGACCGGTTGCTGGGGGATTGTAATGGCCGAAGTTAAGGAATTGAACCTGCTCTGCATGTCGGGGCAGGGATCGGTACAGGCGGGAGAAGCGCTGGCCAAGCTGCATGCAGACCAGGGAGCGTTCGTGTCGGTGAACGTATACCCCGGAACACGCGCCCGCAGCGCGCCCGTCATCAACTACATCAAGGTCTCCGACGCTCCCGGACTGGCCAGTTGCGCCAACTACCACCCCACCGAGGTCGTTGTATTCCAGGAGGAATTGCTACTCACGGCCAAGGAAAACACCCACGAACTGGTGGCCGACGCAATCGGACGCCTGCGGCAGGGCGTCCTGCTGGTTAATTCCCCCAAGCCGCCGGAAGAGATTGACCTGCCATATGCCTTGGACGGAGTGGTGGCCACCGTCGACGCCACCGGCATTGCCCAACGTCTGCTGGGCCGCAACCCGCCTCCGGTCGGGCTGACGCTGCTGGGCGCATATTGCCGCGTGACCGCCGGCTCCAATGAAACGTGGGGCCTCGAGGAACTAGCAGAAGTCATCCGGGAGCAATTCCCCGGGAACGTGGGCGAGCGGAACGTGCAGGCCGCCAGGGAAGCCTACGAGCAGGTGCAGGTGACCGGAGTGCGGTTCGAGTCGGACCACCGCCCGACCCACCTCCAAAGGGCCACCGTCGAGTCCCTGCCCCAGTATTACCAGTTCGACCGTTACGATGAACTGCCCGGCTACCGCAGGGGCAGCCCCTGGGTGTGGCGGGATAAGATACCCGTATGCGAGGACGCCAGTTGTATTTGCGTCGGGTCCTGCATCAGCGAGATCGTCTGCCCCGACGGCACCGGCTTCATCGTGCGCCAGGACCTGCCCCACCAGGGATACCGAATCGACCTGGACTACTGCCGGGGCTGTGGACTGTGTGCCCAGGTTTGCGTCGGGTCGGCCCTGACAATGGTTGACGAAGACCAGGTGCGCAAGACCAACCCCCATTACCAGCAGATTACGGTGGAACCCCACATCAGGGAATTGGCCAGCCGCCCCAGGTTCAGGCAGGCGTCAGAGTCTGAGGAGACATCCCAGAGCTGAACGGACGGAAAATATGACTACGGAACTGCCTGATGCGGGCGAACAGACATCCAATGATCACATGCAGATAAGCAGGCGATTCATCGAACAAGCCAGGATTGAGCTGACTGACGGAGACCGGCTGCAAGCCGCAGAAAAGGTCTGGGCGCCGCGGCCCATGCCCTCAAGTCCATCGCCATAGGCCGCGGATGGCAGCACAGCCGTCACGAGCAACTCACGCAAATCGCCATACAGTTGGGCAATGAGTTCGACCGTCCAGACATTGGCGACAATGCGCTGTTGGCGGAGAGTCTCCACACCAACTCTTACTCCAGCAGACACAATGAGTCGTCCGAAGATGGCTTCGTTAACCACGACTACCCAGACGGCTGAGGCAGCGCAGAGAACGCTGATTCAGCGGCCAATGCACTGATTGCTGTCCGCTGACCACTGGAAACCAGCCACCGGAGCAGGAGTATTTGCTTTGACTTCCAGACCCACGCAGAGACGCGAGGCTCTCACAGGCAACAAGGCAGCGGCACGGGCGCTGATGCTGGCCCGCATCCAGGTGCTTTGCTACTTTCCCATCGGCCCGTCAGACGAGGTAGGGGAGGAGCTTTCCCGCTCCATCCAAAGAGGCGCGCTCAATGCCAAGCTCATCGAGCTGGAGCACGAGCGCAGCGTGATGAACGCCCAGATCACCGCCACCCAGTCCGGGGTTCGCTGCTCCTTTGCCACCAACTCCGAGGGACTGCTCATCGCAGCCCAGCAGTTGATCTTCGCGTCCTACGCCAGGATTCCCATCGTGGTAGTGGTGGCCCACCGCGCCCTTGAGCCCCCGGCGGTGGTGCGCACCGACGACCAGGATACCATCATGTACCGGGACATCCACTGGCTCCACTACCACTGCGAGAACGCCCAGGACGTAATGGACACCGTCATCCAGGCGTACAAGGTCAGTGAAGACCCATCGGTGCTGCTCCCGGCCTTCGTCACCTACGACGGCTGGGAAGTCTCCCACAACAGCTACCCGATGGAGATACCGTCCCAGGAGGCCATCGACGGGTTCCTGCCCCCGCTGGAACTGCCCCCGGAAGTGGACTTCATCAAGAACCTGGACTTCTCCGCCTATTACTCCAGCAACAGGATGAGCGGCTACGGGTACATCGACGTTGACCGGGAGTACATGGAGCGGCGCTACCAGTTGGACCACGCCCTGAACGTCACTGCCAAGGACATCATCAAGGGCGTACACCAGGAATACGTAAGCGCGGTGGGACGGGGCTACGGCGGGTTGATCGAACAATACCGGATGGAAGACGCCGAGGTTGCCGTCATTGCGATGGGTTCCCTGGCCGCCACCTCCCGGTTCGCCGTGGACCGGCTCCGGGACCAGGGGAAACCCGTCGGCCTGGTCAAGGTCCACACCTTCCGACCCTTCCCAAGCGAGGACCTGATTGATGCCCTGAAGAACGTGAAAGCAGCCGTAACGCTTGACCGGAACACCGTCGGGGCGGTGTACAACGACCTGCGCAGCAGCCTGTTCGGAGAAAGCAACCCTCCCCTGGTGTTGGGGCGTGTCGTGGGACTGGGCGGCCGCGACGTTACCTACTACGACGTCATGTACATGGCCGAGGAAGCGATGCGGGCCGCCAGCCAGGGCCGCGCCGGGGAGCAGTACCGTTGGCACTTCGACGTAATCGAAGACCAGAACATGCTAGACACGATGCTGCGGGAGCGGTCCTAAGACACAAATCACCTGACCTTGACAGCAAGTGGGACGGCCGGGGTAGAGTTGGAGGATAGAGACGGTCTGGGCCGGCAGGACGATAGGGAATCAATCTGGAGTGTAGACCGGCGAACAAAGACCCTTTATTTTGTCCTGTTCATCTTTCAGTCCGTCATAGGCATCGGGGTGCTGGCTTGCTACACAATCCTTCAAGGGAAGGGGCCTCTGGAAACAACAGTCAGAATATGGCAAGGTTCCGCGCTGATTATCGCTGCTTCCGCTGGAACGTCCGTAGTCATAGCCGAGTTGGGGAGGTATCTGATGGTATTGGCAAGAAGCCTGGAAGAATGGCTTGAGAGGCGGCGCGAGAAACACGATGCCAAAGTCCGTGCCGAGGCTCTTGCTGAGGGCCGTGCTGAGGGCCTCGTCGAAGGTCGTGCTGAGGCCCTTGCCGAAGCAGAAGCAAGAGAGGCAAGATGGATGGACTGGAATAACCGCCGAATCGCCGCCGAAAAGAACAACGAACCTTTCGACGAACCGCCGCCAAATGAGCCTGTCCCAAGATTCGGCTCGTACCATGTGACGCCTCCATGGGAGTAAGCCAAAGCGCTCAATTATCCGGTTCAGGGAGAGAATCATGCCGATAAAGATGGTGATGGAGTCCACGGACCAGCGGGTACACATGAACATCACCGCCAACCAGTGCCCCGGATGCCCGGAAAACCTGGCAACCCGGCTGGTGATGCAGACCGTGTTCGACCATCTCAAGGACGAAGACCCCATAATCTTCGGGCAGGGCTGCGGCATCGGCCGTGACTTCCTGCAGCGCAGCGGGCTTGGCACCCACGACAGCGGCATCGTCGGCATGTTGACGGCGATGGAGATACGGGGCATCGACCGGCCCATCGTGGTGATAGACGGCGACGGGCAGATCGACCTGGGGCTGGAAGACCTGGCGACCGCCTTCCAGCAGGGTTACAAGTACCTCCACGTGGTCTGCGACAACCAGGCCCATGCCGCCAGCGGCAGCCACGCCACCGGCTCCACCCAGCCCATGGCCCGCACCGGCGTGCGCCCCTCGGGCAAGCTGCGACACCCCAAGCACTTCCCGCTCATGCTCATGTACAGCGGCGCGGAATACGTGGCCACGGCGTCCACGTCCCACCCCCAGGACCTGGATCGCAAGATCAGGGCGGCTTTGACCCGGTTGCCGGCATTCATCCAGATTCTCACCCCCTGCAACCCCTCCTGGGGGTATGACGACGACCAGGGAATTGAAGTCTCCCGGCTGGCGGTCAACAGCGGCATGTGGCCCCTCTACGAGTGGAAGGACGGTGATTTCCGCCGCCAGCGTATTCCCCGGAAGGCCACCGTCCGCGAGTACGTAGGCTCCCAGAGGCGCTACGCTCACATGACTGACGGCGATATAGAGCTGCTTGAGGGTTACGTCGCTGACCTGGACAAAATGCTGGCCGGGCTGGAGTGAAGATCCGCCGCCTAGCACTGGGAACGTCACCCCATGCTGCCATGCCGGCCGGCTCGCGCGTATGGGGTCCGTCCCTCGATGGAGCCGGAGGAGCGAATAGATGGGGAAAAACTGGCTGGACCACTACCCCAAAGGCGTTCAACCTGAGTCAACTTACCCCCGGATTCCCCTGTACAAGTTCCTCCAAGACTCGGCGGCGCGGCGTCCTGAACACCCTGCAATAGTCCACTACGACGGCGAGGCGGAGCGGGAACTCTCCCGCATGACCTACGGGGAACTGGACTCGGCATCGGGCCGGATGGCCGCCGGGCTGACCTCGTTGGGCATTGGCAAAGGCGACCGTGTGGCCTACTTCCTCCAGAACCGACCGGAGCTGGTGGTTGGCTTCTACGGAATCCTCAAGGCCGGGGCGGTCGCCGTCCCCTGCAATCCCATGTACCAGGCCCACGAGCTGGCCCACCAACTGTCCGACTCCGGCGCAAAGGCCGTCATCTGCGAGCCGGAACTGTACCCCTGGGTCAAGGAAGTCCTGGCAGAGACCGCAGTCAAGAACATAATCGTCACTGGCAGCGAAAATATCCCCGGAACACACGCCTTCTCCTCGCTGCTGGCGCAATCAACGGCTTTCACCACCCAGCCGCCGGTTGACGTGGACCGGGATCTGGCCCTGCTCCCCTACACCGGCGGCACCACCGGCGTCCCCAAGGCGGCCATGCTGACCCACCGGAACCTGGTGACCAACACCCTGCAATTCCGGGACTGGTTCGCCTACCGGGACGATGAAACGTTCATAACCGTGCTGCCCCTCTTCCACATCGGCGGCATAGCGGGCGCCATGAACGTCCCCATCACCGCCGGTGGCACGATGGTCCTGTTCCGCCGGTTCCATCCCCGGGGCGTCCTCCGGGCCATCCAGGGATACCGGGCCACCCGCTTCCTGGGCGTCCCCACCATGTACATCGCCATTATGGACCACCCCGAGGCCGGGGACTTCGACCTGTCCTCCCTGCGCCCCAGCCGCACCAGCGCCGCCCCCCTTCCTGCCGCTGTAAAGGAAGCCTTCGACCGGCTGGTGGGTCACGAGACCCTCATCGAGGGCTACGGCCTGACCGAGACCTCTCCCCTGACCCACGCCAACCCCATCCACCGGGCCAGGGCCGGCTCCATCGGCGTGCCCCTGCCGGACACCGACGCCCGCATCGTGGACGCCGACGGCGGCACAACGGAGTTGCCCGCCGGGGAGGTTGGGGAGTTGCTGGTCAAAGGCCCCCAGGTCATGCAGGGGTACTGGGGCCGCCCCGAGGAGACGGACAACGTCCTGAGCGACGGCTGGCTCTACACCGGAGACCTGGCCCAGATGGACGAAGAGGGATACTTCTACATCGTTGACCGCAAGAAGGACGTGATCAACGCCGCCGGGTTCAAGGTATGGCCCCGCGAGGTCGAGGAGACCCTCTACCAGCACCCGCTGATCAGCAGCGCCGCCGTCACCGGGGTGGCCGACAGCTACCGCGGCGAGACGGTCAAGGCCGTTGTGGTCCTGAAAGACGGCCACGGCTTCGACTCAGATGATGCAGCCCAGGCCGACATCACCGCCTTCTGCCGCCGCAACCTCGCCGCCTATAAAGTCCCGCGCATCATGGAGTTCCGCGACCAGCTCCCGGTCAGCGCCGCAGGCAAGGTCCTCCGACGCCTGATCCGCGACGAAGTCGGAAGGTAGGTACTCAAGTACCTGGGGCCGGCCTCCCCGTCTCCCGCATAAACGGCCACAGCGCAAGACTTGGGTCGCCTGAGGCCAGCGCTGGAGGCTACACAAGATTGTTCTTGATGCCGCTCCTTGACCAGAATTATAATCTAGCTAGAACATCTAGCCGGAGATCATCATGGTCGATTGGTCCCTGCAAGACGCCAAGAACCGCTTCAGCGCCGTGGTTGACGCCGCGCTGTCCGGAGTCCCGCAACTCGTAACCCGCCGCGGCAAGCCCGCCGTAGTTGTGCTGGCGGTGGACGAGTACGACCGCCTCTGCCGCCTGGAAAAGGCAAATGCCCCGACTCTGGCGGAACTTCTACTGGCCATCCCGCAGGATGACCAGGAATTTGAGCGGTTGCCCTTGCCCGCCCGTCCGCTCGACCTCTGATGTTTCTTCTCGACACTGATGTACTGTCGGCGCTGCGAAGGCGAGACCGTCACCCGAAGGTGACCAGATGGCTGGAGTCCCAGCACACCTCGGACCTGTACCTCAGCGCGTTGACCTTGGGCGAAATTGAGCGGGGAATAGCCCAGCAGCAGAGCCGTGACCCATCGTTTGCTCGGGAGTTGGCCGTCTGGCTAGCTCGGGTCCTTACATGGTACGGGGACCGGGTCCTGGCTGTAGACGTTCCAACAGCGCGTCGGTGGGGGCGTCTGTCCGTTACCCTCGGATATGACAGTGTGGATCTGCTGATTGCCGCCACCGCGCTGGAACACGGCCTGACCGTGGTGACACGTAACGTCCGACATTTCGAGCCGACCGGCGTCCCGGTGTTAAATCCCTTCAGCGGCCCCAGGTTCGCCGCCGAAATGATGAACGATCCTTATGTAGTTCGCCGATTGGACACGGAACGCCAATAGGCCCTAACCCTTGACGCCCGCGCAAATTCGCTTCAAGCTGTAGACATAATGCCAATCTGGAGGTGTGACGTGTATACCACTGATCAGTACGAAGGAATGCTGGCCGAGACCATCACCGTTCAGGGGCACAACGGCGACGTTGTCAACGCCTACCTGGCCAAACCCCTGGGCGCGGGACCCTTCCCCGGAATGGTGCTCATCCACCACGCTCCCGGCTGGGACGAGTTCTACCGGGAGACCACACGCCGGTTTGCCCACCACGGCTACATAACCATCTCCCCCAACCTCTACCAGCGCAACGGCCACGGCGACCCTGTGGAGATCGCCGGCAAGGTCCGCGAGTCGGGCGGCATCTCAGACGACCAGGCCCTGGGCGACGTGGAAGCCTCTATGCAGTACCTGCGCTCACTGCCCAACCTCAACGGCAAGGTCGGCGTGTTCGGCACCTGCTCCGGCGGACGCCTGACCTTCCTCACCGCTTGCCGCGTCAAGGGATTCGACGCCGCCATCGATTGCTGGGGCGGTCGCGTAGTAGCCTCGGGTGACGAGCTTACTCCCAACCAGCCCGTCGCACCCATCGACTACACCGCCGACCTGACCTGCCCGCTGCTGGGGCTATTCGGCAATGAGGACGCCAGCCCGACCGCGGAACAGGTCAACCAGCACGAGGAGGAGTTAAAACGCCACGGCAAGAACTACGAGTTCCACCGCTACGACGGCGCAGGCCACGGGTTCTTCTATTACGACCGGGCCATGTACCGGCAGGAGCAGGCCGTTGACGGTTGGAACAAGGTCTACGACTTCCTGGAAAGGACCTTGTCCTAGCAACGGGTTGCGCCGGAACCAGCACGGCGTCACGACATTGACCGGAACGCAGAAGCTCCCGGACCGTCCGGGGGCTTCGCCCTGTCTCAGGTAGGCCGTGAGGGAAGGGGTGTCGCTTCTAAGGCTGTGTGCAGTTGTCCAGCGGCACTTCCTCCCTGACCACCCGGTGCGTCTCGCCTAGCTGCCGGGCCGAGACGATCAGGGTCAGGTCGTCCGAGCCAACATCATACTTGTCGGTGAAGATGGTCTTGCTGCCGGTCTCGCCGATGTTAACAGTCAGTTCGGAACCGGTGCCGCCGGGACGGTACATGGTTCCCGTGCTGTTCATGACCCGGAAGGTCGTCCAGGCCTGCTTCTTGGAATTGTTCACTACGGAGAAGGTCAGGTTCAGTCCCACCGGCCCTCCCGCCTCGGCAGGTTCCCAGGTGCAACTGTCGATAACAGCAGACACCACTTCCCCAGCCTTGGCCTTCTCCAGCACCTGTCCCACCCCGCCGGTCTCGGACCGCGCCTCGGGGCTGCCCCCGGACGCGGCTTCGGCAGCCGGGGCCTGGGTCGCTTCTGCCGCCGGCTCGGCCGCGGGCGCAGTCCCGCCACAGGCTGCTGCCAGCAGGACGACCAGAATCCAGACCACACTGAAAGCGGTTGCGGCCTTCATTCTTTCACCTCCCGGTAATTGCGGCACGCATATCGTCGCATGATTTGGAAGATGCAACGCCTTGAGGTCAATCGACACCGCCGTTTGCAGTATTCTATTGACCTCACACACTGGTGACAAGGGTGTGTAGAATTACTGACAATGCCCATTCTGACGACGGGAGGACCATCCATGCTCGCCCGTAAAGGCATAATCCAGACCGTCCTGGGGAACGGTGAAGAAGGCTGGTACGGGGATGGCGGCCCCGCCCTGGATGCCGCCTGCCAATTGCCCTACGCCTGTGAGTTTGACCCCCAGGGAAACATGATCGTCGCCATGGGACGCCAGCACCGGATTCGCCGGATGGATGCCCGGACCGGCATCATCACCCTGGTGGCCGGCACCGGCGAAGGGGGCTATTCCGGGGATGGCGGCCCGGCCCTGGACGCCGACATCAACCAGCCCTATGGCCTCGCCGTTGACGTGAACGGAGACATCTACATCGCCCAGCGCTTTGACCCGGCGGTCAGGAAGATAGACGCTCGCACCGGCATCATCTCCACCGTTGCCGGCACCGGGGAGTTCGGCTACAGCGGAGACGGCGGCCCCGGTAACCAGGCAATGCTCCGGGAACCCAACGACCTGTACCTCGACGGCCGGGGCGGGCTGCTCATTGCCGACATCCAGGACCAACGCATCCGCCGGGTTGACCTGGCAACCGGGACCATAACCACCTTCGCCGGGACGGGCGAGAAGTCCCGCACAGGGGACGGCGGCCCGGCAACCGAAGCCAGCCTCATGGGTCCAAGGGCTGTCTGCATGGACCGCTTGGGGAACGTATATGTCGCCGAAAGGGAGGGAAACGGGGTCCGGAGGATTTCTGCCGGCGGAATCCTGCGGACCGTAGCCGGGGCCAATTCAGTCCGTGGCTACACGGGCGACGGCGGTCCTGCGATGGCCGCCGCGTGGGGCGCGCCCAAGGCCATCCGGTGCGACCTCGACAACAATGTGATTGTCGTTGACACCGAAAATTACGCAGTCCGGCGAATTGACCCCCGCACCGGCATCGTGACCACCATCGCCGGAGGACGGGAGGGTGGCGGCGGCGACGGCGGCCCGTCCGTTGACGCCGGACTGTCCCGCGCTCATGGGTGCGGCATCAATGCTGATGGCAACCTGTTCATCGCCGACACCCACAACAACCGGGTCCGCGTCGTCGGCCTTTAGACGCGATTCCCCTATGCCACTTGTCCCCTTCCCGGGCGAGCCTGCCCCGACTCGTCGAAAAACCGGGAATCCGTCGGCCATCGTCAGATGGTTACACCACCCAAGCTTGTCCCCGTGAAAGCGGGAACGGAACGTTGCCTTGAATGGCATCCCTGGAAGGAATGGGCCACCCTGTAGTATCCTGACCACAGTCTCAAGGGGCATCAAATCAGAATGTAGGGAGGCAAGCTCATGGGCGCTACTGAGAAGATCGCAAGCTGGATAGTCAATACCGACTACGAGGACATCCCACCCGACGCCATCCGCGTGGCCAACGAGTCATGCTTCGATCTACTGGGCGTCATCCTCGCCGGGTCCACCGAGCCGGTTGCCGACATCATCCAGCAGTACGTGGCCGACCAGGGAGGCGTAGACGAGGCCACCGTGCTGGCGTCCGGCCAGCGCAGCACCTCGTCTCAGGCGGCCCTTGCCAATGGCACCATGGGCCACGCCCTGGACTACGACGACTTTGGCGGCTTCGGCCATCCCACCGTGGCCATTTTCCCCGCTCTCATGGCCCTGGGCGAGAAGACCGGCGCAACGGGCCGGGACCTGCTGGAGGCTTACGTCGTCGGCTGCGAGGTCGGCCTGGCGTTGCAGCACTACACCAAGTACAACCAGATGGAGAAGGGCTTCCATGCCACCGCGGTCATAGGCCACATCGCCTGCACTGCCGCCTGCGCCAAGCTGCTGGGGCTGGACGAGCGCCAGACCACGATGGCCCTTGGCATGGCCGGGTCAATGGCCGGCGGTTTGATCCACAACTTCGGCACCATGACCAAACCCCTCCACGCCGGGCTGGTCTGCCGCGACGGCATTACCGCCGCCCAACTGGCCCAGCGAGGCTTGACCTCCGGCGAGAACATCATCGAGCATCCCCTGGGGTTTGCCCGCACCGTCCTTGGCCCCGGCATCTACGACCTGGAAGACATGAGCGACAACCTGGGCAAGCCCTTCCGCGTCCAGGACGCCCTGATGATCAAGAAGTACCCCTGCTGCGGCGGCAACCACTCCATGCTCGACAGCCTTTTCAGCCTCATGCGCGAACACAACTTCACCTACGATGATGTGGTCAGCGCCGAGGTCGCCCGGCCCTACCTGTCCATCGTGATGATGTACGGCGAGCCGGACACGGGCCTCCAGGGCAAGTTCAGCTCCCAGTACGCTGTGGCCGCGGCCCTGGTGGATGGCGACATGGGCATCGACACCTATACCGACGAAAAGGTCCAGGAGCCGGTCATCAAGGAAGCCATGCAGAAGGTAAACCAGCGGGTGGTCGCCAAGGCCGAGGAGCTGTCGGTGG
Organism: Dehalococcoidia bacterium; assembly: GCA_034422355.1. GTDB lineage: Bacteria > Chloroflexota > Dehalococcoidia > Lucifugimonadales > UBA3495 > CATOSP01. The sequence continues at coordinate 2,235 of DAOUJS010000186.1, read as the reverse complement.
ACTTCGACCAGGGCATCCCGGTCAAGATCACTCTCAAGGACGGCCGGGTCCTGGAGCACTCCACCACCCGCCAGAACATTCTGGGCAGCCAGCACAACCCCTGGGGCTTCGACAACATCAAGGCCAAGTTCGAGGTCAACGCCGCCCTGGCCCTGGGCCGTGAGCGCATAGCCGAAACGGTGGACACCTGGTCCGACATAGCCCAAGTCCAGGACATCTCCGAGGCCATCCAGCGAACGCTGGTCTCGTAGAAGCAGTTAATACATCCATCGGTGAACTGACAAGGGCGCTGAGGCTGTCAAGTTTTCAGCGTCCTTTTGTAATCTGGCACGGGGCTTCGGGCACTGTTAACGGAGTTAGCCATAGCAGATAGGAGGTCAGTCTGGCATGGAAGCTACTGAGCTATTTGAGAATGCAATAACATGGTTGCAAGGGTGCTATGCAGATTTCCGCTTCTTCACGGAGCGCGACATAGTTTGGACTGTACAGTTGCATATCTACCGGGAGATTGAAAATCAGGGCCTCCCGTACCGAGTATTCAATGACCACACGATCTTGCCACGTATCCGAGCCGACCTCGCAATTCTCAAGGGAGATTCTATTGAAGTGGCGGCCGAGTTCAAGTATGAGCCAGACCATAACCGGAGAGCAGACCGAGGTGGAGATATTTGGCCATCCAAACTCGACCCTTCAGTTGTCTCTTGGAACGGAGATGGAAGTGTTGAGAAGGATAACCAGCGTGTCAATGACTTCGTTGACCAGGGAAAGACCAGGGTAGCTTACTCGGTATTCATAGATGAGGGAGGACACTTCCGTGATCGTGTACCTCATCCACGCGGCGAGTGGGCAGATTGGGGCTGTGGCGTATCGGTGCTTTGGTCACGGACAAGCGGTGGAGTTTCTGGAGGCTAGTTTCTATGGATCAACGGATGACGACTCGAAAATCTGAAGGAACGCGGCGGCATTTACAATGGCAGTCCCGCGAAAGCTGCGCAAGGGAAGCAGGTCGCGCCGGTCGCCGGTCACAAGGTAATCGGCGCGGCACTCCAGGCAACATTCGAGGATTGGGTTGTCGTCCGGGTCTCGGCTGGCTGACACTGGGGGAGTGGACGGTTCTATCAACCTGGCCCATTCGCAGAGCGCGTCTACTTGCTGCGCACATTGGCGGGAGCTATAGCTGAACTTCCGCTCAAGGACCAAAATCAATTCGTTGATGATGAACCGGGAGACGCAGGCCTCAATCCTTCCCCGCCTCCCAAGTTCCATCACTTCGCGTTCGTTTCCGGGGAAATTCAGACCTGAGACGAGGACGTTGGTGTCAAGAACGGCTACCAGAGTCCGGTCTTCTCTCATCCCGTATGTCGTATACAAAACGCTGGACGTCTTCCGGGAAGATCCCCAGTTTGCGGGCGTTCGCCTCGTTCTCCCTGAACATCTTCTCCCACCGACGGTCAGACAGGTACTTATTCAAGGCCAACTGAAGCAACTCGCTCTTGGTGCAGCCTTCCTCCTCGGCAACCCTCTCTACCTCGGCAGTTACATCGGGTTGGAGGGTTACAGTGACCGCTGTAGGCTTGCCGGGTTTAACCATGTCAGACCCTACCCGCTGGCTCGAATATGTAAGCCTTCGCGCTCCTGGCTGCCCGAATCGGCTACGGCTCGATGCGGATGCTGTCCCCCACCTTGATTGCGCCGCCGTTGAGGACCACCGCCAGTTGGCCCCTGCGATGGTTCAGTTCCTCGCGCAGGCCCTGGCGGATGGCGTCCATCTTGCCGCATGGCTCGCACTCGCCCACCGCCTCCAGGGTTACGTCGCCGATGAAGAACACCTGGCCCGGTTCAACCTGGGAAAGGTCCAGTCCCGTGGTGGTGATGTTCTCCTTGATCTGGCCCGGGACCAGCCCAAACCCGTCCAGGGTCTCCTTGTCCATGACCAGCACCTGCCGCATGTTGTTCTCATTGCAACTGCGGTCCCCCTCCAGTCCCTTGCCGGAAAGGGCGTTTGCCTCCGATACCGGGTCCGATGGCGTGCCCTTGACCCGGGCAATGTGCAGATTGACGATAGTCCCTGATTGCATGTCCGAATCCCTCCCGTCCTGTGCGCGTTCTTGCACCTGTGCCGTTGTAACTGTTCAGACTTGATGTGAAATCAACAGCTTGCGGCATTCCAATAGGGGATTGAGGCCCCGGGCCCGCCAAGTCCCGAAGAGGGACGCCAGGGCCATTTTGCTCTCC
>DAOUJS010000185.1:0-42427 GCA_034422355.1 Dehalococcoidia bacterium | reverse complement strand
GGGAGTTCTATGAGAGGCTGGGGATACCGGAGTACTGGCGGTTTGACGCTACCGGAGCGTTCCATGGGACGCGGCTGGCCGCCGACCGGCTGGTGGAAGGCCGCTACGAGCCGCTGGGCATAGAAGAGGTCGAGGACGGCGTGTTCCAGGGACGCAGCGCCGCATTGGACCTGGACTGGCGATGGGAGAATGGCCGGCTGGGCTGCCACGACCCCGCCACGGGGCGGCACATCCTCACCTTCGAGGATGTGCGGGCCCGGGCCGACAGCGCTGAGGAGCGTATCCGCGAACTGGAAGAGGAGAACCGGCGGCTGCGCGGCGGGTGAACGCCGAGCGGGCCCTGATGGGGCCGGCTGCGAAATCGCCACCCTGTGGTGCGAAGTATGTCGCCCGCGGCGGCAAGGAGGAGCAAGTCCCGGGGATTCCGGCAGCGGACGCCCTCGCTACTCCACCGGCTGTATCACTACCGCGCCGCCGTCCCGGACTCGGATGCTCAGATCATGCCCGTCCAGCAACATCATGCCAACCAGCGGCGTGCCGCCCGTCGCGTCGGCTTCTATGTCTCTCGGTTGGCCGTCCCACAGCACCGTGACGCTATGCACGTCAAAGACCGCCTCGCTGCCGTCGGCCAGAGTCGCCTCACCATCGCCTACGACGGGCAGGCCCAATTCCGCCACCAATCCAAGCGGCAGGGTGAGATAGCCATTGTAGCCGGTGTCTATCACGGCCTCGACCTCCTACGCCTGCCCCGCTGGGCCTCTCAGGTGAAGCGAAACGACCGGCTCATAGTTGGCGTTGACGAAGCCCTCGATCACCCGTTCCTCCGCAGGGAACTCCCCCCGAAACTGCGCAGCGTCGGGTATCCAACCCGCATCAGCCAGACCTGGGCGTCGGGATGTTGCTCTCGCAGGCTCTCGGATGCGGCAATGGCATTCTTGCCGAGGGCGTATTTCCCGCTGTCCACGTCAATGGCGACGACCTCTCCAACGTGGTCGGCTTCGACCCTTGTCCGGATGTCGCGCTGGTAGATTTCCTTGCCCAAGCGTGCGATTTCTGATTTCGGACGGGTAGTCGCGCTCACTGTCATCACCCCTGCTAAGGCGTTCCGGTCCATTCACATTCTACACCGCCGGGCGATTGTCGGGCACAGGAAGGGGCCGTTCCTTCCGCTGCGGCGTCACTGGCCCTTGCCCGCTGACCGCCGGCCTCCCGTCTGCCCTCGTTGCATGAGCGTCTCCAGCCGGGGACCGCTGCACCACTTGGGCCGGATGCCCTTCCCGGACACGCAGGGACTCCGGGAGAGGCGCAACCGCCCGCTCCCTTGTCATGGTTTGTTATGTATGGTTTCCGGCGGCGGGAATGTCTGCCGCGCCAACGCCTCAACTTGTCTGACCCCTGACGCTGTTGTAACCGGCGGCCAGCAGCGTCCCGGCGATTCCAACGGCGGCTATCACCAGGATGATGATGCGCCCATTGGACGCCGCCTGCCCGTACCGGCCAGCCGCGGCCGCCGAGCTCTGCCTCACTTCCGCTACCAGGCCGTCCACTTCGCCTTGCAGCCCGGCCAGAATTTGCCTGTTGGCTCCAATCCGTCTGCGCTCCCGCGCCCCCATTGACGTCCGCAGCTTCATGGCCTCCAGGGCGCTGTCCTTTCCGGCGCCGGCGTCCAGCAGGCGGCTGGCCAGGGGAATCACCTCGGGATTCAGGTCCGGCCCGCCCTTCTCGGCAAGATACCCGATGCTGCGCTCCATCCGCTGGGCCGCCGTGTCGAAGGTCTCTTCCACCCGCGCCGCCAGCGCCGGGACCGTCAACCTGTTGGCAAAATCCAGCGTCCAGTATCCTCTTGACACTGACTCCATCAGCGTGGCCAGCTGCCAGTAACGAAGGAACTCCTCATTGGACAGGCGGTCTAAACCCGGAGGGCTGCCATCCCTGAAATCGCTTCTGCCCGTCATCATGTAGTAGAACTGGTTGTCCAGGCTCGAACCGATGGCGGGAAAGAGCTCATAATTCGTGGAGAGGCTGAGATCCTGCCAGTTCCGCTCCCCGGCCAGAATGGCCTCCACCAGGGCCGGGCGTTCATCCTCAATCCTCGCCGCGTTGGCCGTCAGCAGGTTGACCTGCTGGCCTATGCGCTCCACGCTGCCGTCATGGCCCCGGCCTTCCAGGTCCGCCAGCAGGCCGGCCAGTTCCGCCTCATCGCTGGCGATGGCTGCCCTGGCCCCTGCCATGCTTTCGGGGGTCATCCGGGCGTTGCTGGCCGCGGATGCCGTTGCCGCCAGCGCGCTTGAGCGTCGGGTTATCTCCGCCGCCGCCGCCAGGACCTCAACGTCGCCCCGGCCCCGGCTCTCAGCCTCCAGGTTGTCAATGACCAGCCAGCCGGCCACCGCCGCCGCGATGATTATTGCCAGCGCGCCCAGGGAGCTGACGGCCAGAAACGCGGATATGCCCCGCCGCCTGAAGCCGTAGTAACCGGCGGCCAGCAGCGTCGCAACGATTCCAACGGCGGCTATCCCCAGGATGATGATGCGCCCGTTGGACGCCGCCTGCCCGTGACGGCCCGCCGCGGCCGCCGAGCTCTGCCTGACTTCCGCGGCCAGGCCGTCCACTTCCCCTTGCAGCCCGGCCAGGATTTGCCTGTTGGCCCCAATCAGTTTGCGCTCCCGGTCCGCCATTGACGCCCTCAGCCTCATGGCGTTCAAGGCGCTGTCCTCTCCGGCCCCGGCGGCCAGCAGCCGGTTGGCAAGGAGGATCACCTCGGGGTCCATGTCCGGGCCGCCCTTCTCCGCAAGATACGCGATGCTGTGCTCCATGCGCTGGGCCGCCGTATCAAAACTCTCTTCATTGTTGGCCAATCGCGTCGGGTCATCCTGGCTGCTGAGATTGGCCGCCAGCAGGCTCCGGTGCGCGCTGAATGTCCACTCCATCAGTGTGGCCAGGTGCCAGTAGCGAAGGTACTCTTCTTCGGACAGGGTTCCGGAGGCCCCCGGCCCGGCATCCCTGAAATCGCTCCTGCCCGTCATCATGTAGTAGAACTGGTTGTCCAGGCTGGAACTAATGGCCGGGAGCAGTTTCCGGTTGGTGGAAAAGAGAAGCTGCTGCCAGCTCCGTTCCCCGGCAAGGACGGCCTCCAGCAGGGCGGGCCGCTCATCCTCAATCCCCGATGCGTTGGCCGTGAGTAAATCGGCTTGTTGGCGTATTCGCTCCACCCTGCCGTCATGGCCCCGCCCTTCCAGGCCCGTTAGACGCTCGGCCAACCGGGCCTCATTGCCGGCGATGGCGGTCCTCGCCTCGGCCATGCTTTCGGGGGTCATCCGGCCGTTGGTCGCCGCGGATGCCTCCGACGCCAGTATGCCGGATAGCCTGTCTACCGCGGCGATGTCGGCCAGAATCCCGGCGTCTGCGCTGCTGCTCCGGTTCTGGGCCTCCAGGTTGTCAATGACCAGCCAGCCGGCCGCGGCCGCGGCGATGATTATTGCCAGCGCGCCCAGGGCGAAGATGAGCAGGGGCGCGGTAATGCGGGGTCGTGCCATCACCGCCCACCTCCCAGATTGTCCACCAGGTGGTAATTCCCGTCATTTCCAATAACGGTCACGAACACCGCATCCGACCCCTGGTTGTCGCCCGGGCCGTACCGGAGGGTCAGCCCGTGAAGGTCAATCGTCCCGGAGTTTCGCAGCGCGTCAAGAAAGCAGTCGCGGCTGACGTCCCCGCCGCACTTTTCGAGACCCGCGATTGCCAGCCGCCCTGCCAGGTAGCCCTCCAGGGAGACGAACCCCGGCACGGCATTGGCGTCAAACGCCTTCAGCGCGGCCCGATAGGCGGCGACCGCTGGAACCCCGGTGTCATCGGGCAGCGGCACCACCTGGGTCACGTAAACTCCGGCCCCTTCCGGCCCCAGCTCCTGCGCCAGTGCGTTGCTGCCCACAAAGGACACCGCCATGAATATCGGGTCTATGTCCTCGCGGGCCACCGTAATCGCCTTGGCGACCGGAGCGTATGCCCCAATCATGATGACCGCCTCGGGATTGGCTTCCACGATGTTGAAAACCGCGGCTTTTACCGCGTCGCTGTTGCGCTGGTAGTACCAGGACGCCACCGGCTCCAGGCCGCGCTGCCTCAGCGCGTCAACCACTCCGTCCAGCCCGGACTGGCCGTAGGAGTCGTTCTGGTACATCACCGCGACCCGGGTTATCTCCAGGTCTTCGGTCAGCCGCGCCACCATCTCCTCCGCCTCCTGGTGGTACGAAGCCCGCAGGTTCACCACGTTCTCCAACTCAGCCTCCCGGAGGAAACCGGCGCCGGTAAAGGGCGCGATGAATGGCACGTCTTCCGCGTTGGCCAGTGGCGACGCCGAGCGGGATGTGGGCGTTCCCACCTCTCCGATCAGCGCGAAAACCCGTTCCCTGTTGATCAGGTTCAGCGTGTTGCCATAGGCCAGGTGCGGCTCATATTGGTCGTCCAAGGTTGTCAGCTCCAGCATCCGGCCGTGTACCCCGCCCGTCTGGTTCTGTTCGTGGAACGCCGCCTGGATCCCCAGCCGCATTCCCTGGCCCAGCGCCTGTGCCGGGCCGCTGAACGCTGCCGACTGCCCGAACAGGACCCGGGAGTCGGACACGCCCGGGACTCCTTCGTCCATCATGGCCGCGTCAGTCGCCCCGGCATCGCCGGCGGGCGTCGAGACCTCCTCCCCGGTGTCCTGGCAGGCCGTCCCCAGGACCGCTGATAGCAGGGCAATCATCATGGCCGTCATCAGGATGCGGAAAAGCGAGGCTCTGATTCTTGTCATTCTATGACCATCCCCCCCGGTAAGATATTTGATCAGGATATTTGACCGTCCAGCCGGATGCAGTTCCGGAGTGCGCGATTATCTCTCTCTGCCGTACTGGGTAAATCCGTATGGGCCATACCTGGGCGCTGGTACTAAACCCGGATTCACGTCAAGGCGCCCTGGCAGGCCGCCTTGGGGCCAAGCCCGCGCCGCCTCCGGCCAGAGTAATTTAGAAGTTACAAGGGTAATTTGACGTTATAGCAGAAGATAAAACAGGTTCAACAATTATGACAAGGCAATTGGAGCAATTTAACAATGCCACACTGACACCTCCCCCTTCCCAGCCCCAGGTGTTTGAGGAATGTGCGAATCAACCGGCCCAATCAGGTGTGGGCCGCAGACATCACCTGCCTGCCCATGAACCGTGGGGCCCTCTACCTGGCGGAGGTGATGGACTGGCACAGCCGGTACGTGGTGGCCTGGTGGCTATCCAACACCGGCCAGGGTAGCCAGTTCACCAGCCTGGAGTTCACCCAGATTCTGCAGGACCGCGGCGTGAGGATCAGCATGGACGGGGAGGGACGGTACTCCGGCAACATCTTCGTGGAGCATCTATGGAGGACGGTGCAGTACGAGGAGGTGTACCTGAAGCCTGCGCCACCGCCCTGGAGGCCCAGAGGGGACTGGAAGACTACTTCCGGTTCTACAACGGGATCAGGCCACATCAGGCCCTGGGCTGCCGGACCCCGGCCGAGGTCTTCCACGGGGACCAGGGTGTTTTAGTAGGGGAGTCTGATGGAAGGAGGTGTTCACCGGGAGAGGGGACCGAATCACTGGCAGGAGAGCCGGGATTCTCACTTAACCCGACCCTGGTCCTGTCCCAATAGTGCGTTCCACCTCATTGGGCGTATATGCAGATACGGCGAAACCAACCGGAATAAGGATCACGGCGCAGAGCGCGAGGAACGGTAGAGGTGTGCGAACCCGCGAGAGTATAAACATGTCGCATCTTCCCTCTCTAGTATGAACGACTACATGCGTGGACTATCTGACGAACTCTCCTCCGTGCCACTTCTAATAGACCTGATCTAGCGCCGATACAGGTGCCGCTGGTCTGATGTGGTGGATTCCTTGCCCTGCGCCTCGGGGCAGGCAAGCTCTCCCAAGGCAAGTTCTCTCAAGGTATGCTCTCCCAAGGAAGGCGTCCGGTCCGCGGTGACGCAGCCGTGCCGCCCGCATACGGACTGACCGCCGGGCCGCCGGGAGGGCGCTTTGATCACGGGCCCGCGGTCCTGGCCATCCGCCGCCGCAGGTGCATTCCTAATAAGATGATGATCAGCAGCGTCAGGACCGCAATGACGCCGCCGGCCGCATACCAGGGCATCCACGAGGCCCGGTCCTCCCACAGGGGCAGGGAAACAGGTCCCGGCAGCGCAATCCCGGTCCCGTCCTCCGCCGGAGCGGATTCAGCGGCCAGGGCAGGCGCGGCTTCCGGCCGTGCCGCGGGGTCTGTCAGGGTTATGACGCACTCGGATGTATTCGCCCCAGTGTCCGGGCTGGACCGGCCGGGGACTATCAACTGCTGGCACGACGTTCTCTCCTCTGGAGCCGCCTGGCCCGGGACGACCATCCACCGGCAAGTCTCCGCCTCCGGGCCGGACCGGCCGGGGACTGTCAGTTGCTGGCACGACGCTCTCTCCTCCGGAGACGCCTGGCCCGGAACGGTCAGCCGCTGGCATGTCTCCGTCTCCGGGCTGGGCTGGCCAGGGACTATCAACTGCTGGCACGACGTTCTCTCTTCCGCAGGCGCCTGGCCCGGGACGGTCACCCACTGGCATGTCTCCGTCTTCGGGGACGACGGCTCCGGGACCACTAGGACCCGGCACGGGACCTGCTGCGAATCCAGGGTGACGTTGGTTCCCGCAGCGCCTGCTCCCGGCCCCTGCGAATCTTCCGGCCCCTGCGAATCCAGGGTGCCGTTGGTTCCCCCATCTCCTGCTTCGGGGCCCTGGACTTTATCGTCGATGACGGTTTCCGCAGAAGGCGCGGGTAACGTTAATACGTAGACACCAAAACGGGTCAGCGGCGAAACTGTCCACGCGCGGCCTTGTTCGTCCATTTCGCAGCGGTGCGTCAGAGGGTCCCACGAATCGCCGTCCACCCGGTACACGGCCGCCGCCCCAGCTTCCGCGCACCCGGAAACCCTGTCTCCAGGCAGGAGTGCCCACAACGCGGCATTGATGCTGGAGTCCGCCGAAGCAGCGGACACTTCGCCCACCCGCACAACCTCAACGCTCTTCCCCTCCGGGGTTTTCCGGGGGTCCGCATCCAGATTCTCTACTGTGATGCCCGTGTCGCAGGGCGCGGAGTTGGGAGGGACTACCACGCGGAGCGTGCCGTCCGGAGACTCAATAACTGTCCGTTCCTGGCAGTTGTCCGGCTTGATAGGGACCGGCTCCGTAATGGTCAGACTCACGCCGACGGTCTGCGGCGAGTTGCTGCTCCCCGGCGCGGTAATCCTGATGGCTGCCGTATGCGTGCCAACGCCAAGACCGGAAATATCGGCCGATATTCTGATCAACCTCTGTTGGTGCGCACCTTCGGACCTGCCCGATGCAGGGGAAAAGGAAAGCCATTTCGCGCCGCTGGAAACCTTGAAGTCCATCCCGCAGAGTTCCCGGTTCCAGACTTCCATCAACAGGCCCGGCGGGTCCTCACCGCCCTTGGCGGCAGTGAAAGAAAAGGGCAACCCGGTCCGGAAGCCGATGCCGGGCGTACAGACCGTAGAATGCGTACCGCCGCCACTGCCGCGGGGAATTTCACCTTGCTGCCGGGCGGCGGTGCTGCCCTGGCCAGGGTCCGACCAGGGACCGGCGCCCTCGGAGTTGTAGGCCCGGACCTGCACCTGGTATGCGGTGCTGGAGACCAGGCCGGGGATTGTCGTAGCCGTGCCGGACACACTCCCCGCGATGCCGGACCAGGCCCCGCCGGTCCCGGCCCGGTATTGCGCGTTGTAACCGCCTATGGCAGTCCCGGCGTTGGCGGGAGCGGTCCATGTCACCGACAGGGTGTTGTGTCCGCCGTCGGAAGCCGCCGCCACCGTGGGCGTGCCGGGCTTCCCGGGGGGATCGACGTTGGTGACGGCAATGTTCACCGTTATGGTGTCGAAACCGCCGAACTGGTCGGTGACGGTAACCGTCACCGTGTAGCTGTTCTTGCTCTCGAAGTCCAGCGCGGCCTTGGTCTGCAACTGGCCGGACGTTGTCACGATGGCAAACGACGCGGCATCCGTGCCGCCAAGGGCGTAGGTCAGGCTGTCTCCGGCTGACGACCCGGAGGCCGTCACCGGACTGCCGATGTTGGTATTGGCCGCCGAGTTCTCGGCGATGCTGCGCTGGGCCGTATCGGTGGAGAATACGGGACCCTCGTGCTCGTCATCGTCCTCTTCCTCCTCCGCCACCATATGCGTAGTCGTCGCCGTAGCGGTCTTGCCGGGGCCGTGTCCATCGGTATAAGCAACCGTAACCCGCAGGTATTTACCAACATCGCTGTCAAGGGGCACGTAGGTCCCAGTCGCAGTCCCGGCTATGGTGGTCCAGGTGTTGTTCCCGGAAATCTCCCATTGCCAGCTCTGAATTGACACGACAGTGTCCTCGTCGGCCAGCGTGGCCACCAGCCCGGTGTACGCTTCAGGCTGTGCCGGGGAGAAAATAATCTCACCATCCTCGTCCACGTCAGCAACCTGGATGTTCACCGTGATAGTGTCCGAGGCGTTGGACAGGTCGGTGACGGTAACCGTTACCGTGTAGCTGTTCCTGTTCTCGTAGTCCAGGGCTACATTGGTCCGCAACTGCCCGGTTGACTCGGCGATGGCAAAGGAGGCGGCGTCCGTGCCGCCCAGCGAGTAGGTCAGCGTGTCGCCATCGGGATCAATGGCCTGGACCGGCGCCCCCACCGGAGACCCATTGGGAAGGTTCTCTGCGGCGCTTCTGTTGTTGCTAGAGTCCGTAAACCGGGGCGGGCGGTTCTGTTGTACCTGGCCGGGGCGGGTCCCCATATCGGACTCGCTGAAGGATATGGAATCGGCCAGAGCGTGTCCAACGCCGGTCGCCAACCAGAGAACGACTGACAGGACGGAAAAAAGGCCAACCGCTGAAAGGAACGCTCTACGACTCATGGACACCACCTCACTCCTACCCCACAGCGCTAGACCGATGAATCAGTTAGCCCAGAGGCGCTTCACCACATCACGGCGGGTTCTCAGGGCGCAGAAGGCCGCGTCTGCGCCGCCACTCGATTCGGAGTAATTTAGACGTTATCGAAGAAGACAGACCACTTTCAATAATTTCGTTATGGTAATTGGAGCAATTTGGAGGCTGGCCGCTTGGGTAGGCGCACGGGATGCGGAGTTGGGCGGGGCACGGTTGGCGGAGTGGCCGCGGAGTGTGCTCGCCCTTGGCCTGTGGTGGGAGTTTGGTCGGTATCTGCCCGTGCGGCGAATTGATCAGGGATATCTGGGAATATATCCTTGGATGCGACCAAAAGTGGCATGCCATGGCCCGGAGGAGGGGACTGGAAATGGCTTCAAGCAAACGCCTGCTGCCGACGGGTGAATGTTGTTGAGGGCCCGGTGGTGTCCGTAGACCGGCCGGTGCTTGATGCCTTGTACAACTCCAGCCGGGGAGATGCATGGGTCAAATATGAAGACCACCGGATGAGTGGCAACCCCATCGGCCGGTGGGAAGGCAATCACGGCAGACGACGACGGCCGCGTCACCGCCATAGACCTCTGGGCAAGTTTCCTGAGAGGCGCGATTACTCCGGGACCGGGAGACCTGGACCGGCCGTTCTGCCAACCCGCAGGCAACACTGAAGTCCCGGACCGCAGCCCACGACGGATGGAGGGCGGCGCTCCACTGACACGGCGCGGCGCATCGCGGCGATGCCGGGGGTAATCCGATACCGAGGGTAGTCAAATGCAGACGTCGAAACTGGCGCTGATAATACGCCATGCCGAGCCCGAGACCCTGGCCGAAAACTATACCTCGGCCCTGGTCGAGCTTGGCTTTGAACTCCGCCCGCTCAACGTTTTCGACAGCGCGCCCGACTTCCATGAGTTCAACCCGCCGGACCTGGGGGAGATTGACCTGATCATCTCCCTTGGCGGTCCCCAGTCGGCCAACGACTGCTACCCCGCGCTGCGCTCGGAGCGGAAGTTCATGGCCGAGGCCATGACGTCGGGGACGCCGGTCTTCGGGGTGTGCCTGGGAGCGCAGTTGATGGCCCGCGCCCTGGGCGGGAAGGTGGGGCCTACGGGCGGCTATGAGTTCGGGCTGCGCAAAATCTGGGTCACCGGGGAAGGGAGCCGGGACCCGGTGTTCGGCAAGCTGCGGGTGCCCCTGGTCCCGACCCTGCACGGCGAGTCCTTCACCGTTCCACCCGGCGCTGCCGAACTGGCCTATGGCTATATGCTGTGCCGGGACGGGACGTTCAGGAGGCAGAGCCTGGCCTTCCGGTACGGCATCTCCTACGGGTTCCAGTTCGAGCCTCAACTGACGCTCAACGAGCTGCGGGTCTGGGACCGGGAGTTGGCGGACGATTACAGGAAGATGGGTCCCCTCTTCGATCCTGTGCTGGAGGCCGAGACCAACCTCCGGGAGTTCGCCGCCTACGCTCCCGTATACGAAGCCCAGTCCAGGGAGATGCTGCTTGCCTTTTGCGAAAACGCGGGGCTGACGCCGGAGCGCCGGCATTAGGCAGGCGGCCCCGGAAACAAGTCCCTGCCCGGTGCAGGAAGTCCGCGTTGACCCTGTTGCCCGGAAGGCGATGTTAAAATAGGGCATCAACTGTACGCATCACGCCCGCGAGCGGCCCTGCTGCCGCGGGAGCCAGGAGGCCGGTATGGACAATCTCCTCGTCATATCCTCGGATTCCCACGTATTCGAGCCGCCCGACCTGTGGACTGAGCGCATCGACGCGGAATTCCGGGGCCGCGCGCCGCGAATGCAGCGGGTGGGAGAAGTGGACCATCTGGTGGTCGAAGACGACCAGATGGTCGCCGGCATCGGCCTCATTTCCAACGCCGGAGCGCGCTTTGAGAACCCGGAACAGATTTCGGCTCACGGGCGCTTCGAGGATGTTCATGCCGGCGGGTACGACCCCGGGCAACACATCCGCGACATGAAGATTGACGGGGTTTCCGGCGAACTGCTCTACCCATCGCAGGGGCTCTTCTACTTCAGGGTTGCCGACTCCCGCCTGATGTCGGCCATCTTCCGCACCTACAACGACTGGCTGGCGGAATTCTGTTCCACCAACCCCGACCGTCTCAAAGGCGTGGCCATGATCAACCTGGATGATGTCTCCGAGGGCGTTGCCGAGTTGGAACGCTGCGCCGGGCTGGGCATGGCGGGGGCGATGATTTCCGAGTACCCGCAGGAACACCGGCGTTACGACAACCCGGAGTACGAACCCTTCTGGGCCGCGGCCCAGGACCTGGACATGCCGGTCAGCCTGCACACCGCCACGCGCCGGGAGGGACGCAGTAGGGGCGCGGGCGCAACGTCGGTCCGCGACGCCAGCGGCCGGGCCACCAAGGTCTTCTACCCGGCGACATCGATGTGCGACATCATCTTCTCCGGAGTGTTCGAGCGATATCCGAAGTTCAAGCTGGCCATCGTCGAGTTTGAGCTTTCGTGGGTCCCCTATCTGCTGGACTCGATGGACTACACCTATATTGAGAGGCAGGAGGAAGCCTCCTACCGCTTCAAGGGCGATGCGCGCCCCAGCGACTTCTTCCGCAACAACGTGTATCTCAGCTTCCAGGAGGACGCCGTCGGCATCCGGCTGCGCGACATCATCGGCGTTGACCGTCTCATGTGGGGCAGCGATTATCCCCACTCCGAGTCCACCTTCCCCCGCTCCCGGGAAGTGCTGAGCGAGATTCTGGAAGGCGTGCCCGTCCAGGAGCAGGCCAGCATCGTCGGCGGGGCCGCTGCGTCGCTCTACGGGTTCGATGTTGAGAAAGTGGCAGCGCCCATCGACTGAAGGCCGGGCCGGAGAGGAATCGTGGCCGACCTGACGTTCCAACCTGACGTTCAATGTGGACGTTCAATATTTCAATTGCCACCTACCTTGAGAATTCCCGCTGAACGGCTCCGCTGGACACCTGACGGGGGCGGTGCTAGACTTGGCCCTGATCATAGGGAGCCCGTGGGCTTCGGCTAAGCTGGCAATGTGGGTTCACTGAGCCTTGGCTACCAGTCGACACTAAGTTTGGAGGCAGCCGGATGTTAATCGGCCATTTCACCGAACAACCCTGGCAAGACGAAACCTCGGGTCTTATGGGCACCCAGAGCACCGACCTGTCCATAAGCAACGCAAACTACAACCCGGCCATCGGCGCACGACTCTATAACCGGTACCTGGACGAGAAGATGTACGCCGAAGAGATGGGCTTCGACGGCTTGATGCTCAACGAGCACCATAGCACTCCCTTCTGCATGCAGGGCGTGACCAACGTCGGGGCGTCCATCCTCGCCCGTATCACCAACAAGGCCAAGATCATCATCCTGGGGAACGTCCTGCCTATCTGGGATGACCCGCTGTGGCTGGCAGAGCAGTTGGCGATGATCGACATGATCTCCCACGGCCGGCTGGTGTCCGGGTTCGTGCGCGGCGGCGGACGGGAGAGCGTGGCCCACAACGCCCCGCCGACCTACAACCGGGAACGGTTCGAGGAGGCCCACGACTTCATCATAAAGGCGTGGACTACCCCAGGCCCATTCCGATGGGAGGGCAAACACTACCAGTACCGGTACGTGAACCCTTGGTGCAGGCCGCTGCAACAACCCCACCCGCAAATCTGGATACCGTCCACAGTCAGCGTCGAGACGGTGAAGTGGTGCGCCGAGCACCGCTACCCGTTGGTCCTGTTGGCCACCAAGCTGGAGCCCACCAAGGACGCATTCCAGCTTTACCACGATACGGCGGCGGAGTTCGGATACCAGTCGGGTACGCAGAACGTCTCCTATCTGTGGAAGGTCCACGTCGACGAGACCGAGGAGAAGGCCGAAGAAGTTGGCCGCAAGTACCTCTCCGGCGTCAGCAATCCCTTCCTAGCAGGCAACGAGGGGCAGGTCAACCCGGCGGTCATGAACCTGCCCGGTCATACGTCTCGCAACTCCCGCAGGCTGGCGGCGGCGTCCTTCGGCCCCCAGGGACGGGGCGGCATCAACCGTCGGCCCTTCGAGGAGCAGGTTGAGGACTATACCATCATCACCGGAACGCCGGAGACTGTCCTCCCCAAGATCCGCTATGTGCTGGAGTACCTGCGTCCCGGCAGTGTTTTCTTCTGGGACGGCGACGGCGCGATGACCCACGAAGACCAGATGCGCAGCCTCAAGCTCATGGGTGAGGAAGTAATCCCTGCGGTACGGGAGATGGGCAAGGAGTTGGAACTGTTCAGCCCCTTCGAGATCGACCCCGCCACAGGTAAGCCCTACGAGGATACGACTGTCTCGGTACCCGCCGACGATTAGCGCCTGCCTGGCGCCAACTTACGGCAGTTTGGTGGTCATCCTGGAGGATAGGCCACCTACAGAGGCAAGTACAGGCGTAGGAAACCCCACCCGAGCCACACGCTACAGGGTGGGGTTTCTTCTTGCCCATAATCCGGTGCACACCCCAACATCCCTCCGGTCCGGCAGTCACCGAGTCTACCCATCGCCGGCACATCCGGCAGCGCCGGTCAGGTCCGGTTGACAGTTGACTATGCCCCAAGGATAATCGGGTAACTTTCGGCCGGGAGGACTTTATCGATGGCCGATACGGCGGACGTGGTCGTTGTTGGCGCTGGGGCGGTTGGCTGCTCGGTGGCCTATTATCTCTCGAAGCAGGGCGCAAGTGTCTTGCTCGTGGAGCGCGAGGCCATCGGCAGCGGGGCGTCGGCCCACGCCACGGGCTTCCTCAGCCTGCTGGGCAGTGAGTTCTCCGATGGAGAGTCTTTCGAGTTCGGCCTGGCCGCCTACCGCGAGTTCTCGACCCTTGTCCCGGACCTGGAGGCTGCAACGGGCATCGACTTGATGTGTCAACGCCGGCCGTCATTGCGCCTGGCGCTGGACGACGAAGAGGTGTATACAGTCCAGGAGTCGATGGCCTGGCAGCAGAAATACGTCGCCATCCGCTGGATCGACGGGAATGAGGTGCGCCGGATCGAGCCACGCCTGACCCGGCACGTCAAGGGTGCGGTCTACGAGGAAGAGTCAACGCAGCTCGACAGCTACCGGCTGACGTTGGCGCTGGCCCAGGCAGCGGAGAAGAACCATGCCAGGTTGCTCCTGCGTGCGGTGACGGACTTGATTGCCGAAGACGGCAGGGTTTGCGGTGTGAAGACCACTGGCGGGGACATCCGGTGCAATGCCGTTGTCCTGGCCGCCGGAACCTGGAGCTCCCCCTTTGAACGGACCCTCGGCTTCCCTATCCCGGTACGCCCTTTGAAAGGAGAGCGGCTGCTGCTCAGGTACGACGGGCCGCCCCTGCCGGCGCTCATAAGCTCTCCCAAACGGGGGCACATGATCAGTCGGCTGGACGGGCTGTTAAGCGTTGGCAGCACCGGTGGGCGGGACTACGACACCGAGCACTTGTTCTGGGGGGAGGAGTTCGACCGCCAGCCCACCGAGTCGGCAAAAATCGAGCTTCTGCAACGGGCGATTGACGTGCTGCCGGAGCTTGAGAACGCCGAATTGGTCCAGCAACTTGCGGGTTCACGTCCGTTGAGCCCGGACAGGATGCCCATTATAGGGCCTCCGCCGGGGTGGGAAGGGATAGTGCTGGCCACTGGCCATACCACCAAGGGAATCCACCTCGGCCCGCTGACCGGCAGGCTAATCGCCGAGTATCTGGCCAGCGGGAGTGAAGAGGTGCCAGTAGTGATGAGGCCGTTCCTGCCGGAGCGGTTCTCCGGCCTCGCTCAGGACTTCTACGCCAGCAGCCGAATGGTTGAGGAATAAACGCATCTGGACCCGGGCTTCCCCAACTCTCCACAAAAGGAGGAGGCAGATGGCCAAGATCAGGCACATTGCGTTGACTACATCCAACCCCAGCGAAGTCGCGGAGTTCTACAAGACGGCCTTTGACATGGAAGAGGTGCGCCGGAGCGACAACGGGGCGGTCTTTCTCTCCGATGGGTACATCAATCTGGCAATTTTGAACCATAAGACGGCGGGCAAGGATGCCGATGTTGGACCGAATGGGGACAACTACAACGGCATCCACCACATCGGTTTCATGGTCGATGATCTCGACGATGCTTGCGAAAAGCTGGACAAGGCCAACGGGCAGTCAATTACGTCCAGGGAGGGTCTGGACACGATGATGGCCGCGCCGGGGGCTCCGCGCAACTTCGAGATGAAGTGGTCGGGACCCGATGGAGTGGTGATCGACATCTCCCATACCGGATGGATTACATCTTCATAGCGGCAACGCCGGGCCAGGGCCCGGCTGAAGCCCCACCCGTTGAGCGCACGGAAATGTGTCGGTGACATGGCCGGTTTCAGCGTGGTCACAGGGGCGTTCGGGTTCACTGGCAGGTACATCGCTTCAAGGCTTTTGGCTGACGGCGAAACCGTCAAGACCATTACCGGGCATCCCGAACGACACAACCCGTTTGAAGACCGGGTATCCGTTGCCCCATTCTATTTCGACGAACCGGACAGGCTCGTTGCGGAACTTTCCGGGGCGTCTGCCGTGTACAACACCTACTGGGTGCGCTTCTCCCGCGGCGATGCGACCTTCGACCGGGCCGTGGCGAACATCAAGACCCTGATCAGCGCGGCCCGCGACGCCGGGGTACAACGGTTTGTCCACGTCAGCATTACGAACCCTTCACTGGACTCCCCATACCCATACTTCAAGGGTAAGGCGCAGGTTGAGCAGGCCCTGAAAGAATCGGGCTTGTCCCATGCAATCATCCGCCCTGCCTTCGTGTTCGGCGAGGGGGACGTCCTATTGAATAACATCGCCTGGCTGCTGCGCCGGTTCCCGCTCTTCGTCGTACCAGGGCATGGAAACTACCGGATGCAGCCCGTCCATGTCGAAGACGTGGCCCGGATTGCAGTGGAGGCCGCGGCCAAAAAAGAAGACCTCATCATTGATGCCGTCGGACCCGAGACCTACACCTTCAACGAATTGGTCCATCTGTTGGCGGGCGCAATCGGCAGCAGGGCAAGGGTCTTGCACCTGCCTCCGGGAGTCGCGCTGTTTCTGTCCGGTCTGGTCGGTCGCATGTTGAAGGACGTGGTCCTGACCAGGGACGAGGTCGGCGGGTTGTCGGACAATCTGTTGGTTTCCGATGGGCCGGTAACCGCCTCCGGGTCGTTGCGTGAATGGCTGGGGGACAAGGTCAACTCCCGTTCCCTGGGAGCGCAGTACGCCTCGGAGCTGGACAGGCACTACCGGCGATAGCCGGCAGCAATCCCTGTGATTCATCAGCCGCCGCTGCCGGGCGGCAGGGAGTGGGTGCGGAAAGCCGACGCTTGAATCGGTTGTTGGCCCGGTGTATCCTGCTACAACCAGTCCAGGAGATTGCCGCAGGAATGCACTACCAGTCTCCGGGTAGACTATGGGCATGGGGCGCAGATAGGAGAAGCTGTATGAAATTCGGAATCTTCACCATCGTTCCCTGGCATGAGACATTCACCCAGCAGCAGGCGTTGACAGAGGCGCTGGAACAGATCGAGTTGGCGGACCAGCTTGGCATTGATGAGGTCTGGCTGGGGGAGCACCGCTTCTCCCGGCATGGGCTGCTGTCGGGCATCTGGTCCTTCTGCGGAGCAGTTGCGGGCCGCACCAAGAACATCCGCATCGGCACGGCGGTCATCGTTTTGCCGCTGCACAACCCGATCCTCGCGGCCGAGGAAGTGGCCATGCTGGACGTTATCAGCGGCGGCAGGCTCAACCTGGGCATAGGCGCGGGATACCAGCAGCAGGAGTTTGACGGCATCGGCGTTGACATCAACACCAGCCGCGAGCGGTTCTCCGAAGCGGTCGATGTGATGATCAAAGCCTGGACCGAGGAAAGGCTTACCTTCCACGGCAAGTACACCAACGTGGACGACCTCTGGGTGCTGCCCAAGCCCATCCAGAAGCCCTACCCGCCCCTGTTCCAGGCGGTCAGCACCAGCCCGGCCAGCGTGGACTTCGCCGCCAGCCGGCAGATCCAGGTAATCGCCGGCGGGCCGACTGACATCATGGGCCAGGCCCCGCAGGTCATCAAAATGTGGCGGGAGAAGATGGAGGAGTACGGCCACGAACACGCCCACCTCGACCCGCCCATGTCCAAGTCAATCTACGTCGCGCCGACGATGGAAGAAGCGGAACAGGACCCAATAGGTCTGGAAGACTTCTCCTCCAGGGTGCTGCGGTCAATTGGTTCCAACGGGGCCCCGATTGGGATGCCGATGGACGCCAACGGCAACATCGCCAAGGGCTACGAGCACTGGGCCAACCGTCAGCGGGACCGGGAACGGCGGGACGACCTGGGCCACGCTGGCCTGCCGCCCCTCCGCGGCACCCCTGATGTAGTCATCGAGCGTCTGAAGGAAGTGCAGGAGGCGGGCATTGAGCACGTCTTCGGGAACTTCGGTTTCGTGGGCCTTCCCCACTGGAAGGTGATGCGCTCCATAGAGCTGTTCGCCACCGAGGTAATGCCCCACTTCAAGGAAGTAACCGTATCATAACGTGAGGCGAGGCGCGCTATCCGGCTGCGTCAGATCCTGATTTACGGAAAGTCGGCCCTTGCACTGCCCTCCAATGATAGGGGCACAGTGAGGGCCGATCTGCCGGATGTGTCACCCGCGGATTCCCGGTTATAGCCAGGCAGCGTCGGACGGTCGCCCATAGGAACGAGCCCGCAGGAATGAAAGGAGCAGGTCATGAATTTCGGGATGTTTACCGATTTCCACGTCCGTGGAGACATGACCCAGGCCGAAGCCTTTGAAGAGTCATTCAGCCAGATCGCAGAGGCGGAGCGGATGGGGATGGACTCGGTGTGGTTGGCCGAGCACCATTTCACGCCGGACAGGTCGGTCCTGGCGTCGCCGCTGATTATCGCCAGCGCCATCGCTGCCCGCACGTCGAAGCTGCGGGTGGGTCTCGCGGTACAGGTGCTACCCCTGACCAACCCCCTGCGCGTTGCCGAGGAAGCGGCGACGGTGGACCACATCAGCAGGGGCCGCTTCGACTTCGGCATCGGCCGCAGCGGCCTGACCAAGTATTACCAGGGCTACAACGTCCCTTATTCGGAGAGCCGGGGCCGGTTCTTTGAGGCCCTCCAGGTGATCATGCGGGCCTGGCAAGGGGACAGCTTCTCTCACCAGGGCGATTTCTACTCCTACGAAGACGTCCAGGTCGTCCCCCAGCCGTTCCAGCAGCCATATCCTCCTACGCGCATCGCCGTCGCCTCAGAGGACACATTCCCGCTCGTGGGTCAACTGGGGCATCCCATCTTCATCAGCGCGGCCACCGGCATTCCCGCGCTCAAGGAGCGACTGACCCTATACCGCACCGCAAGGGAGGAAGCGGGATTCGATGGACCCGGCGAGGTGACGCTGCGCATCCCGGCATACGTCGCTGAGACGACCGCCAGTGCCCAGGAAGAACCAAAGGCCAGCGCCATCCATGCCATCCAGTACGCAGCCACGGAGCTAATCAAGACTGCGGCCAGCGAGGAGGGAGCGGAAAGGCTCCGGCGCATGGCCGACATCCCCTATGAAGAAATTCTGGCCCGCCGGGTAATGTTCGGCGCCCCGGACGAGGTTACGGAACGATTGCAGGAATACCGGGATGAGCTGGGCATCTCCGGCGTAGTCCTGGAAATGAACTACGGCGGGCAGATCCCCAACGAGCAGGTGATGGCGTCCGTGAGGTTGATGACCGAAAAGGTGCTGCCCGCGTTCAAGTAACGGGGCAATCCCACCACTGTAGCCCCTTGCGGACCTCAGCCGCCAATGATACGGCTGACCAAGACCGCAACCAGAAGGCCACCGCCGACGGCAAGGACGGCATAGAACAGCCGGTCAACGCGGCGGTTCACTTCTCGCAGACCATCGTCCAGACGACGGTTGGTCTCTTGCAATCCTGCCCTGATTTCCCGCTGCCCCTCCAACAACGCGGCGCTATCACTCTCCAGCCGTCCGATTGCTCGCCACACCTCCGCGGCATCTATTTGATCGCCGGTGTCAGCGTCGGTCGTCATCCTTTCCCTCCTGCAATCGGCGGCTCCATCGCCATCCACTCCAGTTGAACGCCACCAGGCCGGCGGTTACCGCACCGGGCCTCCCATTGGCGACCTGGGGGAACCGGACTCGATGAACTGGCCGACTCCGGGCGCTTGCCGCAACTCGCCCTGGTCCAGCAGGACCTTGCCTCGGAGCAGCGTCATCCAGGGACGGCCCTTGACCTCCCAGCCCTCGAAGAGGGTGTAGCCCGCGTTGCTTTGATGGTCCCTGGCCGTGATGACCCGGTCTCCCTGTGGGTCTAGGATGAGAAGGTCAGCATCCGACCCCACCTGGATGATGCCCTTGCGCGGGAACAGGCCGAAAATCCGTGCCGGGTTCTCCGACATGACGCGGGCCAGCCACCAGATGGGAAAGCCCCGCTTTACCACGCCCTCGCTGTACATGAGGGACACTATAGTCTCCAGTCCGGGGGAGCCGAAGGGCACCGACGCCCCCTCGGGAGTGACGAAGATGTTGTCCCAACCTACCTGTTTCAGCTCCTGCGGGTGCGGTGAGTGGTCGCTGGCAACGATGGACGTGTGGCCCTGCTCCAGGCCCCGCCACAGCGCGTCCTGGTCCGGGCCGTCCTCGGGCCGCAGGGGCGGGCCAATTTTGGCCAGGGGGCCGACCTTGGCCATCTCGGCGTCGGACAGCAGCAGATACTGGGGGCAGGTCTCGGTCCATACCAACTGACCTTGGGCCTGCGCCTGCTTGATGCGCTCCAACCCCAGTTGAGTGCTCAAATGGACGACGTAGGTGGGACAGCGAGTGGCGGCGCCCATCTTGACAGCCCGGTTGATGGCCTCCTCCTCCGCCCAGTCCGGACAGGCGGCGGGGAAGTCGGTAGGATGGGTGTGGCCTTCGCCTATGAGCTTGTTTTCCAGGTACTCGATGATGTTGCCGCTCTCACAGTGGAGTTGGAGCACCCCGCCCCCCTGGGCCACCATGTCCATCGCGTTGCAGATGTAGTCGTCGTCGCACATCCGTCCAGGGCGCTTCTTGTAGGTCATAAACATCTTGTACGACTTGACGCCCATAGTCATGGCTTCGGGCAGACTGTTGAGAATGCTGGGGCGGTTCTGCAGGATGAAGTGGAAGGCAAAGTCCACCAGCGCAGTGCTGTCAATCTGGTCCTTCGTCCGGTTGATGGCCTGGGGCAGGGTCTCGTCGCCTTCCAGGGTGTAGGTGCCGAAGGGTATCAGGGTGGTCAGTCCGGCCCTGGCCGCGGCCAGCGCGCCAAGCTCGTAGTTGTCATGCCCGTCAAGGTGGACGTGGGCGTCAATCAGGCCGGGAAGGACGAACTTGCCCTCGGCATCGATGTAATTGTCCGCCGGGGGCAGCAAGTGCTCCGGCCCGATTGCGGCAATCTTCTCCCCGGAAATGGCGATGGCGCTCTCATATACCTGGGAGGAAGTGACCACCTGTCCGCCGCGGATTATGGTATCGACCCTTGCGTCTGCCATTTTCGTCCTCCTCGTATTAGGAAGGTGCTCAACGTGACCGGTCGGTAGTGGCGAAGTGAGAGTCCGGTCAATCCAGTGATTTGGTCAAGACGTGGTCGCGGTCCCGTGGGGTGCTTACCTGGGAACTACCGGCAACGTGATGTGGGACGGGTGCTGGGCATCGTGCAGCACTGTTTGGAGTGCCGGCTTGAAATTCGCGTCTCCGGCAATAGCGTTTCCGGTGTTGGTGTTGCGGTCGAAGCGGGGGAAGTTGCTGCTGGAGATTTCCACCCGGATGCGGTGGCCCTGCTGGAACACGTTGCTGGTGGCCCAAAGGTCGATGGTGTAGAGATAGGCGCGGCCCTGCTCGACCATGCTTGCCTGGGTGGTGGACTCCCGGTAACGGGCGCGGATTATGCCATCAGTGAGGTTGCGGGCGCAGCCGTCCTCGCACACGTCCACCAGCTTGGCTGTAAAGTCGGTGTCGGTCGCTGAAGTGGCCGCCCATAGGGACACTGTTACCGGGCCGGTGACCTCCAGGTCTTGCTCCAGGGGCGGCGTCGTATAGACCAGTACATCGGGCCGGGCCTCAATGTCCTGCTGGTCGAATGCGCCGTTGGCGGCGAAGTATGGGTTGCAGCAGAGTGCGCCGCCCCGGGTGGGTGTGGGATCTGCCGGGTTGTACAGGTAAACGTCGGGCGGTTCCTCTCCCGGCGGCTGGGCGCTCAACTCCCCGTCGCCGTGAAGGGAGTTGGCCTTCCCCCCGCTGTGGAAGTAGTAATCAGTGTTCCGTGCCCTCGCCAGCGGCCATTCCTGCTCGTCCCGCCAGGCGTTGTCGCCCATGACGAAGATGCGGACTGGCGGTTCGTCAAGGATGCCGTTGTCGGCCCCCTTGAGCCAATAGTCAAACCAGCGCAGGTGTACTCCGTCCAGGTCGGCGGCCATCGCGTCGGCGGCGAGGCCGAAGTAATGGTCCCCGACCACGCTGGTGCCGCGGGAGCTGTGCTGCCAGGGGCCTATGAGCAGCTTCTGGCCGCGCCGGGCGTCGTCGGTCCCGCCGTTGGACCGCATACCCAGGAAGTTACGGATGGTGCCGCCCAGGAATATGTCATACCAGCCCCCGATGTTGTATGCGGGTACGCCCAGCCGGGAGTGATTGTCTTCTATGCACAGGGCCTTCCAGTAATCGTCGTACTCCGGGTGGGCCAGCCAGTCGTAGTAGTAATCGGCGAGACCGTCCAGCAGTGGCGGAAGCTCTTTCGTCGGCAGGTGAAGAAAGGAAGATTCCATGCCGTTGACGGCTTCGATTAGCTGCTGGCGCCGCTCCGGGGCTACGTCCTTGACCGAGGAGATTGCGCCGAAGTTGGCCAGCGTCAACTGGGCAAGCGTCCAGGAAACGTTGAAGCCCAGCTCGAAAGCGCCGCCTTGATAGGTCCAGCCCTCGTGGTAGTTGGAGGCAGTGACGTTGGGAACGATGGTGGTCAAATGGGGCGGACGGGAGAGCGCGGCCAGCCATTGGGTCGCGCCCACGTAGGATGCCCCGTACATGCCCACCTTGCCGGTGGACCAGGCCTGGGCCGCAGCCCATTCCACCGTGTCGTAGCCGTCATTGACCTCGTCCCGGAAGCAGTAGAACTGGCCGTCGGATGCGTAGCGGCCCCGGGTGTCCTGGATGACCACGGCATAGCCGTTGCGGGCCGCCTTTAGAGGGTCGAGGCTGGTGAAAGACCCAGGGGCAGACTTGTCGTACGGTGTCCGTTGCAGCACCACCGGGAATGGTCCGGGGCCATCGGGCCTGTAGACGTCAGCGTACAGGACAATGCCGTCCCGCATCTTCACGGGCAGGTTAGTCTCCACTTTCAACGAAACACTGTCGGGCATATCCGCTCCCCCTTTTGGAGACTGGCAGCTAACTCTCAACGGTTGAGTCCAGGCAGCGGAATTGTATCACAAGGTCTGTCATTGAGAGCGGGCAACGGCTCAGGTAAAATGCCCCCACGACACTGGGAATCCGGCCCATACATACGGGCTGGCCGGGGAACGGCGGAGAGTATCCGTTCCCAGTGAGGACGGTGACGGATGCTGAAACTCAACCTTCGCCCGGCTGAACTGTCGGTGGGAAACCACTCTATCCACTACGCATGGGTGATTGTCGGGGTTGGCTCCATCATGTGGATGGTCACCTCCTCCATACGGTTCGCCACCAGCGTTATCGTCCCCCACCTACAGACGGAGATGGGCTGGAGCATTTTCGCAATCTTCGTCGCATTCGCCCTGCAGTGGGTCTGCGCGGCCCTGTTCAGCCCAGTCGCCGGCTGGATTGGCGACCGGTATGGCGTTCGCAAGGTGATGCTGATAGGGATCGTGCTCTTCGTCGGCGGCATGGTGATGACCGGAGTCATGGACCAGCTATGGCAGTTCTACCTCTACTACGGGCTTGTCCTGGCTGCGGCGATGGCGATTTTCCAGGTGCCGATGGTAGCCGCCGTGACGCTGTGGTTCCGCACCCACCTCGGAGTCGCTATGGGCACGATGCAGGGAATCCAGGGGTTGGGTACTGCCCTGGCCATCTTCCTGGTGTTCGGCCTTGTGGGGCTGGGGCTGAAAATGACCTTCTGGGTGCCCGGGATCGCCGGAGGGGTGATACTGCTGCTGCTCATGCGCCTGTTCCATAACGAACCCGGCGCGGTGGGCATGAGGCCCCTGGGAGCGTCACAAGACGCACCAACCGAAGAATTGCTGAAGGGTCCCGTCGCCAAGGTCAGGACCAGCTCGTTCATCCGGCAGGCGCAACGCACCCATGCCTTCTGGAACCTGATCGGCATCCACTTCTGGGGCTGCGCCGGGCACAACATCATCCTGATGGGACTGGTGGCAATGGCCGTGGAAAGGGGCATATCCCTGGGCGCGGCCTCCGCCGTTTACGGGACCCTGACCATCGTCAGCACGGTCACCCGGTTCCTGGTGCCGATTGCTGCCGACAGGCTGGGGAGCAAGGGGGTTATGGCCATTTGCTTCTCGCTCCAGACCTTCCCGGTATTGCTGCTGCTGTTCGCAAATGACCTGTGGTTCTTCTACCTGTTCGCTGTGATCTTCGGTATCGGCATCGGCGGGGAGATGACTGCGTTCCCGATAATCAACCGGCAATACTACGGGAATGCCCCGATGGGCACGACATACGGCTGGCAACTGCTGGGCGGCGGCATGGGCATGGCGCTGGGGCTGGTCCTGGGCGGTTTCCTGTGGGAGTACATGGACAGCTATACCGGCGCGGTCTGGGCGGCCTTCGGCCTCAGTCTGGTAGGCGTGATTTCGATAGTAGCGTTGCCGAACACGGCGCACCACCTGATACCCAACTGGGAAGAGACGCTGCCGCCGGAGGCACGGTCATCGGCCTATAGCCGAGGGGCCGCTGACTGATCCGTCACCTCGACAATGTTCGTCTCGTTAAGAATGCTCCCACGACGACAAGCCGTGGACTCGCGCTCCCGGGGGATAGCCTGTTGACGCATGTTACAATGGGCGCGGCCAATCCTTGGTCACGGTTTCCAACCGATACACTCGCGTTTAAGGAGGACTCATCATGCCGGTAAACTGGGTCGATCTCGACGTCGGCGGGGAAACAATGGAAGCCTACCTGACCACGTCCGGAAGCAATGAACCAAGCCCGGCGGTCATCGTTATCCAGGAGATTTGGGGAGTGAACTCCCACATCCAGTACGTCACAGACCGCCTTCCATCCCAGGGTTATGTCGGACTGGCCCCGGCCATGTTCCACCGGCAGGGCCGGATGACGATGGGCCTGCACGAAGAGTTTGATAACGCCATCGCCAGCATGCAGCAGTGCAGCGACGCGGGAATCGTGGCCGACGTGCAGGCGGCGGTGGACTACCTGAAGGCCCAACCCTTCGTACAGTCGGACAAGATCGGCATCGTGGGGTTCTGCTTCGGCGGCCGGGTCTCCTACCTGGCGGCCTGCTCGGTCTCCGGACTGAGCGCGGCAGTGGTCTACTACGGCGGCGGGATCATGAACGCCCTGGGCGGAGACGGCCCGTCTCCCTTCGACCAGACCGGGAACATCACCGCGCCGGTCCTCGGACTATTCGGTGAAGATGACGGCAATCCGACGCCAGCGGACGTGGCCCAAATCGGCGCTGCGTTGACCGCGGCGGGCAAGACCCACGAGTTCCACATGTACCCGGGGTGCGGCCACGGCTTCCACTGCAACGCCCGGTCCAGCTACCGTCCGGAGGCAGCCCGGGACGCATGGGCCAAGACGATGGCCTGGTTCGACCAGCACCTGAAGGGGTAGTCAATCAATCCAGAACTGGAACGTTTAGTTGGAAACTCAGGCATTCAGACTGACTCCAGGATAGGGTGGGAGTTGCGATGACCACTGCCTTCACGACCGTTGGGACTCCGGTAACCCGCGCCGAGGGGCCGGACAAGGTCTCTGGACGAACCCTCTACACGGCTGACGTCGATCTGCCGGGAATGCTGTGGGGGAAGGTGCTGCGAAGCCCGCTCCCCCACGCCCGCATCGTCAAAATCGACGTTTCGAGGGCGCGGCAGGCTCCGGGGGTACACGCCGTGCTCACAGGCCAGGACATCCCGCCTGCGCTCGTAGGCAGGCTGCTGCGGGACTGCCCGGTGCTGGCCAGAGACCGGGTGCGGTTCGTCGGTGAAAAGGTAGCAGCGGTTGCTGCCGATGACCCCGACGCGGCGGAAGAGGCCCTGCTCCTGATTGACGTGGAGTACGAGGAACTGCCCGCTGTCTTTGACTCAGCCGAGGCTATGGAAGCCTCCGCGCCGGTCCTGCACCCGGACATGGTGTCCTATGTTGGCCTTCCCCAACCGCCATCGCATACCAACAATGTGTTCGCGCACAACCGTTGGGGCAAGGGAGACGTGACCCAGGGCTTCCGCGAGTCGGACCGGGTGTTCGAGCATGCGTTTTCCGCCCAGCTTATGCACCAGGGGTACATCGAACCCCATGCCTGCGTCGCCCGGGTAGACGACTCGGGCCGGGTGGAGATGTGGGTCAATAACAAGGCCCCCTTCAACCTCCGCTCCCAGCTTTCCGCAGTCTGGGACATACCGGAAGACCGGATAACCCTGCACCCCATCAGCATCGGCGGCGACTTCGGCGGCAAGGGGTCGTTCATGGACGCTCCTCTGTGCTACTACCTTGCCCTCCACTCCGTCCGCCCGGTCAAGATGGTCATGGACTACCTTCAGGAGTTGATGGCAGCCAACCCCCGGCACCCTGCCGACATCACGCTGAAGACCGGCGTCAAGAATGATGGAACGCTGTGGGCCAGGGAAGCGACGGTGGTCTTCAACAGTGGCGCTTACGGCGCGTTCAAGCCCAGGGTGTACCTTGGCGGGGCCGACCACCTTGGCGGGGCGTACCGGGTGCCGCATGTGAGCATCGACAGCTATATGGTCTACACCAACAACGTTCCGTGTGGCCACATGCGCGCCCCGGCCAAGCCGCAGGTCCATTTTGCGGTCGAATCGCACATGGACATGATCGCCGATGCGCTTGGGCTGGACCCCTACGAATTCCGGCTGCGAAACGTCATCAGTCCCGGCGACGAGACTCCCACCGGCGGCAGTTGGGAGGAAGTCCGGGCCGAGGAGACCATACGCCGCGCCGCCCAGGCATCGGGATGGGGCCAGCCCAAGCAACGCCCCAACGTAGGAAGGGGCATGGCCATCTCCGATCAGCCTCCGGGGGCGGGACAGTCTGAGGCGTCCGTTGCCATCGACGCCGAGGGCAAAGTGGAGATTCGTATGGCCCTGTGGGACACGGGCACCGGGGCCCACACCATGCTGCGGCAGGTGGTGGCCGAGGAACTGACAGTGCCGGTGGAGGACGTGCGCTTCACGGTCCAGAACACCGACGCGGTAGCCTTCGATTCCGGCTCAGGCGGCAGCCGGGTCACTTACACCGCAGGTCAGACGGCCCTGGGCGCTGCAAGGGACCTTAAAGCGAAGTTGGTCCAACAGGCCGCGGGGCTGTACGAAACGGAAGAGGAACACGTCACCCTGCTCGGCGGTTCATTCGTGGTCGAGGGGACTCCGGCACAAACGGTCCCGATTACGGAGGTCACCTCTCGTGTGACCACTGAGACCGGGGGTGCGATTACCGGCGAGATGACCTACTCGGCGACCAATTCTCCGATCACTTCCTACTGCACCCAGGTAGCGGAGGTCGAGGTTGACCCGGAAACGGGCCAGGTGCGGGTCGAAAAGATAGTGACCGTCCACGACGTAGGCGCGATCATCAACCCCATGACCCACCAGGGCCAAATTGAGGGAGGAGTGATCCAAGGGCTGGGCTATGCCCTGATGGAGGAATTGGTCACCGCGGAAGGGCGCATCTCGAATTTGACCCTCGGGGATTACAAGATTCCGGCAATGCCGGACATTCCCAAGCTGGAGACGGTCTTGCTGGAACCGTCCACCGGGCCTGCCCCGTTCCAGAGCAAGGGCATCGGCGAAAGCAGCAACGTCCCCGTGGCCGGAGCGATAGCCAACGCGGTCTATGACGCAGTCGGGGCGAGAGTGACCAGCCTGCCAATCACGCCGGAGAAGGTGTTACGGGCAATCCGGGGGAAGGCAACCGGGGCTGAGTAGGGTAGAAAAAGCCCCTTCTCTCTCAATGGAGAAGGGGCGAGTGCATTGCCGCTGGAATTGGGCAGTCAAAGACTATTTCTTGAATAGGGCCGCTATCCTCTCGCCAACAATGCGGTCCTCTCCGGGATTCAGGCCGAACATGTGGATGGTGATGAAGTCGTCCTCGTCCCTGACCCTGGTCCAGATGGGCGGGTCTCCTTCCTTGAGCTTATCCCGCAGGGCGTAGATGTCGAAGCCTGCTACTGAGGCGTCGACCCACATGTTCAGGCCGTAGGGCTGGTGGCCGATCACATTGTCGATCAACTCGGCCCGCAACCCTGGAATGCCGGATATCAGGCCCAGGATCAGGCGGCTGCGCTGCTCCGCGTCGGCCAGCCGGTCCTCGTGGTTCATGGTCATCCAGTGCCTCACGGCTGCCACGGCGCCGATCATCTCCTGGCGGTCAACCTTCTGGGGACGCCCCACTCCCCGGACCCTGCGGCCCTCGTAGCTGGCAAAAGCCTGAAGGCCGATCTTGCGAATCATCTCCTCGGAGCCAAAGGCGAGGCCCACGGACTGGGTGGCGCCCAGGTAC
The DNA here is from genome assembly GCA_034422355.1 of Dehalococcoidia bacterium. Taxonomy (GTDB): domain Bacteria; phylum Chloroflexota; class Dehalococcoidia; order Lucifugimonadales; family UBA3495; genus CATOSP01. The sequence continues at coordinate 14,722 of DAOUJS010000185.1, read as the reverse complement.
TTGGCCGCAATGCACTGGAAGTCCGCGCCCATCCTGACGTACTTGCCGAAGTTCTCCAGTGGGTAAATCTGCCCCGCCGCGTCCACGGTCACGAGCACTCCGCGGGCGTGGGCAACCGCAATAGTATCCTCCAGTGAGAGAGCATCCGGGTCTGGGGACTGCTCTACGGCGTAGTAATGGACCGCGGCGGTGTTGGGCCCGATGGCTTGTTCCAGGTCCTCCATCGTGGTCCGCTCTTCCGACCCGAACATGACCAGCCTGGCCCCCGCCAGTTCGAGGCAGCGGTCGTACCAGTAGCGCTGCCGCGTCTGGATGAGGATTTCGTTGCGCATCCCGTCGGTGTTGGGAAGCTGTTGAATCTTGTCGTCGTCATCCCCGGCCATAGCCGCGGCGGTGGCCAGCATCAGGGCAGAGCCGGCCCCGGAGGTTATGTAAGCAGCCGGCACATCCACCATGCGGGCAATGGCCGCGCCCGCCCGTTCCTGCAATTCCATCAATGGGATATACGCGCCGTCGGCCTTGTCAATGGCTTCCTTGACTTCTGGAATGGGGGTTGAGCCGCCCAGCATGGTCACGCTTCCCGTGGCATTGATGACGGGAACTGCGCCCAACTCCTTGTAGATGTCTCCCCAATCGGCGGCCATCATCGGCTTTCTCCTCCGTTCCGTGGATGTTAACTAAGGGAATCTGGCCCGTATAATAGCCTTGGAAACTGGGCATGTCCAGATTCGGCCAGACGACAGCAAAACGGTGAAAACGAAAAGGACCTGCCATAGCCGCTTGGGGCTACGTTCTCCGGCTTGAGTGGGCTATAATGCGTGTGCCTGCCGTACCCGAACACAAGGGAGAGGGACTTGAAAAGCATCGAGCTGGACTATGCCAAGCGGTGCGGCGATGAGCCGGAGAAGGGCCACAACCGCTGGCACCCGGATATACCGCCCGCCGTTGAAGCCGCAGAGGAGGAAGAGGTAGTCCTCCAGACCCGGAACGCCCTGGACGGTGGCGTAATTCCCGCCTCCACTGCGGCCGACCTGGCCAACGTGGACCTTAACCTGGTCCACCCGTTGACGGGTCCCGTCTACGTACAGGGGGCATCGCACGGCGACCTGCTGGAGGTCAACATCCTGGAAATCGAACCGGCAAGCTGGGGGTTCACCACCATCATCCCCGGCTTCGGGTTCCTGCGAGATGTTTTCCTGGAACCCCATGTAGTCCACTGGAACATTGCAGACGGTTACGCCGAGTCCCCTGACCTGCCCGGCGTGCGTATCCCCGGCGCGTCCTTCATGGGCACCATAGGCGTGGCGCCGTCGCGGGCGCTGCGACAGGAGATGCTGCTCCGGGAGGACGAACTGCTCCGCCGCGGAGGGGCCGTACTCGGCCCGGAACCCAACGGAGCAGTCCCCGCCAGTGAGTCTGTAGCCTCGGAAGGTCTGCGCACCATCCCGCCACGGGAGAACGGCGGCAACCTGGACATCAAGCAACTGACCGCCGGAACGCGCCTGCTGCTCCCTGTGTTCACCGATGGCGCACTGTTTTCGGCGGGAGACGCCCACTATGCCCAGGGAGACGCCGAGTGCTGCGGCACCGCGATTGAAATGGACTGCACCCTGCACGTCAGCTTCCGGGTCCTGAAGGGCGAGGCAGAAAGGCGCAATATCAGGTTCCCGGTGTTCGAGCGGGACGACTACTTCACCAGCCCGGAGATGGCCGCCCCTCGCCGGTTCCTCGCCTCAACCGGAATGTGCATAGCGGACGGGGTGAACCAGTCCGAGGATGCCTCCCTGGCAGCCAGAAATGCCCTGCTCAATATGATCGATCTGCTCATGGAAAGGGGCTGGACCCGCGAGCAGGCATACTCGATTTGCAGTGTAGCGGTGGACTTGAAGCTGAGCCAGGTTGTGGACGTTCCAAACTTCGTCGTCTCCGCATTTCTGCCCCTGGACATATTCGTATAGGGAAAGGAGAGAGCCATGCTAGAGGACAAGACTCTGCTCATGGAGATGCTGCGCCGGATGGTGCGTATCCGCCTGTTCGAGGAGCGGGTCATCCAGCTTGTCGAGCGCGGCGAGATCGTTGGCGCGGCCCATTCCTACATTGGCGAGGAAGCCGTCGCCGTGGGCGCCTGCATGGCCCTGCGCGATGACGACTGGATGACCGGCAACCACCGCTCCCACGGGCATCCCATAGCCAAGGGCGGCGACGTGAACAAGGCAATGGCCGAGTTGCTGGGCAAGGCCACGGGCCTCTGCAAGGGCAAGGGCGGCTCGATGCACCTGGCCGACTTCAGCGTGGGCATTCTCGGCGAATCGGGCATATTGGGGTCATCCATTCCTACAGCCGTGGGCGCGGCTCTCGGCAGCGTCCTCCAGGGCAACGACCGTGTGGCTGTGCCATTCTTCGGCGATGGCGCCAGCAACGAGGGCGCCTTCCACGAGTCCATCAACCTGGCGGCCATTTGGAAGCTGCCGGTGGTCTTCCTCTGCGAGAACAACCAGTACGCGGTGTCCAGCAGCTTCAAGAAGATGGTGGCCTCGGAGAACATCTCCGATCGCTCTGCCGCATACAACATTCCCGGCGTGCTGGTGGACGGCCAGGACTGCATAGCCATGTACGAGGCGGTATCCGCAGCGGTGGAGCGGGCCAGGGCTGGAGAGGGGCCGTCGCTCATCGAAGGCAGGACGTACCGCTACTACGACCACTCTTTGGGACTGGGCCGCATCGTCCGCGCCGCCTACCGCGAGGATGAAGAGGTCGAACTGTGGAAGCAGCGCGACCCCATCAACATCCACAAAGAGCGGCTGCTGTCTCAAGGAATAGCTGCCCAGGAGGAAATCGACGCCATAGATGCGGAGACCCAACAGCAGATTGACGACGCCACCGAGTTCGCCCGGCAAAGCCCCTATCCGGAGCCGGAGGCGCTGTTCGAGGACATGTTTGCCGACCCGATACCGCTGGAGTAGGCGCTTGCTGTCCTCCAAACACATTACTGGACGTTAGATGCCAGATTGGTTGCGTACCGTTCTGGCCTCTAACCCCATGAGGAAACGCAGTTGTCAGCAATGGACGAGGGGCACAAGGCCAAGCGAGAAGTGGAACTGAAACTCTATTACGCTCAAGGCGGCAAATGCTTTGCTCCCTGGTGTTCCATACCATTGAGAATGCCGGACACCGAGTCAGAGGGAGCCGAGTATCACCTTGACCACTATATCCCGAGGGCCAAAGGGGGACTCGATCTCTCTTGCAACCTTGACTTGCTTTGTGCCGAATGCAATCTAGAAAAGAGCGACAAATGGCCAAGCGAATGGTGTAAGGCAAAAGGGTGGCAGTATATGCCTGCCCCTCCCCTATTCGCATATGCTTGTGCCGACCGTGCTCCTGCAGAACAGTTCTTCCAGATGATGATGGACGAACTTACGGAAAGAGCGACGGCTGGGGCTGTCAACATCTCGGGCCTGCCGCCGGAAATCTATCAAAGCATAGCGATGGTCACCAGTGTAGCCAGAGAGCAAGCTAGGGATGAAATAATGAGATGGAACACTCCAGACCGCGTTGAGAACCCGGCTTATATTCACGCAGTGCGCACTCGCACCGCTGCCGACCTCGTGGTGGGGTGGTTGGAAGCCCAAAGTTACGACGGCGTGGACTCGCCGGAGTAGCTATATAAAGCCCTCTAATCCTTGGCCGAATTAGTCCCACGCCCAGAAACAATGCCCCCAACTCCAAGGAGGTGGACCATGACACAAACTGCTGAACAGACAAGAAACATCACGCTGACCCAGGCGTTGAACGAAGCCATGCGGGAGGAGATGCGCCGGGATGAACGGGTGTTCATCATGGGCGAGGACATTCAGTCCGGGGTATACGGCGCGTCCGCCGGCCTGGCCCAGGAATTTGGCTACGAGCGAGTGCGCGATTGCCCCCTGTCGGAAAACGCCTTCATGGGTGCAGCGGTGGGAGCGGCAGCCGTCGGGATGCGGCCCATCGTGGAAAGCGCATTCTGCTTCATGTGGGTAGCGATGGACTCCCTGGTCAGCCAGGCGTCCAAGATGCGCTACATGTTCGGGGGCCAGGTGGACCTGCCCATCGTCTACCGGGCGTCTCTCTACTATGGCGGCAGCATGGCAGCGCACCACTCGGACCGCTCCTACCCGCTGTTCATGCATATACCCGGATTCAAGGTCGTCTTCGCCAGCAACTCCTATGACGGCAAGGGTCTGATGAAGACGGCGATCCGGGACAACGACCCGGTGCTGTTCTGCGAGGACCGCACCATCCTTGGAGCGCGCGGGGAAGTCCCCGAGGATGACTACTCAATCCCTCTCGGTGTGGCCGACATCAAGCGGGAGGGTACCGACGTTACCATCGTGGCCATCGGCGGCATGGTGGCCCGCGCCTTGGAAGCCGCCGACGCCCTGGCCCAGGAAGGCATCTCCGCCGAGGTGCTGGACCCTCGCACCCTTGTCCCCCTGGACAAGCAGGCAATCCTGGACTCGGTGGCCAAGACGGGGCGGCTGGTCACGGTGGACATGGCCCACAAGACTTGCAGCGCGGCCAGCGAGATCGCTGCCATCGTTGCGATGGAAGGGTTCTGGTCACTGCAAGCGCCGGTGCAGCGCTTAGGTACGGCCAATGTTCACATACCCTTCAGCACCGCGCTGGAGCCGCTCTGCTACCCGACAGCCGAGACCATCGCAGAGGCAGCACGGGCAACGCTGGAGTAGACAACCAGTAGCCAGTCTCCAGTGGCTGGCGGCGGGTGTGCTGACCACTAACCACTGATCACTTACAAGGAGGGCCGCCGTGGCCACCGAGGTTTTGCTGCCCCAGTGGGGCATGGAGATGGCCGAGGGGACCATCGTCAAATGGCTGAAGAACGAGGGCGACCCCATTCAGGAAGGGGAGCCACTGGTGGCCATCGAGACCGCCAAGCTGGAAACCGACCTGGAATCGGTGGCCACCGGAATCCTGGCCCGCATCATGGTGCCAGAGGGCGATACTGTGCCCATCCGCACCGTGCTGGCCGTCATCGCAGCACCGGGGGAGGCGGTTGACGGTCCATCGCCGGCTCAGCCTTCGTCAGCAGCGTCTCCATCCCCGACCCCGCAATCGCAAGCCTCGCCCGCAACCCCTGCCGCGGACGGAACGCGGGTACAGGTGGTACCGGCTGCGCGCCGCCTGGCACGGGACAACGGCATCGACCTGGCGGCGGTGCCGGGTTCCGGCCCCGGCGGACGCATCGTTATCGCAGACGTGGAGCAGGCTATCGACGCAGCGCGCCGGCCTGCCACTACCGCGACTGACGGCGACAGAGTGCAGGTGGTCCCTGCCGCACGGCGTCTGGCGCGGGACAACGGTATCGACCTGGCAACGGTCCAAGGTTCCGGTCCCGGTGGACGCATCCTCATCGCCGATGTGGAGCGGGCCATCGCCGCTCCGCCTGAGCTGGATTCGCAGCCGGAACCGGATTTGCAGCCGGAACTGGATGCGGTGCCGCTGGCCGGGATGCGGCGCACCATTGCCTCCCGGATGATGCAAAGCCTCCAGACAATGGCCCAGGTCACCCTGACCACGGAAGCGGACATCACCAATGCCATGACCCTGCGCGACGGGCTTGCCCGGCATACGGGCGGCCTCAGCCCGCTGGCCCTGGTGATAAAGGCAACGGCCCAGGCACTGAAAGACCACCCCCGGCTCAACGCAGTGCAGGGTGAAGACAGTTACACAGTCATGCCCAACATCGACATTGGTGTGGCCGTCTCACTGGAAGAAGGGCTGATTACCCCCGTGCTACGCGGAGCGGACGGCAAGGCACTGGCCCAGATTAGCGCCGAGTCGCGGGAGTTGGCGGCAATGGTGCGGGAGAACCGGGCCAGGCCCGAAGACGTGACCGGCGGGACCTTCACCATCACGAACCTTGGAGCCAACGACGTGGACGGGTTCACTCCCATCATAAACCCGCCCCACGTGGCCATCCTGGGCGTGGGGCGAGTGGTGGAAAAGCCTGTCATTCACGACGGGGAGATCGTCAAGGGCCGGACTATGTACCTGAGTCTGACTTTCGACCACCGGATTGTGGACGGCGCTCCGGCGGCGGAGTTCCTGCAGTCGGTCCGCCGCTACCTGGAAGACCCCTGGTGGATGGTGGCCTAACCCAACATCAGCAACCCGGATTCCGCAAGGTCACGGGTCACCATGAACTCCCGGGTGTCATCCGAGGGGAAGCCTGGCGTGTCAACCTTGACCATGCCGGGGCTTTGGATGCCAGCCAGCACGATTGACTTGGTGAATTCACTGATGCCCTCGTCCGCCAGGAACTCCTCAACGGGCATCCAGAGGCACTCCTGGATTTCGTCCTCCTGCATGGCAATTTCGCTGCTCAAAGGCCGAAGGCGGCAGACGAAGTAGATGTCCGACTTGCCGTAGCGATAGCCGTGCCAATGGCGGAAGCAGACCAGCGCGTCGAAGACCGCCTCTACCCCCGTCTCTTCCCGGACCTCGCGTACCACGGCGTCAACCAGGTGCTCTCCTGCACTCAACGCACCCCCGGGCAGCTTGAGCTGCGGCGGGCGACCAGGCGCAAAGGCGTATTTCTCCCGGACTACCAGAAGGTTGTTGCTGGCGTCCAGCACCATCCCGCCCGCGCCTATATAGTGAGAAGCGTAGGGAGGTATGCGAGCGTCCTCAGTGAGCCGAAGGGTCATCATCAGGTATTCCTCGCCGGTGTGGTGGAACTGGAACCCCGCGTCTACGGCCACTGGGACCAATACTGCCCGGTTGATGGGGACTTCCAACCACACGGCAACGATTCCCTCCGCCTTCCACTCCCGGAGCGATAAATCCAGCCTTCGCTCAAATTCTCCGGGATCCTCTGGAAGCGCATCCGGGTCGGCAACCATTCCTCCGAACTGGTTTTTCTTCGCCTCCACCAAGTCGGACATTGCATCCTCCCGTGCAGCATTTTCTGTCCGGGTTATTCCAGGCATCCCGGCCTATCTGACGGGGAGTATAGCATAGGGAATTATATACGTGAGTAACCAAGGTCACTCACGCTACGGTTCTCGCCCCGGAGGGGGCGCAGGGGCATTCCCGCCCCTGTAGGCCCGAAGGCCCTCAACAGGACGTTCACCGCCGCGTTGGTGTCCCGGTCTGCCACATGCCCGCAGACCCCACAGGCGTAGGTCCGGTACTCGCTCTGTGGAGTCGTCTGCCCGCACTGTGAACACTCGCGGCTGGTGTACCTGGGGTTGACCTCTGCGAACTCCCGCCCGGCCCATTCTGCCTTGTACGCAAGTTGATTCCGCAAGAGGCCCCATGTGTTTGCCAGTATCTCCCGGTTCAGCCCGGACTTGGCCGCTACATTCTTGCCAGGCTGTTCAACCGTCCCGCCGGCCGAGCGGGTCATGTTCGCGATGGCCAGCTTCTCAACCGCTATCCGTCCAAACCTTCGCACAATTTCCGTTGTGACCTTGTGACATTCATTCCGGTTCCGCACCGCATTCCGGCGTGTCTCCCTGGCCAGTGTCCTGACCGCCTTGCGCCTCCGGTTGCTCCCTTTCCGCCTGCGGGATACAGCCTGGCGAAACCGGGCCTCGCGTGTCCGGTCAACCTCCCGCCGCTCCACCATCTCGCCGGTGCTGAGGGCCATCCGGTTGTTCACCCCCATGTCTATCCCAACGGCGCCGGAGCATTCCGGCAAAGGCTTCTTCCCGGCTTCGTACACCAGGTCCGCGTACCAACCGTTGGGCCGTTTGACCAACCGCAGAGATTTCAGAGCCTTGCTGCCGGGCAACGGCCTCTTCAGCCGCAGTTCAATAGATGGCAGACCCTTGATGCAGATACGGGCTTTCCGGCCGCCTGGGGACACCTTGACCATGCCGGGCCGTGGTTGCGCCGGTTCAATGCACTGGAACCTCGACACCGGCCTGAAGCGCGGAAAACCAGGCTTCTGTCCGGCCTTGACCCGGCGGAAAAATGCGTTCATCGCCCGGTCCAGCCGTCTCAGCACGCCTCGCGCAACATTCACGTCCAGGGCGGCCCACTCCGGTTGCTCAGACCGGATGACCGTCAGTTGGGTGTTCTGTTCGTAGAGGCTCACAGACTGCCCCTGCATCCGGTAGGCGTCGCGGCGTTCCTGGAGGGCTGCGTTGTAGAGGGTGTTCAGCATCCGGCGCACCTCTTCCAGCCGGGCATGGCCTCCCCTGCGGATGTGACACCGGAGTTGATGGGTTGTGTGTGCTGTTGCCATGCGGACACCATAACACAAGAACGTTACCGCCGGTTACTTTGGTATATAATTCCCATAGCATACGCACAAGTTGTGAAATCCATTGACATTTGCCCGTCGAGAGGCCGGTGGCCGTGTGCTAAACTCCACTTATGGCGCTCGACCAGTTTCATCCCATCATCCGGGACTGGTTCCAGGAACGCTTCGCCGGGCCAACGGAGGCCCAGGCAAAAGGCTGGCCTGCTATTGCCCAGGGGCGTCATACCTTGATCGCCGCTCCCACCGGCTCCGGCAAGACCCTTGCCGCGTTCCTCACTTGCCTGGACCAACTGGTGCGTCAAGGGCTGGATGAGGGGCTGCCCGACGCAACGCAGGTTGTATACGTGTCGCCGCTGAAGGCGCTGTCCAACGACATCCATAAGAACCTGGAGTCGCCCCTGGAGGAGATCAAGGCTCTGGCCGAAAGCCGGCGCACTCCCCTTCCCCCCATCAGGACTGCCGTCCGCACCGGAGACACGCCCCCGTCGCAGCGCCAGAAGATGGCCAGGCATCCGCCCCACATCCTGATCACTACGCCTGAGTCCCTGTACATCCTGCTGACATCGGAGAGTGGCCGCCGCGGGCTCCGGCACGTCAAGACCCTGATCCTGGACGAGATCCACGCTGTCGCCGACGACAAGCGCGGGGCACACCTCGCCCTGTCAGCGGAGCGGCTCTGCGCCCTGACCAAAGGTCCCATAACCCGCGTCGGTCTGTCGGCAACCCAGCGTCCCGTCGAGGAGGTGGCCCGTTTCCTGGTGGGGAATCAGAACATCTCCGCGGAGGGGGTCCCGGACTGCCTGATTGTGGACACCGGACACGCCAGGGACATTGAGCTCTCGATACGAATGCCGCCGTCGGAACTGGGGCCCATCGCAACCCACGAACTTTGGTCCGATACCCTTGACGCCGTTGCCGGGCTTGCGGAGGAACACGGCACGACCCTGGTGTTCGTCAACACCCGGCGGTTGGTGGAAAGAGTGTCCCACCAGCTATCGGAGCGCATGGGAGAAGACGCGGTAGCGGCCCATCACGGCAGCCTTTCCCGCGCCACCCGGCTGTCTGCTGAGGAAAAGCTGAAGCACGGGGAAGTCAAGGTATGCGTCGCCACGGCATCCCTGGAACTGGGGATCGATATCGGCGACGTGGACCTGGTGTGCCAGATTGGGTCGCCACGGTCCATTGGACTCCTGCTTCAAAGGGTTGGGCGGTCAGGCCACCACGTTGGAGGCACGCCAAAGGGCGTCCTGTTCCCCCTGACCCGGGATGAACTGGTGGAGTGCGCCGCCCTGTGCCGCGCCGTCCGCCGGAGAAACCTTGACACACTGAGCATCCCGCCCTGGCCGCTGGACGTGATGGCCCAGCAGATGGTTGCCGCCTGCTCCGCGGAGGAATGGGGCGAGGATGACCTGTTCGATATGTGTCGCCGGGCTTACTCATACCGCGAGTTGCCAAGGCACAAGTTCGACCAGGTGGTGGAGTCGCTGTCTGAGGGGTTTGCCGCCCGTCAGGGGCGGAACGGGGCCCACCTGCACCGGGATGGGGTGAACCACAGGCTCAAGGGAAGGCGCGGGGCACGCATCGCCGCGTTGACCAGCGGCGGGGCCATTCCCGACAACGCCGACTACGACGTGGTTGCCGAGCCGGAGGACACCTTCGTTGGGACGGTCAACGAAGACTTCGCCATCGAGAGCATGGCCGGAGACGTTTTCCTGCTGGGGAATACGCCCTGGAAAATCCGCCGGGTGGAGAGCGGCAAGGTGCGCGTGGAGGATGCCCAGGGCCAGTCGCCGACCATCCCCTTCTGGATCGGGGAAGCGCCGGGCCGCACCCGGGAGCTTTCCGGCGAGATCACGGAACTCCGGGAGAGTGTAGACGAGCGGCTGGAGTATCCGCCGGAGGCCGAGGAATGGCTGCTCCAGGAGTCAGGTATAGACCCCGAAGGGGCGCGGCAGGTGGTTGCGTACCTGGCCGAGGGCAAGCGTGTTCTGGGTATCGTCCCCACCGGCCGCCGGGTGGTGGCGGAAAGGTTCTTCGACGAAAGCGGCGGGATGCAGCTTGTCATACATGCTCCATTCGGCGCGGGCATCAACCGGGCCTGGGGCATGGCCCTGCGCAAGCGCATCTGCCGCACCTTCGATTTTGAGCTTCAGGCCACCGCAACCGACGACGGGCTGAACTTCTCCCTGGGGCCCAACCTTTCCTTCCCCCTGGGGGACGTATTCAATTACCTGTCCTCGCAGACGGTGGAAGAGGTGCTGCTTCAAGCGGTGTTGCAAGCGCCGCTGTTCGGCACCCGGTGGCGGTGGAATGCCACCCGGTCCCTGGCCATGCTCCGGCACAGCGGGGGACGGAAGGTGCCTGCGCCGCTCCAAAGGATGCGCTCCGACGACCTGCTGGCGGCGGTCTTTCCGGCACAGGTCCAGTGCCAGGACAACGCCCCCGGAGAGGACATAGAGCCGCCGGACCATCCCCTGGTATTCGAGACCATCCGTGATTGCCTTACCGAGGCGATGGATCTGGAAGGCCACAAAGAGGTGCTGGCGGCAATCGAGCGGGGCGACATCGAGGTCCACGCCAGGGACACCGTACAACCGTCGGTGTTCTCGCACCAGATACTGAACGCCATGCCCTACGCCTTCCTTGACGATGCGCCCTTGGAGGAACGCCGCGCCCGGGCCGTCACCCTGCGCCGGGCGCTGCCGGAGGACGCGAGGGACCTGGGGCAACTGGACCAGTCCGCGATCGCGGAAGAGCGGTCCAACGCCTGGCCGAGAATCCGGGACCGAGAGGAATTGCACGACGCTCTCCTCGGCCTTGTCGTCCTCCCTGAACAGCGGGCGCTCGAAGGGCGTGGGGACATGGACCCAGTAGAAATGTCCCGGTGGTTCGGAGAGTTGGCGGACGCGGGAAGGGCATTTCGGCTCGAATTGGCCGACGGATGGACTGCTTGGCTTGCGGCGGAACGGGTGCCGCACGTGCTGGCGGCATACCCATCGGCGAGCCTTCTGCCGGCGCCGGCCAACCTCCCCGACACCATTCCATTGATGGCCCAGGATGAATCGATATTGCTCGTCGTTCGGGGTTGGGTCGAGGCATCAGGGCCAGTATCGGCGCATGGGATGATGCGTACTCTCAGGTTGGACGAATCGGATGTGGCTTATGCGCTGGGCCAGCTTGAGGTCGAAGGGTTGGTGTTGAGGGGGAGTTTCACCCCTGGAGCTATTGGTGAAGAATTCTGCGACCGGCGCATCCTGGCCCGCATCCATCGCGGCACGCTGGGCCGGCTGCGCCGGGAGATAGAACCGGTGTCCCAGGCCAGCCTGCTTCGGTTCCTGTTTCGCTGGCAACATGTGGACAGCGGGACAAAGGCTACCGGAGAAGGTGGTCTGCTGGACGTGATTGAGCAGCTCCAGGGATTCGAGACTGCTGCCGGGGCACTGGAGACTGAGATACTCCAGGCGCGGATTGCAGACTATCATTCGGCTTTATTGGACCGTTTATGCGTGGGAGGCGAGGTGGTCTGGGGATGCCTGGGCCGCCGGATGGAATCGGCCAATGGCGCGGGTGGAAACGGGAACGCCAGGCATCCGCTGACCCGCGCGACTCCTTTAACTCTGGCCCTGCGGGAGTCCATGGACTGGTTGCTTGACCGTCCAGTGGTGGACTGCAACGTCAATGGCGCTTCCGGAGAAGTGTTGGAGGTGCTCGGTAAGCGGGGAGCATGTTTCCTGCCCGACCTGGTCTCGGCCACGCGCCGGCTGCCCTCGGACGTGGAGGAAGCGTTATGGCTGCTGGCTGCGATGGGCCGGGTGACGTCGGATAGCATGGAACCGCTACGGCGAAGATTGAGCGGCAGCCAGAAGGTTAACGGACACCGGGCGCTGAGCCGTGCCGGCATACGCAGGCGCAGCCGGACGCCGCGTCAGAGGCAGGGTTACAGCCGCTGGTCTCTCCTGGAGCCGGTCGAGCCGGACCCAGACCCAGGCGAACTGCGCGCCCTCCAGTTGCTTCGTAGATACGGGATAGTTTTCCCGGAGTTGCTGGCGCGGGAGTCGCTGTCACCCCGTTGGCGGGATATGGTACGGGTATTGCGCCGGCTGGAGGCGCGAGGGGAGATACGGGGCGGCCGCTTCGTGACGGGGCTGGTGGGAGAGCAGTACGCACTACCCGAGGCGGTGGGGATGCTGCGTGAGACCAACAGCAGCGCCCCGTCCGGGCGCATGGCAGTGGTGTCTGCTTGCGACCCGTTGAACCTTGCCGGGATTCTCACGCCTGGCGACAAGGTCCCGGCGGTGCTGGGCAACCGCATCGTGTTTCGGGATGGTATTCCGGTGGCGTCCCTGGAAGGGGGCAAAGTGGTCAACCGCTCCGGTGCGGACCAGCCGACGATGGCCCAGGCCTACTCATTGCTCCAATTGCCAAGGTCTGGTGCAAAAACCGGGCGGGACTCGTGGAAATGGCCACACGCCACCGCTCAACTGGGCCAGGATTAGCATAAGTGGGTTGGACAACTCCAGTCCAAACCCCGACCGCCTGCCAGAGTAAATTGGCCCAAAGTGGCTCACACTGGCCCGGTAATGATTTCTCCCAGCCTCAAAGCGGACGGACCCGGGCAAGCCCCCGCTGGAGGACCTGCTCCCAGCGAGAATGTGCCGAACCGCCGGGGTTGGTTATACCATCCAGGATGGGTGCCCGCCTATGCCGTCCTGGCCGGACTGGGAAGCGCCGCAAACTCAGTCTCGGCGAGTATCTTCAGCACATGGGCCTTGCCAGGATGCCGGGGGACACGCGGCGGCTCAGCCATTGGCCGTCGGCGGAGCTTCCGGTTAGCTGTCCGTCTTCCACGATAACTTTGCCCCGAAGGATGGTCATTACCGGGTAGCCTCTGCACTCGAAGCCTTCCCAGATAGAGTAGTCGGAATCCGCGTGAAGATCGTCCAGGGTGATGGTCTTGTGCAGGTTGGGGTCGAATATGGCGATGTCCGCGTCGCTGCCAACGGCTATTGCGCCCTTCTGTGGGTACATGCCAAGGATTTTCGCGGCGTTGGTGGACGTGATGTCGGCGAACCGCTCCAGGGAGATACGCCCGGTGGCCGCGAGCTTGGCGTAGGTTACCGCCATGCGGGTCTCGATTCCGTTGTGGCCGCCGCAGACAGTCAGGATCGTGTCGCCGGAAAGCTTCACGTCCTGGTAGGTGGTGTACTCGTCGGTGGCGGTGGTGCAGAGCGACCCGTCGGCCAGACCCTCTTGCAGCGCGTCCCGGTCATCGGCGAATTTGATGGCAGGGTAGGTATGGATGGCCGTGCCTCCGGGCTTGCGATAGTCGTCGCAGGTGAATTCCAGGTAGTTGTGCAGGGCCTCGCCATACACCGGCTGTTGGCGCCTCCGGGCCTCTGCAATGGCAGCCACGCCTTCCTTGGCGGTGGTGTGGACGAAGTAGATGCCGGTTTCGGTGTGGTTTGCCAGACGCAATACCTGGCGGAAGGCAAGGTCTTCTGAAATGTTGTTGTGGACAAGGTGCAGGTTGTACCCCTGGTCGCGGCCCTCGCGGACCAGCTTCTCTTCCATGTGGGTCACGATATCATCGTCCTCGGCGTGGACGGCCATTATGCCCCCGTGGCGGGAGACTTCCTGGAAGATTTCCCAGAGGGAGCCGTAGGGGACCCTGGAGGCATTGAATGTGGTGAATATCTTGAAGCTGGCCACACCGGACTGGATGGCCTCTCCGATCTGCCCGATGGTAGCCGGGGACACGGCTCCGGACAGGATGTGATGAAAGGTGTAGTCGATATATGAGTGACCGAAGAAGGCATCGCGGCGGTCTTCCACTTGCTGCATGATGGGACCGGTTGCGGGAGCTTCCCCAGGTTGTATGGACAAGCTGCCGGAGAAGTCCACCATCGTCGTTACGCCGCCAAAGGCAGCGGCGCGGCTGGCCGCCTCCGGAGGCTGGGTAACAACCTCGGCACGGCCAGCCCAATTTCGCGGGACGGGGATTCCTATGTGGGTATGCGGTTCGATGCCCCCCGGCAGGACATGCTTGCCGGAAGCGTCAATAGTCCTGCCGGCTTCGATGTCCAATGTGCCCGGCTGGGCAACTACGGCGATCCGGCCCCCCTGCACCCCTACATCCAACTCCGCCGCACCCTCGGGCACGACTGCCATACCGCCGCGAATGATCAAGTCCAGCATGGTCAACCTCCGTTGCAGGTGCGGTAGAGTCCCGTTCCAGGTGATACGCCTGGCCGCCGGCCGTCCGGTGGATTCCCGCTCTCGCGGCAATGACGGACCTGCTTACAGTAGCAGGGCGAGCCCAAAAGCGCCATTGGATAGCATGACCGGTCAGGGCAAACGCATTCTAACTTCCTGTCATTCTGAGGCGAAGCCGAAGAGTCTGAAATCATCCCTTTTAAGATACTCCCGGTGTCCAACCAGGGTGTTGAACGAGAATTC
>DAOUJS010000184.1:0-8548 GCA_034422355.1 Dehalococcoidia bacterium | reverse complement strand
CTGTTCCCCGAGGGGCTGGCCAACAGTTCGGGGCTGGTGGGGAAGAACCTGATGCACCACCCATGCGGCATGGTGATGGGGGTGTTCGACGATTGGCTGGGAGCAGAGCAGGGTGCGCGCGGAAGCACCATGTTGAGCCATGAGTTCTACGAGACCGACCTGAGCCGGGGATTTGTCCGGGGCTACGGCCTCCAGATTGGCGGGGCGGCGACTACGCCGTTGTCCTCGGCGCTCGGCGGACTGCTGGGCAACCGGGTGCCCTGGGGAGAGGAGCATCACAAGACCTTCGAGGAGCGGTTTGGTCATACCGTGGGAATCACGATTATGACCGAGGACCTGCCGGAGGAACACAACCAGGTCACCCTGGACCCGGAGCTTACCGACAGCCACGGGATCCCTGCGCCAAAGGTCCAGTACACCATCAGCGAGAACACCGATAAGATGCTGGCCCACGGCGTTGAGATGGCCAGCCAGGTGATGGAGACCGCCGGAGCAAGGGAGATATTCACCGCACACCAGCGGCGCAACGCTGGCTGGCACCTGCTGGGCACTGCCCGCATGGGAGACGACCCGGCGACGTCGGTTGTGGACCGATGGGGCCGCAGTCACGACGTTCCCAACCTGTTCGTCATTGACGGCAGCATCTTCGTCACCGGCGCGAGCATCAACCCGACCACTACGATACAGGCGCTTGCGCTGCGTACCGCGGACTACCTCAAGGGCGAGGGCCGCGATACCATTGGCTGAGGCTGCCGGGAATTCTTAACGCGCGGGCTTATGTGCCCCGTATCAGTGTCTCAACAGAAGCGGGCCTCTCTCACGCAGGGGCCCGCTTCCGTTGCGGGGACGGGAAATCCACGCAGCTTCTGTGATGGTACGTTTCGTGCTGTGGAGTGTTTGTCGAGTATAATGCGCTTCGCAGCAATCAACTCCAACCTGGAAAAGGGAAGTTAAGGAGGGCGCATGAAGTACGATGTCATTGTCGTTGGCGGAGGGGCGGCGGGATCGGTCCTGGCCAGCAGGCTGGCCGAGGAACCGAATACCTCTGTTCTATTGCTGGAGGCCGGGAACGACTATCCCGATTACTCCACCCTTCCTGACGAAGTGAAGTATGGAGGCACCAGGTTCGCGGAATCTCCGGAATCGCAACACAACTGGGCCTTGCGGGGCACAATCACCGAGGAGCAAGGGGAGATTCACGTAGCCCAGGGCAAGGTGATCGGCGGCGGTTCATCCATCAATGGGCAGGCGATGCAGAGGGGATTCCCGGAGGACTTCGACTCCTGGGCCTCCCTGGGGAACGATGAATGGTCCTATGACAAGGTGCTTCCTTACTACAGAAGGATGGA
Organism: Dehalococcoidia bacterium; assembly: GCA_034422355.1. Classification (GTDB taxonomy): domain Bacteria; phylum Chloroflexota; class Dehalococcoidia; order Lucifugimonadales; family UBA3495; genus CATOSP01. Next base: position 7,199 of record DAOUJS010000184.1, on the reverse strand, counting down.
GCACGATGTCGATATCCAGGATGACTTCCATGGGTCCGATGGGCCAATGCCGGTACGGCGGCGGCAGTCGGGAGATATGAGTGACCTCCAGAAGGCTTTCACTGCCGCCTGCACACGGCTGGGATACGGATTCTCGGGAGACGCCAACGGCCCAAACCCGTCCGGCCTCAGCATATCCCCCACCAACAACCTGGACGGCGTGCGGATGAGCGCCGCAATAACCCATCTCAATCCGATGCGTCACCGGCTGAACCTGACAGTGAGAGGCGGTGTGTTCGTCCAGAAGGTGTTGTTCGATGGTATGAGAGCCGTCGGTGTGCAAGCCGAGAGCGGAGGCGAAGTCTTCACCCTTGAAGCGGACCGTGTTGTGTTGAGTTCCGGCGCGATCAGGTCTCCGCAATTGCTCATGCTGTCGGGTATCGGCCCCAGGGACCAACTTGAGCAATTCGGAATCCCCGTAATCCAGGAACTGCCGGGAGTCGGCCAGGGGCTATGGAATCACCTGAGCGCGCAAGCCACTTTCAAGGTCAAGGATGGGGTTGCTCTAACCGGCCACGATGTTGACGCACCGCATTATGGCCTTCACTACACCTCTCAAGGGTCCGACGAGACTAACGACATGGTGCTGAGAACCAGCACGGTTGTCGATGAGCGGGCGGAACGAGTCCCCGGCGTAAGGACGAAGTACCTGACCAACGACGTTCCCCCTGAACGTGCGGCGCGCATATCATGTACCCTCGGATTGCCCAAAGGATCCGGGTACGTCAGATTGGCGTCTGCTGACCCTAACGTGCAGCCGACCTTCAACTATCGTTACCTCCAGCATCCCGACGACATGCGAAGGGTAAGGGAGGGCATTCGGTTCGGGATCAGCCTCCTGGAATCCGATGAGTTCAAGGACGTCTACGATTACCGGATTCAGCCGACGGACGAAATCCTGGCTGATGACAACGCCCTGGACACGTGGATACGCCAGACGGTGGGCACTGCCAGGCATGTGTCCGGGACGTGCAGGATGGGGCCTGATGGAGACCCGATGGCGGTAGTAGACCAATACTGCCGCGTCAAGGGAGTCCAGGGGTTGTGGGTAGCGGATGCCTCTGTTGCACCGCGAATCCCCCGGTCGGGCGGTCTCCATCCTACTGCGCTCATGATCGGGGAGCGGGTCGTAGACTGGGTTGCGGCAGGCTGAGCGCTCATTGACACCCCATAGCCCAGACTTTAGGATAGCAGCGGGTTTTCCGGCAGTTGCGCCGGGCGACTCGAGGTCCGAACATACAACTACCTGAATGGGGGGAGATATGGCGGATACCTACGGACAGGGAGATTTTCTCTATCGGCATGTGGACAACTGGGCCAAGCTGCCCGAAGGAGTCCGGTTCCTGGAGTGTCCCGGTGTGGCGGTGGACTCCCAGGACAACGTGTACGTTTTGACCCGCGGTGAGCACCCGATCATGGTGTTCGACCGGGAAGGAAACTACCTGCGCAGCTTCGGGGAGGGCGAGTTCAGCAACCGCACCCACGGCCTGTACATCGCTCACGACGACTCCCTGCTGTGCGCCGATGACGGCATCCACACCATCCAGAAGTTTTCGCCCGACGGCAGGAAGCTGATGGAGATTGGTGAGCGCAACCAGCCCAAGCCGATCTGGGGCGGCGAGCCATTCAACCGGCCCACCTCGGCGGCGATCATGCCAAGCAACGGCGACGTGTACGTATCCGACGGGTACGGCAACTCACGGGTACACGTCTACACCGGCGAAGGCGAGTACAAGTTTTCCTGGGGAGACTCGGGGATCGACGCCGGAGAGTTCATGCGGCCCCACAACATCGCTATCGATGCCGACGACCGGGTCTATGTGGTCGACCGTGAGGCCCACCGCATCCAACTGTTCGACGCGGGGGGCAACTTCATTGAGATGTGGAACAACATCCACCGCCCCGACGCGATGGTGCTGTGGCAGGACCATATCTACGTCGGCGAACTCAACGCTCCCGGGCCGCCTCCTCCTGCCGGCGCCCCCGGACTGGGCCACAGGGTCACCATCTATGACCTGAAGGGCAACCGGGTCTGCATGTTCGGCGCTCCTGAAGAAGGCGAGGGGCCAGGCCAGTTCATCGCTCCCCACGGCATCGCGGTGGACTCCAGGGGTGACGTATACGTGGGGGAGGTGTCCTACACCATACGCGGTTCCCACATGGACCCGCCACAGGAACTCCGCAGCATATCCAAGTACGAGCGGGTCTGGTAGACAGGCCCGCGGGCAATCCCGGCTCGGAAGCGAGGACGATTTGAGCGGACAGGGCGACACCACCACGGACACAACGACAGTACAGTGGGCCGACCCCCTGGAGGCTGCCGAGGTCTGCTACGACCTGGGCTGGACGGACGGACTGCCCGTTGTTCCGCCCACGGCCAACAGAGTGGACGAGTTTCTGGAGTACGTTGGCCGGCCTGCGGATGAGGTGGTGGGGGAGATTCCCGAACGCCGGCGGGTGATCACCGTCGGCAAAGTGGCGGCCAACGCCGTGATGGCCGGATGCCTGCCCCAGTACCTGCCGGTGGTCCTCGCCGCCACCGAGGCCATGCTGGACCCGGTGTTCAACCTGGTCGGCCCGTCCTCCAGCATGGGCGGCTCGGCGATTCTGGTGGTGGTCAACGGGCCGGTGGTACGGGAGTTGAACATCAACTCGCGGAACAACCTGTTCGGGCCGGGCAACCGGGCCAACGCTACCATCGGGCGTTCCATCCGCCTCATACTGATGAACGCCTGTGCCGCCATCCCGGGGCTGTTCGACCGCAGCGTTATCGGACACCCAGGCAAGTACAGCTACTGTATCGCCGAGGCGGAGATGGAGACCCATTGGGAACCGTTCCACGTGGAGCGCGGCTTTGACCGCGACCAGAGCACGGCCACCGTGTTTGCGGCGGAGAGTCCCCGGCAGGTGCGGGCAACCGGACACCCGGAGTCGATTCTCTATGCCATCGCGGACGCTGCCTCGTCACTGGGGACGAGCATGTCCACCTCCGGCTCGGTGGGGGACCGCTCCGCAGGGCTGCGGCAGGGGCAAATCGGCGTGACGATAGCGGGAGCGTCGACGTTGTGGAAGGACTGGACCAAGGCGCAGGTGCGAGAGTACCTCTACGCAAACATCCGCCGCTCGCTGGGGGACCTGAAGGAGGCGGGCGTTCTGCCCGGAGACCCGGAACCCGGAGATGAAGAGGAGTTTGTGTCCCTGCTCCCTGAGCCGGAGGACATCCTGCTTCTGTTCGCTGGTGGCGAAGAGTCGAATATGGCATCCGTTATCCCCAGTTGGGGGCCAAAGGTAGCTTCGACCGCAGTTACCAAGTCAGTGCGTTAGCGTACCGGCTGGGCCGCCGGTGCTTCACCTGGAACCATGCGTCACCCAGACCAAAGGAGGCGGCAATGACTCAAAAGCAGGATATTACGTTGGTCAACCCGACCACTCAGGCGATAGTCGCGCCCTTTGACGGCGCGCCCCGCCTGCCGAGCCTGGCCGGAACGCGGCTCGGCATCATCGACGACAGCAAGCGTAATGCAGACGTGCTCCTGGAGGAGCTGGTAGACCTGCTTCGCACCCGTTACGAGATTTCCGACGTGCGCTGGCACCGCAAGCCCAGCGCCTCCCGCCCGGCGGACCCGGAGGCGATCAAGGACTTGGCGGAGCACTGCGATTCGGTGATCGTCGCCATCGGGGATTGAGGGTCTTGCAGTGCGTGCAGTGTGCACGACGGAATTCACGTGGAGAACGCAGGCATTCCTTCAGCGACCATTTGCACCGACCGTTTCATACCTACCGCCGAGGGCATGGCCCGCATGTGGGGCGCGCCTGACTACCCCACCATATTTACGGAACACCCTATAGAGAACCTTGACCGGGAGGCCCTGCGCCGCAGAGCCGAGGAATTGGCCCCGCTGGTCGTGCAGGTGCTGGTTGGGGATGCCTAAGAGAGGCTTGGAATAGCCTGTTCTGCGCTATGGCGTGGTTGCTCGCCGGGGGAATCTCCCCCGGCGATTTTCTGCTGAAAATTCTACTGAGAACGCCGCGCCATATCAGTGTACCGGCCGGGGAGCGGCGGATAGGATCCGTCCCCGGACCGGGCCTAGCCTCGCATGTCGGGGGGAAGCAGGTTGGGGATCGCGTCCTCGATGGGATACGTTTCATTGCATCGCCTGCAGGTGAGGGCGCCAGTGACGACCTCCTCCGCATCCTCAGTATCGACGCGAAGCTCCAAGTCCCCCTTGCACACCGGGCAGACCAGTATATCCATGAGTTCTTTCTTCACTCGTCCTCCTCAAGACGCCTTCTCTTTAGAACAGAGCCAGGACTGATGCTCAGGGCGACGGCTTAATCTACCCGGCGAGACCCCGTTCGAACAAGGCATCCAGGACATCGGCAAGTCCGATGGCCACGGTCCCGCCTATGATGATGGCCACCGGGCTGACCAGTCTGCGCTTGACCCGTGCCAGTAGCCCCTTTCCCATGACCGGTTCTTCGGAGTCGCTCCGCCGCTGTAGGAGCCATACGACGCTGAACATATAGAGGGCCACGACTATCTTTGCCGTAAGCACAATCACGTAGGGGAGGGAGACCGCGGTCGAGGTGAGACGGGACACGGACAGGACTACTCCACTGAGCACCAGCACGGCTATGGCGGTGTTGACCAGGCTGCGAAACTCGGCCCCGGCCAGCCTCCCCACAGCGCCCCCGCTGTCGGCCCTCTTCATAGCCGGACGCAATACCAGCAGGAAAAATATGCTCCCGCCGACCCATGCCACGGCGGCCAGCGCATGGGCCCACCTGATGCCCACCAGAATCCAGTCCAGTACGGTCATAAACGGAGCGTGAAATAAGCGGACGGGTCCATGCGTGGAGCGCTGCTACTGCCGGTACAATCAACCTGTGACGCCATCAGGTTATCCCTGGGCCATTTCACTGACGATCTGGGTGATTTTCTCACGGTCCAGGACGCTGATCTCTTTTGAGTAAACTCGCCCCGACTTGTCGATGAATATGGTCGTCGGATAGAACTTCAACTCATAGGCGTCAGCAATCTCGGCCCGGGTGTCGGTGGCCACATCGTAGGTCAGGCCAAGCTCCTGAACGAAGTCCCGGGCGTCCTGCTCGGAGTCCAGACCGCGGGGCACGAACAGTCCCAGGAACCGCACGTCCTTCCCCTGCAAGTCCCGCCATGCCTCCTCGAAGTCGGGCATTTCGGCACGGCAGGGCGGGCAGGATGGGAACCAGAAGTTGAGCACCACCGCCGTCCGGCCTATCTGTTCCGACATTTGGAACTCCCCGCCGTTGAAAAGCGTGACCTGGAAATCCACGGCCTTCTGAGGCCCGCCGGGAAGACTCCCGCAACCGGCAAGCATCAACAGCAAGGCGGCGGCCAAGGCCAGGGAAAACAGGCGGGCGACAGGTCTGAAAGTTGGTGACTGGAGCATTTGGCTGCGGGCGCAGTTAGCAATATCGAGGCCGGTCAATTCTATAGCCGGGCGACCGTATGGTCAAACCGGAGCGTCAGGCCCAAGGCACGACTGCCTGCCATACCCTCGCCATTGACTGTCAATTTGATACGTTTACAATCACTTCATCCTGACATTGGAAGGGGCAATGATGAGACTGGAGAACAAAGTTGCTCTGATCAGCGGCGGCGCGAGGGGGATGGGAGCAGTTGAAGCAAAACTATTCGCCGGCGAGGGCGCGAGAGTGGTCATAGGCGACCTGCTGGAAGAAGAGGGGCGCAGAACCGAGGCCGAGATCAACGAAACAGGCGGCGAGTGCCTGTTCGTCAGACTTGATGTGACCAGCGAGTCCGACTGGCAGCAGGCCGTCGCCGCAGCGGTCGCCCGGTTCGGCAAGCTCGATGTTCTGGTGAACAACGCAGGCATATACTGGACAGAGCAGGTGGAGGAGACGTCCGAAGAGCTTTGGGACCAGGTGATGGACATCAACAGTAAGGGCGTTTTCCTGGGAACGAAAGCCGCTATACCCGAGATGCGGCGTGCAGGGGGTGGCTCGATCATCAACATATCGTCAGTGGCGGGACTGGTGGGCAATACCATGTCTGCCGCCTACATTGCCTCCAAGGGGGCGGTCAGGCTCTTTACCAAGGCCACGGCTATTCAGTACGCCAGGGATGCCATCCGCGCCAACTCGGTCCATCCGGGCACCATCGAGACGCCGATGACCGCCCATTTGCTTTCACAGGAGTCCTACCGGCAAAACCGCATGGAGCGGACGCCCCTGGGCAGGTTGGGAAGGCCGGAAGACGTGGCCTACGGTGTGCTCTATCTGGCCTCGGACGAGTCGTCCTTCGTCACGGGCAGCGAACTGGTTATTGACGGGGGGCGGACGGCGCAGTAGCTGCCAGACCTTCGAGGCCGGGGTTGGGCCAACCAGGTTTACGGTGCAACTCGGCGATTTCAGCCGATGGCGTCCTTGCCTTCGCCTTTGAGATAGTCTGCTGTGCGCAATGACAGGGCTTGTATCGTAGGCGTAGGGTTGACGCTGGCAGCGGTTACGAAGACGCTGCCGTCGATAAGGAACAGGTTGGGAACGTCGTGGCTGCGGCCCCAGCGGTCCACAACCGACGTTGCCGGGTCGCCTCCCATGCGGGCAGTGCCCAGCAGGTGCCAGCCAGCGTTGCGTTCCAGGAACGACGCAAATACCTTCTTCGCTCCGGCAGTTTCCATGACCTGGGTAGCCATCTTTACACCATGGGCAAGTATCTTTCTGGAGTTCTCACTGACTATATAGTTGATCTTCGGAGCTGGAATCCCGTGGCTGTCGGTAAGCTCCGGGTCCAGAGTGACCTGGTTGTGTTCCTCCGGCAGGTCCTCAGCCAGGACCATGATGGCCACGGCACGACCGAAACGTTCTTTGAGAGTCTGATGGTGTGTGAGACCCCAGGAGACGCTGCTCCCGTGGACACTGCCACGAGCGGCAGACAATGGTGTGGAGGCCACGCTTTCGACTTGCAGTTGATAACCTCGAACGAAGCCACGAGCCAGGTCAGTGTCACAGAATTGATGGCTCAACATGGTGCTTCCGCGCGCGCCCTGCTCTGCTCCCAGCCAATCGTCGAACACCCCCATCACCATGCCGCATGGGTGGTGCATCAGGTTCTTCCCCACCAGCCCCGAACTGTTGGCCAGCCCCTCGGGGAACAG
>DAOUJS010000183.1:0-55651 GCA_034422355.1 Dehalococcoidia bacterium | reverse complement strand
TTGGAGCTCCACCTGGACAACTTCCGGTTTGGGGGTTGGCGTGGGTTGGGACTCCACGGCATTGATGGAAGACGCCGGCCCGTTGGAGGCCATCGTCTCCGGAGACGGAGTGCTTGGCGAGGTGTCAGCCTCCGCGGCTTCGGGGGTCTGCAACCGGACTTCACCCTGGACTTCACCTTGGACTTCACCCGTGGTGCCGGATTCCACGGAAGGCGCGGGCAGCGTTACGGCGTAGACGCCGAAACCGGTCAGCGGCAGCACCAGCCAAACGCGGCCCTGTTCGTCCATTTCACAGCGGTGCGTCAGCAGGTCCCAGGAATCGCCGTCCACGACGCGGTACACGGCGGCCGCCGCAGCCTCTTCGCACGCGGAAACCCGGTCTCCGGGCAGGAGCGCCCACAACGCGGCATTGATGCGGGTGTCCGCCGAGGCAGCGGACACCTGGCCCGCCCGCACAACCTTCTCAACAACCTTGACACCCTCCCCCACGGGGGTCTGCTGGGAGTCCGCGTCCAGACTCTCCACTGTAATACCCGTGTCGCAGGGAGCCGAGTTGGCCGGAACCACCACGCGGAACGCGCTGTCCGACGACTCAATCACCGTGCGCTCCTGGCAGTAGTTGGACTCCGGGGGAGCCGGCCTGGTAATGGTCAGACTCACGCTGACGGACTGGGGCGAGTTGCCGCTCCTGGGCGCGGTAATCCGGACGGCCGCCGTATGCGTGCCGACATCAAGGCCGGAAATGTCGGCCGATATTCTGATCTGCTTCTCCTGGTGCGCGCCTTCGGACCTGCCCGACGCGGGGGAAATGGAAAGCCATCTCGCGCTGCTGGAAACCCTGAAGTCCATAGCGCAGAGGTCCCGGTTCCAGACTTCCAGGAACACGTCCGGCGGGTCCTCGCCGCCCCTGGCGGCGGTGAATGACCAGGGAACCCCGGTCCGGAAGCCGATGGCGGGCGTACAGACCGCAGGCGTACGGGTGGGCTGGCGCGGTGTGCGTTGCTGCTGGGCGGGGGCGGCATCCGTGCGGCCCTGGCCGGGATTCGACCAGCCGCTGCGGCCCTCGGAGTTGTAGGCCCTGACCCGCACCTGGTACGTGGTGTCGGAAACCAGGCCGGAGACCGTCGCAGACGTGCCGGATGCATTCCGGGAACTGTGCCAATTGCCGCTGGTCCCGGCCCGGTATTGGACGTTGTAACCGTCTATGACAGCCGCCGCGCCGGGAGCGGTCCATCTCACCCACAGGGCGCTGTGCCCGGATGCGGAAGCCGCCGTTACCGTGGGCGTGCCGGGCTTCCCCGGGATGTCGATGTTGGTCACGTTTATGGTCACGGCGATGGTGTCCGACGCCCTGGCCGTGTCGGTGACGGTTACGGTCACCGAGTAGCTGTGCTTCCTTTCGTAGTCCAGCGCAGCCTTGGTCCGCAACTGGCCCGAGGACGCGACGATGCCAAAGGACGCGGCATCAGTCCCGGACAGGGCATAGGTCAGCCTGTCGCCGGTATCCCGGTCGGTGGCCCGCACCGGCGGGCCTATCTTCCGGTTCGCCGGCGTGTTCTCCGCTATGCTTCGCGTGGCAGTATTCGCGGCAAAAACCGGGGCGGTGTTCGCACGCGGCCGGGCTACGGGGGTAACGGGGCTGACGGGGTTGACGGGCTCACTCTTCGCGCTCTTGCCGGGACCACGCCGGTCGCTGTAGGCAACGGTGGCCCGCAGGTACTTGCCCGCGTCGGCGGCGACAGGAGTATAACTACTGGTCGTGGCCCCTTGGATTGGGGCATAAGGGCCGGCCCTGGCGCCGGCCCTCTGCCATTGCCACGACACACCGGAGACCTGGCCGTCCGGGTCCGTCAGCGTGGCGGTCAACCTTGTACCGACTCGCGGCTGCTGGTGTGAAAGTGTGACGGAACCTTTTTCCTCCACGTCGGTAACGTTGATCGTCACGGTGGTGGTGTCCCTTGCGCTGGCCGTGTCGGTGGCTATCACCGTCACCGTGTATCTGCTCTTGCTCTCGTAATTCAGGGCGGCCTTGGTCTTCAACTGACCCGTCGTTGGGCCGATGTGGAAGGACCCCGCATGACTGCCTACCAGAGAGTAGGTCCGCGTGTCGCCGTCCGGGTCTGTGGCCGCTACAGGACTGCCGATGTTAGTATTGGCCTGCGCGTTCTCGGCGATGCTGCGGGGCGTCGAAGTCCCGTCGTCAAAGGTTGGCGGTTCGTTAACGTCCGTGACGTTGATGGTCACCGTGATCGTGTCGTCCGCTGCCCTGTCGGGACTGCCGTTGGAGTTCCTGCTGTCCCGGACCGACACGGTGACGGTGTGGGAAGCCCTGGTTGCCCTGTTCAACGGGGCCTTGGTCTTCAACTGCCCGGTTGACGCGACAATGGCGAAGGACGCGGCATCCGCGCCGCCCAGGGTGTAGGTCAGGCTGTCGCCCTCCGGGTCGGTGGCCGCTATGGGACTGCCGATGTTGGCATTGGCCGCCGTGTTCTCGGCGATGCCGCGGGCTGCCGAGTTCCCTTCGTTGAAGGTTGGCGGTTCGTTAACGTCGGTGACGTTGATGGTTACCGCAATAGTGTTCGACGCCCTGGCTCTGTCGGTAGCGGTTACCCTCACCGAGTAGCTGCGCTTCCGCTCGTAGTCCAGCGTGGCCCTGGTCCGCAACTGGCCCGACGACGCGACGATGCCAAAGGACGCGGCATCGGTCCCGCCCAGGGCGTAGATCAGGGTATCGCCGGTATCCCGGTCGGTGGCCCGCACCGGGTCGCCGATGTTCTGGCCCGCCGGAGTGTTCTCGGCGATGCTGCGGGTAGCCGAGGTCCCGCCGCTGAAGACTGGCGGCCTGTTGGCGGTGGCGGTCTGCACTGCATTGACCGATACGGCCGGCACGGTCTTGCTCCCGTGGCTGTCGCTGTAGGAGGCCGTGGCCCGCAGGTATTTGCCCACGTCGGCGGCGACGGGAGTGTAGGAAGCCGACGTTTCGCCGCTGATTTCAGCCCAGGTGCTTCTGTTCGCGGAACTATGCCACTGCCATGTTACGCCGGAAGTGGTCCCGTCCGGGTCCCTCAGTGTGGCGGTCAATTCCTGGCCAACCCGGGGATGGGACGATGACAGGGTCACTGCGCCGGGCTCGTCCACGTCGGTGACGGTGATGGTCACCTCCTTGGTGGCGGTATCGACGCCATCGGAGACCCGGACCGTTACCTCATATACATTGTTTGCGCCGGCATCGCGCGGGTCCTCGTAATCGAGGACGGTCCCGGTCCGCAACCGACCCGTCGTTGAGCCGATGGCGAAATACGCGCTATCCGTGCCTCCCAGGGCGTAGGTGAGGGTGTCGCCGGTATCCCGGTCGGTGGCCGTAACCGGGTTGCCGAAGTCCTGGTTCGCCGGGGTGTTCTCGGCAATGCTCTCGGTTGCCGCCGCGTTCGAGCCGAAAACCGGCGGGTTGTTGATGGTGGCGGCCCGCACCGCGCTGGCCGCGACCGCATTCGCGCTTTTGTTAGGACCACGCCTGTCGGTGTAGGACGCCGTGGCCCGCAGGTAATTGCCCACATCGTCGGCCACTGGCGTATATGAGCGGTCAGTGGCCGCGCTGATGTTGTTGAACGGTCCGGTGGCGGAGGTGGCCTTAGCCCACTGCCACGACACGTCGGAGACCTGGCCGTCCGGGTCCGTCAGTGTGGCGGTCAACCTCGTACCGACTCGCGGCTGTTGGGATGAAAGTCTGACGGAACCGTCTTCCTCCACGTCGGTGACGGTTATGGTCACTCCCTTCGTGACGGTATCGACGCCATCGGAAACCCGGACCGTTACGTCATATACATTGTTTGCGCCGGCATCGCGCGGGTTCTCGAAATCTAGGACGGCCCCGGTCCGCAACTGGCCCGTCGTTGAGCCGATGGCGAAATACGCTCTATCCGTGCCTCCCAGGGTGTAAGTGAGGGTGTCGCCGGTATCCTGGTCGGTGGCCCGCACCGGGTTGCCGACGTTGGTATTGGCCGCCGCGTTTTCGGCGATGCTGCGGGCCGCCGAGGTCCCCTCGTTGAAGATTGGCGGGTTGTTGCCGGCAGCGGCCCGCACTGTAGTGTCCGATACCGCCCGCGCGCTCTTGCCGCTCCGGTGACTGTCGTTGTAGGAGGCCGTGGCCCGCAGGTACTTGTCCACATCACCGGCTACCGGAGTATATGCAACCAACGTTGCGCCGCTGATGACATTCCAGGAGCTCCTGTTGGAAGACCTCTCCCACCTCCAAGTGACAACGCCAACGACCCCGTCCGGGTCTGCCAGGCCGGCGGTCAAGACCTCGCCAACCCTGGGACGGGGTGATGACAGGGTTACTACGCCCCTATCGTCGGCGTTGGTGACGGTGATGGTCACTCCTTTCGTGACCGTATCGACGCCATCGGAAACCCGGACCGTCACCTGATAAACACTGTTTCTGTCGGCATCGCGCGGGTTCTCGTAATCGAGGACGGCCCCGGTCCGCAACTGCCCCGACCCGCTGTCAATGCGGAAGTATCGGGCATCACTGCCAACCAGGGTATATTTCAGGCCGTCTCTGTCGGCATCACTGGCTGCTACAGGGTTGCCTATGTCGCGGCCCGCCGGGGTGTTCTCGGGAATGCTCTCGGTTGCCGCCGCGTTCGAGCGGAAAACTGGTGGCCTGTTGGCGGTAGCGGCCCTGACTGCATTGACCGATACCTTCGACGCGCTCTTGTTGGGGCCCCGCCGGTCGGTGTAGGAGGCCGTGGCCCGCAGGTATTTGCCCACGTCGGCGGCAACAGTAGTGTAGTTGGTGGACGTCCCATTGCTGGTGATGCCGGTGGTGATGCGGGTCCAATTGGCTTGGCCGTTGGAAGACTTATGCCACTGCCACGACAGGCCAGAGATCCCGCCGTCCGGGTCCGTCAACGTAGCGGTCATCCTCGTACCGACTCGCGGCTGTTGGGGTGAAAGTCTGACGGACCCGTTTTCCTCCACGTCGGTGACAGTGATGGTCACTCCCTTCGTGACGGTATTAACGCCATCGAAAACCCGGACCGTCACCTGATATTCATTGTCTGCGCCGGCATCGCGCGGGTTCTCGAAATCTAGGACGGCCCTGGTCCGCAACCGCCCCGTCGTTGAGCCGATGGCGAAATACGCTCTATCCGTGCCTACCAGGGTGTAGGTGAGGGTGTCGCCGGTATCCTGGTCGGTGGCCCGCACCGAGTTGCCGAAGTCCTGGTTCGCCGGGGTGTTCTCGGGAATGCTCTCGGTTACTGCCGCGTTCGAGCGGAAAACCGGCGGGTTGTTGGCGGCAGCGGCCTGCACCGCATTGTCTGATACCGCCCGCACGGTCTTGCTCCCGTGCGTGTCGGTGTAAGAGGCCGTGGCCCGCAAGTAATTGTCCACGTCGGCGGCGACGGGAGTGTAGGAAGCCGACGTTGCGCCTCCGATGGCATTCCAAGAGCTTTTGTCCCTGGATCTATGCCACGACCATGTTACCCCGGAAACCACCCCGTCCAGGTCTACCAGTGCGGCAGTCAAGTCTTCGCCAACCCTGGGATGCTGCGGTGACAGGGCTACTACGCCGGGCTCGTCCACGTCAGTAACGTTGATGGTCACCGTGACGGAGCCTGTGGCCCTTGACGAGTCAGCGGCGGTTACCGTCACTGTGTAGGTGTCCTTGGTCTCATGGTCGAGGGCGGCCTTGGTCTGCAACTGCCCCGACTCTGCAACGATATTGAAGGACCTCCCATCCGTGCCGCCCAGGGTATAGGTCAGGCTGTCGTTGTCCGGGTCAGTGGCCGCTACAGGGTCGCCGATGTTCTGGTTCGCCGAGGTGTTCTCTTCAACTTCTCTGGTTTGCTCGGTCTGTTCGCCGGGGGTGTTTGTGTCCTGATCTGGGAACGCAGGCGCACGGTTCGGTTGCTTCACCGCATAGGCCGTAACGCCTCGGGCACTGGTCTTGGCAGCGGTGTTGAAGCCGTCGTTGTAGGACGCCGTGGCCTGCAGGTACTTGCCCACGTCGTCGGCTTTCGGGGTGTATCTCGCGGATGTGGCCCCAGAGATGTCGTCCCAACTTGGGGGCGTGCTACTGTTAGCACTCGCCCACTGCCACGTCACGCTGGAAACGCTCCCGTCCGGGTCCGTCAGCGAGGCGGTCAAGGCCGCGTCAACCCGGGGCTGCTGCGATGACAGGGTCACTACGCCGTCTTCGTCCACGTTGGTCACATTGATGGTAACAGTAACCCTGGCGGACTCTCTGGCTGCGTCGGTGGCAGTTACCGTCACCGTGTAGCTGTTCTTGCTCTCGAAATTCAGAGCGGCCTTGGTCTTCAGCTGGCCCGTCGTTGAGTCGATGGCGAAAGACGCTCTATCCGTCCCGCCCAGGGTGTAAGTGAAGCCGCTCTGGTGGTTGGCCGCCTCCACCGGGTCGCCGATGTTCTGGCCCGACCCGGTGTTCTCATCAACGTCCCGGGTATCCGTGGTCGAACTGAAATGCGGCGCGGCCCGGACTGCATTCGCTGGCGACTCCGCGGTCTTGCTGGCACCATGCCCGTCGCTATAGGTGACCACCGCCTTCAGGTACTTTCCCTCATCGCCAGTGGCAGGAGTGTAGCTGTCCGACTCTTCCCCGTGGATATTCGTATAGGTGCCGGCTGTGCCGGTGTTGGAAAGCCTCCACTTCCAAGTCTCGACCGTAACGTCCCTGTCCGGGTCCGTCAGTCTGGCGGTCAACGCCACGCCAACCCGGGGCTGGGCCGGTAACAGGGTCACTACGCCTGGCTCCTCCACGTTGATGACGGTGATGGTCACGGCGGCCGTATCGTACCCCCCGGAATCGTCCCTGGCCCGCACCGTCACCGAGTATTCGTTCTTGGTCTCGTAGTCCAGAGGGGCCTTGACCATAATCTGGCCGTTTACCGGGTCGATGCTGAAGGAAGTCCGGTCCGCCCCCTCCAGGGTGTGGACCGGCTCATCTCCGTCCTCGTCATGGGCCTGCACGGGATAATCCCCTACGGGGTCCCCGACATCGGCGTCTTCGGAGATTGTGAACTCATAGGTATCCTGCGGGAACTCCGGCGAGAACAGGCAGTTTTTGTCGGCATCCGGCGTCCACCAGTGCGTGTCGTCGTCGCCGTGATTGTGCCAATCAGGTTGGTCAGGTGGCTTCCAACCATGGACAAATGTTGAAATCGCTTTTGCGGTATTGTCTGACCAACTTACTTCTTCATATTCCGTGAAGTATCCCGCGTACTTCGTAGCATACGAGGTGTTCTTTCCGAAGCCGCTATGAAAATCGTTATGGATATGACCGCCCGCACTTGATCTCGGAGGGTCGAAATCTTTTCCATGATGACAGTGCATAGCATCGTCGTTCGGGAATGGGCCTTTGCCCAGCTCGGCAGCAGGGGCCGTCGGCCGCGCGTCCGGCGGCGACAGGGCAGCGTGGGCCGCGGGCGCCGGCCCGAGGGGACCGGCGCCCGAAAACAGGAACAGGGCCGCCATGCCCAGGCCGACGGAGAGGGCCAGGAATGCCTTTCTTGCGGACCGGGACCTTGACAGGAACGCTATTACGGCAAAACTCACAGGACACCTCCACACTTCCTCATTTCCCGCCCGGCGTCCCGGTAGCCCCGGATACGCGGTAGGTGGTACTATTCTTGGGATGCAGCCGGGGGCTGTAGCCCCTGGGCAGGGAATTTTCCGGGCGGACCCGGGACTGCCGCACCGGACGTGACATAAGCGGCATGGAAAAACCTTACACCAATCGGGTGTGTGATAAAAATATGTTTTGGCCCCTTATTGTGCGAAAATATGCGTATCTATTCCAGACCAACTGCATGACCGGACTCCGGCCGGCGCATCCCCTGCGGGGGCTGTTGCCGGGGTCCGGCACGGGAGGATGAAATGGAACAACCGGACCGGAGGGACCTGGAGATAGAGTCCCTGCAAGAGCGCCTGTCCCGGCTGAGCGAGGCCAGCCTGCGGATCAACGAGAGCCTGGAGTTCGACCAGGTGCTCCAGGGGGTTTTGGACTCGGCCCGGTCCCTGACCGGCGCGCGCTACGGGGTGATGACCCTGCTGGACGGCCGGGGCGGGGTGCGGGACTTCCTGTCGTCGGGGCTGAGCGCCCGGGAGTCGGAGCTTCTCTGGCAGGTGCCGGAGGGGGAGCGGATTTACCGGGCCCTGACCAACATCTCCGGGCCCATAAGGGGGCCCGACCTGGCGGAGCATCTCCGGGGCCTGGGCTTTGCGGATTTCAGCATCCCGCTGCCGGTGGGGGTCTTCCGGTTCCTGGCCGCGCCCATGTTCCACCGGGGCGACCAGGTGGGCCACGTGTTCGTAGGGGACCGGGAGGACGGGGAGGAGTTCAGCCAGGCCGACGAGGAGATCCTGGTGATGTTCGCCTCCCAGGCGGCGCTGGTGATCGCCAACGCCCGGGCGTACCGGGAGGAGCGGCGGGCCAGGGCGGACCTGGAGACCCTGGTGCACACCTCGCCGGTGGGGGTGGTGGTCTTTGACGCCCGGACCGGGGCGATGACGTCGTTCAACCGGGAGGCCATGCGGCTGGTGCAGGGACTGCGGGATGAGGGCCAGACGCCGGATGACCTGCTGAAGGTGTTGACCTGCGTGCGCGGCGACGGGAGGGAGATCTCGCTGCGGGAGATTCCCATGGCCGAGCTGGTGAGCGTGGGGGAGACGGTCAGAGCCGAGGAGATCTCACTGCGGGTCCCCGACGGGCGCAGCGTCGGCGCGCTGCTCAACGCCACGCCGATCCACGGTGAGGACGGGGGACTGGCGTCCCTGGTGGTGACGCTCCAGGACATGACGCCGCTGGAGGAGCAGGAGCGGCTGCGGGCCGAGTTCCTGGCCATGGTGAGCCAAGAGCTGAGGACGCCCCTGGCGGCGGTGAAGGGGGCGATCACCACGCTGCTGGAGACGGCCTATGAGCTGGACCCGGCGGAGACGAACCAGTTCCACCGCATCATCCGGGACCAGTCGGACCGGATGCGCTACCTCATCGAGGACCTGCTGGACGTGGCCCGCATCGAGACGGGAGAGCTGCCGGTCAGTCCCGAGCCGGTGGAGGTCGCGGCGCTGGTGGATGAGGCGGTGAGCAGGTTCCGGGCCGGTGAAAACGGGAATCCGCTGGAGGTGGAGATGGCGGATGACCTGCCGATGGTGCTGGCCGACCGGCGGCGCATGATCCAGGTGCTGGGGAACCTGCTCTCCAACGCCGCGGGGTACTCCCCGGAGGACCTGCCCATCGAGGTGACCGCCGAGCGGGACGGGGTACACGTGGCGTTCTCGGTCGCCGACCAGGGCCGGGGCATACCGGCGTATCTGCTGCCGGGGCTGTTCCGCAAATTCTCGCGGGAGGCCGGCGCCGGCGCACCATCCAGTGTCGACGGAGAGGGGCTGGGGCTATCCATCTGCAAGGGGATAGTGGAGGCCCACGGGGGCCGCATCCGGGCCGAGAGCGGCGGCCCGGGCCTGGGGGCGCGGTTCACCTTCACCCTGCCGATGGCGGAGGGAGCGGGGGCGGGGGCCGCGGGGGCCTCGGGGGTCGCCCCGGTTGCCCTGCGGAGGACGAGGCGGTCGGAAAGAGAACGGGTCCGGGTGCTGGCGGTGGACGACGATCCCCAGGCGCTGCGCTACGTGCGGGACGTGCTGACCAGGACGGGCTACGCGCCAATCGTGACCGGGGACCCGGTGGAAGCGCTGAGACTGATGGCGGAGGAGAGGCCCCACCTGGCGCTGCTGGACCTGGGGCTGGCGGACAGCGACGGCATCGAGCTGATGCACGACGTCCGGAGGGCGTCGGACGTGCCGGTGATCTTCATGTCGGAGTACGGCCAGGACGAGACCGTGGCCCTGGCCTTCGACATGGGGGCGACCGATTACCTGGTCAAGCCCTTCTCGCCCACGGAAGTGTCGGCCAGGATCCGGTCGGCGCTCAGGAAGCGGCTGGACCCCTTCCCGGGGGAGCCGTCGGAACCCTACGCCACGGGAGGGCTGGGCATCGACTACGCGCAGCGCCGGGTGACGGTGGACGGGGAGCCGGTGGAGCTGACGGCGACGGAGTACGCGGTGCTCTACGAGCTGGCGGTGCATGCTCCCCGGGTGCTGAACCAGTCTGTGCTGCTCCAGCGGGTCTGGGGACCGGAGCGGGTGGGCGAGGGCTGGCTGGTGCGGGACGTGGTGAAGCGGCTGCGCCGCAAGCTGGGAGACCCCGCCGCCAGCCCCAGGTACATCCTCACCGAACCGAGGGTGGGGTACAAGATGGCCTTGGACGAACCGGCGGAGGAACCGGTCAAGGAACCGGCCGGCGAACAATGAAGCCCGGGCGCCCTGCTCCCGGCGCTCTTCTCAATGTGTCCTTCTCAAGATGGACACCGGAGTCCGGCCCGGGGCCACGCTCCTCCCCTGCGTCCGGCCCCGGGGCGGCGTTGCGATTGGAGGACTCTTTCCCGGCCGGCAACTTCGTTGGAAGCGTCTGACCGGGCGGCGGGCCCCCTCGAATGGCGGGACTCCGGAACGGGACCCGAGGCGGAGCTGACGGGTGCGGAGCTGGCAGATGCGTGAGAGCGCCGGCGGCCCGCGCAGTCCGGGGCGGCCGGGTTGGTCCGCCGTGCTCGCCGTGGCCCTGTGGCTCACGGCCGCCGCCCTGGTCGCGGCCTGCGGCTGGCCGCTGGGTTCCACGGCTGCGGGGGAGGAGGTCCGCTCGGACAGGGAGCGGGCCGCGCCGCCGGCAGGGAACGCGGACCTGGCGGGCCTGGCCGGTGGCAACAGCGCCTTCGCCTTCGACCTGTACCAGGCGCTGAGGGGACAGGACGGGAACCTGTTCTACTCGCCCCACAGCCTCTCGCTGGCCCTGGCCATGACCTACGCCGGGGCCGGAGGGCAGACGGCAGACCAGATGGCGGACACGCTCCGCTTCTCCCTGCCCCGGGACCGGCTTCACCCCGCGTTCAACGGCCTGGACCAGGAGCTTGCCTCCCGCGGCGTGGGCGTCCAGGGCCGGGACGGAGAGGGGTTCAGGCTGAACATCGTCAACGCGGTCTGGGGCCAGCAGGGGCACCCGTTCCGGGAGGCGTTCCTGGACGTCCTGGCGGAGAGCTACGGGGCGGGCGTGAGGCCGGCGGACTTCGCCGCCGCCCCCGAGGAGTCCAGGACTGCGATCAACGACTGGGTTGCGGAGAGCACGGAGGACAGGATCAGGGACATCATCCCACCAGGCATCATCACCCCGCTGACCCGGATGGTGCTGACCAACGCCATCTACTTCAACGCTTCTTGGCTCTTCCCCTTCGGTGAAGCGGACACGCGGCCACGGCCCTTCCACCTGCTGGACGGCGGCAGCGTCGATGTCCCGATGATGCGAACGTCGGAGGACTTCGGCTATGCGGCGGGAGACGGGTACCAGGCCGTGGACCTGCCCTACCTTGGGCATGAACTGTCCATGACCGTCATGGTCCCGGACCGGGGGCGCTTCCGGGAGTTCGAGGACTCCCTGGACGCGGGCCTGGCGGGGCGGATCATCGCCGGCCTCGGGTTCCGCCGCGTTACCCTCGACCTGCCGAGGTTCGGGTTCGAGTCCCGGTTCCGGCTGGGCGAGACTCTCAGGTCCATGGGGATGCCCGACGCCTTCGACAGCGCCGCCTCCGACTTCTCCGGCATGGACGGGCGGTCGTGTCTCGCGGGCGACCCCGGGTGCCTCTACATCCGGGAGGTGGTCCACAGGGCATTCGTGTCGGTGGACGAGGCGGGCACCGAGGCGGCCGCGGCCACGGGCGTTGTGATGCAGGCGGAATCCGCCCCCCTGGACCCGGTCGCGGTCACGGTGGACCACCCCTTCATTTTCCTGGTCCGGGACCGGGCGACGGGGGCCATCCTGTTCGTGGGGAGGGTGGAGAGGATATAGGGCGGCTGTTGACTTCCGCGGCCGTTTCGGGAGAAGGCGGGCGGCCCCATTTTGCGTTCAGGGGGGCGGGCGTTCCCGGCGCCGGTCTGCCTGGGGGGTAGAAGGGACGGATCCGGTCCTCCAGGCTCTGCCAGGGAATCAGGCCGTCCATGCGCTGCAGGAATACCTCGCGGCGGGTCCTGCGCTTCTTGCCCCGGTATTCCAGGTCAGAAAATGCCGGCTGTTCCATCATCCATTCGCCCCATTCGCCGCTGGTCTCCCCCGCATGATAATTTTACCTGCCGGCGCCAGACTTGTTCAGAGCATCCCTAACAGGGCCGCTTCTAACAGCAGGGCGTTTTCATTCATGTTTTAGTGATTTTGGGACCAACGTAAACTACGTATAGAGACTCTCCGGCAGGCACCGGCCATGAAAAATGTACACGCATGAACTCAGTTCTCACCTTGCCGTGCCAAGTACAAAACAGGTACTGCCCAGGTCTTTCGGGGTGTGGGAAAGTAAGTTCGTTTCTGAAGTTGTGTTTCTCAGTAACTGAGGAGTCTGTAAACCAAGCATTGCCCCCGGTAAAGTGATCTTGGAGTATCCGATTGCCTGTAGGTGTCCGATGACCTAAGTCATCCACACATCCCATCAATCGGTCTAAAGTCTCGAGGAGACTGATAATATGGTAGGCTGCTGCATGAACGAAAGGGCGACCATCCAACGGTCTGAAACTTTCCCTTGAGAACTTGAGCCGTTGGTATCTGGCAATAGATACATTCTCTAACTGACTCCAAGTGGTGATTAGTGGTTCTGCTTTTTGCAGCGCGGCTTCCAACTCAGGCGATGCCCAATAATTGTCGATTGGAATGTCAGTCGAGGAATTGGCTAACATAGTAACAGTGATTGGTGAATACTCCCATGTTGATGGGGTTAGGCTTACCAGACGGCGGTCTATTCCAACGACTGAGCAGTAAGCCGCCTCACCTACGGCAGTGTCCGTCACTATTTCACCTCTGAATTCCAACCAATCATTAGGGTCATGTACAGGCATATCCTCCCAAAAGGGCCCTTGTTGTGTAAGCCACGTTAACAGTGCTCTTTTCTGGTCACGGGTAAAAGTCTGAAGGGCCTCGAACACCGATGTCGATTGGTTAATCCGTCTGTTCACAGTGTTTCGGTGGCAGTGCAATTCACGGCTATATTTGCGCGCGATATTTCGCATACTCACTATCCGGCTAATAGCATCCCGAAACTCCGCGGCACCGTGAAACTGTTCGTGAATCGACAAGTCGTTGAATAGTAATTCCAACTATTCCCCCCAACCAGCGAAGTAATCCATATCCCTGTCGAATTGGTCGAAGAAACCCTGGGGCCAGACATCAATACCGCCCGAGATGTCTAGTGTAGGGCTCAATACTTGAGCCGAATTGGGGGAGCGCTGCCTGAAAAAGTGAATCGCTACCTCATCTGCAGGAATCCGCTCTGACTTGACGGACCGGCGGATACCGTTGAGAACATGGTCGCTGTGGGTCTCCACGATTGTCTGAATACCGGCGTGCGCAACGTCCGCCAACAATTGGCCCATAAGAGCTTGGCCGGCTGGGTGTAGATGCACCTCCGGGTTTTCTATCAGCATCAGGCTACCCTTTGTGACAGTGAGAGCAGCGACGATAATGGGCAGGATTTGCGTAATTCCAAATCCACAATGGACAGGGCGGAGAAATCCAGTATCGGCAGAAATGCGGATCCCCAAGGTCGCCACGTTCGCGTTGGGTACCTGTTGAACATCAATGGCACAGCCGGGGAAGAAGGACGAGAGCCTTGCCCCGACCTGGTGCAACAAGGTTGGAGTGGCGTCTTCTAGCAGTAGATCCCTGGCAATGCCTTCGTCCCTGCCCCGGTGCAAAACGCTGACTGAGTTCTCTCCTTGCGGCCCAACCAACGCGACGGTATGCTGGTCCTCCAGCGGGTAGGTTTCACGGGGCCCCTCGCGTTCTGCCGTAATGTAGGTCAGGTCTCTAACCCTACCCGCCAACGAGACCGCAGCATCATCCGCATCGGTGGGCAACAAGTAATGGAGAGTGTCAGGGTTATCGAATCTGACATCTCCGGCCTCGACGCGATTTACCTGCATGGACATATCCTGCCGGCCCCCAGTGAAAGACCAACGGCAACTTGTACTTTCGTCCATGAGTCCAATGTCGAACCGTCGAGTGCCATTCACCTGGTCAACTACATCCGTCACGGTGCCAAGTTTCGCTATCGAGCCGTTAAGCATCAAGCGCGTGGACCATTCACGTTCGCGCATAGTCTGGTGTAGGAGAACCAACGACTGTAAGACAGAGGATTTGCCAGACGCATTGGTGCCAGACAGTAACGTTAGTGGGGCTAGCGGCAGGCGCATCAGCTCGAAGCATTTGAACGTTTCTAGGTCTAGACGGTTAATCACCGAACACCTCACGGAACATTTTCTCTGATTCCGTGAAGCGGCGGAGAGTACGCCGCCGCTGGTTGGTGCCATAGGTGATTGCATCATCGAACGTTGGGTTTTGCAACAATTCAAAGAACGATTCTCGTAGTTCGTCAGCACGAGCGTTGACCGTATCTCCATCGTACCGTGCAAGCCCGGTAGACATCACGTCCCAAATAGATGCGTTGATGACGTTTCGCTTTTCCTGGCCAGCGGAATGTTTCCTAAATGCCTGTCTCCCAAACACGCTGTGGTTATTAGCCAAGCTAATTCGCAACTGATCGGACAATTCGTTAATCTCCGCGTCGCTCATGCGGTTCATACGCTGTAAGGTCTCAGCTAAAAACAAGTCCATGTCGCCGTTGTACCAATCACGACGAATCTGGAACCCACAAAACCGATTGATAAACTCCCGGTCCCTCATAGTCCTAGAATCCAAACTGGCACCCGTCGCTCTTAAGAAAATATCCGTGGCCGCTTCGTCTCTCAAAAACCGGGTGGCCTGCCCTACGTAAAGGCAATTCCGCATTTGTTGACGTGAGAGGGCAACACCACTGTTGACACGCTCGAAAATATCCAGCCGCGTTTGTTCCGGTGCCTTCGCATCAATGATGTATAGTGTAAGGTTGAAGTCTTCAATTCTGTTTTGAAGCTTCGCCGGAAGGTCAGCGAACCGTCTGTTGTTCAGTTCAGGCTTTTTGGGAAGTCGTAGGCGCAAGCCCCTTTCCACAAAATGCCGAAAAGTGGAAAGACGTTGCAGGCCATCAACTACGACGACCCTGCCGTCTTCATTTTCTGCGATGTAAAAGACAGGCAGCGGTATGCGCATCAGCACCGACTCGATGAGTTTGCTTTGCTTACGCTCGTCCCAGATAAAGTCCCGTTGAAAGTCCGGGTCCATTATGTAGTTGTCTTGCCCAATCCTACGCAGCACATCGTAAATGGTACGGCTCTCAGTTCGAATGAGTGTGGTATCCAGAGGGGGATCATCCAAAGGCCCATCTTCAGGAGCTTTTGGGTCTTCGGGGTCGCCGAGGCCTTCAGGTTCCTCTATTTCCGAATCCGCCTGTAGCGTAGCCATATATGTTACCTCACAGATTTATCCCTACGAGCAGATTTTACCATTGAGTGAATCAGTTGGTGAGCTGTTGCACCTTGACTGGCTTTTATGCTGGTCTCGGTTAGTATGCAATTGCTATCCCACCCCTACCCCAACGCTTCCCTGAACCTCCGTATCGCCTCTATGTGCTCTTCCGCCGTGGTCAGGCCGCCGCGGCGGGTCTCTATGGACAGGTGGGTCGCGCCCATCTCCTCCCAGGCTTTTACCTCGTCAAGCCACTCTTCGGGCTGCCTGTCCGCGGCGCGGATGCGCCCGTCCAGGCCCAGGGTTGACGGGTCGCGGCCCGCCTCCCTGGCGAAGCCGTGGACCTTCTCCACCGTGGCCCGGCCCGCGTCGTCGGTGGTTATGTTGGGGCACCAGCCGTCGGCCATGGCGGCTATGCGGCGCAGGACCACCTCGGACAGCCTGGCGTCGGCGCTGCTCCCGCCGCCGATCCAGACGGGAATGGGACGCTGCACCGGCAGGGGATTGATCCCGGCGTGGGTGATGTCGTGCCAACGCCCGTGGTAATCGACCACCTCCTGGGTCCACAGGGCGCGCATCACCTCTATCTGCTCCGCGCTGCGGCGTCCCCGGTTGTGAAAGTCCTCATTCAGGGCCTCGAACTCCACCGCGTTCCAGCCCACGCCGATGCCCAGCCGCAGCCTTCCCCCGCTCAGAACGTCGATCTCAGCCGCCTGCTTGGCCACCAAAGCCGTTTGCCTCTGGGGCAGGATCAGGATGCCGGTGGTCAGTCCCACCCGTTGGGTGACCGCGGACAGGAACCCCATCAGGACCAGCGATTCGTGAACGACGCTCCTGTGGTTGTAGGTGCCAAGGGACGGGTGCTGGTGATACGAGGGGTCTGCGCCGAGGACGTGGTCGGCGATGAAGATGTGGTCGTAGCCAAGGTCTTCGGCAGCCTGGGCAAAATCGCGGATTGCCCCAGGGTCGGCCTCGATTTCGGTCTGCGGGAAGATTACGCCTATTTCCATGACTGGTCTCCTTTGGGACGGTCAGCGGTTATTCGCCGAGACCATCAGCGTTGTGCAACATGGAGTTTCAGGATTTCAACCACCGTTACATTACTATGAATTCGGGGCATTTTCACCTTGCGTTGGACCGGGGATGCGTGTTGGAACCGGGATGCGGAGAGAACGCACGATTTGACACCAGCAGCCTCCGGGGTAGATTATAACCCCGGTTATTGATACCAAGACCGCCGGACACTACAACATTAGGAGACATTGCATTGAAAGCCGCCGTTTGCTACGAAGCCGGTCAGCCACTGGTAGTCGAAGACGTGGAACTGGAAGACCCCAAAGCTGGGGAAGTCCTGGTGAAAATCGGAGCCGCGGGCATCTGCCGCAGCGACCGCCACTTCATGCACGGCGACGCGGTGATCAACCTGCCCGCGGTGCTGGGGCATGAGGGCGCGGGCACAGTTGCCGCCGTGGGCCCCGGCGTGACCTCTGTCAGGCCCGGAGAGCAGGTGATACTCTCCTTCGTCCCGGCCTGCGGACTGTGCAGGTCCTGCCTGGAAGGGCGCTCCAACCTGTGCGACAGGCACATGGCCACCGGCCCCTTCATGTACGACGGGACCACCCGGCTCCACAAGGGCGACCGGCGGATACACCACATGGGCAAGGTGGCCTGCTTCGCCGAGTACGCCGTGGTGCCCGAGACCGGCTGCGTCCCGGTCCCGGCGCCCATCCCGATGGACAAGGCGGCAATGATCGGCTGCTGCGTTCCCACCGGCGTGGGCGCGGCCCTCTACAGCGCCAAGGTGCAGCCGGGCAGCACTGTCGCCGTGGTGGGCTGCGGCGGTGTGGGCCTGAACGTGATCATGGGAGCCGCGTTGGTCAACGCGGCCAAGATCATCGCCGTGGACATCCGCGAGAGCCAGCTTGAATTCGCCATGAAGTTCGGCGCGACCCACTCGGTCAACGCCTCCGACCGTGACCCGGTGGCCCAGGTGAAGGACCTGACCGACGGCAGGGGCGCGGACTACACCTTTGAGGTCTTCGGCTCCGGCGACACCATCAAGGCGGCCTACGACATGGCGGCCAAGAGCGGCACCGTCACCGTGGTTGGCATCGCCCCCATGGGCGACGAGGCCCCGCTGAACGCGGTGGAGATGGTCCGCTTCGAGAAGACTGTCCGGGGCACCTATTACGGTTCGGCCCACTCCCTGAGCGATATGCCCTCCCTGGTGGAGATGTACCGCAGCGGCAAGCTGAACCTGGACGACCTGGTGGTGCGCCATTACTCCCTGGACCAGATTAACGAAGCCTACGGCGACATGGACAGGGGCGAAGTGGGCCGGGGCGCAATAGTCTTCGATTAGATTGGTTGGCAGACGGGCCGGTCAGATGCAGGAAGTCCTGGTCAAACGGGTCGAGACCGAGGCGGAGATGGAAGGGGCCGTAGGGGTCCGCTTCCGGGTCTTCGTCTCGGAGCAGGCCGTCCCCCCCGAGGAGGAACTGGACGAGGCCGACGCCACCGCCACCCACGCCATAGCTCTGTCCGGGGACACGATCATCGGGACGGGACGGCTGCTAATACGGGACGACACCACCGCCATCATAGGCCGCATGGCGGTGGACCGGGAATGGCGGCGCCGGGGCGTGGGCGGCCAGATACTCCTGTTCCTGGAAGAAGAGGCCCGCGCCCAGGGCTACCGGCAGTCAGTCCTCCACGCCCAGGAATACGTCAAGAGCTTCTACGCCTCCCACGGCTACACTGAGCACGGGGACGTGTTCCTGGAGGTAGGGATTCCACATATAGAGATGCGCAAGCGGCTGTAGGTCGGGTGGTACTCTGCTACACGGCATTGATCGGGGGTCTTACGGGCTTGTCAACCCATCAAAGTACGTGCAGGTCTGTGGCCTGAGCAGCAACTTCTGTCCAGATGGTTATCCGCTCCAAAACATCCTGGCTGATTTCATTGGAAAAATCGACAATCCTGCATCTGTCAAACAATAGCCCGGCAGCCACGGCATGATTTCTCCAACCAACTCTGGGCAGAGCTTCTGAGACGAAGAACATGCTTATCGGAGTGAGGACGGGTTGTGTTCAAAACCAGTTGCTACAGAAAGCATCGGGACGAAGTTGGGTGAGATGATCCTTCCAGTTCGTCCCGGTCTTGCACTGACCAAAAGCAATTAGCTTTCCCTCGCGCCGGTCCGAGAAAGGTTTCCAAGCAACGACATCAAGCTTATCGTCCCTCTGGAGTAGTGGCCCTCCGCCGGGGTTCACGAACTCCCCTCCTTCTTCAAGTTTCTGGCAGAGGTCATTAATTTTGTCGGAAAAACCGGTTGTACCTTCAGCAGTACCAAATACGATGCTTTCTGCACGGACACCTAGATACCCCCGTGCTACTTGCGCTGCGAGTTCTTCAAGGAGAAGTGTCCCATCAATGCCCCCATGAACTCGGTCATTGCTCATATTCAGTCGTGTCGCCAAAAGCAAATACTTGTAAATGATGTACTTGCTCATGCTGGCATCTTGACTGAGATGAAGTGTGTGCCCTGCTTCGTCAATTGAAAGGGGATAGCCGTCACTACAAGCCTTTCTGCGCAACTCGATTTCCTCATACACATCTCCAAGCAACCCCGGCAATTCCCCTTCTTCCGGCACACCTCCCGAATAGTCATTGTCCTCAAGCCTGCCAAGGAGTTGCACCAATTGGGTCACCGAGGTACCTCCCTGCTGCCAGCAGACCAATTCCGCAAAATCAGCAATTTCGTGAACAGGGGCACGAGGGGACGGATTCTCTGGCCATTTGAACATCAGGATCTTCCAGCAGTCCGCTGTCTTGGCCGAGGGTTTCTTTTTCGTTCCATATCTTCGTAGAGGTCGTAGGCAAGGTCTGCCGCGTCCGCTGCAATTCTGAGCAGTTGTTCGGAGCCATCGTATCCAGTGGTAAGCAACCCCCGCGCCTTCTGGAGTTCCCGTTTTGAAGCAAGCAGGGCCTCCTCGAAAACATTGGATGATGGACGGCTAATTTCGTAAGCAACGGAGATGTCCTGCCCGCGCCTAAGGGCGGCAATGGCTTCATTATTGCTCACCACCGCGTCGAGATACCGGAGATGGGGATTCTGTGTCCCAATCACAGGTTGTTTATTTTCCCTTTTGCTGCCGTACAACCATAGACAAAGCTCACCGAGTTCCTTTTTGTTCTCCGCAGGGACAGGCTCTTCGTCCTCCTCCGACTCTGGACGCAGACCAATAAAGGAACTGATGCCGGGATAGCTAAGTCCGGTATAGAGATGAGAAAATGAGAAGTGGCTACGCCAGCGGTCGTCCCGGCTGAACACTTTCATCCGCTCAGCCTGCTCAATGACCATCAGACCCCGGAACAATCTCTGGACGGTATTGTGGGTGTCACCGATTTGCCGAGCGATTTCTTCTAACGGAACCCCGAAATCTCCATGCACCTTGGCAATGTACTGAGACTTGGCATAGCTGCTCCACTTGGCTGGGCCGTTCACGTGTTTGAATCCGAGATAACGCCAGGCACTTTTGCGAGTGTCGAATACGATGGGAAGCTCTTGAAGAGCGAGTTTGGCTTCTTCTGTAATGTCAGGAATATCGGCATTCAAGGCTTGGGCGAGTTCGGGATCCAAAATGACCTTGACTGCCGCGAGACGCCGGTTTCCTTCGATGACTATGTTCTTTCCATTTTCAGACGATACGATGATAGGTTCGTGGGGAAAGAACCCACTCGCTGCTATGGACAACACTAGTTCCTTGACGTCCATAGCGTCCCACAAGACTTTGATCACTTCTGCGTCAGTCGATTTGATGGTTAGGTCGAATTCTGCAAGCCGAGGGTTCTCGCGGTCGAACTCCAGATTCGAGACCTTCATCCAATTGATCTCTTGGGTGTTCATAGAGTCCTCCTTGCACGACCCAGAGTCGCTTGGCTCCCCCAATTTGACAAAGTATGCATAGGAAGTACCACTCGGTGTGGCGTGATCAGAAGTTCCTGCGCCTTTCGCCTTCCCTGGAGACTATACTCCAAGGAGAGGTCAGTTATTTCGCGAGTTGAATACAGGCTTCTAATGAATTCCGTGTCGTCGTAGGACATCATCCAAACGAGATCGTCTTGGCCCTGTACGTATTGGGCCAGTTCTCTATGGTCTTGGTCTTCGTAGAAGTTCATATACAGGCGATTGCCATTTGAGTAGTACGGAGGGTCTAGATGCCCGAAGACTGTCTGTCGTTCACGACCCCGAGGCAGACCCTCCGCCTAAAACTCGCGGGCGTCCATGTTAGTAACTCGGATCTGCTCACTTAGCTCGCCGATTGTCAAAACGCGCCCTGCAAGACTCTCTGGCTTACCCAGCATTGCGTTCCAAAATACGGTGATTCGTGAGTCGAGGTCGTTCAAGAGTATCTACGAGACTACATCGTCTCGGAGTAGCCGCAACGCCACCCCACCACCACCGGCGAACGGTTCGTAGTACGAACAGCCGGAAAGTCCATTCAATTCGATTGTCCGGGCGAGAAACCCGGCAAGCGGTGCTTTCCCCCGGGGTGCCGCAGCGGACTATCGAACCTCATAGGTGGCCAGCATTCCGTAGGCGGAGACCACACCCCCTACACTGCCACACCCTCTATGACCCGCACCTCCATCTTGGCTATGTGGCTGGTGGGGATGTCGGCCAGGGCCTTGCGCTCGTCCGATGCGAAGTAGGCCGCTTCCTTCTCCGGTATCTCCTCCGCGCTGTTGAAGCGGCGCACCCAGATGAACTCGGTACGGTCGGCGTTGACCCAGGAGCACTCCACGGGAATGCCCAGCCTGTCGTGCAGCGGCCGGATATGCTCGTTGAACAGCTTGACCCAAGAGTCCATCATGCCGCGGTTGATGGTGTAAATCCGTAGCTGTGAGACCATTACAGCACCTCCTGATTTCGTTGGTAAGAGAGTTGTGCCTACGCCACCTGGTACTGGGCTACCGCGTCCTGGCTGAAAGTGAGGCCCAGGCCGGGCTTGTCGGGGACTACCAGTTCGCCGTCTACTATGTCGGGGGTCTCGTCGAACAGGCGCAGGCTCCAGGGCATGTACTCCACCGTGAGGCCGTTGGGTACGGCCGCCATTAGCTGGACGTGCATCTCCGGGATCAGGTGGCTGACCACCGGGATGTTGAACGCCTCGGCCATTCCCGCCACCTTGCGCCAGGGGGTGATGCCGCCGACGCGGAGCAGGTCGATCATCACGATGTCGATGGACCGGGCCTCCAGCATGTGCCGGAAGGGGGTGATGCCGTAGACGTACTCGCCGGCGCAGATGGGAGTGGTCAGGGCGTCGGCCACCCGGGCCAGGCCGTGAACGTCGTCATGGGCCACCACGTCCTCAAGCCAGAAGAGGTGCAGGTCCTCGACGCGGCTGCCTATCTCGATGGCCTGGTTCACGTTCCATAGCTGGTTGATGTCGCACATCAGGTCGATGTCGGGGCCGATGCCCTCGCGCAGCACCCGCATCCGGGCGACCTCCCGCTCGGCGGTGGGTTCGGCGCCCATCTGGGTCTTCATCTGCCTGAAACCCATGTCCACCAGGCGAGGTCCGGCTTCGGCCAGGTATTCGATGCTCATGGGGCGCATCAGCGCGCCGCTGGCGTAGGTTGGGACCCGGTCCCGGTATCCGCCCAGCAGGGAACAGACCGACTGGTCCAGCGCCTTGCCCTTGATGTCCCAGAGGGCCTGGTCCACCGCGGACAGGGCTAGGGAGAAGATTCCCCCCGGACCCGCGCCGCCTGCCGCCTGGCGCAGGTCTGCCGTCACGGACTCCACGGGCATGGGGTCACGCCCTGTGATCAATTCGCACAAGGCATCGACAGCTTCCTTCAGTGACCTGGTCAGGGGGCCGCCGAAGAAGGTCAGGCCGATGCCCTGGATGCCCTCGTCGGTGTTCAACTCCAGGGTCACGAACTCCCGGGTGGCGTTGCCCTGGTCAACACCTACTATGAGCGGATTGTCGGCAGGGGTGCGGAGTATCCGGGTGGTGTGGCTGGTCACTCTCATGCTTTCGGTCCTTCTGATTGTTGATTAGGCCGCAGACAACCATACCCGCCACTGGATTCCCGCCTTCGCGGGAATGACGGACGTGGCAAGGGAATGGATGTGGTGTGGCGGAAGTCGCCTACGGGGTAGCTCCGAACTCTTCCATCAGGTCGGCGAAGGCATTGCGGGGCCGCCCGCCCCGGCTGGCTGCCCGTTCTTCGGGTAGGCGGATGTCGGGGATGGTCTTGACCCACACCAGCACCGGCCCTTCCTGGTTCAAGACCTCCTCGGCCTGGGTGGCGAAGTCCTCAAGGTCGCTGAACTCGTAGACGTGGCGGTATCCGGAGGCACGGGCCATGTCTGCGTAGTCGGTGACGCCCGCCCCGGGGACGTCCTGTCCGCCGGTGGTGGCGTAGACGCCGTTGTCCATGACGAAGTGGTACATGTTGCCGGGAGCCTTGTTGCCGATGGTTACCAGAGCGCCCAGGTTCATCACCAGGCTGCCGTCGCCGTCGTATATGATGACCTTGGTGTCCGGCTGGGCCAGGCAGATGCCCAGAGCGAAGGACGACGTTTTGCCCATCGCCCCTCCGGTGGGGATGTCCCGCTTTTCGTTCCTGGAGACCTGCGCCCATGCTCCGTTGGCGCGCATGGTCGGCACGACCACGGCATCCTCCCGGAACCGGTCGATTACCCTCATCAGCTCAACCTGGTCTATCATGCGGCCCTCCGTAATTTGCGCCTTGTTCCCGGATGGTGCATTTTAGCATACGGGAAAGTCCGGCCAACCGAACAATCAACCGTTGCAAAATACGGGACGGGTAACGGAATCAGGAGTGGCATTGTATACTTGATACGGACCTCATCTGACTCCACGCAATGAGGAGGACGGCCTTGGCTACTCAATCAGAGGAAATCAAGCGGTTGGTACGGGACAGGTATGGCGCCCGCGCCAAGAACGTGATCGAACTGACGGCAGTGCAACAGCCGTCGGACGGAGAGGCGGCCTGTTGCAGCCCTGCGGACATGGACCGGGCGCTGCGGCTTTATAACGAGGGCCAGCTTGCCGGGCTGCCCGCGGAGTCCATCGCCGCGTCGGCAGGCTGCGGAAATCCCACAGCACTGGCCGATTTGAAGGAAGGGGAGCGGGTGTTGGACCTGGGATCGGGCGGGGGCATCGACTGCTTCCTGGCCGCCAGCCAGGTGGGGGAGTCGGGCCACGTCATCGGGCTTGACATGACGCCCGACATGCTGGAACTGGCGCGGAATAACCAGGCCAACCTGGGCCTGACCAACGTGGAGTTCGTCCAGGGCGAGATGGAGGACATGCCCCTGCCCGACGCCTCGCTGGACGTGGTCATCTCCAACTGCGTGGTCTGCCTGTCACCCGACAAGGACGCGGTGTTCCGGGAGACTTTCCGGGTGCTTGCCCCCGGCGGCCGGGTGCATATTTCGGACATGATGTCAGCCTCCGACGAGGGCCCGGCCCGCACCGACCCCGAAGCCTGGGCGTCCTGCATTGCCGGAGCGGAGCAACGGGGCGTGTACCTGGACCGGCTGCACCGGGCGGGATTCGTGGACATCACCATCACCGAGGAGAGCGTCCGATTTGACCAAGAGGGCGTTCCCATGAACGTCTCCAGCGTCAAGGTAGTGGCCCACAAGCCGGAGTAGTGGCGCCGCTCCCTACCCCAGGCGGATTACTTTGAAGGCTTCGGCGTACTGAAAGCCCACCTTCCGGGCGGTCTCGATGCGGCCCAAGGGAAACCACTCGTTGGCCTCCTCGTCGGAGACCTGGGAGCGGTGGGCTTTCAGGGCTTCCAGTGCGATGTCCATGTGGTCAGTGACGTCGATGAACATGTCCGAACCTTCCTCACCGCCGCCGATCCAGACCTCCTTGACTTTGTGGGGTTCCAGCCCCTCTTCCAGCAGTTCGGGGAAGGTCAGATGGTCCCGGGCGGTGGGGAAGACAGCGGCCATTGCCGCTTCCCCGGCGGCCAGGTGGTCAGGGTGGGCCAGGTAAAAGCGGTCGGCGAGGTTGCGGACCGGGCTTTCCGTTATCAGAATCTCAGGACGGTGACGCCGGATTTCGCGGGCCAGCTCTTGGCGCAGTTCCAGAGTCGGTTCCAGGTAAGCGTCGGGGTGCCCCAGGAATACGACCTCCTCAACCCCCAGGACCCGCGCAGCCTCCCGTTGCTCCGCTTCCCGAAGTTTCACCAATTCCTCGCCGGTTATGTCCGGGTCGGAGCTTCCCTTGCTGCCGTCGGTGCAGAGAACGTACACTACGCGCCAGCCCTCGGCGCACCATTTGGCCACCGTCCCGGCGCACATCCATTCGGCGTCGTCGGGATGGGCGACGACCACCATCGCCCGCCGGGTAGAATCGGGGCGGGCCTGTTCATTCTCGGTCACAATAGTCCTCCTGTACTGTTTATTCATGTGATAATCATGATGAGTCCGTGAATCAGCGGTCGATGGCAGGGAGCATAGGACATGCCTGACCTGTGGGCAATGACCACCACCTATGAATCGGTGTCCGTGGGCGACCGGCTGCCGGTGCTGGTAAAGTTCGAGAGCAAGGAGACCATCGCCCGGCTCAATGCCCTGGCCGCGGGGCCTGGAGCGGGCGAGGCCGGGACTGACTCAGACATGATTCCCGACGACGGCATTACTCTATCCGAAGCAGCCCTGTGCGCCTATGCATTCGAGTTGCTGGAGAAGGGGTTTCCTATAAGTGACCGCCAAGCCCCGGGCCACCGCCTGGACATTGAGTTTACCAAGTCCGTCGGCGAGGGGGACATCATCAGCCTCACGGGAGCGGTCGTTTCCAAGCGTGAGGAGGGCGGTCTGCGCCTGGTGGAGTGCCGGTTGACCGTCGAAGACGACCACGGCGAGCCGATAGGCCAGGGTGCGGCCACCGTCTCGCTGTAGACCTGGGCCATTGCATCCCGCAGCTATCTTCTGCCCCGGGCCCTGGCACGTCCGCGACGGCGCTGCCGGGTGCGCCGTCTAGCCGGTTCCTGGGCCGCAGAATCCTCCACCGGCGCAGTAGCCGGCCTTTGTTCATCGCCGCCATTCGTGTACCCGGACTTATGCCTGGACCAGTGGGCCTGGGTAATCACGGTGATGACGAGACCGGGAGCGGCCAGGGCTGCCACCTTGAAAATATCGGCGTCCGGTTCCCGGAACTTGACCACCATCATCACCCCTCCCGCCAGCAGCATGGCCCAAGACAATGTGCCGGTGATGAACCCGGTATGCCAGGGTGAACGGATAATCAGCACAGCCCACAATGGCCACAATGACGGATACGGCAGCGGCAACGCAGGCCACCCAAGGATGAAGGCGGGTATCAGAAACCAGAGCTTGTAGTACCAGGGACTGTTTTCCGGGGCGGGGGACCACCGGCGTCGGAAAAGGCTGGAAGCCATTAGCAGGGAAGGGTCAGTTCCGCGCCAGCAGGACGTGGAACTCCAGGATGTCGATGGGGCGCTGTTCCCGGATGGACGCTGCGGCATACTCGATGCACATCCTGGCGAACCCGGAGTATTCGTATATGTTCGATCCCATCACCACCAGTGGCACCTCTCGCACCAACTCTAAATGCAGCTGGTCCTCGTCCTCATGGTCCACGTGAACCTCTACGGCGCAACCCGCCATCCGCTCGATTTTTTCCTGTATGCGCCGGACAAATACGTCGTCGTCCACGATGTGCGTCTCCGGGTTGGGTTCAGGGGCCGCGCCTTCCAATGCAACCGGCGTATTTTAGCACATGCTGCACGCACATTAAGGGACAACTGAGGCGGCGTTCCATTTCAGGTGGCCCGGCAAGCATCGGACTGGCGGGTTCCCACATCAGTAGAGGCGAGGAATTTTTCGATTTTCCGGTCATTTTCACCCATTGCGGAGGGATTGGCCGGGGCATACGTCAAAGACACGTTCCCGGAGTTCCCATTGCACGAATGCTGTCCCGGACAGATATGATGGGTTAGCGGGCACGGGCCTGGAATGGGAGCAAGTATCAGTAATCCAGACCGCCTAAACCGGAACGTCACCGCGGGTTGGCTATCCCTTGACACTGGTATGGGTGGTGACCATAATTTACGAACCTTCCAGATGAGTTCGTTTCCTTTCAGCAACGGGTCCCAGACTGCGATTCCGGCACAACCCGGGGGGCTGGTGTGGCAGGACCGGGCATAGCTCCTCAACAGGGCCGGTTCGGCTCAATGTACCACTATGCCTGGGTTGTAGTCGCCATTGCGGTAATACTCCAGGTAACCACCAACGCCATCAGCCAGGCGTTCTCCGTTCTGATTCCGGTAATCCTCGATGAATTTGAATGGAGTCTCACCGCGATCTCCCTGGCATACGTCTTCCGCAGCATCGTCGGGGCGGTATTGTCTCCGGCAGCAGGCTGGATTGGAGACCGGTATGGAGCGCGACGCTCCCTGGTTGCGGCCACGGCCTGTTACGTCATCGGGCTGCTGCTGCTAAGCACCATTACCGAGGTGTGGCAGCTATACCTCTACTACAGCGTTGTACTGGGCATCTCGCAGGCCCTGTTCCGGGTCAACATTCCCACCACAGTCGCGGCCTGGTTCCGGCAGAAGCTGGGCGTCGCCGTGGGGGTGCAGCAGGCCGCGGGCGGCATGGGCGCGTCGGTGATGGCCCCGGGACTGGCCCTGTTGCTGTCGCACTTCGACTGGCAGATGTCCTTCTGGATGCTCACCGCCATCGGCGGGGTGATCGTGGCAGCGCTGGTGATGCTTTTCCCCGGCGAACCCGCCGACAAGGGCAAGAGACCCTATGGGGCCACCGGAGACGATCCAACACCCACCTCTACTCCCGACGCCGCGGTGACCAAGCTGCGCTCCAAGGTGTTCCTGCAACACGCCCGGCGCACCAGGGCCTTCTGGAACCTGATCGCAATCCACCACCTGGGATGCGTGGGACACTCCATCGTAATGGTCTGGGCGGTGACCTACGCCGTCAGCCAGGGGGTGTCGCTGGCGTCGGCCTCTTGGATTGTCAGCCTCTACTCCTTTGCCAGCATCGCCAGCCGCCTGGCCGTCCCAATCCTGGCCGACAGATTGGGAGCGAAATGGGTCATGGCCCTGGCCTATGCCATTCAGGGCGTCACCGTGGTCATGCTGTTCTGGACCCAGGCCCCGTGGGAGTTCTACCTGTTCTCAGTGCTGTTCGGAATCGGGCTTGGGGGGGAGATGTCCGCATTCCTGGTGATCAACCGGCAGTATTACGGCATGGGGCCGGTGAGAACCATCTTCGGGTTCCAGAGCATGGGGTCGGGACTGGGCATGGCCCTGGGCGGGCTGCTGGGCGGAGTGGTCTTCGACATGTTCGGTTCCTATGACGTGGCCTGGTACATTTCCATATTCACCAGCCTGGGAGGCGCGGCCTGCATCCTGTTCCTGGAGCCCACGTCACGGGTGCTGATACCAGACTGGGAACAGTCCCTTCCCGAGGAGGCCCGCACATCGGCTCCTGCTCCGTCCCGATAACATCCACACCGGCAACGCCGAGGGGGGTCGCACCCCCGGCCAGCCCACATGCGGAGGTAGACCTGCGATGGCAGAGCATCTTACGGAAGAAGCCCTTGACTCGCTGCTGCAAGGCGATACCCAGTTTGCGCTGATCGACGTGCGGGAGGCGGGGGAATACAACAGTTCCCACATTCCCGGCTCCAGTTCCATCCCGCGCCGTATGCTGGAGTCCCAGATTACACTGGCTGTCCCGTTCAAGGGTTCCCATATCGTGGTCTGCGATGACGACGGCCGCAGGGCCAAGCTGGCCGCCGCAACCCTGGAGCACGCCGGGTACGAAAAGGTATCGGTGCTGGAGGCCGGGACCAACCGTTGGGCTGCCCGCGGCTTCCCGACCGAGTGGGGCAGCAACGTTCCCAGCAAGGACTTCGGCGAGAAGGTGGAAGTGGTGAACCACGTTCCCGAAATCGACGCGGAAGACCTGCACCAGCGTATGGAGCGCGGGGACAGGATGGTGATCCTGGACACCAGAACGCCGGAGGAGTACCAGCGCTTCTGCATTCCGGGAGGGCGGAGCGTTCCCGGCGGGGAACTGGCCTACCGGATAACGGACATCAAGAAGGACCTGGACCCTGATACTACAGTAATCATCAACTGCGCCGGACGGACCCGGAGCATCATCGGAGCTCGCGTCCTCCAGCGCATGGGATTGAGCAATGTCTACGGCCTGCGCAACGGGACATCCGGTTGGGTACTGGCGGGGTATGAGCTTGAATCCGGAGGCGACCGGCTCGACATGCCTGACCCATCGCCCGAGGGTCTGGCCGCGGCAGAAGCCTACGCCGATACGCTCGCCAGTGAGGACGGAGTACGCTACCTGGACCCCGAAGCGTTGCAGGAAGTGATGGCCCGCCGGGAACAGGAGAGCGTCTACCTCATTGACGTGCGCACAGAGGAGGAGTACCGGGCGGGGCACATTCCCGGCTTCCGGTGGTTCCCCGGAGGACAGGCAGTGCAGCGTTCCGATGACGTTGGGGTGGTCAAGAACGCTGCCATAGTGTTCGCCTGCGATGGGAAGGTTCGGTCAACGGTCGCCGCGTCCTGGTACAGGCAGTTGGGGTTTGAAGAAGTCTACGTTGTTGCGGGCGGGACCACGGCATGGACCGCCGCCGGACAGAGACTCCAGCAAGGCATGGTCGAGGAGACAACGCTGGGTCTGGCCCAGGCCGAAGCCAAAGTACCTGTAGTGGCAGCCGGTGACACCAACCGGACGCCCGCTGGCGTAACGATTTTCGTGGATACCAGCCAGGACTTTGCCAGGGGCCACGTTCCTGGCGCTCGCTGGGCGCCGAGAGGCTGGCTGGAGTTCCAGATAGAGGGTTTCGCGCCGGACAAGACCGCATCCGTGGCCGTTACCGCCAACGATACTGCAAACGCAGTGCTGGCCGCCGCGACTCTTCAGGACCTGGGATACAGTAATGTGTCGGCCCTGGAGGGCGGGATGGCAGCGTGGAGACAGGCAGGGCTGCCGGTGGAGACGGGCCTGACGGGGGTTATGAGCGCCCCCAATGACCTGGTAGCGTCCGGCCCCGACCGCAACTACGCCGACATGATGAACTACCTGCGTTGGGAGACTGCCCTGGGAGAGAAGTACGAGACTCATACGTAGAAACCGCCCGACACCGGACCACCCCAAGTTGTTCTCTGCCCCAAGAGGTTCAACAATGGGGCCCGAATGAGCAGAGAACCGGAAATGGCTTCAGAATTGCCACAAACACGTATCCCCAGGCGTCAGCCGCTTCAGGACGAACTGGCGGACCGCAGCGTGTTGAGCAGGTGGTTCATGGAAAGCGCCAAGGCGGAGATGGAGAAGGGAGACCGTCTCCAGGCGTCGGAGAAAACATGGGGAGCCCTGGCCCAGCAGCTCAAGGCCATCGGCGCTGCCAGGGGATGGTTTCACGCCAGCCACGCCCACGTCCGGGAGATAGGCATACAGATTGGGTACGAGTACAACTCTCCCAACATAATAAATTTTACCCACCAGGGTCTGGAGTTGCATGTCAACTTCTACGAGAACAATGTATCCCCGAGCAGGGTTGCCGCAATCATTAGTAGCATCGAAAACCTGCTGGATGAACTGGAAGCCCTGCGCATCGCCCCGCCTCGTCCTTATACGGTTGATTCCCAGGAAGCTGCCCACCGCATCCAACTATTGACGGGCCAAGCCGTCAACGTGGGGGATTCCAGCCCGACGGGGTTTGTGTTAAGGAATCCGGCACTGGGGCCGGACGGTGAGGTATAAGAAACTATCGGTCAGCAGCCACTAAACAACCGGCTGCAAAACTTCAAGTATGGAGGATTCGTAGATGGCAACCAGGCAAGAGGAAGGGGCAGTCCCCGACTTTCTGCGAATGGACGGTCCCGGAGGGCCACAGTCCACAAATCCCCACTCCCAGGGCCGGTGGTACGGTTGGCCCAGTTCCACCATGAATCCGGTGAACCTGCTGGATGATGACGGCCGGGTGCAGCGGGTACGCACTCCAGTGATGGACCTCCAGGGCCTGATTACACCCACCGAACTCCACTACGTCGTGCAGCACTTTGCAGTGCCGGAAGTGGTATCCGCCGACAATTGGTCTCTAAGCGTCGAAGGGGAGGTCAAGAAGCCCCTGACCCTGGACTACGAGCGCTTGCGCCGGTTCCCCGGACGCACCGTCCGCACCGTCATGGAGTGCTCTGGCAGCGACGCCACCTACTTCGAGTACTTCAAGGGCGAGGGGTCGAAGCCTTCCCGGAACCAGGAGCGCATGATCCTCAGCGCCAGCGAGTGGACGGGCGTTCCCCTGGCCGCGGTGCTAAACGAGGCCGGGCTGACGGGCAGAGCAACCCACGTCCGCGCCGAGGGCTGGGACAAGGGCGTACCCGCCAGCGCCGCCGAGGGCACCGAGCCTTTCTATTACGACAAGGGGCTGCCCCTGGAGAAGGCCCTGCACCCTGACACGATTCTGGCGGTGGCCCAGAACGGCCAAATGCTGGAGCACCTGCACGGCGCGCCGGTGCGGCTGCTGGTCCCCGGATGGTCGGGCAACTGGTCGGTCAAGTGGCTCTGGAAGCTGGAAGTGTTGGACCATGAGCCGGACTGCTGGTATCACTACAACTTCTACTATTACGGGGACTCGCCCGACGACCCCAACAAGGAGTTGATCACCACCATCGGGGTCAAGTCGATGGTGACCCATCCCAACGACGACACCAACACCCTGCCAACCGGCACTCACGTTGTCCGGGGCTACGCCTGGAGCGGCGGCGGGACCATCACCCAGGTTGAAGTATCGGTGGATGGCGGAGATACCTGGCACTCCGCCCGGCTGGAGGAACCCATCGACCGCTGGATGTGGGTCCGCTGGTCCTACGTCTGGGATGCCGAAAAGCCCGGCAGCCATAAGGTTATGTCAAGAGCGACCGACGCCGCCGGAAGAGTACAGTCCCACGAGCCGCGCTATAATAATATGCGCAAGAACTTCAGCGCCATCGTGGGCTACGACATCACCATCGAGTAGCAACCGGCCACGACGCCTCTTCCATTCGCGGAACGGGGAGGTAAGGCCGGAGACAGGATACGGGGGATTTCTCCATGCCGATCATCGAAAACAGTGCGGTGCCCATGTCGCCAATGGTAGACTACGCCCGTGAGCGGACCCTGGTCTCCAGCGAACAGGGCGCCCTGTCCCTGACCATCAAGGAAGTCGAGCTTCACCCCGGATGGGAGGGCCAGCTCCATACCCACACCACGGACACTGCCGTGATGGTAATGTCCGGTGCAGTACAGATAATTTTGGAGGACGAGTTGACCACCGTCCGGGCCGGGGTAACCCTGGTAGTCCCACCGGGAGTCCCCCACAAGTTGGCAAACAAGCTCTGGATACCGGTCCGGCTGCTGGTCATCTACCCAACCATAGACCTGGAAACGAGTTACATCGAGTAGAGGTCACCATCTGGCGCTGGCTGGCCCAAGACACTGAATGGGTCCAGACCGCCGAGAGTAGAAGGTCGCAGACACCCATCAGGAGAAGGCCATGACAATTCAACAGACCCGGACCGAAATCACGCCCCAGATAATCCCGACCAACGCGGGTTATCGCACCTTCGCCGCGCCGCCCCAGGCGTTGCAGGAGAATATCGTCCCGAATGACTTGTTCTACATCCGCAACCACTGGCGCGAGGTCCCGAAGATAGACACCAACACCTTCCGGCTGGTGGTTGACGGCGAGGTAGAGAACCCCCTGAGCCTGAGCTACCAGGACCTGCTGGACATGCCCAAGAAGATATTCCAGGTCACTTTCGAGTGCTGCGGCAACAGCCCGGTGCCAGATTACTGGGCCAGGACGACGCGCACCAGCTCGGTGATGGAGCAGATCAAGGGCCACGGCATCATGGGCAACGCGGAGTGGGCCGGGGTATCCTTGGCCGACGTACTGGCCAGAGCCGGAGTGAAGACTTCCGCCGTCGACGTGATGTTCGAGGGCGCAGACCACGGTCCCGACGAGACCGTTGGAGACCCGCCGGACGTAACCTACGAGCGCAGCCTGCCCCTGGCCAAGGCCACCCATCCCGATACGCTGCTCGCCTACGAAATGAACGGCGAGGCCCTGCCGCCGCCCCACGGCTACCCGCTGCGGCTGCTGGTGCCGGGCTGGTACGGCATGACCTCCATCAAGTGGCTGGTGGGCATCCACGTCCTGGACCACGAGTTCAAGGGCTTCTACATGACCGAGCGGTACATGACGGTCAACGGCCCCGACGCTGACAGCTACTACACTTACCTTACCAGGATGAAGGTCAAGTCCATCATCACCAACCCGCTGCCCGGAGAGGTAGTCCCCGCCAGCGGTTACCAGCTTGCCGGGGCCGCCTGGTCAGGCGAAGACCAGGTTACCGGGGTGGAGATTAGCACCGACGGCGGCGCGTCCTGGTCGCCGGTGGACGTGCTTCACCCCCGCAGCGGCTATTCCTGGTACCGGTGGGAGCACCACTGGAAGCCGCCCGGACCGGGCAGCTACACCCTGATGAGCCGGGCCACCAACGATAGGGGAGAGACCCAGCCGATGGAGTTCCCCAACAAGTGGGACGGCCGCGGCTACGGCAACAATATGGTCTTCCCCTTCGAGGTGCAGGTAGGTTAGGAGTATCACACAGCCTGCCGCCATACCCATTCTTGACATTGGGGCGCCGGTACGAATTAACATCCGCTCCGGCGCCCAACGGAGAACGGAGGATCTCTGCAGGAGGTAATCCGTCATGCAGCCCCAGCAACTGAAAAAAGTAAGCGCACCCCTATCGTTCATCGTCGCAATTGTGGCAACGGCGGCGTTGCTGATCTTCTTCGGAGCATGGGCCGTGTCGGCCGACTCCGCCAGCCGGGAACGCGCGCTGTCCCTGGCCTTGCCTGGCGGCGTGTCCGGTTACGCCGCGCCGCAGACGCAGGCACAACAAACGGAAACGCAAAAGTTCCTCCAGTCCTTCGACCAGGCCCAGGCCGGCGATACCGCAGCCGACAAGTGGTGGGGCAAGGCGCTGCTGACCGCCTGCCCACTGCACTGAAGCATTAGAAGCTCCCATGATCAACAGACCGCCGCGATACAACCCTCCCGCAAGACGGTTCACGCCACCGCCACGGACCTCATATGATCCCGGCGACGGCAAATTCCCTGTGTTCTCCACCAGGGGCGATATGCAAAACCCCCTCTACCTCTACGGACCCGGTCACTTGTCAGCCCTGTGCCGACATTTCGGCGGACGGGGAATCGCCGTCGTTATGGGAGAGGTGCCGGTGGGCCGGGATTTGCGTCAACGCCAGGGTCTGCGGGTCCCGGACCTGCTCATCGCATTCGGGGTAGACCAGGCCACCATCAAAGATGACAGGGGATACTCCATCGAGAAGTTGGGCAAACCCCCGGACTTCGTGCTGGAGGTCGCGTCGGAATCCACCGGACAGCGGGACATCACGGAGAAGCGCGGCGACTACGCTGCCTGGGGCATACCCGAGTACTGGCGGTATGACCCCTGGGGCGGCCTGTACCACGGCGTCCCCTTGGCCGGGGACCGGCTAACAGGAGGCGTCTACCAACAGGTCCCCATAGTTGAGGTGGATGCGGCCCACCACCGGGGTCACAGCGATGTTCTGGGACTGGACCTCTGCTGGGAGGAACATCTGCTCCGCTTCTACGACCCTGCGGCGGGACGCTATCTGCGGACATTCCATGACGCCGATAATGACCGCATCGCCGCGGAGCGTGAGCGGAACGCGGAACGCCAGTCCCGGCTGGCCGCCGAGGAACAGCTGCGGGAACTGGAAGCCGAGGTCCGCCGCTTGCGGGGCTAATTCGTGTGCCGTACCGGCAATTGACTTATCTCCTTTTCATCCCCAAAGGAAAAACGATTGGCTGAAACAGGACGCCGCTTGACCGGCATAATCCCCTCCCGGTTGCCGTGGGGCATTCACTACGCTTGGGCCATCGTTGCCATTCTGGCCGCGGTGCAGATAATCGCAAGCTCAATCGGCATGGCCGCGGGCATAATGATTCCTCCGCTCACCGACCCCGACGGCGAGTTTGGTTGGAAGGTCGGCATCATCGGGATGGGGATGGCTGCCTTTTACCTCGTAGGAGCCGTCTGCTCCCCCGTAAGTGGCTGGCTCGGCGACCGGTACGGCCCGCAAAAGATGATGGCCGTGGGCGGCGCGCTCTACCTCATCAGCATGGTCCTCTTGGGTTCGGTGACCGAACTCTGGCAGTTCCTTCTCGTATTCGGCGGGCTGCTGGCCATCACCCAGTCAATCTCGATGGTGCCGCTCATGGCCTCCATCAGCGGGTGGTTCCGGCGCAGGCTGGGACTGGGCACAGGGATACTCTGGGCTGCCGGAGGGGTGGGTACCGCGGCCCTGGCCCCCATGCTGGGGTACCTGCTGGAGTCCGTGGGGTGGAACCTGACGTTCTGGACTATCGGTGTCGCCGGAGGGGGCATCATCCTGCTGTTGACGCCGTTTCTCAGGAACCGGCCCGCTGATATCGGAATTCCGCCCTACGGCGCCTCGGCGAACGAGCCGCCCCCGGCGGTTCGCAGCAGCGCGATGGAGAAGATGCGGCTCAAGGCGTTCAACCAGCACATGAGGAGGACACGGGCTTTCTGGAACCTCCCCATCATCCATGCCCTTGGCTGCGCCGGTCACGGCATTGTTCTTATTTTCTCCATCCCGATAGCAGTTGAGCAGGGTCTCAGCCTCGCCGCTGCGGCGGGCATCCTGACCATCATATCTCTGGTCAGCATCGTCAGCCGCCTCATGACTCCCGTGCTGGCCGAGAACTATGGCTCCCGGAAGGTGATGGCAACCTGCCTGTTCATCCAGGGAGTAACCGTATTCATCCTGATATGGGCGCAGGACCTGTGGGCCTTCTACCTGTTTGCCGCCACTTTCGGGATCGGTTTCGGCGGTGAGTGGACAGGATACCTGGTAATCAACCGTCAGTACTTCGGCAACGGGCCGATGGGTTCCTGCTACGGCTGGCAAATGACCGGAGCGCTCATGGGGCACGCCATAACCACCGCTATGGCCGGCATGGTCATTTACCTCACCGGCTCATACACCGCCATACTCGCCCTTTCCATCCTCTTCAGCCTGGGCGGCGTAGTGGTGATAATGACCCTGGAACCGACATCGCGCATGCTCATACCCGACTGGGAAAACTCGCTGCCGCCGGAAGCCAGGACAACACCTCAGCCGGACATGCCGCTTCCGGGAACGGCGGCGGCGCCTGGACCAGCGGCAGGGGACGACTGAACGCCCCGCGTCACGGAAGGAGCCGAATATGGCCCGTCTCATTGACCTGACCCTAACCCTGGGTAGTGACCGGGTGACACCGGTGCCGGGGTTGATCGGAG
Organism: Dehalococcoidia bacterium; assembly: GCA_034422355.1. Classification (GTDB taxonomy): domain Bacteria; phylum Chloroflexota; class Dehalococcoidia; order Lucifugimonadales; family UBA3495; genus CATOSP01. The sequence goes on along the minus strand of DAOUJS010000183.1, from coordinate 19,736 downwards.
TCTGCATGTCGCCGTTGCAGACCCACGAGACCCACGCCCGCTCCAACACCAAACTGACGCTGGCCACGCACATCGGGACCCACGTGGATGCTCCCTACCACTTCCATCCCGACGGGACCACCGTGGAGGACATGGCGCTGGACAGGTACATGGGACCGGCCTTGCTGCTGGACCTGCGTGAGCTTGCCCGGAGCCGGACGCCCATCTCCGTGTCCGACCTGCAACAGGCCGAGGGCGCGCCCGATGCCGTCGCGGGCAAGATAACCGTTCTCTTCACGGGATGGACGGCCAGCGAATCGGGCAACGCCCGCTACTACTCGGAAGGCCCATACCTGAGCACTGAGGGGGCGGCGTACCTGGCAGAGAACGGGGTAAACGCGGTGGCGGTGGACTTCCCCATCGACAAGCACCCGCCGACGCCCCAGTCAACCATCAACGACTTCCCGGTACACCGGCTGTTGCTGGGCCGGGGTATCCCACTGATCGAAAATCTGATCAACCTGGACCAGGTGACCGGCCTCGACTTCGAGCTATGGGCGCTGCCCTTGAAGCTCCTGGGCGGCGACGGCGCAGCAACCCGGGCCGTGGCCCGGGTCCTCTAGCGTCTGTACGGCGCGACGATGGCCGCGACTTCAGCCGGTCCCGCCACCACCCCAATCCTCCTCGCCACCGGCAACCGGGCCAAGCAGGAGACGCTGCGCTGGCTGTTGGAGGGTCTACCGTTACTTCCGGTGACGCCTCAAGAGGCCGGTGTGTCCGCCGAACCTGACGAGGGCGAGGACACCCACGAGGCCATTGCCCGCGCCAAGGTCGCCGAGTGGTCTAAGGCCGCGTCCATGCTGTCCATCGCCTCCGATGGGGGGCTGATTGTGCCAGCTTTGGGAGACAGGTGGGAGAGCCGCTACACTCACCGCTTCGCAGGTCCAGCGGCTGACGATCAGGAGCGAGCCGCCAGGCTGTTGGAGTTGATGCGTCCCTACCACGGGGCGGAACGACAGGCGTCGTGGGCCGAAGCGCTGGCCATCGCAGATAAGGGCAAGGCGCTGGCATCGTGGGAGCTGCGAGGCGCTACGGGACGCATCGCCGACCACCCCGGCCGGGATTCGGATACGCCGGGGTTCTGGGTCTTTCCCCTGTGGTACTTCCCTGAGCACGGACGCTACTACAACGAGCTAACCCCGGAGCAGCGTGAGTCCCTTGACGACCACTGGACGCGGCTGCGGGGGCTGGTGCAGGAGTTTTTCAAGCGACCGCCATCATCGTAAGGGAGTGTTGCTTAACTTTCTCCGCGATTCGCTTGACTTCGGTCAGAATATCTTCCGGCTGGCCTTTCAGGTCCAGGGAGTCCACCTCGATAACCTTGTCGGCTTTCCTGATGCGGTAAACGCCCGGCTCTGACTCTCCGGCAGCGTAGACCAGCAGGCCCGAGGGCAAATCCGCAGCCGTGCAGTAGGCCAGCATCTGGTAAATGTCGGCGTGTTGGAACCCCGTGGGCGTGATGCGCTTGTACTTCGCGTCTCCCACGAAACGGCAGTGGCCACCGCTCCACCAGGACAGGTCAGGGTAGAGCCTAATTTTGCCGTCAACGTCCAGGGTAAGACGCTCGCCGCTCCGCCACACCCTTCCCGGCAGCCCCAATGCTTCCCGCAACGCGACGAACAGGAACCGCTCGAACACTTTGTTCATGTCCAGCAGGAAGGACGCCCCGGCAACCTCGCCGTGGAACAGTTCCAGGCTGGAGTTGTCGATAATCAGGCGGGCCAGCTCTACAGCAGGGCGGTAGTGGCTGTTGAGCCGGGTGTACTGGACCTCCGGCGCACCGCGGCGGTAGTCGCCAAGCCCGACCGTGTTGAACGCCGGGCGCAGACCGTTGACGTCCTGCCGGGACCGTTCCGACCCGACTGGGAGACGGGACAGCCGGTGCAATGCCGTATTGAGCAGGCGATTCTCCTTGATGTCCTCGGTGAACTCGTCGTAGGCCACCTCGACGGGCAGCGGGATGCCGAAGCGCCGGTTTATCTGGTCGTTGAAACGGATACGGCCCCGGACGGTGTGCAGCGCCTCCTCTTCGGTACGGTATCCTTGCAACAAGCCGCGCCGGATGGCCTGATGGGTATGGTGAACGAATGCCGGAATGATGCTTTCCAGGACATCGTTGTTTGGGTATAGGTTGAAATACTTCTTCCAGTCATTGGGGTCGAGGGCGTAGGCAACCAGGAACATCACCCGGTCTATGGGAATCTTGGGCCGCACGACGATGGAGAGATCTCCCAAGCGGACCGTGCCAATGTAGGATGAGGGGTGAAGGTCCCAGATTGCCCCATCAACCGTCTGCGCAGTTACGTCGATATGTGCGGCTTTCAGCCCGGCCAGTTGTCTCGAATCCAGTTGGAAGTAGACGGGGCGGGACTCGTACTCACACAGGGTTAGAGTCTGCATCGCCAGCCTGCTGTTCCGTGACCCCGTCGTCAGACTCATCACCCGTCTGCGCTGCGCCTCTAACCTGTCCCTTTAGCCGGTCGAAATCGAACTCAGCCAGCCTGGCGTCGTCCCCGAAACACTGCTCTTCAACGTAGGGAATAACCGCCCGCTCCCAGATACGGCGGACGCGGTTTTCGTCCAAAGGCCGGTCGGGGTCCATGAAATAGCTGGGACCAATACCGGTGTCCCGGTCCAGCTTTTCGTTGGCCTTATCCACCAGGTCCGCAACCCAGGCATTGTCCGGGTCGTTCTCAGAGAGCCACTGGCGCAGCAGCCCCTTAACCGGCGGTTCGTCGGGGAAGAAAGGAGCGAAGTAGAAGCGCCGCCGCAGGGCTGCGTCCATCAACGCGATGGAGCGGTCGGCGGTGTTCATCGTGCAGATGAACCACAGGTTCTGCGGCAGGCTGAACCCTTGGCCTTCGCCGCCGTATTGCAGCCGCACCGCCTCATCCCGGTATTCCAGCAGGAAATACAACTCCCCGAAGACCTTGGCCACGTTGCCGCGGTTGAGTTCGTCGATTACCAGAATGTAGGTTGCGTCGGGGTTGTTCCGGGCCTCATCCGCGATACGCAGCAAAGGGCCGTCCACAAGCTCAAATCCCGGCTGCCCATCGTGCAGCCGGGGCCGGAAGCCCTGAACGAAATCCTCATAGGAGTAGGAGGGATGGAACTGGACGATTTCAAACCCGCAGCCGCAGTCCTTGGCATGTTTGGCGATGCGCTTGGCAACATAGGTCTTGCCCGTCCCCGGCGGGCCGTGGAAAATCACCTGGCGTTTTTCTTGCAGGTCGTCGATGATTTCCTGTAGCTGGTCGGTCTCCCACAGGAGTTCGGCAGCCAGGGACTCTATATTGGTGGAGGACCAGGGATCGGGAAGGATTGGAGGGGGAACCTCAGTCACCTCTCCCGCTCTGTACGCGATGAGTTGGTCCTTTAGTTCTTCCAGCCAATCGTCCGGCATGTTCTCCTTGCCGTAATGGGTCACGCACCAGACTAAGCCTTGAGCATCAAGCCGGTCCCGAATTTTCAGGCCGCGCATAGACGCCTGACCAATGAACTCATCATAGAAACCGAGCGAGTGCTCATACCTTTCCCAGGCATCGGGAGAATTATTCGGATCGGAGGAGTACCCTGTCAGTCGATACGCATCCTTCAGTGCTGTATACCGGTACATTGGGTACTGTGTAGGTCCATCCCCCATCAAGAGGATCGAGGCCATAAGCCCCAGTGTCCCGAACGGTCCAAGTTCCTGGAAAACCCGTACTCGCTCTTCCAAGCCCGAGGGCCTTATGAAAGTTGGGCCGTCCAATCCCCAGATACGACGCAACGCTTCTTCAAGCCGAGGAGGGTCCAAGCTCAAGAGCAAGTTGTTGGTACGCCAGTCTCTCAAGTAACTGTCAGGGGCGGCAAATGTTTTTCTCAGCATGTCTTCCCAGTCAACATTGCCGTTCTGGAGAGCTTGCTTGACAGCAGCCAATCTCTCCCCTACAAGGAGCTTGTAGTCACGCTCGTACTCGTTGAAATCCTCCCTTTCGTAAAACAGCTTGGCCCAATGTATGAAAGCGTCCCACTGAGGGTCCTTTTCTCCGACTATTGCTCGGAGCCGCATTTCTACGTCGACATTCTCACCTAAGTATGGGCGGAAGACCGTCATCGGTGTCTTTAGTGGTCCAACAAAGGGACCCCTGGGAACCTCCTCGTTAACCCACCTAACCGATCTCGTGTGTGAAGCAGGGGGAGAGTACTCATACCTTCCCGTTATTTCTCCTACGGCCATAATGGATGGCCCCTTCCGTGGCACAATAATCAAGTCACCAATTTGCATCTCCCCTTTGAACGCCCAAATCTGACCCGCAAAATTGGCAACTCTCGCTTGTGGTGCACCCTCGTGTGCCCGCTGAACCAGATTCTTCACATCATCAAATTCCGATGCATCCGTCAGATCCACATTCATGTCGAATCCGATTCGGATCACACATTTTTCTGGTGCGTCTTCTTCATATTCACCGTCTAATCCGCCGCGTACAACCCATACTGCCATACTGATCTCCCTGTCAGGAATCACCACTCACTGCTGCCGCCCGCGCTCAAGCTCGGCTTCCAGTTCCCTTATCCGGGCTTCAGCGGCATCTCGGGCAGTTTCCGCGGCGATGCGGGCGGTTTGTTCCTCGGTGTAGGTCTTCAGGTACTGTCCGCCGACGGGGTCGTGCCAGCGGAGTTGCCCGTGCTCCCAGCACAGGTATAACCCCAGCTTCTCGCTGTACACCCACAACACTTCCTCCGAAATGGCCCGGATGGGGATGGGGAGGTAGCTTCCGTCCTCTCCGAGCAGGTCCCCGGCCAGCGGCCGCTCGTAGTATTGGCCTCCCGAGGGGTCGAACCGCCAGTATTCGGGTATGCTGAACCCTGCGTAGTTGGTCCGTTTGCCCTTCTCGTCGTTCATCGCCGTGTTATAGGATGCTACTTCCAGCACGAAGTCGGGCGGTTTCCCCTGTTCGTTGATTGAATAGCCCATTTGGTCTACGACCTGGGCGCGGCTGATGTTGAATGCTACTATCAGGTCCGGGATACGGATACCGGAGCGTTCCGTGCGTGCGTTCCATCCCACCGGCACTTCGCCCAAAACAAGGGTGCTTTCGAGATTGCCGAAATGGTTCTTCAGGGCAGGTACGTGGCCCTGGTCGTGAAGGTATAAAAGGTTTTGCATGTCCGGCCTTGGAGGAAACTCCGGGAATCGTTCAAGCGCCGCTCCGGTCATCCTGGCGCGTCCTGTTGTCATAGCCGTTTGCCTCGGGGCGAGATTCGGGATTTGCGGTCTCCTTTTCCGGTCAATTGCGGGTGCCGGTCACTCCTCGGAGGCGTCCGTCAGCCGGTGGAACGCTGGCAGGTCATCCGGGCCGTGGGTATGGTTTTGGAGAAGGGTCAGGGTTTCGGTATGATTGCCCTCCACCTTTCGCTCTACGCGGTCAATCCTGTCTCCAAGGTCCCGTTCCACGCGGTCAATCCTGTCTCCAAGGTCCCGCTCCACGCGGTCAATTCTGTCCGCAAGGTTTCGCTCCACGCGGTCAATCCTGTCCATGAGATTCCGTTCAAGATTCCGCACCAGCCAAAACATCAATCCTATGATGAGGCCAATCAAGGCAACCATCATTCCGCCAATAGCAGCAATGGCTTGCACCTCGGCAGCGTCCATAGCTAGTTCCTCCGATTCGTAAATGGTTTCCCCCAGCGACGTTACCGTTACTGAGCTTGCGGGCACTGTAGCAAAACCATACCTGGCAAGCAAACGTAACGCCCTCCGGTGGTAGCCCCCAACCCAGTGCGCTACAATGGAACTTGCCTCAATTCTTGACACTGCGGGGAGCCGTTGCTTGTCGCGGACCCCGGTGGATGGAGTACCCGTTGACTGCCACTAACAGCGCGTTTTCGACGATTCCTGAGTCTATTGACGAGGTGCAGCAGCTTCTCCGGGAGCAGTCGTATATCAGCGACCGGGGGCTGGCCGTGCCTATTTTCCTGGCCCTGAAGCTGCATCGGCCCCTTCTGCTGGAGGGAGAGGCCGGCGTCGGCAAGACCGAGATTGCCCGCGCCCTGGCCGCTGCCCTGGATACGGAGTTGATCCGCCTCCAGTGCTATGAGGGGTTGGACGTCAACCATGCCGTCTACGAGTGGAACCACAGCCGGCAGATACTGGAGATACGCCTGATGGAGGCCGGAGGCAGCGTGGATCGGGAGGAGGTCGCAGACGACCTCTTCAGTGAGCGTTTCCTGATCAAGCGTCCGTTGCTCCGGGCGATTGACGAGAGCCGGGAGAAAGCGCCGGTGCTGCTCATCGACGAGCTGGACCGGGCCGACGAAGAGTTCGAGGGGTTCCTGCTGGAGCTATTGGGCGACTACCAGATAACCATCCCGGAGCTTGGCACATATCAGGCAGTCCACCCGCCCATAGTGATAATCACATCCAACCGCACCCGGGAGATTCACGACGCGCTGAAGCGGCGCTGCCTCTACTACTGGATTGACTACCCCGACTTCCAGAAGGAGATGCAGATCGTATCCAACAAGGTACCCGGTGCGCCCCGCAGGCTGGCGGAGCAGGTGACGGGGTTCATCCAGGAACTCCGGGAAACCGAGCTTTACAAGATTCCCGGCGTGTCGGAGACGCTGGACTGGACCGCCGCCCTGATGGCCCTGAACCAGAACGAGCTTGACCCGCAGGTCATCGACGACACGATAGGCATTATGCTCAAGTACCAGGACGACATAGAGATGGTGCGCGGCGAGCCGGTCCGCGCCATGCTGGAGCGATCCAGGAACCGCGGCCCCCGCAGAGGCAGGCGCGGCGGCTAGAAGGGGGAAGAACATGGAACTGGACCCGCTGCTGGCAGAACATCGGGGGGAAATCATCCGAATCGCAGCCAAACACGGCGCGAAGAATGTTCGGGTGTTTGAGTCGTTCACCGGGGACCCCAATGTTCCCAAAGAGGATATAGACTTTCTCGTGGACATAGGGCCGGTTAAGGACCTTACGCCCTGGTTCCCGGGCGGTCTTATGGTAGACCTTGCGGACTTGCTAGGTAAGGAAGTATTCGTTACAACCACGGGGGAACTGCATCCTCTGCTTAGAGACCACGTATTGAATGAAGCCGTGCCGCTGTAATGAGAGACGGATTCTACTTGGCGTATATCCTAGAGCGCATTAACCGGATAGAGTCATACGTTGCCGACGGACGGGGAGCGTTTCTTGAGTCTATCCTTGTCCAAGATGCTGTCCTCAGGAATTTGCACATACTGTGCGAATCGGCGCTCCGTCTCTCTGATTCAGCGAAGGCCGCTTGCCCGAATACTAACTGGCAGCGACTTCACGGGTTTCGGATAAGGCTGGTTCACAGATTTCTAGACATCAACCTGGATACGGTTTGGGGCATCATTACCGGCCACCTCCCGGTACTGAAAGGCGAAATCCTGGCCCTGATGCCCGAGGACAGGACCGCTCCATGACCACACCACCCGACGCAACATCCAACAAGGGCCAGGGGCACATCCTCAACAGCCTGCTCCTGTTTGGGGAGGTGCTGCGCAAGGCTGGCCTGGACGTTGGCTCCGGCAACATGCTGGACATGGCGCGGGCGATGGATCATGTGCCCTTCGGACGCAAGCAGGACTTCCGGCAGGCCGCCCGCTGCATCCTGGTCCATCGCAAGCAGGATCTTCCCCTGTTCGATGAGGCGTTTGAGGTGTTCTGGCGGACGCCCGCCACGAGGCAGATTACGCGGGACATAAAATCCCTGGGAGAGGAGCGACGCTACCGGAAGCCGGAGGTGGGGCCTCCCCCCGCAGGTTCAGAACTTGGCTCGACTGACAAGGGCGACGGAGACGCGCAGCCCGGGGACAGCATCGACCTGACCCAGACGTACAGCGCCCGGGAGGTGCTGCGGGCCAAGGATTTCGCCGATTTCAGTCCCTCGGAGATCACCGATGCCAGGCGGATGATGGCCGAACTTTATTGGGACCTGGGAACCAGGCGCACCCGACGATTGGTCCCCGGCGGCAGCGCATCCCTGGACCTGCGCCGGACCCTCCGCCGCAACGTGAAGTACGGCGGGGAGCTTGTGGAATTGACAGGGCAAAGCCGCAAAAACAAACCCAAGCCCCTGGTACTAATCTGCGACGTCAGCGGCTCGATGGAGCGTTACACCCGGATGTTGCTGCACTTCATCCACAGCATCGCCCGGAACTCTGCCGGAGGCATGAATAAGAGTGGGGCCAGAGGGGCGGGTAACGCGCAGCAGATCGAGGCGTTCCTGTTTGCAACACGCTTGACCCGGATTACCCGCTTCCTGGGCCACAGGAGCATCGACCAGGCGGTTACCGAGGTGTCGAAGGCCGTTCCCGACTGGGCCGGGGGCACCCGCATCGGCCAGGCAATCAAGACCTTTAACTTCCAGTGGATGCGCCGGGTAGGGACCGGCAGTCCGGTGGTGTTGGTCATCTCCGACGGGTGGGACCGGGGCGAACCGGAGATGCTGGGGCGGGAGATGTCGCGGTTGCAACGGAGCTGCCACCGCCTCATCTGGCTGAACCCGCTGCTGGGGTCGCCGGACTATGAACCATTGACCCGGGGCATTCAGGCCGCCCTGCCCTATGTGGACGACTTCCTTCCCGTCCACAACCTGAACAGCCTGGAGTCCCTGGCCGATCACCTGAATAACCTGGCCCCGGAACGGCAGCCGGTACGGGCCTACCGTGCCCCTGTATCCGACGGACCCGCTCCGGAACCGCCGCCGGTGGAGTACCGGGAGATCGACTCCGCCACTGCGCCGACATTCCGTCATCCCATGTGGGGAAGACGCCGGTAGACCGGCCTACCGTACCGCTCAGCATGTGTTGGCGGGCGTACTCGGGATGGCCAACGCAGGTTGAAAACGCTGGTCAGAATAAATGGTTGCCGGAACATTGGGATTAGTCCTAGAATCAGCTAATCTATTGTTTTCAGGATGCCAAGCATGGCAGTGGTAAACGTTTACCAAGCGAAGACCCACCTGTCATACCTCCTTGCGCAGGCAGAGGCAGGCGAAGAAATCGTGATCGCACGCGACGGCACACCAGTCGCGCGATTGGTCGCTTTGAATTGTAAGAGCAAACCGCGCTCCGGTTCCTGGAAGGGCCGTGTATCCCTTGATGATTCATTCTTCGACCCCCTTCCGGAAGCCAAGCTATCCGCAGAATGCTGATAGCGCAAGCCCATGCCCAAGACCTTATCCTTGTCTTCATAGAGACCCATTTCCACCTGTATGGCATCCGGTGCATCTGGTAACTGCGCTTCTATCTCTCCAAGGGAGGCCCGACATGCAAGCCCTGGAAGGTATCAAGGTCGTTGAGGTGGCCCAGGTCTGGGCGGCTCCGGGGGCTGGCATGTACCTTGCCGACCAGGGCGCTGATGTAATTAAAATTGAACCGCCCTGGGGCGACGACGCGCGCCGAGTGTTCACCCAGCCGCCACTGCCCAATGGAGAAAGCCGTTCCTTTCTCCCCCTCAACCGCAACAAGCGCGGTGTGGCCGTGGACATCTCCCGCCCGGAGGGGCAGGACATCGTCTACCGGCTGGTAGACCAAACCGACGTCTTCATCCACAACTTCCGGCCCGGCGTCGAGGATAAACTGGGCTATGACTACGGTTCCCTTAGCCAGCGCAACCCCGGACTGATATATGCCGCGGTGTCGGCATTCGGGACGGAAGGCCCCTACGCCAACCGGCGCGGTTACGACCTGCTTTTCCAGTCGCTCTCGGGCATTCTCAGCAAGAGACGCGACGAGGAAGGAATCCCTATATCCAGCGGAGTATGGGTCGCGGACTCTTCCGCGCCCATTGCCCTGGCCTACGGGATCGCTCTGGCCCTTCTGTCTCGTCACCGGACCGGGCGTGGCCAGAAAGTAGAAACTTCGCTGCTGCACATGGCACTGGCGATGCAGACTGTGGATCTGGTCCGCACCGGGGCCGAAACTGAGCAGCAGGAGGGCCTGACGGACTTCTCCCGGCAGGCGCTCTACTCCCCTTACCGTTGCCAGGACGGGGGATTCGTCATCATGGTGGTGCTGAGCGACCAGCAGTTTGCCGGGTTGTGCCGCGCCCTGGACCTGGAGCACCTGCTGTCTGACCCCGATTACTCCGACAACCTGAAGCGGGCGCAGAGGAGCGCGGAACTTCACGGGCTGATCTCCGGCATCCTGTCCACCCGGCCCAGGGACCATTGGCTGCGGGCGCTTGAAGAGGCGGACGTTCCGGCGGCTCCCGTACTGGAGCGGGACGAGATTTTCAACCATCCCCAGGTCGCGGCCAACCGGATGCTTGCTGTGCAGGACCATTCAGAGGCGGGGGCAGTGGACATGGTGAACATCCCTATTCGGCTGTCGGACACTCCCGGCGGCTTGAGGTCGTCCGCTCCGGTCCTCGGCCAGCACACCGGGGAAGTGCTACGGGAACTGGGCTTCTGCGACGAGACAATTGCCCGGCTCCGGGCTGACAAAGTGATAGGCTGACCGGCGGGAGCGTCCCATGGAAACCCGCCCCGACAGTAAAATGACCACCTGCGCCGATTGCGGCGCACCTATGGATGAGTACTCCAGGTACTGCGGTTCCTGCGGCGCGCCATCATCTGTTCGTGTGGCCCGCCAGGTATGGCCGGGGAACTCATCCTACCGGATTTCGACCCGCCGTATTATCCTGATGGCGTTCCTCTCCCAGGGGATGTACCTGTTCTACTGGATATACTTCACCCGGAAGCAATACCTGGAGCACATTTACGCCGATGGAGACCCGGAATCGCGGGCCTTCAGCTTCTCCACTCTTTACACCCATATACGGTCCCTCCGGGATATGCTGGAGTCCGCCGGGATGGTCATGTCCATAAACGTGGGCACGACCTACCTGCTCATATTCACCTACCTGATATTGATTGTGATAGGGTCGCTGATGAACGGCGATGTGCCCGGCTGGGACCCGATAGCCGACTGGGCGCCCCCGGCGTCTATGAGTATCAAGTTCCTCTCGGTCGTTTTCTTGTCAGCGGCATTGATAAAAATACAGGGCAGCCTGAACCGTTATTGGGATGTAGTGAACTGGGGGCAAAGCGCTCCCGCCAGGGTCAGCCTGGTGGAGGTAGGGCTTGCCATTTGGGGAAGCATCGCCTGGTCAAGCAACATTGCAACCATGATAGAGTATCTATAGTCCCGCCAACCGGCTCCCCGTTCTTACGGGGACAGGGAGCTTCTTCCGGCAGCGCCAATCAACCTGATACGGACAGCTTGTGGAAACTCGCCCCAACACTGACCCGACCCCATGTAATAGCTGCGGCACTGTCAACGAGCCGTCAGCCCGCTTCTGCGGCAACTGCGGCGTTGGACTCGTGGCTCCCATAGTCCGCGATGAGACCCCTCGCCCGGTGATGGCCCTGGACCGGGACTCGTCCTACTATATACCGGGGCAACGCATCGTCGTTATGATGGCCCTGTCCTCGGGTCTGTACCTCTTCTACTGGCTCTATATAACCTGGAAGCAGTACCAGGAGTACACCGGGGACGAGGTGTATCCTGTATGGCACGCCCTCACCCGGCTTGTTCCGGTCTACGGTCTGTTTCGCATCTACGCCCACATGCAGACCTTCCGGAACCTTATGGATTCGGCCAATGTTCCCTCTTCAATTCTCCCCGGACCCATAGTGATCATCGTGCTCATGTCGGACCTCACCAACGTGATGGCATTGATATTGAACGGCACATTCTCAGGGGAACCGGCTTCCCAGGCAATGTCCAACTTCGCACTGGCCGTCAACATTCTTTCCCTGGCCTTTCAGTCCGGCATACTGTTAATCGTCCAGCGGAACCTGAACAGTTACTGGGTGCATGTGAACGGAGGGCCGCTGCCTCCGGCCAGATATGGGACCGGGGAAATAGTGCTCGCCGCCATCGGGACAGCCGGGTGGATGCTTACCGCCGCACTGCTGCTCGGGTATATCGACCCCGCGCCTGCGGGTCAGGTCCCGTAAACCCCGGGGTCAACCTGCAATACACCGTTGGGCCGGACTCCCCGGCTGCTGGCAACAACATTGACTCCCTTCCGCCCGTAAAGGTATCCTAGCTGCGGCAGTGACATCGCTGACCAGTCCGGCGAATGGCGCCCGGCGGCGACCGGCCAACCCCATCCAACCGCGCCGGTGGAGGGCAAATTGGCTTCACAGACGGCGGCTTCCCCTCACCCGCCAAATGTAGTCCGCGAACGCAACGTCATGGTCCCCATGCGCGACGGGGTGCGCTTGGCGTGCGACGTGGTCCGCCCCGATGCTCCGGGACGGTATCCGGTGCTGGTCACCCGAGGTCCCTACGGCAAGGACGGCTACGTCGGCAACCCGGACCATTCCATGTGGTACTTCTCCGGCCGGGGCTACGTGGTGGTCAGCCAGGACTGCCGCGCCCGCTTCGAGTCGGAAGGCGGGGACTACAACCCGCTGTTCCAGGAAGTCCAGGACGGCTACGACACCGTGGAATGGGCCGCCCGTCAGCCCTGGTCCAACGGAAGGGTTGGCACCACCGGCCAGTCATACCTCGGCGCAACCCAGTACACCCTGGCCACCAACAACCCCCTGCCGCCGCATCTCCAGACGATGGCCCCGGTCTCGGCCTCCTCCGACTTCCACCAGAGCTGGGTCTACCACACCGGCGGAGCGATGGAATGGGGCTGGATGGTGCCCTACGCCATTCACAAGGGGCGCAATACCCTGGAGCGTCTGGGCCGGACCGACCTGTTGGAGAAGGTCGATGAGTACCTGCTGCCCGCGGAGAACTTCGCCCAACCGCTGACCGATGAATGGTTCCGCCACCTGCCCCTGAGCGACTGGACAGCCCTGCTGAAAGAAACGGCTCCCTACTTTCAGGAGTACCTGGCCAACGAGCAGGACGGCCCCTACTGGTGGCGCATCAACCTCAACCGCCACCTGTCGGGCATCACCATACCGATGTTCCACGTCAGTTCCTGGTACGATATCTTCCTGGAAGGCGCGCTGAACGCCTACACGGGCATCCGGGAGAGCGGCGGCAGCCAACTGGCTCGGGACAACCAGAAGCTGCTGGTCGGCCCCTGGGCGCACATCCGCCCCTATACCGGGCCGACTTCCGGCGACACCGGGGACGTAGACTTCGGCGAAGACGCCCGTATAGAGCTTCACGAATACCTGCTGCGCTGGTTCGACTGGTGGCTGAAAGACCGGGACACGGGCATCATGGACGACCCGCCGGTCTACCTGTTCGTCATGGGGGAGAACCGCTGGCGTTACGAAAACGAGTGGCCGCTGGCCCGAACCCATTACACCCGGTACTATCTCCACTCAGACGGCCCAGCCAACACCCGCCACGGTTCAGGGACCCTTTCCACCGTGCCCCCAGGGGAAGAGTCACCGGACTCCTACGTCTACGACCCCCATGACCCTGTCCCGACGCAACGGGGCAACACCCTGATCATTCCCCACGGCGTCGCGGACCAGCGGTACGTGGAAGACCGCCAGGACGTGCTGGTCTACACCTCCGAGCCGCTGGACCGGGACATGGAGATTACCGGCCCTATCAGCGTCCGTTTGTTCGCCGCGTCCAGCGCGGTGGACACCGACTTTACGGCCAAGCTGGTTGACGTAAGGCCCGACGGTTACGCCCAAAATTTACAGGACGGCATAGTCCGCGCCCGCTACCGGACATCGGCGTCGCAGCCCTCGCCCATCACTCCGGGCCGGGTCCACGACTACACCATCGACCTGTGGGCCACCAGCCACGTCGTCCGGACGGGCCACCGGCTGCGGGTGGAAATCTCCAGCAGCAACTTTCCCCGCTTCGACCGCAATCCCAACACCGGCGCGCCCATTGGCCAGGACGCGCATCTCGAGACTGCCCGGCAGGAAGTCCACCACTCGGCGGCTTACCCGTCCCATATCATTCTGCCGGTGATACCCAGATAACTCGTCAGGGTTTGTGTCCCTCACGGGCCAGGCAGCCAGCGAATAACACTGCCAGACCAGAGACGGAGGTATAGACAAACATGCCCGCAATCGACCGCGTTCTGACCGATGATCAGATGGCGCTGCTCAACGCAGTCGTGGACCGCATCATCCCGCAGAGCGAGGAGATGCCCAGCGCGTCCGAGATGGGTTTAACGGATTTCATCGAGGGTGTTCTGGTGGCCCGGACGCCACTGCGGAGGCTGTTCATCGAGGGGCTGGCCCGGATTGAAATCTCGGCTGCCCGGAGCGGCGGGAGTTTTGGCGATCTCTCCTGGGAAAGCCAGGACGCGGCCCTGCGGGAAGTGGAAGCCTCCAACGCCGCATTTTTCGATGAGTTGGTGCGCCAGACCTATAACGGCTACTACACCAACCCGGAGGTATTCCGGAAGTTGGGCATCCCGGATAGTTCCGACCCAGGCTCGGGCAGGCAACCGGAGCTGCTCGACGTTTCCCTTCTGGAGAAACAGCGACAGCGCGCTCCCTTCTGGAGACCCATCTAGCCACGGTCGTATCAACCCGGGGGACCCAGAGCCGTATACGGGTTACATGGGCGGTGGCTCGACAGTCCCGAATTGAGGGGAACATCAGATGGCCAGGGCAGATTTCGACCAGCAACTGAACGGCCTAGAACGGGAAATCGGCATGTTGGCCGAAATCGTTGTACGCGCTGTCCAAAGAGCAATCGACGCACTCAAAAGCCGGGACCTGGACGCATCGCAGCGGGTGGTCCACGAGGACGGCTTCGTCGACCAGAAGCGACTGGAGATTGAGGACAGGTGCGTTGATCTGATCGCCGCCCAGCAGCCTATGGGCATAGACCTCCGCGTCATCATTTCCCTGCTCCACATAGTCAACGAACTGGAGCGCATGGGGGACTACTCCGAGAGCATAACCAACATCAGCCTGATGATGGGAGATGAACCCACCCTCAAGCCCCTGGTAGACATTCCCCGCATGACCGAACTGGCCACCAGGATGCTCCGCGACTCCATCGACTCCTTGGCTCCTTGGAGACCCGGGACGTTGACAAGACCAACCGGGTCCGGGAGGACGACGATGCGGTTGACCAGCTCTACGGCCAGGTGTACCGGGAACTGCTCCTGTACATGATTGAAGATCCCTGGACCATCCAGCGCGCCACATACCTGCTCTGGGTAGCCCACGACCTGGAGCGCATCGCGGACCGGGCGACGAACATTGCCGAGCGGGTCATATTCCTGGTCACCGGAAGAATGGTGGAAAGCAAGGTCTGGACCTTCTAGCCCGCCCCCATGACTCCCGGGGGGCGCACCCCTCCTCTGGAAGAGACGCCCAGAGGGCTGCCCTGACACGCCCGTCACACGCTGAACGCCAGTTGCAACTGGCGTTGCGGCTGGGGCATTTCCTTTACGGGAACTCTGGCGGATAGTCCCCAACTGAGCCGGGCGTCTTCCACGATATTCATCACCTGGGATGTGTAATCCTTGGGAGCGTAAGTTTTGCGATACAGCTTCGCATAGGCCGGGGACAGGTGAGGGTATGCTTCCCGCAACAAGGGCATAAACCACTCCTTTGAACCCGGCTTCAGGAACAGCACGTTGGCCCCCATGAATTGGGCCTTGTGCTGCGCCGCCGTGGCGGCCACTTCGTTAATGCTCTCGGAACTGTCGGAGATTCCCGGAATCAGCGGGGCCATCATCACCCCTGCGGGGACCCCGTGCTCCACCAGGTATTGCATCGCCTCCATGCGGGCCATCGGACTGGGAGTACCTGGCTCGGTCGTCTTCCACACCTCTTCGTCAACGCTGCCGATGCTGAAGTTGACCCGGACATCGGCGACCCGGCGCAGCTCCCGCAGCACGTCCACGTCCCTCTTGGCCAGCACGCCCTTGGTGGTGATGGATGCCGGGTTCTCGAACTCGCACAGCACTTCAATGATTCTGCGGGTCAGGCGGTACTCGGCCTCGGCAGGCTCGTATGGGTCGGACGCGGTGCCGATGGCTATGCTTTCACCCCGCCAGCTTGGCCGCCTCAACTCCTTTCGCAGCACCTCCGGAGCGTTGACCTTGGCAAAGACCCGCTGCTCGAACTCCCTGCCGGCGTCCAGCCCCCAGTACTCGTGGGTGGGCCGGGCATAGCAGTAGCGGCAGGCGTGGCGGCATCCCCGGTAGGGGTTGAGCGTCCAGCGGAACGGAAAGTTCGGGACGTCCAGCTTGTTTAACAAGGACTTGCATTGGATTTCCTGTACATCTGCGCCTGCCATCTCGTGCCTCCTTGGGCATGGCCCGTTGGACCGTATGTTCTAATGATAGACGGGATACATGAGCATCATCAATGAGCAAGTGTCAGTAGCGCCAATAATTTCTGGTAGAATTTGAAGGCAACGAGGAAGGGAAATGCAGGGACAGGAGTCTCTAACAGAGAAACGCACCAGGCTTGCCTACAAACTCCTGGAGCACGCGGAGCGGGAGGTAGCCGCGAGCGACCTGGTCCAGGGGAGCGAAAATCTATGGGGTGCGACCAGCCAGGCCCTCAAAGCCTATTGCGCCAGCCACGGCCTGCCTCACGGGAGATACGCGCACCGGCGACAAGCCGTTTTTGACCTGGCCACCCGGCAAAACGACCCGGCTGTCCGGCTGGCCTTTTTCACAGCCCAGGCCTGCCACGCCAATTTCTACAACGACTGGATGGAGCAGGAAGACCTGGACAGTTACCTGCCCGACATCCAGCATCTTGTCGAAACAATCCTCAAGGCGAAATCGGAATAGCACACAGCCTGCCCAAAGGCGCGCCAGCATCCAGAAAGGGAAGGAATGAAGGAGGCGCGAGACTAGCGGTAGAGGGGCTTGAAGAAGCTATGAAGGTAGTTGCGCTGGTGCGCCCAGGAGTGGGCGCGCTTGACCACCGCATCGGGGATGGCTTCGGCTCGGCGGTGGGTGATGCGCATAGTCTCGTAGCGGCTGAGTTCCGGGGGCGCGTCGGCAGTGAACATCACCTCGCACTCCTGCGCTTCCAGGAAAATCTTCAGCCCGGTGTAACCCTTGGGTCGCGTGTTGGGTGTCTGGTAGATGTAAAGCTCGGTGCAGCCCAGCAGTTCTTCGACGTGGTCCACACCGGTACCGCGTCCGCCGCCCTGGCGTCGCTGCCGCCGGTTCACCCCGAAATTTCCAAGGCTCATGTCTTACGGCCTGCCTTTGGTTTCCGCCGGGCTTCTCGTGCCAAGCCTGGGTTGCACACGGGCAGTCATCCAATGCCTGACCGTCCAGCTATGGAGTGGAGCCTCCCGATTGTAGCAGAGGGGCCTTTTTTGGACAATTCACATTGACCATTCGCCTTAGTTTCCCGGCCCGCTGGTGATATAATCGGCGCGTTTCGGGGAACTGTGCCTTCCAACCGAACGTAAATGCCCCTTTGCTCATACCCAAGCGTGGAATGTTGAGGGCGGCAACCCTGCCAACATCTATGGACCGAGTACTCCGAGAGTTGCTGGAAGCAATCGTCCTTGCGGCGATCATCTTCCTGCTGATTCATTCCAGCGTCCGCAACTTCAAGGTGGAAGGCTCCAGCATGGACCCGACACTGGAGTCGGGCCAGCATCTCATCGTCAACAAGCTCGTGTATTTCCAATTGGACATGGACCGCCTCTCCCGAATCATACCCTTCTGGCAGTCCGACACCGCCGACGTCCGGTACGCTATCCATCCGCCCGAGCGCGGGGACGTAATCGTCTTCCACTTCCCCAGAGACACCAGCAAGGACTTCGTGAAGCGGGTTATCGGACTGCCGGGGGAACTGGTGGAAATCCGCCACGGAGAAGTCTACATCGACGGCCGGCTGTTGCAAGAACCCTACCTCAGCCACATCGACTCCTCGCGCGTCTCCCCAACTCTCCTTGATGAGAAGGAATACTTCGTCCTCGGCGACAATCGGCGAACCAGCAACGACTCCCGGGTCTGGGGCCCGGTGCCGGAGTCCCACGTACTGGGTAAGGTATGGCTGGTCTACTGGCCTTTCTCCGATATGCGCCTGGTCAGCGACATAGGGGAACTCGTTCCCCCCATACCCCACTAACATCCCCTGGCTGGGGACTTTGTGCCGTCCGGCCGGGTCCGGTCTACACTCTACTCATTGGCCGGGCCGACCAGCACGTCATCGCCTTCAATGCTGACCCGGTAGGTCTTCAGGTTTTCGTCCGCGGGAGGGGTCAGCACCTCGCCGGTGGTGACGTTGAAAGCCGCTCCGTGCAGAGGGCACTCAATTTCCTCGCCGCTCAGGTCGCCCTCCGACAGGCTGGCCAATGCGTGGGTGCAGGTATCGTCACAGGCGTAGATCGTCCCCTCGACGTTCACCAGCAGAACCGGCTCCGCTCCTACTTCGACCGCCTTCATATCCCCAGGGCCCAATTCCCCCACATCGGCAACCTTCACAAAGCCTTCTTCGGCCATAATCTCCTCCTTGCTCACTCACATTAGGGGCACGCTCAGTCCCGGGAGCCAAGACCCCGAATCAAGCGGGGTACATTATATGGCACGGTTCCCGGCAATGAAAAGCGCGGGGATGCCCGGGGCACGGGTAAAGCCCCTGTGGACACTGCAAACGGGCAATGCCTATAATGGAAAGCGGCGGTCTACAGGACTATGGTCTGACCGGCAGCGTCCACAATGCCGGGGGCGTGACCAGTCCACCCACAGACCGACGCAGCGGAGAGGTGCCGGAGTGGACGAACGGGCGCGACTGGAAATCGCGTAGGGGCCTTGCTTCTCGCGGGTTCGAATCCCGCCCTCTCCGCCAGAACTACCCCGGACGCAAGCTGGTGGACGAGGCCACCACCGGCGACGTCCTGTCTATACTCACCCCAATCTGGCCCATCAAGCCCGAAACCGCCAGCCGGGTAAGCCAGCGCATGGAGACCGTGTGTGACTGGACCGTCGCCCAGGGCTGGCGGCCAGACAATCCCGCAGGAAAAGGCCGTCACCAGGGTCCTGCCCCGGGTCTCCCGGCAGAAGGGCCACCACACGGCCCTGCCCTATGGCGAGGTGCCGGCGGCCCGTTCCGGCGAGGTCCGCCTTGCCACATGGCCGGAGATCGGCCTGGAGCCGGCGACCTAGTGGTCCGAAATCTTTGAAATGATGAGTAATCTGGTTATATGCGATAGCTGAAGACCGCTCAGTGGGCGGTCTTCGTGGGCCTAGCACCGGCCTGTTCACACATCAATACAAAGGCGTTAGTCTACTAGACCGTTCCGGCGGAACTGCTCGAAAATCAAGGCCCTGGGTCCACCTTCGCAGAAGGCGGCAGCCCACCGGCCAATGGTATGAGGGTCCCTTTCCAGAGACTCCGCCGTAGCCAATGCCGTCCAGCCCTGGGCCGGGAGCCAGACGGCCTGCCAGCGCTCCCGCGGGGCAGGCGCCAGAATCGTCCGCTGGTGCTAATCCCAGATACCTATCTGCCATTGTTCGGGAAACCGCTCTATCTCCCCTCACTCCCATCATCAACCCCGCGCAGTCTCCAAGACAAGCTATCCAGCCCCTCCACAAATTTACCCGATGCCTCTGCGCATTTCACTTTGGCCTTGGTTTAGATTATGTTGCGGGACTTGAAAGTCATGGACTCGAATGAATCCTTGTAGGGCGATTCGCCTGTCTTCCGGATCCTCGCCTTGCCCAGCTTGAAGCGGTAACGGTTCGTGATGGGGTCGGGCACCCGGTGAATCAGGCTGTTGGACTCGGTATC
>DAOUJS010000182.1:0-56167 GCA_034422355.1 Dehalococcoidia bacterium | reverse complement strand
TCGGCCACCGTCTCCCCGAAGGCCAGCAGCGCCCGGTCCCAGCGGTCGGTGTGGGGCTTGCCGTACTGCTGCGCCTCGGGGCCGTTGCGCCACTCGTACATCTGCGCGATCAGATCGGTGTAGGGCTGCAACGAGTCTGTCTGGCTGTCCGAATCCTGCCGCTGCTGCCCCGCCGTGGTAGTGTCGGATACTGACACCCTTACCGAGCTCACGACGACGCTGTTGTACTTGGTGTCCTGGCTGGTTGCCTGGTGGCTGATGCCCACCGTCTCGTCGTTGGAGTCGGTGTCGGCCACGCCGCTCACCGTGAAGGTCACCGGCGTGTTCCAGTTCGACGGCGTGCCGGTGGATTTCTTGCCCATAACGGCGATTCTGCCGCTCCGGAACGTGTGCGACGCCGGAGATACCGTGACCGCGCCGTCGTCGGCGCTGGTGGGGGTGATGGTGACGTCCGCCGTGGGCCGGCTGTCCAGGACCACGGTGTAGGTAGCCGTACCGCCCTCGGACACGCTGACCGGATTGGCGGCGCTCACCGTCACCCCGGCGGTGTCGTCGTCGGTGATGGTGATGGTTGCCGTGTTCCTGCCGTCGCCGGCCGGCCCCCAGTCGAGGTCGGGGGCGACGACGGTCACGGTGAAGGTCTCGTCATCCTCGTCCACGGCGTCGGCCACCGTGGGGATGGTGATTTTCCCGGTGGTGTTGCCGGTGGTGATCATGATCCTGAGGGGGATGCGGCCCAGGTCGGCGGCGGATGCGGTAGAGTCGCCGTCGTAGCCGGCCCTAACCACGAATGCCATCCCACGCCCTGCCCAGCTGTTCGGCAGGCCCGCCGGGACGGCCTGGCTCAGGGTGATCGTCAGCTCGGTGGTCCGTCCCTCGGTGACGGTTGCCTGGGGGGTGATAGCATAGGTGATCGCCCACGGCTGCTGCCGTTCGGAGAGAGCGCTCTGCATGTGCTGGCGCTGTCGGCTAACTCCGGTCTCTCCGAGGCTCGCCAGCGCCGGGTACTGTTCGTCTGTGCCGAAGTCCCAGGGGTCGTCCCCGCTGCCGTCGCCGTCCAGGTCCACGTTCCAGTCAGCGTAGATGCCGGTATAGGGAGTGTAATTCTGAACGGTCGAGGTTTCCGTGGTTCCCTGCAGCTCGGCGGTGGTCTTGCCCACGCCGCCGGAGCTGCGTGCCTGGCCGGAAGATTCCGTATCCCAGTAGCTGGCCGTTACCCTGCCGTGCCCGGACCGGAACAATCCGCCCCACTGGATGCCCACCAGTCCGGTTCTCTTGAGGTCCCACAGCACCCGCCCGGTGGAATAGCTGGCGGTGATGGTCCCCCTGTTGTCTCCTACCAGTCCGCCCGCGTAATGAGCTGCCCATTGGGCGGAAACTAAAGGGTCGCTGCCGTCGGAGAAAACAGTGCCGGCGGCGTAGCTGGCGATGATGGAACCCCTGTTGTTCCCCGCCAGCCCGCCGACATCGCTGCCGATGCTCATTGACCAGTTGTTTTTCCGGGCGGACACCCTGGCGGTGGAGTAGCTGCCGCTGATGACGCTGGTCGAGCCGGCGGACCCAACCAGACCGCCCGCCACTATGGGATCATTGTGGCGGAAGTTGTAGGCCCTGGTTATGGCGTTGGCTACGGAGCCGGTCACCCAGCTGCCGCTGATCTTGCCGTGGTTCACCCCGGCCAAGCCGCCCACGTATCCATACACGCAAAGGTACGGCGACCACTCCTGGCAGGGAAAGGTCCGGGACACGTCAACGTTTGCCAGCCCTACGTTGCGGACGACGCCCCTGGCGCCAATCTTCTCGAACAGCCCCTTATGACCGGGCATGAGGCGCGAATCACTATCTGAATGCATATATCCGGTTGCGACGGCCTCATTCCGTTGGTCTGCATTGATGTACAGATTGCTGATGACGCGGCCGTTGCCCTCGAAAATCGCGCGGAAGTAACCGGTGTCAGTCCCGATGGGCACCCAGCCGTGGCCGCTGTTCCAGTAGTCATCGCCCGAGTCGCCGCCGCCGCTGGAATTGGTGTCCAGGTCCAGGCTGGCGGCCAGTTCATAGCCCACGCAGCCCGACGTTGGACAGCCCATGCCCAGCAGTGCGTCGGGGAACCCATCGTGCAGCGGGCCGCCGTGGTCGCTGTATCCGTCGCCGTCCAGGTCCCACCGGATGGCGTCCAACTGGGACAGGGTGGATACTTCAATCAGGCCGTCGTCGTCGGCATCGTAGTCCTCGGTTCTTGTCGGCGCATCCGGCTCTTCGGGCGCAGCCAGTGTGGTGTCCGGCGATTGCCAGACCAGTTGCAGGGTGTAGGTCCTGCTGGCCATCTTCGCGTAGTCGGGCGAGTCATATTCCGAATAGAACCATTGGATCCCGCTCGAGGTGAAGGCTGGCAGGGCATAGATTGACCCCGATCTCTTGAACCATTGAGACGATTTAATCTCAATGGTGGTCACGCCCGGACTCAGCCTGACGTGTACGGGAGAGCCGCCTCCGGTGTTCTTGGCCGTCACCTTGGTAGCGCAGTCCGGGCAGTCCGGTTTGTAGGCGGCTTCGCCAGCCACGGCCGTCGCTGCGTATCCAGGGCCCATATAGGCATAGGTATTGATCCGGGGATAATTGTATGGAGTGAACCCCTCCCTGAAGATTCCCTGGACCCGCAGCTCGGTGACGCTGTCCGCCACGTGAACCACGTAGTTGTGCCGGTCGGGGCTGAATGCCGGATAAAACGTTACGTCCGACATCGTCGCAACGCTTTCAATGGTCAGGTGGTCCTCGCACATGACGTACTTGATCGTGCCGGCTGCGGGGGTGGCCCGGCGGTCCGCGCCGGGTTGGCAGGGCGGCATCAGTAGTTCCTGGCCGTCAGAGGTCTTCCCCTGCCGGTAGTGCCGCTGCGGCTGGGACCCCAGGTCCGGCTCAGGCTGTAGCTCCACCGGCTGCGGCGGGGGGGCGCTGGGGGGTTCGTCATGGAGTTCGCCGCGCAGGGTGGCGCTGACGGCAGATGGGGACAGCGTGTAGTTACTCGCCTTGAAGGTTCCATGGTCTTGCAAGGAGTAGGTTGCGCTCACCTCCCAGGAACCCGCCTCCGCCGACGGGAACGCTCCGCTCACCGCCAGCCCGCCAGCCCGCAGGTCCGCCAAATCCCCAGGCAGCACCCCGGTCACCCGGGCGCTGCCGGTGTCAAAGGTTGCGTTTGTGGTCCCGTCCGCCTGCCGCGAGTTCACCCGCACCCCGCTGATGGCCGTTATCATCCGGGGCGTGATGGCTCCGCTCACGCTGAACGTCACCTGGTAGTTGCCCGCGTCCGCCCCGCCCGCGGATACCCCGGTGACGGCGATGCCCGTCCCGGCGTCCGCCTGGGCGTAGGTCCCGCCGCTGACCGTCACCACATCTCCGCTGAGGATGTCCCCGGCGGCGAAACCGCCGCTCAGTCCGGCCGTCACCGCCGTGGTCCCGTCGTATGCCTTGTTGACCCCCGTGGCGGTGTAGGCCGCCGGACGGGGCGTGATGACGTAGGTTGCCACCGCCGGGCCGGCAGGCAGGGCGTACTTCTGCACGTAGTCCGGCGCGATGGCCAGGGTGCCCAGGTTGATGGCGTAGCTGCCCGCGTCGTCCCCGGGGTCGCGGGCCAGGCTGCCCGACACCACGTCCCCCGCCGCGTCCCCGTCAACCAGGCCGCTCACCGTGTAGCCCAGGGCGTCGGTCCCGCCGTACTGCCGCGTCGCGCTGACCGGCGTTATCACCAGGGGCCGCGCCCCGCCCACATAGCAGGTCAGCGCCGCCTCGGCCCCGGCCGTGTTGCCCCCGCCCGACGTTTCGTAGTTCGCCGTGACCTTGAACCGGGTCGCCTGCCCCACCGGGTAACTGCCCGGCCGGTACACCAGCGTGATGCTGTGGTGGAGCCTTCCCCCCTCCTCCCGGCCGTTCGGCAGGGTCAGCTCGTAGTCGTAGGAGGTTGCCTCCCCGCCGGACCACTCGGGAACGTCCCACAGGAAAGCCACCCGCTCCGTCTCCGCTATGCAGCGCAGGTTCGACACCGGCGGCGCACCGCCGTCCTGGGCTTGAGCCTCCGGCGTGCCGCCGAAGGCGAAGAGGACCGTCAGGGCCGCCAACGCGAGGGCCAGCAGCAGGGGCAGCGCCAGCGCGCTGCGCCGGGTCAGCATGGCAAACCCCCAGAGCCGGGGGAGGGGAGCTGACAGGGGTATGTGAGGGCTCAACCGGCGGCCCAGCTTTCTGAGGTTGCAGTTGACATCGAACATGACTTGGTGTACTCCTTTCAACGGCGCTTTGCCTTCCCGTCCGGTCCCATTGGCCACGGCCTCCGCCGCCCTTCCTCCGGTCTCTGACCCGGTGTCCCGGTCCGGCATCAGCGCGAAATCCCAGGAAAACCCTACACCATAGTCTGTATAATAGGAGCATCTTTTAAGGCAATTTTTGTACCATTATTTGTTTAATTTACGCCTGAATAGTCATGGGGCCGGGCCTGAGACCCGCGCCGCCGCCGGGCGGGACGGGGTCCGGAACGGGAGGGAAAGGGGTGGCTGCTGCGGGACGTGGCGAACCGGCTGGCCGCAAGCCCGGGGATGACGCCGCCGGCCCCAGGTACATCCCCACCGGGCGTCGCATTTGCTACAGGATAGTGATGAAGGAGGTGGAGGGATGGAACCGCCCGGACTGGCCGGAATAACCGGCTGGGCAGCCGGTCATACCCGGCTCCGGCTTTCCCGGCCCCTGCCGATGCCCCGCTCCTGATGACCATCCCTGGCCGGTCCGGGTTCCCCCGCTGCGGCGCCCGTCACCGCTGGCAATGCAGCGCCGCCGGAAACCCGTTCCGGCTCCACACCGTCACCGGGCCGGTGACCGGCCCGGCCAGCGCCCGGTCCAGGGTGGCGGTCAGCATGGGCAGGTTGCCGGTGGCGGCCTCGAATCCCTGCCTGCCCTGCTCCGTCTCGCAGACCATCAGCAGGGGCAGGGGACGCCCGGCCCCGGCCATGCGCCGGTAGGGACCCAGCTTGTGCGCCACCTGGTACGAGACAACCGAGTGGCGCTCGTACTCGATGTAGTGGGGCCCTCCGCCCAGGGGGCCGTCCCTCACCAGCACCAGCAGGTCGGGCCGCACCTGGGTCAGCCCCGGCACATTGACCTCGCCCCGCCAGCCGGCCACCACCGCCACGCCCTCCCGGGCGAAGCGCACCACCAGCCGGTTCACTCCGTCGTTGTGGCGCTGCTCGTGCTCCCGGTACCAGGGCTCCAGGTAGGCCCCGTGGCGGCTGCGGATCACCGAGGGCAGCACCCGGCTCATATTGGCCGCCCGCCTCATCCCCTGCTCCGAAAGGTAGTGCTGCCCGTCGAACACCGCCACCAGCCCGGTGTCCACGAACCGCCGCAGGTGGCCGCCGACCTCGGCAGGCGAGCCTCTCACCACCTCCGCCAGCCAGGAGGCGCGCATGGCGGGGAACTGGCAGACGGCCAGGAACAGCCGGTGGGCCAGCCTGCCGTCGATGGCCGCCGCGTCCGGGTTGTCCCTGAGCCACAGTACGGCGGTGTCCGGCCGGCCGACGGAGTGGTGGCCCGACGGGTCGGATACCAGGTCCCGGGAGGGGCGCAGTTCCACCGCCGGGGTACACTGGCCGTCCGGGGTGCAGAAAATGGTGGGCGTGTTGCGGCTCAAGGTGCTGCGGGCCAGCTCCCTGGCCCAGGCGTCCACGGCCACCACCACCTGGGCCGAGGGTTCCACCTCCTGGTCCGGGTCCTCGTAGAAGGTGCGGTTGCTGATGCGCAGGTAGCGGTCCTCCTCGTGGGAATAGGAGTCCACACCCCAGAAACGGTGCTGCTCCTTGCGCCGGAGCACCCTTTCGGTGGCGTGCAGGCCGGCGTAGGTGAAGGGGGTCCAGATGTCATTGCCGTAGCGGGCCACGGCGTGGTAGAAACCGCCGTGGCGCAGCAGCCGGAAGTCGGTCATCCCGGCGTCCCCGGAAGCTGCATCCCCGCCGGGAGGCAGGCTGACCCGTCCGCTGCTCAGCAGGTCCGGGGCCAGGCGGTAGACCGGCTCCAGCATGGCCAGGCGGCGCAGGGACATCTCCACCCCCCGGGACGTGGCGGTCCAGGGCGGGTGCTCGTGGCCGGCAACACCGTCGCCGCCGTCCGTGCCTGCCGCATCAGCGGCGAAGGGAGAGTCGTCCTGGCTCTCCAGGTGTACCGGGTGGTCGTGGTCCAGGGCGAAACGCTCCCGGTAGTCCCGGGGCAGTTCCCCCTGCGGGTTGAACCGGGCCAGCCCGGCGGCGCGGACCTCCTCGCGGGGGCTGGGGTGCTGGTGGCCGGTGACGTAGAGAGCGTCTACAGCCTTCCTTGTCAGGAACCAGCGGTGCTGCCTGCGCTCGGTCATGCCCCGCATCACCGATTCCAGCCAGCCTCCGTCGCGGAGCGCCCGCAACATCCGTCTCACCCGGTCCTCGGACATGCCCAGTATGGGCGCCAGGTTGGCCGCGCTGGCCAGGGGCATCCTGGCGATGATTCTCAGCAGCCGCCGCTGCTCGTCGTTCAGTGGTTGCCGGGGCGCCATGGCCATCCCTCCTGCACCTTTGCCCCTCCCATTGCGCCGCTGATGAGCCTTCCGGCACGGTCAGCTGCCGCCGCCGGCGGCGCTGGGCGAGGTTATTCGTATACCGGATACTTGATATACGTCTGGGCAGGGACAGCAGATTACCTATATCGTCATACGATGGACGGAAACCGGAGTTGGGGCCGCCCGGACCGCTGTTTGTCCGCCGGGTCGGACACCCCTTCAGGGGCCGTCGTCCGGTCCGGGAACGGCGTTGTGGAGCCGGACCAGGGCAATGCCCCAGGCCTGCAGGGTGCTGGCCAGCCAGACGACAACGCGGTAGACGTTCTCGGTGGCCTGAGCCGCTAGGTTGGCTTCCAGCAAAGCCCGGTCGCCGGTCCTCATGTGGAGCCTGGCCAGGGTCAGCCGGTGGACGGCCTCCCGGACCAGGGCCATGCTGTGGCCCGCGGCCCTGTTCCATTCCTCCAGGGGCGCGGTCTCTTCCGTCAGGGTCCCGGCCGTTCTGAGGTCCGCCCAGTGCAGCCATCCCTCGATGTCGTCATCCGCCGGTTCTTCCAGCATCGGCCCGGCCCGTTCCCTGGCCCAGCGGTCTATGTCGGTGGACGGATCCAGGGTCATCGAGGTCTCGAAGTCCTGCCCGCCGTCCCTCAGTCCCGGCCCCAGGTCCTCCTTGAGCCACCGGTTGCAGGCCGCCGAGGCGTCCACGATGACCGAATACACCTGGTTGACGCCGGGTCCTCCGGTGTCTTCATCTTGGCCGATAGCCCTGTCGTTATCGCCGTGGCTGTCCCCGGCGGGCTGCCGGTCAGGCCGGTCCCGCTGTTGGGTTTCCTCGAACTCCAGCGCCAGTTCATTCCGCACCGGCATGAGGATTTCCGTTACCAGGGTCAGCCACTCGAACTCGGACATTCCGGCAGTGATGTCCCGGGGCCAGGACTCCAGGCTGATGGTTTCCGCCTCCTCCAGGTCCCGTCGCCACCGGGCTGCCGCCTCTTCCCTTGTGACCGCGCCGTCCATGTTGGACTCTCCTTGCCAGCCTCCGCCGCCTTGGGACGGATGAATCGGGCTACCGCATAAGGTACGGGGCATCGTGGATAGTCTAAGGGTTGGAGATTTTTCGGGAAACCGGCAAACCAGGGTGGCTGCATGAATGCGGGTGGAGAAACTCGAGGCTGGAGAGATGCTTTGTTGTTGGAAACCGCCGCCTGGCAGTAAAATGTGAGTTGTAGCGAGATGTCCACGAGAGGAAGACGGATGAGAGACAAAGAGACCCCGGCGAATGCGCAAGGAGAGGCGCTCGTGGCGCTCCCACGCCGCCCCCGTGAAGAGACGGCCCGCCTCGGCAAGGAGTTGTACGAGCGGGACATCCGCCGTCGGGTCGAAGCCGGCCACCACGGCCAAATCGTCGCTATCGACGTGGACAGTGGGGGCTGGGCCGTTGCCGATGGCGAGATTGCTGCGGTAGACCGCCTGCGCGAGATGCGCCCCGGAGCCGTAAATGTCCTGTGTGAACGGGTGGGTTACCGGGCGCTGCGCAGCTTTGGCGCCGGTTCTGTGCGGAGGCCCGGGTGATCGAGGGGGTCGTGAACGACGCTTACGAGGCGGTCGTGGCTCTTTCCCTGCAAGGAGCCACAGGACAAGTCCAGGATATAGAGGCCATCATAGACGCCGGCTACAGTGGCTTCTTGACCTTGCCGGCCACGTTGGTGATGGAGCTGGAGTTGCCCAACCCCTACGAGATGGTACTGCAAGCAGCCGGGGGCGAGAGCGTGGAAATTCCCTGGGACTTTGCCCGGCACTACTGCGACCCCTCCTACCGGCCTACGGTCGAGGCCACAGCCGCGCTGGGAAGTCGAACTGTCGGGGAACGGGTCCGCCGGTTCCGGGAGTCCGCCGGGTTGACCCAGGAGGAGCTGGCCCGGGCGGCGCACATAGGGAGGGTCACGCTGGTGAGGCTGGAGAATGGAGAACAGTCTCCCAGGTTCAGGACCCTGAAAGCGGTTGCCGAGGCCCTGGGCATGGACACCGCGGACTTGCTGGTCGAGCCGGAGTTCTTGGCTCGGTAGCCGGCAAATAGGGTGGCTGGCCGCTCGGTCTCAAATGGTTGCAGCCAGGTCCACTTGGTGAGCCTACCTGACCGATGCAACTTCTAAAATGGCTGGATATTGATCCGCCACAGGGTCGGCGATGATTACCGGCTTACGAAAGGATTCGGCAAACCGACGCCGAGTTGGTCGAAGTCCCGAACATTCCGGGTGACCACTGTCAATCGGTGAACAATAGCTGTCGCGGCGATCATAGCATCCTCAGCCAAAGTTTCCGACTTCCTGTGCATTAACCGCGCCCACTCGCGGAATGCGGCCGCGTCCATTGGCAAAACTCTATAGGAAGCCAGGATATTGTTCAGCCAGATATCCAGCTCCTCAGCCTTGGCCGCATCCTGCTCACGGGTAATCTCGATCCCTGCCTGGATCTCTCCGACCGTAACGGCAGACACGAAGAGCTGGTCCCCAGGCACATCCGCTATCCAATCCAAGACGGAGCCCTGGGGACGGGGACGACGCAGTTCCGACACCACATTGGTGTCCAGCAGATACATGTACCTACTCCACGCCCAAGGGTGTTCGGCGACGATGATCCTGACCTCTTGGCGGCGTCAGGTTCTCAGTCCTCGCCTCCGAACTGAGGAGCAACTCCTTCAGGTCCGGCCTAGTCAACTGTTCCAGTTGACGCCACTGCTCTATGGAAAGTAGGACGGCCGTTTCCACTCCGCGCTTGGTCACGATCTGAGGGCCTTCAGCCCGAACGGTCTCGAGCAGTTCGCTGAATCTGGATTTGGCGTCCTGAACTGGCCATTTCCTGAGCATGATACACTCCGGTCGGTGATTATCTGACTATTTCTTCAGACTAGGTATGGATTGCTGCGGTGTCAATACCAATGAGCAATATCATGGAACCAATGAGCAATATCATGGACTCATTGGCGGGGACCGGAACTTTGCCTTTCCGGGGGACGCTCCCAACGGGGGAATATGCCGCCAAGGTGGATCATTTCAGGAAAGTTCTTGATTTTGTCCAGCTTGGTAAGCCCCTATGGCACGGATTCCCGTTGCGTCTCGGGACTCCGTCCCTTCCAACCGTTAGGCCCAACCGTCAGGACGCCTCCGATGATCTCTTCGGCGCCAGCGGCGCACTTCAGAAGGTCCCCGGCTCCGTCCTTAACTCGCATCCTGGAGTTGTTCGGCCGGGCCACCGCACCGGACCGGCACCGCCGCAAAGAAGACTCCCCAGCTTCGCGGGTTGAATCCGGAGAGTCTTATTCACGGTCTGTCCCTACAGGGTGTCCAGCCGCGCCGCTGGCCGTACGTTCCGGCGGGCCACCATGCGGGTAAATCCCAGGGTTTTCCCTCTATCCAGAGCCAGCATATCGGCCTCGTCGCTGGGTTTGCCCAGCCGTTCCGACCATAACAAGTCCGACACCATCCAGTGCCTCCACCCGTCCGGGACCAGGTCGGAGAGATCGACGGTCACCAACCCGCTTCGTTCCCAGTGACGTTTCCACCAAGCCGGGCTGTGGAGGCTGAAAAATGCCGGCTCCCAATATTCCCGGAGGTGTTCCGGCGCATCGGCGGAGGCCAGTTCTTCGACCAGCCCGGGCACTACAATCCCCATTTGCCCGCCGGGCTTGACCAGCCGGGCCATGT
Organism: Dehalococcoidia bacterium; assembly: GCA_034422355.1. Taxonomy (GTDB): domain Bacteria; phylum Chloroflexota; class Dehalococcoidia; order Lucifugimonadales; family UBA3495; genus CATOSP01. The sequence continues at coordinate 45,898 of DAOUJS010000182.1, read as the reverse complement.
GGCTCTCCAGGTAGAGATCATCTGTCCCGAAGTAATGATAGGCGTCCACGCTCACCATGGCATCGAAAAACCCGTCGGCGAATGGCAGGGCATGTGCTTCGGCATGGAGGGGAAATACTCTATCTTCAACACCGGCGGCGCGGATGCGGCCAAAGTTGTCGCTGGCGTCTGTCCATAAGTCCGTCGCCCACACCTGTAGCCCGTACTCCTTCGCCAGGAATATGGAGCTTAGTCCCTTGCCACAACCCATATCCAGGACCCGCATTGCCGGGTTGAGATTCATGTGCCCCGCCAGAGACTCGGTCAGCCACAGAGCATTCGGCCCCATCATGTTTTCCAGGACCCAGTCAGGATCATAATTCGCCGAGCGGGGAAACTCGGCCGGCTGAAACAAATTCTCCCGTCCTTCATCTCCGCCGCACATACCTCGCCTCCTTTCTTCCGGCTCCGCACGATTATATCCAGATATATCCAGACCGGTTGCCGGAGGTTTCCCCATGCGCCTTCCCGGAGGATGCTATCAGATTCAACCGGTGGCTGATGATTGATGGCTCACAATTGATGAGCATTTGCGCCGCATCAATCGGCCACAGTTGACTGACATGGCCCGGCAATAGCCAAGGAACCTGATTGCCCGCGAGGTCGACTTATCGCGCGACGCCTATGGTCAGCGAAACCACGTACCCATCCCCATTCCTTTCCACGTGTCCCAGCAGGGCCTCATTTGCCGGCGTACTCATAAAAATCTCATCCCTCTCATTGGTCGCGCGTTGAGGGCCTCTTTCGGTGTAGGGTTGTGTCGATTGGACGGTGTCCGTGACGCCGTCGGGGAAATATATCTGAGAAGTCACAAGAATCAACTCGTCCGTGTAGGCCTTGAAGTGGATGTGAACGGTCCTGTTGCGATACCCTCCGGGGTAGATCGTTTCGAACTCAACGAGCCCATCGGCATCGGTAAACTGCGTTCCTCGCAAGAAGGTCTCGCCCGACGTGTCAGTGCGGTCGTACCCCTGTCGTTCGTAGCCCGAATACCGGCCTGCAGCATCGACGTGCCAAATGTCCACGGCAGCGTCGCGAATTGGTTCGCACGGACCCGTCTCCATCAGGCGGAGTTGGACCAAAAGAGGTATACCAGGCTTGCCTTCGGTGATGTCACGGCGGACTTGCCCGGCATCGAAGTAGTAAGGTCCTTCGGTTTGTTGAGGGGTGACGTCACAGGTGACCTCGTTGACCTCAGCAGACTCGGGGGTGTTGGTGGCGCGGTCTTCCCCCGTAGGCTCACCGGGTAGCCCGGCGTCGAAGATAGCCGTGGAACCGTTCATTGGCTCTCCTCCTGAAGGAGCAGACGTCTCCCTTGACGCGGTTGGCGCGGGACCGTTGGCCGATTGCTGATTGAAGGCGCCGCAAGCCGTAAGCAGCACGAAGAACGCCAGGACTGCCGTGAGTGTAAGACACTTGGAGGAGATGACCTTCGGGGCATAACCGGTCGACTCCGTTCTGTAACCGCAGGCGGCAGGCATCGCCGTCGTTGGGGCTGTTGCAAATAATGCACCCAGGGTCAGGCGAGGCATGGCTGATGACCACCCCCTGAAGATAGAGTCATCTGGCTCCGTATCCAGTGTACATTCTCGTAGCCTATAGGGTGAATGTGAAGACTCTTTGAAGAACCGGGCATCGCGACTGAAATTTCCGCCTTTTGGAACTCCCCCGGAATTGTCTTCCCACAGCTATGTCCATTATCCTCCATTCGTGTATTGTTTCCTGTGGCAGGCGCCCCCGGGAGACGACTGCCCTAAAGGAGCCGTCGAATGCGCGTAATCGTCCTGGTCAAGGCTACTGTCGGCAGTGAAGCAGGCATCATGCCCTCGGCTGAGCTCATCGAGGCTATGGGGAACTACAACCGGGAACTGGCCGACGCCGGCATCATGCGCGGCGGGGAGGGAATCAGGCCCTCGTCGGAAGGCAAGAGGGTGGTTTTCGACGGAGAAGGGCGTACCATCATCAACGGCCCCTTCCCCGCCGTCAGCGAATTGGTGGCGGGGTTCTGGTTGTGGGAGGTGAAGGACATGGACGAGGCACTGGAGTGGGTGAATCGCTGCCCCAACCCAATGCCGGGTCCCAGCGAGATCGAGATTCGGCCCTTGTTCGAGGCGGCCGACTTTGCGGAAGCGATGACTCCGGAGCAGGCGGAACAGGAACAGCGCCTGCGGGAGGAGTTGGAGGGCCGGTAGACAACTACTGCCGCATGGCTTCGGCCCCTTCAACCTCCATGCGGGCCGACGGCGCGCTTCTACAGACTGACATGACCAAACTCGCCATCCACGCCGATTGCGGCAATTCTCCCAAGAAACTCTTGCTCAGAGACCTGAACATCGCCTTCGCCCAAGCCAATGTCCAGGGTATCCTTGACTGTTTTACCGGCGACATCCGCTGGCAGATCATCGGCGAGGCCGACCTGCGCGGCAATGAAGCTGTCAGCGCGGCGCTGGAAGCAATGAAAGGCATCGTCACCAGCGAGTTGGTCATCCTCTCCATCATCACACACGGGTCTGAAGGCGTGGTCAACGGTGTCATTACCACCGGTCAGGGAGGGGCGTTGGCTTTCTGTGATGTCTACCGGTTCGCGTCACCATCAGGGGATAAGATCAACTCAATGATGTCATACGCAGTCCACTTGAACAGCGGAGATTGAGCCATGCAGAAGATTGTCACCAATCTGTGGTTTGACGGCCGGGTCGAAGAAGCCCTCGAACTCTACACATCGTGCTTCCCGGACGGGCGCGTCACCCGCATCACGCGCTACTGCAAAGCTGGCATGGGCAAGACCGGCGACATCATGACAGCCGAGTTTGAATTGGCGGGGCAAAAATTCTGCATCATCAACGGCGGTCCCAACTTTACCCATAGTCCGGCAATATCGCTCTCGGTCAACTGTGTTGACCAGGCCGAGGTGGACACATTATGGGAACGCCTGACGTCCGATGGTGGCGAGGAAGGTCGATGCGGCTGGCTCACCGACCGATTCGGCATCTCCTGGCAGATCGTGCCGATTGCCATGGGCGAAATGATGGCGAGGGATGATGCGGCGGCGGTGGAACGGGTCACTGCGGCATTTCTGAATATGAACAAGTTGGACATCGCCGAACTGGAAAAGGCCTTTCGGAATGAGCAAGCCTGATCCAAGCCGTCGCACTCCACATGAAATTGACGAATGCCCGGAAGCGCCGGCGCCCGAAACTGTGACCACGCTCCAGCAGTTGCAAGCCATCATCAAGTCGGCGGCGCACGCCTGCACGGAACGGCTCAGGTACAGTATCCCAACCTTCCGCCCGCGCCCGTAGTGGCTGGCTTTGACACTCAAAAGGGACACTGCTACACTCGATTTTCCCAACGGACATGCGGTTCCGCGTAACATTTGACGCCACAGCCAGGGGGATTGATGCCTGCCCGGACAGGAAAAGAATACATCGCCGGTCTCAGGGACCGCCCCAGGGAGGTGTGGATTCGGGGTGAACTGGTGAGAGACGTGACCAGCCACCCTTACTTTCGCAACGGAGTCCAATCGGTGGCCGCGCTGTACGACCTGCAACACGACCCGGAGGTGGGGCATGAGATGACCTTCACCTCCCCCAGCACCGGAGACCAGGTCGGACTGTCCTTCATGATCCCCAGGACCCATGAAGACCTGGAGCGGCGGCGCAACATGATGGCCCGTTGGGCATGGACCAGTTGCGGGATGATGGCCCGTACGCCGGACTTCCTGAACGTTGCGCTCACCGCCTGGGCAGCCGCCTCGGACTATTTTGCCCAGAACCGTCCCGAGTTCCAGGGAAACGTGCTGCGTTACCACGAGTTCATCCGGGAGAACGACGTCACGCTCACTCACACCCTGGTCAACCTGCAGCGAAGCCGTACTCCGTCGACGGTGGACAACCTGACCGAGCAGGTCGCGTTGACTGTGACCAAGGAGACCGACGCGGGCATTGTGGTCCGGGGCAGCCGGATTCTCGCCACTTTGGGCCCAATATCCGATGAGATCGCCGTGTACCCGACCCGGACTCACCTCATCGGAGACGACGCCTGGCGCCAGGCGTTTTCCTTTTCGATTCCCTGCGACACTCCCGGCCTGAAGTTCCTGTGCAGAGAGAGCTTCGACAACAACCGCTCCCACTTCGACCATCCCCTCGGGTCCCGGTTCGAAGAGATGGACGCCGTGGTGTTCTTCGACAACGTCCTGGTGCCGTGGGAACGGGTGTTCCTTTTGGGCGACCCGGAATTGTGCAATAACTATTCGGCCAGCACCCACTCCCTTGCCCACACCGGACACCAGGTCACCACTCGCACGGTGGTAAAGACCGAGTTCGTCTTGGGCCTGCTTTCACTGATGGTTGAGACTCTGGGGTCAACCCAGATACCGCATGTGCAAGAACGTATGGGCGAGGTGATCGTTTACCTGGAAACCATGAAAGCCCTACTGCGGGCCGCCGAAGCCGACGCCGAAATCGACCGGTGGGGAGTGATGTGCCCGGCCATGGCGCCGTTCACCGCCAGCCGGGGGCTGTTTCCCAAGACCATTTACCCCAGGTTGGCCGAAATTGTGCAGCAGATGGGTTCCAGCAGCTTGATGGCGCTGCCCGCCGAAGCGGACTTCGACACGCCAATCGCAGCGGAGATCGAACGGTACATGTCCACGGACTCCGCCAGCGCCCGGGACCGGGCCAAGCTGTTCCACCTGGCCTGGGACGTGGCGTGCAGCGCCTTCGGTGGGCGCCAGGTCCTGTACGAGCGTTTTTTCGGGGGCGACCCGGTACGCAATGCGATTATGCTGTATAACAACTACGATAAGGGGCCATCCAAGGCCCGGGTACAGGAGTTCCTGGACCGGAGCGGGTGAGCCAATGCCTACTCTCATTGGCCCGCGAAATTTGACAAAATCAAGGCCCTTCTTTCGATGAACACAATAGCAAAGCATGGTGTTCTGAGGCCGGCGCGTCTACCGTTCCGCTACATCGGCGCTCCTTTTGCTTCTATACCCTTTGCTTCTATACCTTCCCGGCCCCGTATGCTACCATACCCGGCGCTGACCACGGCCTTCCCGTCTAATGGTCACACGAGCGGGCTGCTCCGTTCCCACTATAGAAATCGCCGGCCTTCTCTGCCAACGGGTTGCAGCAGGTCTGCCGGTCGGCTATACGGAAATCTGGGCTGCCTTGACTCTAGAATTGACGTAGCCCTATAATCTCACCATCAGGATTCGTAATCGGCCATGCCTAAACGCACGTATCAACCGAAAAAGCGCCGCCGCGCCAGAGTCCACGGGTTCCGTGCCAGGTCCCGCACGTCCGACGGCCGGGCCATATTGAAGCGCCGACGGTTCAAGGGCCGGCACCGTCTGGCTGTCTAACCGGAACCCTTCGGCGATGCAGCGCAAGTATCGCCTCACCGGCGCAAAACGGTTCTCCCAGATCCACAGCGAGGGCCGAAGCACGGCGAACCGATTGCTGGTGGTCCGGTGCCTGCCCAACGGGCTGGACCATCCACGGTTTGCGTTCATGGTCAGCAAGCGAGTCGGAAACGCCGTAGTCAGAAACAGGATAAAGCGCAGGCTGCGGGAGACGCTCAGAGCCTCCCGGGTACGGCCCGGTTGGGACCTGGTTTTCATAGCCCGGCGCGGAATCGAGAGAGCAGACTACCGCGACTTGAAAAGGGCCACAGGAAACCTGTTGCGGCGTACACAACTGGAGCTCCAAGACCCGAAAGGGGAGGTCTGAGGCCCTCCAATGGGCCAGACAGATGAAGCGCGCTATCCTCTTATCGATTTCTCTGTACCAGGACGGACTATCCCCCTTCATTCCATCATCCTGCCGTTACACCCCGAGTTGCTCCCGATACTCCCAACAGGCCGTGGAACAGTACGGCGCCATGAAGGGAGTATGGATGGGAGTCAAGCGCCTGGCCCGGTGCCACCCCTGGGGTGGACAAGGATACGATCCCGTACCATGACACTACTATCAGAAACACGGACAGCAGAAACACGGATCATCAACGCGGCGGGGTGCTGGCACAACCGTCGGGGATCCAATTCTCAGCCGTTGCATTCCTCCTGATCGTCTTGCTCCGCATCTCCGCCCAAAGGCCGGACTCGATTGAATCAACCAGCCAGCCGGGGGACAAGCCTGCCTCTCCCATGCAGAAGCGGGCGTTGCCGGGATGGAGCAGCATTGCCTGGCTGGCGGTGGTCTTGCTGTTGTTGGGATGCGCTCCCGGAGACCTCTCCCGACCCAGCACCGGTTGGTCTCCGGTGGCGGCTGCCCCAATTCCCCAAACCACCGGCAGCCTGATCAACGAAGGAAGCACCTTCAGCCCCGAGGACAACCTGCTCTCCGTTACCGACCCCAACCCCTTCGTAGTCGGCCATGTCATAGAGATAGGCGGAGAGTTGATGGAGGTCACCTCGGTCTCCTTCCGCGACCTCGGCGTGGCGCGGGGCATAAACGGGACAACACCCAGGGCCCACCCGGACGGCTCCGAAATCATGCTTCTGGCGGGAGACATGGCCATATACATCGGCACCAAGCAGGGCGCGGTGAAGTCGCTGCGGGACGACGGCTCAGGTATCCCATCGGTGGAATGGATTTCTTCCCCGCTGGACCCGGAACAGTGACCGTGCTCACCAGGCTATCACGGCCCGCTTGGGTCGCAGCGTTTATCCTGGCGGCCGGACTGCTCGCCGGATGCGGCGGGTTTACCTCCAGGGGGCCTCAGGGCCTGGAGGGTTCATTCGGGTCCCCGGCCATTGGCAGAGACCGAGTCTATGTCAGCGGCGTCGACGGCTACCTGTACGCCTTCGACCGTCTGACCGGCGAATTTGAGGAAGGAGCAGGCTGGAGAGTCCGCATCGGCTCCGGCATCCCACAGCCATCGCTGGTGTCCGGCCCGGCCCTGGACAGCGAGGGCCGGGTGGTTGTGGTGGGGTCGGAGGACGGTAATGTCTACGCCTTCGATGCCGTCACGGGTGAGGAGAAGTGGAAGCTCCCCAACCCCACCGGCGGCAAGGTCTGGTCCACTCCCTTGGTCCGTGACCAGACTGTCTACTTCGGCTCCCACGACAAGCACGTATACGCCGTCTCCCTGGAGAACGGAAACCGGAAATGGGCTACCCCCACCGGAGGAGTGATCGTGGGGCGTCCCCTGTTCTTCCGCAACCAGGTCATAGTTGGCTCCTTCGACAAGAAATTGTATGCCCTCGAGGCGACTTCAGGACGCCAGTTGTGGACGGTGACCGGTGACAACTGGTTCTGGGCCGGGCCTGTCACCGATGGGTCATCCATATTCGCCCCCTCAATGGACGGCAACGTTTATGCCATTGACCGTGACGGGAACGTGCTGTGGAAGCACGGCATGGGTTCGCCCATCGTCTCCCGCCCGGTTCTGGTCCCACAGGGCCTGATGGTCGCCGGGAAAGACGGGAAGGTCAGCCTCCTGGACACGGATGTATCGGTTGCGGCGGGCCAGAGGGAGATCGCCTTCACCAACATCCACGGCGGCGCTGAGGTTACGGCGCCCCTGTTCGCTGTCGGCAATTCGGTGTTCGTCGGTTCCCAGGACAGCACCGTGACCCGTATCGAGGTCCGGACCAACCAGGCGGGGCAGGCGTCCGTCCGCACCCATTGGTGCCTGGACACAAGACACGGCGACGTCCAGTGCGAAACGGCCGGGGAGTAAGACTTTTTGGAAGCCCTTGCGGTAATCTGGAACGAGGCAATCATCCGGCCGATGCTCAACACCCTGATGGTGTTGTACGTCATCAGTTTCAGCCAGATGGGCATCGCCATCATCCTGCTCACCGTCCTGGTCCGGGTGGTCACCCTGCCCCTGACCCTGAAGCAGCTCCGCCAGATGCGGACCATGAGCAACCTTCAGCCAAGGATGCAGGAACTCCAGCAGCGTTACCGCAACGACCGGGCGCGGGTCTCCCAGGAGACCATGCGCATGTACCGGGAGGCCGGCGTCAACCCCATCGGCTGTCTCGGGCCGCTGGTGGTACAGATGCCCATCCTCATCGGGCTGTTCCGGGTGTTGATCCAGACGGTGTTCTCCAAACCCGACGACCTTGTTGGCCTTTCCGACAAGCTGTATAGCTGGATTCCCCTGGTCAACATCCATTCCGCCGCCCCTCTGAACGCCACGTTCCTGTGGCTGGACCTTGGGCAGCCCGACCCCCTGACCGTCGTCATACCGGCGCTGGTGTTCGTATCCACGTGGGTCCAGCAGAAGATGACCATGACCCCGACCACCGACCCGCGGCAGCAGTCCAACCAGACGATGATGCTCTGGATGATGCCGCTGATGATCGCCTTCTTTTCCTTGCAATTCCCCAGCGGCCTGGCTCTCTACTGGATAGTCTCCAACGTCATAGGCATAGCCATACAGTATTTCGTAACCGGATGGGGCCCGCTGTTCCCGCTGCTCCCCAGGGGCGCCCAAGCCCCGGCGTCCCCTCCAGAACCGGCAGGTTCGGCAGCGGATGAAGGTCCCGGAGAGGAGATGGGAGACAATGGAAGTTCGCGTGATGACCGCCCGTACCGTCGAAGAAGCAATCGAACTCGCCCTCAAGGAGCTAGACGTCGACCGCGACGAGGCCGAGGTAGAAATACTAAGTAGAGGCAAGGCCGGGTTCCTGGGCATTGGGGCCGAACTCGCCAGGGTCAGGGTGACCAAGATCGCCCAGGGTGATACCGCCGCCTCCATCGCCGTAGAGACCCTCAGCAACATCCTCCAGGCGGCCAATGTCAACGTCAGCCGCACCCTCAGGTCCGCCGACGACCCTGACGTGGGCGGCCCCATCATCGACCTGGCCGGAGAGGACTCCGGCTTGCTAATCGGACGCAGAGGCCAGACTCTTCAGGCCCTCCAGTTCCTGGTCAACCTGATAGTGCGGCAGAAAATGGGCGAAAACGTCCGGGTAATGCTGGACGTTGAACACTACCGGCAGCGGAGGGAGTCCTCTCTGCGCGATATGGCCAACAAGGTAGCCGCCAGGGTTATTGAAACCAACCGCAGTGTCACCCTGGAACCCATGCCGCCCGCCGACCGGCGCATCGTCCATACGGCCCTGGCCGACAACCCCCGGGTCACCACCGAGAGCACCGGCGAGAGGGACAACCGCAAAGTAACCGTCATGCCCAAAAACCCGTAACCTGGCGGGCAACGATTGGAACCGTCGCCCACCCGGCATTCCCGCGAAAGCGGGATTCCACCGCCCCGGCTCCGGTAGGGGTCCAGGAGAAATCTGCGGCTACGGTCAGTCCCGCACTAGCTGAGGCTATCCCTGTTCGGGTGATATCATGGCTCTGAGCGCTCCCTCAGCTTCTTGAGCCTTGCCAGCCTGAGCTCCTGGTATGAGCAGGAACCGCCAAGCTCGTCGAAGACGGGGCGCAGCAACTGGTGCCCCATGACCTCAAATGCGTCATTGATTGCATCCAGCCGTTGTCCTCAGTATGCAGGGAATAATTCCGCAGAAGTAGGGAAATTCCCACTACCGCCCTGCCAAAGCAGATGCTATACTGCCGTACATTCTCACATCCAACGGAGGGGATGCAGTGGCATCCCAACGGCTACCCAAGACCCTCGAAGTCTTCATCCTCCCGGTCTCCCCGACCGGCTACACCCCTCACTGGCACACCTGTACCTCCGCCGCTGATCGCTAATATCAGCAGAACTCCCCTGGCCTCACGCCATACTTGACGGGGGTATTCCCAATGTTCTCCAAGAAGTTCCTGCTTCCAGTCGCGGCCGCCGTCCTTCTCCTCATCGGGGCCGGATACGCCGCGGCCCATATGTCCAGCAACGACCTCGACCCGGCAACCCACAAGGACCACAACCAGATCCTGGAAGAAATCGGCGCCCAGGTCCCCGAGTTCGGCGGAGTCTACCTATCCGAAGACCAGACCACCCTCAACGTCTTCATGACAGGAGACACCACCGATCAAGACAAAAGAGAAAAGGCCCAGGAAGCCATTGAAGACCTCTTGGACGCAGAACCAGGACTGAGGCTCAACATCATCAAAGGCGACTACAACATCGAACAGCTCTCCGACTGGTACGACACCCTACGCAGCGGAGGCGTCTGGGACAACACCGGCGTCGTCACCACCGACCTGCACGAAGGCAAAAACCGTCTCTACGTCGGCGTCACCAACCAATCAGACATCGCCGGAGTCCAGGCGTTTCTCGACGAGGTCGGCATACCCAGAGAGGCCGTCATCATCGAAGTGGAACCCCTGGAAACTCCCAAGCGTCACACTCTCCGCGACAGAGCCCACAACGACAACGAGAGCACCGGCGAGAGGGACAACCGCAAAGTAACCGTCATGCCCAAAAATCCGTAGCCGGCCGGGCAACGATTGGAACCGTCGCCCACCCGGCATTCCTGCGAAAGCGGGATTCCACCGCCCCGGCTCCGGTAGGGGTCCGGGAGAAATCTGCGGCTACGGTCAGTCCCGCACTAGCTGAGGCTATCCCTGTTCGGGTGATATCATGGCTCGGAGCGCTCCCTCAGCTTCTTGAGCCTTGCCAGCCTGAGCTCCTGGTATGAGCAGGAGCCGCCAAGCTCGTCGAAGACGGGGCGCAGCAACTGGTGCCCCATGACCTCAAATGCGTCATTGATTGCATCCAGCCGTTGCCCGGTGGGCAGAAGGTGATCGAAGTCCACCTCTTCCCCCTCCCGCACCAGCAGTTCCAGATGCCCGACGATAGTGGTCTCCGCCAGGCCACGCAAATGTGCGACCTCCGCCACAGAGGCCCCGGCAGAGATGAGTCTGCCCGTCTCCCGGAAAGACTCCCCAACGGTGCGGGGCCGTCTCTGTTCCGACGCGAGATCGGGACTCGCCGCTGGTCTGCGTTTGGCTTCCATCTGCGGGGGACCGTGCCGGTCAACATAAGCCTTGATGACCCGGAGAAATGGCCCGCTGAGTTCCCGTAACTTCGCCTCCCCAACTCCGTAGATGCCGGAGAATTCTTCCCGTGTTGCTGGCGCTTTGGCCGCCATATCACGTAGCGACCTGTCCCCGAATATGACGAAGGCCGGCACGCCCTGGTGGTCTGCAATCCGTTTCCGCAGGTCCGATAGCTCACTGAACAACTCTTCGTTGTACGGCTCGTGACCGTCATCCCCGGCCCGGATGCGGTCCCGCCGTCCGATGCGGCCGGAACTGGCATCGGTTTCGGCGTCGCGGGTATTGGAGCGGCTCACAGGCCGGGTCAGTGTCAGTGATTCGCGGCATTTCAGGAACTGACGGCCCTGGGGCGTTACTTGCAGCGTCGGATACTGGCCGCCCGAACCGGCCAGCAGACCCCTGGAGAGCAACGCATTGACCAGTTGGTGCAGTTCCTCGCGGGACTGGTCACGGACAATGCCAAACACCGAGAGTTGGTCGTGCCCATACTCCCGTATCCTCTTATCCGCCGACCCCAGCAGCACACGGATGATGTATGCTGCGCCGAAGGTCTCACCAGTTCGGATTACCGCGGACAGCAGCTTCTGGGCGGTCTCAGTAGCGTCGTACTCTTCCTGGGGACTCAGGCAAACGTCGCAGCCCCCGCAGTCCTGCTCCGGCCATTCCTCTCCCAGGTACTCAATCACATACCTGCGGCGGCAGGTCGACAGGTTGCAGAAGGCCACCATCTGCTCCAACCGCTTCCGGGAGCGTTCCCGCTCCTCAACGTCCTCCATCCGGCCCAGGAAATACTCCTGCTTGGCCTTGTCCGCGTAGGAGTAAAAAAGGACGCACTCGCTGGGCATCCCATCGCGTCCGGCCCTCCCTGTCTCTTGGTAGTAGCTCTCCAGGTTCTTGGGCAGGTCGTAGTGGACCACCAGGCGGATGTCGGGCTTGTCAATGCCCATGCCAAAGGCGATAGTGGCCACCACTACGGAAGTTTCGTCCCGGATGAACCGGTCCTGAACGGCGCGGCGAGCCTCCGGCTCCAGCCCGGCGTGGTAGGCTTCCGCCTTGAAGCCGTGCCGTGACAGTGTATGGGCCATCTCCTCTGTGGACTTGCGGGCTGTGCAGTAGATGATCGCCGACTCGCCCCGATGTTTCCTGAGCAGGTCCAGAAGCGGCTCCAGGGACTTTTCCTTGGGTTCGACGGTGTAGGTCAGGTTGGGACGGTTGAAGCTCGAAATGAAGACATCGGCTTGCCGAAGTCCCAGTTCCGTCAGTATGTCCTCCCGGACCGGCTTCGTTGCCGTGGCCGTCAGCGCGACGGCCGGGGCGCTGGGCGCAACCTCCCGGAGAGACTTCAACTCGCGGTAGGCAGGGCGGAAGTCGTGTCCCCAGTGGGAAACGCAATGGGCCTCGTCTATCGCCAGCAGCCGCACGTCCAACCCCGCCAGAAAGTCCCGGAACTCGGGCAGGATGGCCCGTTCCGGGGCCACGTAGAGAATCCTGAGCCGCTCCTCCCGGACCATCTGCTCGACCCTGGCAATCTGCCCCTGGGTCAGCGAACTGTTGATGAAGCCCGCCGGAATGCCGTTGGCCTTGAGCGCGTCCACCTGGTCCTTCATCAACGCAATCAGCGGCGAGACAACCAGGGTAAGCCCGCCAAGGACAAGGGCCGGGAGTTGGTAGCACAACGACTTTCCGCCGCCCGTGGGCATCAGGACAAATGCGTCGTTCCCGGCCATCAGGGAAGATATGATCTCCTCCTGCAACGGCAGGAAACCGTCAAACCCGAAGTGGGTCTTGAGCAGATCGAGCATGGAGGCGGACGCAACCAAGGGCGCAATCTCCTACACGCAGGCGTCCCTGACCGCCTGCGACACCGCGGCAAGGCGGGCCACATTGGTCTCGCCGCCCCGGAACCCGTTGGTGATGTATCCAACCGCCAGTCCCGAATCGAAGTCGGCCCACCCGATGGAAGTGCCCGCGCCGCCATGCCCGAAGGTATGGAGGGGGTCCGTGGCTGACTCGCCCATCCGGTTGTCGCCCAGGGCCAGTCCCAGGGACCGCCGCGCGAATGCTCCCAGAGACTGGTCAACGGCTTCCACCTGTAGCGTGACCGCCTCGTCCACCGTTTCGGGCTTCAACAGTTGGACGCCGTCCAGTGACCCGTGCCGTTCCAGCATCGCGTAGAACCGGGCCAGATTCCCGGCCGAAGCGATGCCGTTTGCCCCCGGAGTGATGGTGTGGTGGACTTCCGGCTTGTCGAAGGTCACGGCGTAGCCATTGGTGTCCGCCCCTTCCTCCATCACGTGGATTCGCGACACCCGGTGGTCATGGACCGGAGGCAGGTTCACGAAAGCGCTGTCCAAATGCAACGGCGCGGCCAGTTCCTCGGCCAGGAACCTGTCGAAAGCGCGCCCGTCAATCCGCCGCACCAACTCGGCGATGACCCACCCGTAGTTGATGGGATGGTAGGCCAGCACCTCACCGGCCGGGTACTTGGGCGCGGCCCGCTCCATGGCGCGAGTGACCTTGGACCAGTCGGCCCAGTCCGTCCAGGGCAGGTCTTCAGGCGTGTCGGGAAAGCCCCCACGGTGGCTGAGAATGTGACGAACCGTCACGGCATCCTTGCCGTTTTCGGCGAACTCCGGCCAGTGTCTGGCCACCGGGTCATCCCACTCCAACCGGCCCCGTTCCTTCAGAATATACAGGCAGGCCGCGGCCAATGGTTTGGTCGACGAGAACAGCACGAACATGGTATCCGGGTCCACGCGCCGTCCCGTATTGGAGTCGGCCAGTCCCCCGTGGATGTCCAGCACCGGCTTGCCGTAGCGGTACACCGCCAGGCCCGCGCCGGGGTGGACGCCATCGGCAATCTGCCGGTGGAACAGCCGCGTGACTTCCTCCAGCCCGGCGGCGCTCATGGAAACGGTTTCCGGCGACGTCAACGTGACCATCTTCTTCTCCTCCAGTGATGGATAGCTGATGGATATCGGGCCAGCCGCAGACATTCAGAGTGCCGAGGCGGTCCGTCCCAGGCGGAGACGGACCGGATTGCAGCCGTTACCGGCCCCTCCAGACCGGCGCGCGCTTCTCCGCGAAGGCTGCGACTCCTTCCTGCGCGTCCTCGCTGGCCAGGACTTCGTCGCGCTTCTTCTGGGCGAAGTCAACCCGCTCCACCAGCCCCATCTCCGCGCCCTTGAGCGATGCTTCCTTGATGGCGGCCAGGGCCAGGGGCGCGTTGGCGGTTATCTTGCGGGCCATCTCCTGGGCGCGGGGCATGACCTCTTCGGGCGGGACCACGTAGTTGACCAGCCTAAGGTCCAGTGCCTTCTGCGCATCGACGAAATCGCCGGTGAACAGGAACTCAAAGGCGATGTTCCGCGGCACGACCTGGGACAGGAGCGCCGGGCCGCTGACCGACGAGATTCCCCGCTTGGCCTGGGGCCAGCCGAACTGGGCCTCAGCGGAAGCGATGCGAATATCGCTGCCCAACGCTATGCCGCACCCCTGGGCCAGGCAGATGCCGTTGATTGCCGAGATGATCGGTTTCCAGATATTGGACTGCACCACGTACAGGTCGCCGGTGCTGGGACCCTCGTTGGCCCTCGCCTCGGCCATCGCCACCAGGTCATGCCCGGTGGAGAAGGCGCGGCCCTTCCCGGTAACGATAGCGCAGCGCACCTCCGGGTTGTCGCTCACGTCCTGGAAAGCGTCCCAGAGCATCTGGCGCATCTCAGGGTTGATGGCATTCAGCTTTTCGGGACGGTTCATCGTGATGTAAGCGATGCCGTCTTCGATTTCGTAAATGACTTCTCTCTCCGTCAAGTCCGGTCCTCCATGTCCTGGTTCGCGGCCGGCGTGCCGCTTGGCTCTCAGATTATGCGGGAGCCGGTCGGCCTGGTCCCGATAACTCCACGCTCTTCCAGTCCGTTGATCTCGCCGTCTCCGAGACCCAGCAGGGACCCGTAGACCAGGCGGTTATGCTGCCCCAGGGCCGGGGCCGCCCACCGCACCTCTCCCGGCGTCCCGCTCATCCGGAACGGGGAGCCAGGGTACATCTTCGGTCCCACCTGCTCGTGGTTGACGCTGACAAACGTGCCCCTGTCCATGTAGTGCGGGTCTTCGAGAAGGTCGGGGCCGTGCATCACCGGGCTGGCCGGCACCCCGGACCGCTGGAGCTGGTGGCTCACCGCATAAATGTCCTTGTCCGCTGTCCAACCGGAAATCAGCCGGTCCAGTTCCTCCCGGTTCTCCAGCCGCCCCGCGACCGTTGAAAATCTCCCGTCTTCTGCCAGCCCCTGTCCCCCGACAATCTCCGCGAGTGCGCGCCATTCCGCGTCGCTGGTAACCGAGATGGTTACCCACCTGTCGTCACCGGCGCACTGGTAGGCGTTGTGCGGCGCAAAGTACGGCGAGTGGTTGCCCTGGCGCTCCGGTTCCCGGCCCGTTATCTGGTAGGCCAGCACCTCGCCCCCGATCAGGGCTACCGCCGACTCCTGCTGGGAAACGTCGATGAACATCCCCCGTCCTGTGCGACGCCGCCATCGCAACGCCGCCAGCACAACGCCCGCCGCGTGTGCGCCCGTGATAGGGTCGCCGTGATTGATGCCGGACTTCATCGGCCCCTCGCCGGGATACCCGGTCATGTGCGCCATGCCCGAAAGCTGCTCCTGCCCTATTCCGTAGGCCACGTACTTCTGCCACGGCCCGTTGTTGCCGAAGGCCGGCATGGAAACGTAGACCAGGTCGGGACGCAGGCGGCGCAGGGTCTCGTAGTCGTAGCCCAGCCGGGCCAGGCTGCCCTGCCGGAAGTTCTCCACCAGGACGTCGCTGATGGAAACAAGCTGGTCAAAGACCCGCCGGCCCTCTTCGCCAGTGATTTCCAGGCTGGTCCCGTACTTGCTCATGTGCAGGCAGTTGAACCAGCCGTTCCGGTTCCAGGGCTGCTCGCCGGGGTCGGAGTCAGGGTAGGCCGCTATCCCCGGCGCGGGGTTGACCGGGCCGCGATGGGAGTCATAGACGCTCAATGACTCCAGCTTGATGACCTCCGCCCCCATGTCCGCCAGCAGCTTGGTGCAGTACGGTCCCGCCCAGATACGGGACAGGTCCAGTATCCGGTAGTTCCGGAGGGGCATCCGGGTCTGTGGATTGGGCGCCATGCCGGTTGGGGTCATCCCAGCACCCCCACGGAACGCAGCCGGGCGATTTCCGGCTCGCTGATCCCAAGCCGGCCGGAAAGCGTTTCGCGGGTATGCTCGCCCAGCGATGGCGCGCGCCGGTAGACCCATGCAACGCGCTTTCCGAACTTGGGTGAGTCCTGCCCATCGTTGCCGGGACCATCCACCGACGGGGCAAGGGACGGGGCAAGCTTCATGGGAGCGCCCGGATACTTGAGTCCGCCCTGCCCCGGACCATCGAACTCCACGAAGTAGTCACGGGCGTTCAACTGCTCCATGTCCAGGATGTCCTGCATCGTGGCCACGTAGGCGAATCCCAGGCCCCGGTCCTGCCCTGCCTTGAAAATGTCCACCTTGTCGTGGTCCAACAGCCAGGGAAGCATCAGGGCGTCCACTTCGTCCGCGTTTATCATCCGCCCGTTGCGGGACTCGAACCTCGGGTCGGCCAGCTCCTCCCGCTCCATGATTTCCGCGACCGCGGGCCAGCGCGTATCCGGCCCCGCGATTATCCCCACGAACCCATCCCGGCAGGGATAGATCCCCCAGGCGGCCCGGCCATACCCCCGGTTGCCGACCCGGGTGAACTCAATCCCCGAGTAGCTGTACTGCATCAAAGCGTTTTCCAGGATGTTCGTCGCGTACTCGGCGATGGACACGTCAATGTGCTGTCCCTCACCAGTCTCTTCCGCATACATCAGCGCGCCCATGGTCGCCACAAAGGCGACCTGTCCTGTGCCAAGCTGGGCCAGCGGCGCTCCCTCTTTCAGCGGCGGCATGTCCGGCTCGCCGGTGATGTTCATCAAGCCGCCCGCGGCATAGAGGTTGATTTCCGTCGCTTTCCAGTCCCGGTAGGGGCCGGTCTGCCCGTAGTTGGAAATGGAGGTCATCACCAGCGCCGGGTTGGTCTTGCAAAGTTCCTCGTAGCCCAGACCCAGCCTGTCCAGGGCGCCGGGAGCGAAGTTCTCGACCACAATGTCGGAGGCGGCGGCCAGTTGGCGGGCGATTTCCTTGCCCTCTTCCGATTTCAGGTCCAGTGTGAGGCTCTTCTTGGAGGTGTTCAGATACAGGAACCAAGCCCCCGCATCATCGTCATTATCGCCCTGCGTTCCGGTCGAGGCGGGGACCAGTGTCGAGACCAGCGGCCCAAACCGCCGCATAGGGTCGCCGCCGGGAGGCTCTATCTTTATGACTTCCGCTCCGAGGCTCGACAGGAGCTTTGTGCAGTAAGGGCCGGCGAGGTAGTGGGTCAGGTCAAGCACCTTGACGCCTTCCAACAACCCCGCGGTCTCTTCGCTGTGCGACGACTGATTGACCAATTCCGCCGGTGTGCCTCCAGTCGTTCCATGTCCGGGCGCGACAGCCATTGTGCCATCGGCCCCGGCCAAATGCAATTGCGCCGCGTCATACCCCTCTGTGCCGCCCGTCCATTTGTGATATTCTTCCTCCGTCGGCGCAACTGGCACGCAGCCAAGCCGAATACGGCCAGTCAACGCGCAACTACACGCCAACACCGGCCCCAGGAGGCAACTATGGAGCGTCCCGTTTTTCAACCGCCGGGAACTCCGGTCGAGGAACTGGACACCCCCGCGCTGGTCGTGGACCTGGGCGTAATGGAGCAGAATATTCGCACGCTCCACGCGGCATTCAATGGGGCATTCAATGGACCGAAGGCAGGCGTCAGACCCTTCGTTACCCCGCACCAGTGCCCGCAGATCGCTCACGTGCAGGCCAACGCTATAGGAGCAGGCGATGCAAGGACCGCGGGCATTGCCGTAACCACCGTCGGCGAGGCCGAGGTATTCGCCCAGGCCGGTTTCTCTTCCATACTGGTCGCCAGCCAGATAGTGACCCGCTCCAAGATTGCCCGCCTGTGCGCCCTGGCAGCTTCCAACCGCATGTCGGTGGCCGTGGATTCTCCAAGTAACGTGGCGTCTCTCTCCGAAGCGGCGACTGCCGCGGGGGTTTCCCTCGGTGTCCTGGTCGAGTTGGAAGCGGGGCTGGGACGCTGCGGCGTCTCTCCGGGCGCAGTGGCAGTGGAGTTGGCCAGAGAGGTCGCCGGTTCGCCGGGGCTTGAGTTCATGGGCGTCATGGCGATTCCCCCAGCGGACGCCGCAACGGAAGCCGACATGCGCCAGCAATTGCAGCCCGCCCTGGACACCCGCGAGTTGCTGGAGCGCGAGGGGCTGCCCGGAAACGTCAGCGTCGCCGGCACTCACAACTACAGCGTTGCGGCCGGCATTGACGGCATCACCGAAGTCCAGGCCGGCTCATATCCCCTGATGGACTTCCGCTACTGCCAGCTAAGGCCCGAGTTCCAGCCGGCCGCGAAAGTCCTCACCTCGGTAATCAGCCACCCCGTCGACAGATCGGCCGTGCTGGACGCTGGACACAAGGCCACCGGCCCGGACCGCGGCACGGCAGTCCTGGAAGGCATACCCGGCGCGGCGGCCAACCGCTTCAGCGCCGAGCACGGCGTCGTTGACCTCGAGGGGTCCGCCGTGACCCGGTTGCGCCCCGGCGACAGGGCATGGCTGGTCCCCAACGACCTGGCGATGTGCGTCAACCAGTACGATTACATCCGCGCGGTGCGCGACGGCAGGCTTGAAGGATACTGGCCCGTCGCCGCCAGGGGAAGGTTCACCTGACCCCGGCCACAGGTCACAACTCATCCGAACCAGAAAAGACCCGCGAAGGGAGACCCGCAATGACCCAGCTTTACCGTCCCGCACCCGGCACTCCCGTCGAAGACCTGGAAACCCCCTGCCTCGTCCTGGACATGGACGCCCTGGACCACAACATGGACGTGATGGCCGAATACTACGAGGGCCGGAGCAGCAAGCTGCGCCCCCACAGCAAGAACCACAAGACCCCGGCGCTGGCCCACCGCCAGATCCGGCTGGGCGGCACCATCGGCGGGGTCTGCGCCGCCAAGGTCTCCGAGGCCGAGGTCATGGTCCACGGCGGGATACCCAGCGTCTTCATCACCAGCGAGATCAGGGAGCCGCTGAAGATAGATCGGCTCTGCACACTGGCGCAGCAGGCGGAAATGCTGGTGGCCTGTGACGACGCGGACAACGCCCGTGACCTGTCCCGCGCCGCCGCCAGCCAGGGGGTGACCCTGGGAATCGTCATCGAGCTTGAGACGGGTCTGAGGCGATGCGGCGTCCAGGATGCGGCCCAGGGTGTGGAACTGGCCAAGGCGGTCCGGTCCATGTCCGGCCTGGCCTTCCGGGGCATTATGAGCCACCAGGTCATACCCGCCATGCCGGAGAGGGAGGACCGGGTCACCGAGGGGCGGCGGGTCATCCAGGGAGTGATCGACCTCAAGGACGCCATTGAAGCCGCGGGCATCCCGGTTGACATAGTCTCAACCGGAGAGACCTGGAGTTACGACGTGGCCGGTGAAATCCCCGGCGTCACCGAGATACAGGGCGGCAGCTACCTGGTAATGGAAACGGGCTACGGCTACATGACCGATTTCCACTACGCCGGCAAAGTGCTGACCACGGTAATCAGCGCCCCCCGCCCCGGCGTTGCCGTCGGAGACGCCGGGCAGAAGACCATCGCCACCCTGCGCGGTATGCCCGAAGTGGAAGGTCGCCCCGGCGTAGCGGTGGAGTCGATGGACCCCGACCACGTGGTCTTCCACGTCGATGAGGGGACAACCCTGAACGTGGGAGACCAGGTGACCCTCATCCCATCGCAGCAGGACGCCACCGTAAGCCGCTGGGACTGCTTCATCGGCATCCGCGACGGCAGGGTTGAGGCCGTCTGGGACATCCAGGCCAGGGGTTGCCACAACTAGCGCATCCCGGATAGAAAAACCCAGACCCTGGGGCATAAAATCAGACCGAGCCTTCTCAAGTCCCCTTCGGACCGACGCCGTTCGGGGGCTGGCTATTGGACGGTCACCGGCACCGCGTCGGAGCAGTTGTTGCCGGTGTTAGACTCCCCGGCAACCGCAACGACGCAGGCGCCATAGTAGTAGGTCCCGTCGCCCGACGGCGCGTGCAATTGGATGGACCTCGAAATGCCCCCGGACGGGAACAGACTCTCTACAGCAACGATGCCCTCCCACGCGTCGCTCGTCGTGATGGTCGAGTCGGTGGAGCGGTAGTAGCGCAGGATGGTCGGGTCCGAAGGGCCGCTGCCCTGGTTGCGCACCGTGGCGCTCAGAGTGAAGGACGCCCCGGCGTTCAGGCTATCGTTGTTGACTGAGGGTGGTTCAACAACCAGGTCCGGACGTGCCTCCACCGTAACCTTAACCCCGTCCGAGCAGTTGTTGCCAGTATCAGACTCCCCACTAACCGCATCCACGCACGCCCCGTAGTAGTACGTCCCTTCTGTGGACGGCGCGGTCAGGTCGATGGACTCGCCACTGGTCCCGGACTCAGCCAGACTCCCCACCCCGTCCGTGCCGACATCCGTGTCGCTCGGCTCGATGGTCGAGTCGCTGGAGCGGTAGTAGCGCAGGGTGGTCGGGTCCGAAGCGCCGCTGCCCTCGTTGCGCACCGTGGCACTCAGAGTGAAGGGCACCCCGGGCTCCGGGTTAAGGTTGTCGACTTGGGGTTGTTCAACAACCAGGTCCGGACGCTTCACCACCGTAACCTCCACTGCGCTGGAGCAGTTGTTGCCGGTGTTGGACTCCCCGGCAACCGCATCCACGCAGGCCCCATAGTAGTACGTCCCTACTGTGGATGGCGCGGCCAGGTCGATGGACTCGCGACTGGCCCCGGACGCGGCCAGACTTCCCACCCCGTCCGTGCCGACCTCCGTGTCGCTCAACGTGATGGCCGGGTCGGTGGAGCGGTAGTAGCGCAGGGTGGTGGTCGAGCCCGAAGGGCCACCGCCCTGGTTGCGCACCGTGGCGTTCAGGCTGAAGGACGCTCCGGGCTCCGGGTTAGGGTTGTCGACTTGGAGTTGTTCAACAACCAAGTCCGGACCCGCCGGCACGGAGTCGGTGGTGGCGGTGGCAACATTGGACGCCGGACCAGTCCCCGCCGAGTTGATGGCCGAGACCCGGTAGTGGCGGGCACTGTCGGCCGTCAGCCCGGTGTGGGAGTAGCTGGTGCCGGTGGAGCCGGTGTTGGCAACGAGGTCTCTCCAGGATGAGCCGTCCGTCGAGACCTCGATCAGGTATCCCGTGATGGCCGCTCCGCCGTCGCTGGCGGGCGCAGTCCACGACAGATCGATCCGGGTCTGCCCGTTGGCCGTCGCCGTCAAGTTCGTGGGCGCGCCCGGCGGCTGTGCCGTGGCCGGGCCGAACAGGTAGAGGTTTATGAGCCTGATCACATCGGCCTTGGTGATGGCGTTAGCCCCCGTGCCGAAGAGGTAGTCGTTAATGGCCGCTATGACCTCGGACTTGTCGATCTTGCCGTTGTTGTTATCGTCATACCTGGCAACCAGTGGGTCCTCAGCCGCCCCACCGCCTACCGTCACCGCGTTAGCGCCGCCCACCGCATGGATATTCCCTCCAGAATCGCTCAGGGTCCCGGAGAAGGTGTAAGGACCCTCCGCGCTGGGCGCGGTAACAGTGTAGGTGAAGGAAGTCTCCCCTTGCAGGGTGAACCTGACCTCCTGGCCAGTGGTATCGGCCTGGCCAAGATTGCTGGATTCGTAGTTGAACCCTTGGGGCAGACTCTCAGTGACCGAGCCGCGCGAACCGTAGTTGGCCACAGTGATGGTCACCGTCACCTGTCCGCCCGGCGAAACCGTTGCCGGGTCGAAGGACCTGGTGGCGCTGGGGGTTCCCTGGGCGGCTACAGGGGCAGTGCCGAACAGCCCCAGCGCACCCGTCATTGCAGCAACCATCATTGCCGCCAACATCCCTCTCAGCATACCCCTCTTCTCCCTTGGCTGCCTGGTTGCGCTTGATGGGCACCGCTTCACCCTGCGGCGGCATCGGTCCGCTGCCGGCCCCACCGCCGTTGCCCTTCCGGCTTTACGGTTGACTGACCGTTGGACGGGTACAGCTCCCTATTGGTCCACGAATCAGTCTCATACGGTATACACCGGCCGCCGCGGCCGAATCAACCGTTATCGCCGCGGCGTTGGAGCAATTATTTCCCGCATCGCCCTCTCGACTGACCGTATTCGCGCCTTGCCCTGTTGCAGCAAAGCTCTGCCCGGTGGCCAACGTTGGGCAGCGGCCACCGGGACTATCGCGCTCCCGGCTCCCCGGCCGGTCCGCTACGACGGCTGCGGGGCGAAGTCCGGCGAAAGCATCAGGTAGGTCTTCTGCGCCTCGATAAGCCCCCGCACCGCGGGCAGGTACTTCCCAGTCCAGTCCGGGTCCTGGGCAACCTGCGCCTTCGCCTCGTCCAGGTGCGCGTAGTCTCGGTAGGCCCAGATGTGGACCACCTGGTTCAACTCTCCCACGTCGCTGTAGTACCAGCCCGCCAGCTTGACCCCGTACTTGGCCCGGATGGGAATCGACAGCTCCTCAACCGCCTTCATGTAATCGGGAATCGCGCCCGGCTTGAACGTGTACTGACGGAAATCGTAAATCATGCCTTCATGCCTCCATGTAGTATGGCTGCCGCGTGATGGGCCGCTACAGGCCCAGTATCTCTCCATCGGTCGAAACGTCCATGTCCAGCGCCCGGGGCCGGGTCGGCAGACCGGGAAGGGTCTCGATCCTGCCCGCCAGGGCGTACAGGAAGCCTGCTCCCACCGACGCACGGATGTCCGAGACCGGGAAAGCGTACCCCGACGGGCTGCCCCGGCGTGTAGGGTCGTGGGAGATGGACAGGTGGGTCTTGGCCATGCAGATGGGCAGGTTGTCCCACCCCTGCGCGGTGAAGAAACGCGCCCTGCGCCGCGCCTCCGCGGTCCAGGTGACGGACTCCGCCCCGTAGACGCGCCGGGCCAGGGCCAGCACCTTGTCCTCCACGCTCGCATCCAGGGGATAGGCGTAGTCTATCCCGGCGGGAGTCACCGTCGTATCGGCGGCGCACCGGGCAACGGCCTCGGCCAGGGCAACGCTGCCTTCGCCGCCGTTGGTGAACCCCTCGTATTCGGCGGTGGCATAGGCCCCGGCATTCCTGGCTGTCTCGGACACCGCGCTCAATTCCTCGGGACTATCCCCCTCAAAGCGGTTCAGCGCCACCACGACGGGGAGACCGAAGCTGCGGACAATCCCTATGTGATGCACCAGGTTGGCCGCCCCCGCCTCAACCGCTTCACGGTTGGGCATCGCCAACTCCCGGCGGCGCGCCCCTCCGTGCCAGCGAATGGCCCGGAGCGACGAGACCAGTACCGCCGCTGCCACCGGCAGACCGCTCTGCCTGGTCTTGATGTGCATGAATTTCTCAAACCCAAGGTCTGAGCCGAACCCGGCCTCGGTGATCACGTGGTCGGCGTAGCCCATGCCCAGCTTGTCGGCGATTATCGAGCTGCAACCATGCGCGATGTTGCCGAAGGGCCCGGCGTGGACAATCGCCGGTTGCCCCTCAAGGGTCTGCACCAGGTTGGGCATCACCGTATGCCGCATCAGGGTCATCAGCGGCCCGGCGAATCCCAGGTCGCCCGCGGATACGGGCTCGCCGTCGCGGTTGGTCCCCACAACGATCCTGGAGAGCCGGTCACGCAGGTCTTCCAGGTCTTCGGCCAGCGCCAGTATCGCCATGATCTCCGATGCGGTTACGAAATCGAAACGGGTCTCCCGCAGCGGGCTGTTGGCGCTGCCGCCAAGCCCGGTCGCAACCTGGCGCAGCGAGCGGTCCGATGCGTCGGTGACCCGGGACCACTGGATTCCCTCCGGCGCCATGTTGCAGGCGGCGTTGCGGTAGACGGCGTTCTCCACCAGGGCGGCCAGCAGATTGTGGGTGGACCCCACGGCGTGGGCGTCGCCGGTGAAATGGATGTTGATCTCGTCTTCAGGAACTATGCGCGCCTTGCCGCCGCCCGCGCCGCCGCCCTTGATACCGTAGATAGGGCCGAGGGCAGGCTCCCGCAGGTTCACCACCGGGCGGTATCCCAGCTTGCCCAGTCCCTGGGTCACCCCGATGGCGGTGGTGGTCTTGCCCTCCCCCGCGGGCGTGGGAGTGATCCCAGTCACCACTATCAGCTTGGCCGGCCTGTCCTCCCTGATCGCCTCCAGGCTGATCTTGGCCTTGTAACGGCCAAAGGGAATCAGGTGCTCCTGACCGACGCCGAGACGTTCCGCCACAAGGTTGATCGGGTCCATCGTTCCCCCAGTTCGTGCTTATTCCCCCGAGACTTCCGGTTGGCATGGCTGGCGCGGCGTCCCTCTCCCGGAGGGAGGGGGTCAGGGTGAGGGCCTATGCTCCGGCCTGCATCGCCTCGACCTCCCGCTCCAGCCGCTCGATGTCCTGCTCGCTCAGGTTGAAATACTTGGCGTCGGGATGGTGAACAACTATCGCCGACACCGACGATTCAGGGTCCATCATGGACTCTTCAGTCAGTTCGACTCCGATGTTGGAGGTGACATCCAGCAGCCGGAACAGTTGCTCCTGGTCCTCCAGCCTGGGGCAGGCCGGGTAGCCGAAGGAGAACCGGCGGCCCCGGTACTGGGTGCGGAACAGGTCCTGGTAACTCAGCCCCGCCGGGTCCCCGAACCCCCACATCTGCCGGATCTGCTGGTGCAGCAATTCAGCAAAACCCTCCGCCGACTCCAGGGCCAGCGCCTGCAGGATGTGCGCGTTCAGGTACTGCCCTTCTGCCATCCACTTCTCGGCCAATTCCCGGACTCCGGGGCCAACGGACGTGACGAACATGGCGATGTAGTCCACGTCATCGCCCAACCCGCCGCCTCCGGGACTCACGGTCCTTCCTGGAAGAATGTAGTCCGAGATGCACAGCCCATCCCTCTGGGACTGGCGGCCAAAGTAGAACCGCTCGACCACCGTCTGCCCGTCCGGGGCCAGCGCCAGCAGCCACTGCCCGTCCGACCGGCAGGGGAAGAACTTGAACACTGCGTTGGCGTTGATGTCCGGGTGGGCCAGCACCATGTCCTCCACCCGGCGGACCGACTCCCTCAGCTCGACGGCCGCGGCATCTCCCGCCTCCAAGGCTTCCGCGAAACGTCCGTTGAAACCGAGATGGCGGACGTAGAGCATCTGCGGATTGATGTAGGGGAATATCTGCGTCATGTCATAGTCGCGCAGCACGTGGAGCCGCAGGTCGGGCGGACGCTGCGCCGGAACATCCCGCCGCACCTGGGCCGGCGGGACCGGAGCCGCGGCGCCATTATCCGATGCTGCGCTCCGCCGGTTTTCCGCGTCCAGCATATCCTCGGTCTCGGCCTGGAGTGATGCCGACAGTTTTTGACGCTCGTCCGCGTCCTGTATCGTATTGGCCAGGGCCAGTCCGCTCATCGCGTCCTGGGAGTATGCCACCAACCCGCCATATTCGGGGGCGATGTTCAGCCGGGTGAAGCGGTTGGAGAGCGCCGCTCCTCCCACCAGGATTGGGCAATCAACCTGGGCCTGCCGCAGGTCGTGGACTGTCTCAACCATCATCCGGGCCGACTTCACCAGGAGCCCGGAAAGGCCGATGATGTCCGGCCGGTGCTGCTGGCACGCCTCTATAAGCTCCTGGGGCGGGACCTTGATGCCCAGGTTGATGACCTGGTAGCCGTTGTTCGACAGTATGATGTCCACCAGGTTCTTGCCGATGTCGTGGACATCTCCCTTCACCGTCGCCAGTACCACCCTGCCCTTGTTGGCGCTGTCGTCACGC
Source organism: Dehalococcoidia bacterium (assembly GCA_034422355.1). Classification (GTDB taxonomy): domain Bacteria; phylum Chloroflexota; class Dehalococcoidia; order Lucifugimonadales; family UBA3495; genus CATOSP01. The sequence goes on along the minus strand of DAOUJS010000182.1, from coordinate 20,073 downwards.
TCCATGTGCGGCTCCAGGTGTGACACCGCAGCCTTCATAGACTCCGCCGATTGGAGCACCTCGGCGACTATTAGCTGGTTGGCGTTGAACTGCCTTCCTACTTCCTCCATTCCCGCCATCAGCGGGCCGTTGATGATTTCCAGCGGTTCCCGCCCGGTCAGCGCCTCGTCCAGGTCCTCGGTCAGCCCTTCCTTGGTGCCCTCGATAATCGCCAGGGCCAGCCGCTCGTCCAGGGGCAGTTGGAGCCGGTCCTGCGCGGACGACTTCGGGGCCTTCTCCCGGAAGTGGGCCGCGAACGCCGCAACCGGGTCCTCGCCGCGATACCAGATGAGGTCTTCCGCCAGCTTGCGTTCCTCTTCGGGAATCGAGTTGTACCGCTGCATCAACTCCGCATTGACGATTGCCATGTCCAGCCCGGCCTGAACGCAGTGGTACAGGAACACCGAGTTCAGGACTTCCCGTCCTGCCGCCGGGAGGCCGAAGGATACGTTGGAGATGCCCAGCACCGTCTTGGCCTGGGGCAATGCCTCCTTGATCAGCCGCACCCCTTCGATGGTCTCCGCCGCGGAGCCGATGTAGTTCTCGTCGCCAGTGCCGCAGGGGAACACCAGCGGGTCAAAGACGATGTCCTCCAGCGGAACGCCGTACTTCTCCGTGAGAATTTCCGCGGAACGCCGCGCTATCTCCAGCTTTCGCTCCCGGGTGATTGCCTGCGCCTGCTCCTTGTCCTCGTCGATGCAGCCCACCACCAGCGCCGCCCCGAACCGGCGCGCCAGCGGCACCACGGCCTGGAACCGCTCCTCCCCGTCCTCCAGGTTCACCGAGTTGATGACCGACTTCCCCTGGAGGCGCTTCAGGGCCAGCTCTATGACCTCCGGGTCGGTGGAATCAACCATGATAGTGGACTTCACCTTGCGGGTCAAAAGGTCAAGGAATGCCTCCATGTCCGCCGATTCGTCCCTGTCCGGGTCCTGGAGACACACGTCCAGGATGTGCGCTCCGTTCCTTACCTGCCGGCGTCCTATCTCGGCCGACTCCTCGAACGCTCCCTCGGCAATCAGGCGGCGGAAGCGGCGGCTTCCGAGTACGTTTGTGCGCTCCCCTACTATGACGGGCCGCACGTCCTCGTCCACCAGCAGGGCCTCAATCCCGGAGACCCTGGTCTCCTGGGACTGGACCGGCTGGCGACCCGCTTTGCCCTCGGCTATTTCCGCAAGCCTGTGGACGTGTTCCGCCACCGTGCCGCAGCACCCGCCGATCAGGTTCACCCAGCCGGAATCGATGAACCGGCTCAGGGTGGAAGCCATCATATCCGGAGTCTCGTTGTAGTTCCCGTTCTCGTCAGGCAGGCCGGCGTTGGGCAGGCAGGCCACCGGGAACCGGGACAGTCCGGCCAACGTCCGCACATGGTCGGTCATGAACTCCGGGCCGGTGGCGCAGTTAAACCCGATCCAGAGCAGGTCGCGGTGCGCCAGCGAAGTGTAGAATGCCTCGGCATCCTGTCCTGCCAGCAGGGTCCCCATCGGCTCGACCGTGCCCTGCACGGCCACTGGGATCTCGCGCCCCAACTCGGCGAAGGCCCGGTCAATGCCTTCCAGCCCCGCCTTGACGTTGATGGTGTCCTGGGACGTTTCCAGCAGCAGGACGTCGGCTCCCCCCTCCATCAACCCCGCGGCCTGTTCCTGGTACGCGGCGGCCAATTCGTCGAAGGTAACGCCGCCGGTCACCGATATGGACTTGGTGGTCGGCCCCATCGACCCGGCGACAAACCGGGGTTTCTCCGGGGTCGAGGCGGCATCGCACAGTTCGCGGGCGATACTGGCCGCAGCCTGGTTGATCCGGCGCGCCTCGTGGGCCAGTTCATACTCGGCCAGCACAATGGAGGTTGCTCCGAATGTGTTGGTCTCCAGGATATCGGCCCCGGCATCCAGGAACCCTTGGTGAATACCGGATATCGCCTCGGGCCTGGTGAGAACCAGGTGCTCGTTGCAACCCTCGTACTCGGGACCCCCGAAGTCCTCCGGGCCAAGGTCAAGCTCCTGGATCGACGTGCCCATCGCCCCGTCCAGGACGAGGATTCTATGGGCCAACACGGACTTCAGGACGTTGATTCGCTGATTCGATTCCATAAAACGTCTACCATCATTCATTGAGAAGTATCCAACTTAAGCCTGGGCCTTTCGCGCATTCTGTCCAGGGCCTCAAGTTTCCGGACTAGGCTCATCCGCTTGCGGCGGCGATGCCATTTCTCCTTCTCTCGGAACGCTAATTCCGCGAAGGCTTTGGAGTCTGTTGGCAAGGGTTTTTTGCTGGTCATCGAACCTTTCCAACAAGGCTTGCAGTATGCTTTCGTCCGCGTCTTCGATCAGATAGCTGACACGAAGCCTATCTCGCTGGCGGTTGGCTGTAAGGTACAGCAAAATCAGGTGTTCGGCAGTGGCTACTTTGGCCCGCAGGTTGCCAATCCGGACTTTTTTCGCCTGCTCCACTGTGTCGCGGTAAAGGGGCATAACTGTGGAAGGGAATAGCTGAATTGGTACGCCTCCCGGTATCTGGTGCATTCCCTCTTGCCCTTCCGCCGGCTCAGCGATGACACCGTAGGCTCGCAGGTATTCCTCATCGCTATCTGCCAGGATTACCACGTCAATGTCCTCGGTGGATATTGGCTCCATATACGCAGTGGCGGCCACGGCGCCGATAATCGCGTAGTCCCGGATGATACGGCGGCGCTTTAACCCGTTAAGGGCCGCAACTGCGTCTATGAAAGCCACTGATTGCCCTAGCCTCCGAACCAGTCCGCCAGCGCGCTCCGGTTCCGGTCCAGCCAGCGGCTGTTCAGCCGCACCCGCTCGATGGACTGCCGGATCGTCCGTTCCCCGGCAGGGGCAGGATGTTCCCTGAAGAACTCCTCGATTTCTTCGACCCTCGCTTCATCGTTGAAGTGGCCGCAGATGGATACCAGCCTCATCAACCCGAAACCGCCGCCGCCGTACCGCCGGTCAAACTCTGCCCAGTTGTCCTTGACGAACTGCCAGGCCAGGTCCCGGCCCTTCACGTTGGCTGCCACCGCCGTCACCACGCTGATGGTGTCCTGCGAGCGCACGTCCGGCGTGAGCGACCGTTCCAGCGTCTCCGTCAGCAGCTCGGGCTGGGAAAATCTGGAAAGTCCCAGCAGCAGCCGCATCTTCTCCTCCTGAAGCGCCGCCCGGTTCTCCAGTTCCCAGAGTTGCCTGTATGTGGTCTCGTCCCCGGCATGGCCCGCCAGCGAGAACACCACGCCGCGCAGGTCCGGGTGTACCTTCTCCCGGTCTTCCAGGAACATGTGGAACAGGTCCATCGCCTGGGACAGCACTTCGCTGTCGTAGTAGCTGCCCGCCTGGCTCAACACCGTGGTGCGCAGCAGGGCGTCCATGTGCCCCTCTCCCGCCCTGGGTTCCCATCCTGAACGCCGCGCCGCCGGGCCTATAAGCTCGCGGGCGAACCGCTGGAACGCTTCGTAGCTGGGTTCATCGGACAGCATGGAGTTGACGTCGTGAAGATTGCTGGCCAGATCGCTCCAGACCGAGGCGTCCTCCTCGTTGACGTAGGCGCTGGCCAGCGACAGGAACTGGCTCACCGGCAGCAGGCCCGCCCGTGACAGGGCATAGGCGTCGTTCTGGATCCCCAGCCGGTCGGTGGCCGGAATGCTCCGCTGCCGGATGGCCGGCACCAGCCGCTCCCAGTCCTCCTGCGAGTAGTTGACCCGGAAGAAGCCGGTCTGGTCCGGGTTCACCTTGAACCAGTCCGAATCGGGTGCCTGGGTGGCGGGCGCGGTCACCCGCAGGTTCCCTTGCCGCCCGTCCATTACCATTGCGGCAGACCCGGACTCGCCGCCCGAGGACACGCCTACCGGCACCTGCCAGACCTCCGGTTCCGGCGCGGACTCTTCTTCGAGCCGGTCGTACACGAACCGCTCCTGGTGCAGGGTCAGTTCCAGGCCGCCGCCGCTGCGTGAGGACTCTACCCGCACCACCGGGTAGCCCATCTGCTTGGTCCATGAGTCCATGATGGACTTAACGGGCTGGCCCGACGCCGATTCCAGGGCCGACCACAGGTCTTCGGTCCGGGCGTTGCCGTACAGGTGGGCCGATATGTAGCCTTGCAGTCCCTGTTGGAAGGTCTCCGGGCCAAGGAACTGCTCCAGCATCCGCAGGACCGATGCGCCCTTGGAGTAACTGATGGCGTCGAAAAGCTGGCTGACCTCGGCCGGGTCCTTGACCTCCTGCTCGATGGGGTGGGAGTTCTTCAACCCGTCCAGGCTCAATGCCCGGTTGGTGTCCATGTTCACGAACTGGGTCCACATGTCCCATTCCGGGAACAGCCAGTCAACCGCCTTGCTCCCCATCCAGGATGCGAAACTCTCGTTCAGCCAGAGATCGTCCCACCATGCCATCGTCACCAGGTCGCCGAACCACATGTGGGCCATCTCGTGCGCCACCACCTCGGCCACGCGCTGCCGCGTTCCCGCCGAAGAGTTTGCTTCGTCCACCAGCAGGGCGGTCTCCCGGTAGGTGATCGCCCCCCAGTTCTCCATCGCTCCGGCTGCGAAGTCCGGGATGGCTATGTGGTCCAGCTTCTCCAGCGGATACGGGATGCCAAAGTAATCGTTGAAGAAGGACAGGAGTTTGACCGAAGTATCCAGTGCGAACTTGCCCTGGTCCTCCTTGCCCCTGGTGGTCCAGACGCCGACCGTGGTCTGCTCGTTGGCCTGCTCTTCTATTCCAACCAGGTCTCCCACCACGAACGCGAGAAGGTAGGTTGACATAACGGGAGTCTCGCCGAACCGCAGCGACTTCAGCCCCGGCTCCGGTCGCGTCTCCTCCGCCACCGGGGTATTGGAAATCGCCACCAGGTCTTCAGGAACAACCAGGGTTACCTCGAAACTTGCCTTGTGGGCCGGTTCGTCCCAGCAGGGGAAGGCCCGCCTGGCGTCCGTAGCCTCAAACTGGGTCGTGGCCAGGAAGCTCTGCTCACCCTCCGGGTTGGTGTACTCGCTGCGATAGAACCCGTGCAGCCTGTCGTTAAGTATCCCTGTGAAACTGATGTCCAACGTGGCGTCACCGGCCGCAATGGCATTGGGGAACCCCAGCGTCACCGTCTGCCTGTCTTCATCGAACGTGATCGAGTCCGCGGCCACGGACGCTCCGCCCTGCTGTATGGACGCCGAGGCGATGTCAAGCTCGACGGCGTTCAGCACTACCTCCGGCGTAGCCTCGACCACCGAGACGTCCACGCTCTCGCTGCCATCGAAGGTGAATTTCGTCAGATCGGGTTTCAGTGTGATCCGGTACTTCCGTGGAACTACCGAGGTTGGCAGCACAACCGCCTCGCCGTTTTCTCCGGGGTTGGTCATGGCCTGTCACCTCCGCAAATCTTCTCGTAACTGCATGGTCCCGCCACTCGCCCTTTGACCCGTCGCGGGCGGGCGTTCCAGATGGTCTATAGGACTCTGTAAGTTTACCATCATTTATGAAAACGCGCCGCGGGTCATCGTTTTTCGTCGCACCACGGGTATCCCCGGCTGGTCTCACAGCTCCCCGATTATGGAGTTGTCCAACTGCTTCCGGTCTGGAGTTCCCGTCTCCCGGCTGTGCCTGTCAACACGCGGTCACAGGCATGGCCGCGTACCGGGAATGTTATAATGTGACCCGGCCCCACGGCCCAGCGGTTTAGCATGGCCGCCGCCCTGCGGTGCGTCGCTGGATTCAGACGCCGTGTCCGACACTAACAGACGACACCAAACAGAAGGAAATGCAAATGCCCGCGAAGACTTTGTTCGAGAAAATCTGGGACGCCCACGTAGTCCACGAGGAGCCGGGGGAACCCGCCCTCATCTATATAGACCTCCACCTTGTCCACGAAGTAACTTCGGCCCAGGCCTTTGATGGCCTTCGCATGGCGGGACGCCGGGTGCGCCGCACCGACCTCACCGTCGCCACCGCTGACCACAACACGCCTACCTGGGACTTGTCCATCCCCGTCACCGACGAGATTTCCCAGGCCCAGTTGGACGCCCTGACCCGCAATTGCGAGGAGTTCGGCGTCACCCTTTACGACCGCTTCAGCCCCCTCCAGGGCATTGTCCACATCATCGGGCCCGACCTGGGATACACCCAGCCCGGCAAGACCGTGGTCTGCGGCGACAGCCACACCTCCACCCACGGCGCGCTGGGCGCGTTCGCAATCGGCATCGGCACATCCGAGGTCGAGCACGTCCTGGCTACCCAGACGCTGCGCCAGTTCAGGCCGAACACGATGGAAGTCCGGGTCGATGGCTCCCTGCCCCCCGGCGTCACCGCCAAGGACATTATCCTGGGCATCATCGGGCGCATCGGCATCAACGGCGGCACGGGCCACGTCATCGAGTACACCGGCGACGCCATCCGATCCCTGTCGATGGACGGCCGCATGACGGTCTGCAACATGAGCATCGAAGCCGGCGCGCGGGCGGGCATGATTGCCCCCGACGACACAACCTTCGAATACCTCCGGGGACGCCAGTTCGCACCCCAGGGCGCGGACTTCGACGCCGCGGTCGAGCGGTGGCGGGACCTCGCCACCGACCCCGGCGCGGTTTACGACAGTACCGTGGTCATCAATGCCCCGGACCTCGAACCCTTCGTGACCTGGGGCACCAACCCCGGCATGGTCGCCCCAATCTCCGGGCGGGTGCCCGACCCGGCGTCCTTCGACGACCCCGCAGAGCAGGAGTCCGCCACCCGGGCGCTGGAGTACATGGACCTCCAGCCGGGCACTCCCATGCAGGACATCAAGATCGACCGCATATTCCTCGGCGCATGTACCAACGCCAGGCTTGAGGACCTGCGGGCCGCCGCCGAGGTGGTCAGGGGCCGCCAGGTCCACCCCGACGTATACGCGATGGTCGTCCCAGGCTCCGCCAAGATCAAGCGGGAGGCCGAAGAGGAAGGTCTCGACGAGGTCTTCAAGGAGGCTGGACTGGACTGGCGCGTTGCCGGATGCTCCATGTGCCTGGGCATGAACCCGGACATCCTCGATCCCGGCCAGCGTTGCGCCTCCACCTCCAACCGCAATTTCGAAGGCCGCCAGGGCCCCGGAGGCCGCACCCACCTGGTCAGCCCCGCGATGGCCGCCGCCGCCGCCATCGCCGGTCACTTCGTGGACGTGCGGGACCTGTAGCCATGACCACCAGGCCATTTCCCGGAACCGTGTCAACTCTGCCGTACAGGCTAACGCTGGACATCCGCGCCCTTGACATGACGGAAGAGCAGTTCCTCAAGCTGTGCTCCGACAATGGGGACTTTCGCTTGGAGCTCACGGCGAAGAGGGAGTTGATCATTATGCCGCCTGCGGGCTCGGCAACGGGTGGACGCAATAGCGATTTGAACGGATTCCTGTTCGTATGGTCGCGGCAGGACGGGACTGGGAAGACCTTCGACTCGTCCACCGGATTCACCTTGCCAAACGGGTCCATATTCTCCCCTGATGCTTCGTGGATACTCCTGTCGCGGTGGCGAACTTTGACTGAGGAGGAACAGGATAGGTTCGCTCCCATTTGCCCGGACTTCGTGATAGAACTTCGCTCACCGCCGGACAATCTGCCGGACATCCAGGGTAAGATGCAAGAGTACATCCAGAACGGTGTCCGGCTGGGCTGGCTGATTGACCCGAGTCATCGGCGCGTCCACATTTACCGTCCCGGCAAGGCCGCACAGGTGCTGGAAGACCCGGCAACCGTCTCCGGCGCTCCTGTGCTGCCCGGATTTACCCTCGACCTGCGGGAGATATGGGGATGACCATCAAGCCGGTCCCCGGCGCTGCCTCCACCCTGCCATACATGCTCGTGCTCGACTTCAGCGCCATCAGCATGACCGATGACGAGTTCGTAGCCTTTTGTTGCGACAACGGCGACCTCAGGTTCGAGATGACCGCCAACAGGGAACTGATCATCATGCCTCCAGTACATTCGGAGACGGGATGGCAAGAGGGCGAGCTATTCGGTCAACTGTTTATCTGGTCAAAACAGGACGGGACAGGTCTGACCTTCAGCGCTTCCGCCGGATTCACCCTCCCCAACGGATCAATGAAGGCCGCCGACGCATGTTGGATTCTCCGGGAACGGTGGGATGCCCTGCCCCAGGATGAAAAAAGAAGGTTCTCCCACATCTCTCCGGATTTCGTTGTCGAGCTTCGCTCAGAATCAGACCCCTTGAGACATTTGTTGGAGAAGATGGAAGAGTACATCGAGAACGGCGTCCGCCTTGGCTGGCTGATTGACCCGAGTCAACGGCGCGTCTACATCTACCGTCCCGGCAAGGCCGTCGAGGTGCTGGAAGACCCGGCAACCGTCTCCGGCGGTCCCGTGCTGCCCGGATTTACCCTCGACCTGCGGGAGATATGGGGATGACCATCAAGCCGGTTCCCGGCGCTGCCTCCGCACTGCCATACATGCTGGCGCTCGACTTCAGCGCCATCAGCATGACCGATGACGAGTTCGTCGCCTTCTGCTGCGACAACGGTGATCTCCGGTTCGAGATGACCGCCAACAGGGAACTGATTATCATGCCCCCAGCGCATTCTGATACGGCTTGGAAAGAAGGCAGGCTTTTCCTCCAGGTGGCAAATTGGGCCGACATGGATGGCACGGGCCTCGCCTTCAGCGCCTCCGCTGGATTCACCTTGCCTGACGGCTCCATGAAGGCCCCCGACGCATGTTGGATACTGCGGGAACGATGGAACGCCCTCGAACCGGCAGAGCAGGCAGGGTTTGCCCCCATCTGCCCTGACTTCGTAATCGAGCTCCGTTCACGGACGGACTCCCTGGTCTACGTGCAGGAGAAGATGGACGAGTACATTGAAAACGGCGTCCGGCTGGGACTCCTCGTAGACCCGGCGCAACAGCGCGTCCATGTGTTCCGTCCCGGCCAAACTGTGGCTATCCTTGATCAACCGGACGCCGTCTCTTGTGAGCCGGAGCTGCCCGCATTCACATTGGACCTTCGTGACATTTGGCGGCCCGTGGGCGGGTAATCCGTCCCGGGATCCCTACTAATCAGCAAGAGAGAGGAAGAATATGGACCCCTTCACCGAGCTTAACGGCGTGGTAGCGCCCCTGGACCGGGTGAACGTCGATACCGACCAGATCATCCCTGCATTCCACCTGAAGAGCATCGCCAGCAGCGGATTTGAGGACGCCCTGTTCTCCCGCTGGCGGTACAATGAGGACGGCAGCCCAAGGCCCGACTTCGTCCTCAACCAGCCCTCTTACAGCGCCGCGAAGGTGCTCGTCGCAGGCCACAACTTCGGTTGCGGCTCCTCCCGCGAACACGCCCCCTGGGCCTTGCGCGACTACGGGATCAGGTGCATCATCGCGCCCAGCTTTGCGGACATCTTCTACAACAACTGCTTCAAGAACGGCCTGTTGCCCCTCCGCCTTAGCGAGGAGCAGGTCCGTCAAGTAATGGACAAGGCGCTCTCCAAGCCCGGTATCAACCTCACCGTCGACCTGGTGGGCCAGCGCCTGTGGGACGAGGACGAGGAAATCTCCATCACCTTCGAGGTTGACCCGGCCCGCCGCCACAACCTCGTCAACGGTCTGGACGACATCGGCCTCACCCTTCAACACGAGGACAAGATCGCGGCATACGAGGCCGGCCGCGGCCTTTAGATGTGGGAGCAAGTATCACCTGTTTACCTCATTCCCGGTAAGTTTCCAGGAACTCGATAGCGCTGGGTTTGTCGTCGAATCTCCCGGTGATTTCATTCTTGTTCCTGAACAGGACGCGGATTTCATACCGCTCGAAGTTCGTCTGGGATGCGGCTTCATCATAGCCATAGAGCAGGGTCACAGCTTCAGTCACCGACGAGGCTTGAAGTGCGGTCCCGTGAAGCGGCAGGACGGTAATTTCTTCAATCCTGCGGGATACCGCTTCGTGCAGGGCGGCAAGGAATTCGTCTATTCCGGCCCGGTTTCTCTCAAGCAGGGCTTGGACAACTACGCCCTTCCTGTCTTCGGGAAGCCGCTCCCATTGTTCGACCTTGTCTTGGACCAACTCGTCGGGTGTCGCTTCGTCCGTAGAAGCGTCAATTCCGACTCGCTCAAACGAATCCACAACGGCATTATTGGGTGATTGGGCCATCCTCTACCCCTGCACCCACAACACTCCTTCTTGCAATGGGACCCGGTGTTTGCGGTTCTTCCACTTGACGTTTCGTTCTCTGACCTTGGAGAAGCCGTATGAGCGGAACCCTGCATCCAGGGCCAACTCCCCAAGCCACCGCTCAGTAGGCACATGAATACCGTATGGGGCCGAGTCACCCACTACGAAACAAGCCTTGCCTCCATCGGCGCAGACTCTCCTGAGTGCTCTCCAAGTCTGGCGCATGTCGGCAAAATACGCCGCCACCATTAGGTAGTAGTCCTTCTTTCCGCCGTGACTGAGGCGTTCTACCTCCAGCGATTCGCAAACGGTTGAAATCTCGTCTATGAAGGTGGTCCCTTTCAGTTCCCTTAGCAGAGAGGCGAGGTTAAGCTTCTCGACGGAAGCATGTTGCGAGCAGGACCTGATGAGCCGTTTTCTGGCCTTCTCGTGGATATCCCCCCAGCCGGACACTTCTCCAAAGAATGTCATTTCCAGCCTGGTAGCATCGCCATAATCGTAATTGTTGGCGTATGGCGGAGAAGTTATGATCAGGCCAACCGAATCACCCGGTATAGTTCCCAACTCCCGGGCATCGTCAAGAAACACCTTGGCGTCGTCTCGAATTCCGAGCATCTGCCAGGATCTCATATCAGTCAACATCCGCTGTACCTGCATGTTGAACGCTTCCAAAGGAGGCAATACCCTCGCTTTCGCCTTTGAAGGAAGTACGTACTGCCAGGGGGCGGTGCCAGCGGAGGAACACGCCCGGAGAATGCAAACCAGGGCCAGCCAGGTCAGCTTTGACTGCGGGCTGCCGTTGTCCAGTTCTTCCCAGGCGCAACGCAGGCTATTGAGGTCCAGAAGGGACTCGTCCGAGAAACACCGTTCAATCAGCTTGGGATATGGTCGTACAGGTGGTCTGCTGGCCATGGCCCGGTCGGCTACGCACTGGGCCATGTCATAAAACTCTGCTACGGGGGTGCGCCAGAGAAGTTTGGCCTCTGCAATCCGCTGGATAAATGGCTGGGCTTCCACTCCGTAGGACGTTACGCCTGCGTTCTGGCCGGACAAGACTGCCGTTCCCACTCCTGAGAAGGGGTCCAGAACGGTTAACCCGCCGATAGTCTCCCGGTGTTCCTCTATGACCCTTTGAGACCATTCCGCTGAGAATCCCGCCGGAAACCGATACCAGCCGTGTACCGGCAGTCTCATGTTGTGGGTGAACGTAGACTCTGTGTGACGAGACCATCTGGACTCGGACGTAGCCATGTGCCTCCGCTTACCATTCGATGTCAGATATGGTCTACCTCAGCGAAAGCGCGGCCGTCAAAGGGCAAATGGCATTACCGGGAAAATGGACTTGATCAGGTTAATGCGCCTGCGGTGGCTGATACGCTCGGGCCACCTGCTCCTCAAAGTCCGTCTCGTAGCGCTGCATTCTGCCCTGCCGCACCTGCTCGTCCAGCGAAGGACGCTGCACCGCCCGCGGATTGGTCGGCGCGTACCCGATGATCCCCTCGTCTTCCCATGCAGCCAGTTCGTCCTCGGTGTGGCCAAGTAGCTCCGACAACACCAGCCTGTTGTGCTCCCCCATGAGAGGCCCGGCCTTCCTGTCCACCGACGGAGTCAGCGACAACTTCCAGGGACGGCTGGCGTAGGGCAGTGGCGGCATCCCGGTGCTGGGGTGGTGTGAGATCACCTCGTAGAAACCCCGCTCCTTCAGGTGCGGGTCGAACAACAAGTCCTTGGCATCCAAGACTGCGCCTGCCGCTACGCCGGCTGCCTGGAGCTCATGCGTCAGCCGGATGGAATCCCATTCAGCAGTCACCTCTCCAATGAGACCATCCAGCTCCCGGCGGTTCCGCCACCGGCTCAACCCATCGGCAAACCGGGAGTCGCCGGCCCATCCGTCCCGTCCCAACACCCGGCACAGGGACTGCCACTGCGAATCGCTCTCCACCGCGATGGTGACCCAGTGGTCGTCGCCCTGGCACGGATAGCATCCGTGGGGAGCCATGCTGGAGTGGCCGTTGCCCATCCTCGGCTCAATCCGCTTGTTGGCAGCGTAGTCCATCAGGGCTTCTGGAACGGTGACCGCGGCTGTCTGGGTCTGGGAAACGTCCACGAACTGTCCCTTGCCGGTGCGAAAACGGTGTACCAGCGCGGCCATAACGGCAAAGACAGTATGCTCCCCAGCCGTGTAGTCGGTGTACGGTATCTCCGGCAGCACAGGCGGGCCGTCCACGTATCCGGTCATATACGCCAACCCCGACGCTCCCTCGGTGGCGGGTCCCGTAGCCCCGTAGTTGGCCCATGGGCCGGTGTAGCCGTAGCCGGTGGACGAGACCATGATGATGTCCGGCTTGATCCGCCGCAGGTCTTCGTACTCCAGCTTGAAATTCTTGATCACCCTGGGAGTGAAGTTCTCGGCGAAAACGTCGGCGACCGCGATAAGCTCCCGGAGCAAGTCCAGTCCCTGCGGCTTGCTCAGGTCCAGGGTGATGCCCAGCTTGTTCCGGTTGTGCTCGTAGAAATTCGCGCCCCGGTTCCAGGTCTCCCCTTCAACGTCATTCTTGTACAGAGAATCACCCCGGTAGCCTTCCATGCGTTGGCACGACTCGAATCGGATTACCTGCGCCCCCATGTCCGCCAGCATCTTCATGGCCCACGGGATGGCGATAAGTTGCCCCATCTCTATGATACGGACACCTGCCAGAGGTCCTGCCATCGTCAGATAACTCCCAGAGCCCTCATAAGGGAAAGTTCGCCATCGCTGTTGCCCAATTGTTCGCCAAGCACTTCCCGGTTGTCCTGTCCCAGCGCCGGGGCCGGCCGTCGCACCTCCCAGGGAGTGCCGTTCATCAAGAACGGAGGGCCCGGATGCTTCACCGGCCCGGTTGCCGGGTGGTCCACGTCGACGAAGAACCCTCGCGCCTCGAACTGCGCATCAGCCAGCGCGTCCTCCGGCGACTGTATCATGCCGTAGATGAACCGCTGCCGGTGCGCGGCATGGAACACCTCAGCCTTCTGCTGAGTGCGGAAGTGATTGTCCAGTATCTCCCCTAACTCCTCGGCGTTCACCAGCCGAGCCGAAGCGCTGGAAAACTTCTCGTCGTCCAGTTCCGGCAGACCCATGTGATCGACCACAAGCTGCCAGTTGATGCCCGCCGAAACTCCCGGATTGGGGAGAATGTATCCATCTGAAGTAGCCCGCACCCGGGTCAGGTCCCCGCTATGATTGGGCTGCCTGCGCCGTACCGCGCCGGTATAGGTGAAGTTGTTCACCACGTCCCGCAAGCCCGAGGCCACGCATTCGTGTATTGACACGTCTACGTGCTGCCCCTGCCCGCTGACCTGCTGGTGGTAGAAAGCGATCAATGAGGCCGAGGCCGCATCGGTCCCAGCCTTGAACTGGGCCTGGTGCAGGGCATGTTTCAGCGGCTCCCTGTCGTAGGCCCCGAAGATGTACATCAACCCGCCCAGGGCATACTCAACGATGTCCGTGGCCCGGTAGTCCCGGTAGGGGCCGGTCTGTCCGAAGTTGGAAATTGAGACCATCACCAACGCAGGGTTGATTTCGCTCATCACGGAGAAGTCCAGCCCCAGTGACTCCATAACCCTCGGGGAAAAGTTCTCCACCAGAATATCCGCGTCCGCCGCCAGCTCCTTGAGCATCCGGACACCCCGCCGGTCTTTCAGGTTCAATGTGACGGCACGCTTGTTGGTGTTCAGGTAGTGGAACAGGAGGCTCTTCTCGGCATCCACCTCATCCCGAAAGAAGGGCGGCATCCGGCGGGCAGGGTCGCCTTCCGGCCGCTCCACTTTGAGAACGTCGGCCCCATAATCAGCCAACAGCTTGGTGCACCAGGGTCCGGCAACATGATGGGTGAGGTCGAGGACCTTTACCCCTTCCAGGGCTCCAGCGGGCATAGCCTCAAATCTCCCATCAATCAGATATTCGAGGCAGCTACGCCTCTGAGTGACTATCTCAAAACTCGACTCAATGCCAACCCGTCATTCCCGCTTTCGTGGGAATCCGTACACTTTAATCATCGAGGAGCGGACTTAAACAGTGCGGCTTGGTTTTGAGTCAGTTTCTAAATCGAAGGCCGCCAAGGCGCATCTAGGTTTGCACCAGCGCTTGCCTCCCCCACTACCCTTCCGGGTACGTCAGCCGCAGCAGCACATGCCGCCGATTTTTTGTATACGGCCTGACCTGGTCCGGCCACCGGCCGCTGTCCACAGCCTCGGCCCACTCCTTGCTGGTCAGGACCGACGGGTCCTCCAGTTCGTAGAGCGCATGGTATTTCGGCTCGTTCTCCACCACGATGGTCCGGGTCTCCCCGCCCATGACCATCGTAAGGGGCTGCGTCTCGAACCGGGACACCGACACCACGCCCGGCACATCCGACAGCAACGGGCAATGCTCAGTGTTGTAGACCTCATTGAACAAGTCGCCCTTCTCGGCGTCCACGTCCATGCTGGCAATGAAGAGGTACCTGGAGCTTAACGCCATCCTACAGACTCCTCACATCTGCCTTCTTCCATACCATATATCGCCTACTGTGGCGTCCTAAAACGCCCGGCGGTGAGACGTCTCCGTCTCCGCGCTGGTGATGAACTCCAGCAGCACAGCCCTGCCTTCCTCCTCGGTAACCCGGCGGGCGCGCTGGAAGGCTCCCGCAACGTCGGACGGGTCCTCGATTCTCTCGGCATAGCCCCCCATTGCCCGGCCCATGTCGGCGTAATTCCCGCCCAGGTCCCGGGTGTTATACAACCTGTGCGAGTCCTCCATCGCCCTGGTCTCAACTGCCATGGTGGAGTTGTTCAGCACCACGGTGATGATCGGAAGGTTGGAACGGACGGCCGTCTCAAAGTCCAGCCCGGTCATCCCAAAGGCGGCGTCGCCCATGAAGTTGACGCACACCTTCTCCGGTGCGGCCAGCTTCGCCCCGATAGCCAGGCCCAGTCCCGTGCCCAACCCGTGGGACTTGCCCCAACCCAGGTAGGTGCGAGGGCCGTTGGAGCGGTAGAAGGGCATGATCTGGTCGCGCGGGCTGCCTGAATCATGCGTTACGATGGCATCCTCCGGCGGGATGGTCTGCATAAATTCCCGGATCACCCGGTAGGGATTGATCGGCGCATCGTTGTTGCCCAGCTTGTGCTCCCAGTCGGCCAGCCATGCGTCCCGTTGCGCCTTGATCTCGTTGGCGACGCTGTCGTCTCCCTGCCGTCCACTGCCCACAATCTCCTTGCAGGCTTCAATCATCTGCCGGAGCACCAGTTTCGCGTCTCCGACGATGGGATAGTCAACATTGTAGTCCTTGTTGATGTCCCGGGGATCATTGGTGGCCTGTATGAGGGTCTTTCCCGGCGGCAGGTTCATCGACATACCGTGCTTGGTGAAGCTGGCCCCGATTCCGAAAATCAGGTCGGAGTTGCTGACGAAATGGAACACTGGACGCGACATGCTCCCGGACCCGCTGCCCAGCGCCAGGGGATGAATCTCCGGAAAAGCGCTCTTGCCAAGAAGCGTCGTCATCACCGGCGCTTTGAGCAACTCTGCCAGCTCCACCAGTTCATCGGTGGCCTGGGCGTAGAGCACCCCCTGGCCGGCGTGGATTACCGGACGGCTGGCCTGGCAGAGTGCCCGGGCTGCCGTCTCGATGTCCCTGGGGTCTCCCTGGGCCGCCACCTGCCTGCTCGGCTGGTAGAAGAAGTCCTCCTCCGACACATCCTCCAATGCAATGTCGGCGGGAATCTCGACCAAAACCGGGCCGGAACGGCCCTGCCGCAGCGCGGCAAAGGCCCGGCGCATCACCTGGGATGTCCGGTCGGCCGCGTTCACCTGTTCGATGTACTTGGTGACGCCGGAATAGTTGGTCATCGAGTTGAAATGGGGAAGAATCCCATGCCGCTCCCTGGGATGACCCAGTGGCAGCAGCAGCATCGGTGTGGAGTCCGAGTAAGCCGTGGCCACGCCGGAATAGGCGTTCTCGGCTCCCGGGCCATACTGCATGGCGAACACGCCCATCTTTTCCCCGTTGGTCACGCGGCTGTACCCGTCGGCGATGCCAACGCCCACCCGCTCCTGGCGGCAGATGATGGGCCGGATACCGGCCACCGCGGCGGCCTCGATAACCGGGGTGGTGGGGAAACAGCTAAGGTACTCCACGCCCTCCCTCTTTAGGATCTCCGATATGGCGTCAATCGTCTTCATTTAGAAGACCTCCTTATGAAGACCTGCTTGGTATCTCTGCCCCGGCCGGTAACAGCTTGGGAATTCGGCCGGTCCGGCTACCGCTTGCGCAAACTCGGACAGCGCCAAGTTTTCGCGTCAGCGCATCCGGCAAGACTGAGGGAAGTATACCACCTCGAAATCGGGCATGGCTGTCAACAATTGTGAGTAGGCGCGAACAGTGCCTTTATATTCTTCCTCTCCCTCAAGAGAGGACCGGGGTGAGGGAAGGTCCCCGGCTCAAACACTTTGTAATAGGGAAATACGTCTCTCACACCCAAGCCGTCATTCCAGCGAAAGCGGGAATCCATACGCCCCGCCGCAAGGAACGGACCTTGCAAAGGCACTGTGGAGTGAGGCTGGAATAGCGGGGAAACTGCCGAATGGTCTATATCTCCCGGAACCGTACCAGCCGGTACGTGTAGAGGCACCATGAAAGTATGTTGGCGCCCGCGCTTGCGCCGATAACGGCTGCTATGAAGGGTGGCGTCCGGATGGGGGCGGCCGGATTGTACACACCCTCCGGGTAAATGACATGGCCCAGGCTCCATCCGACCCAGGCGCCCACCATACCTCCTATCAGGGCGGAGATCAGGTTGGTCCAATGCACGTTTGCATGGACTTCGGGCTTGAAGTAACTGACAAACCCGCCAACGCCAGCGCCAACCCCGGCGAAGCTGACGAGCAGAGCACTTGGCAGCGTCGGCCCCGGAGGAGTGATGAACCAACCAAAATACAGCCCGACCACGCCCAGGAACAATGCCAGTAGGACGCCGAAAGACACTCGGACGCCCATTGCTACTGCTGAAAGCAAATTCCCAATGCTCCAACTTAAAAGTGCGGATAGCTGCCCATCGCCAACGCCACATCTCGAGGAGCGCACCGACTAATCGGTTCTTGCCCACTCATTACTGGCAGCAGGGGCCGAAGCGTCCATACTCTTTTCGACGCGGCCTTCCTATTATCAGCGCAGCGAATTGCCAATGGCAAGCGTACACGCGAAGAATACCGGCCCCATCCACCACCTCTGCACCGTGAGGCGCGGTCGTCCGGCGCAGGAGAGAATGACGCTCCAGGCCTGGGGTTGTAATACCTGATCGAAAACTGGCAGCAGATGGACCGCCTACCGCAGTTGACCTAAGGTCCCTGGCACGGCAGACCACGGCCGTCAGGGTCTCTTGGTCGTCGGGAAAATCCCCTCTCCCAAGGGAGAGAGTTAAAGTGAGGACCCGCCCCCGAACGGACCGTGGGCGGGGATCAACCGGATGTCCTTGGATGGCCCAACCTCCCGAAACGAAACGCTAACAGGCAACATCAGACCATTGACAAAATTCGATGGCGCATGTTAAATGTTCGGGCATTCGAATCTGGGCTTAAAACGGCCCGCAATATTACGCTAGAGGACCTAGCAGGAGGAAGGAGATGCCACGAGTCCCGATCAGATTCATCTTATTAGCGGGGTTGCTCGCCGTCCTTGGCGCGATCATAGCCTGCGGCGGCTCCGCAACAGTCGAACCCGCCCCCAGGTTCACCCCAGGCGTAGCTGCCACGGAAGCCGCCCCGGCGGCGATGGCCGAGGCCACCCAGGCCCCGATGGCCGAAGCAACTATGGCGCCCGATACGAGCATGATGGCGGAGCAGGCTGGGACTGTCACCCTTGCCACCCGCAACATTCGCTCCGGCGCGGGCACTCCCCGCTTCTGCACCGCCGGCTGCTCCGAGCACATCTACCAGTTGGCCATCACCGAAACCCTGACCGGCGTGGAGGCCGGACCGGGCGGCGTTCTCGACCCTCAGAACACTCCGCTTCTGGCCGAGTCCTGGGAACTTTCACCCGACCTGAAATACATGGACTTTAAGCTCCGCGAGGGCATAATGTTCCACGGGGACTGGGGAGAGATGACCGCCGTGGACGTAGCATTCAGCTATAACGACGCCAACGCCTTCACCACTCCCGAGAGCATTCACGGTCAGGCCGGTGACTTCGCTCCCTTGATCGGCAACGTTGAAGCGTTGGACACCTACACCGCGAGGTTCAATTTCATCGAATCACGTCGTGGTCCAATGTTCCACCAGGCCATGCCCCTGCGGTACATGGGCCCCTTCTACCAGAGTGCGGGCATCACGTCGAAGAAGGTCTTCGACCAGCACGGCGAAGAGGGTATGCGCGAGATATACGTCGGCACCGGCCCCTTCCTCTTTGAAGAGTGGAAGAAGAGCGAAATAATCCGCGCGACTTCCGTGACCGAGCACTGGCGCAAGGTCCCGGCCATCAAAGAGGTAGTGATCCTGGACATACCGGAAGCCGCCGCCCGCACCGCGATGCTTGAGACGGGTGAAGCCCAAATGGCTGGCGAACTCCCCTTCAAGGACATCGTCCGGTTGCAGCAGGCCGGGGGATTCGACCTCCAGCGGGACAACGGTTTGGCCCATGAGCGAGGAGTGTTCTTCTCCGGCAACTACTGGGAGACCGAGCACCCCCTCAGCGGAAAGATGCTGGAACGGCCCCTAGCAGACAAGCCCTGGATAGGCCACTTCGGCGATGATGAATCGATGGAACGGGCGCGCAAGGTCAGGTGGGCCATGTCTATGGCCGTGGACCGCGAGGCCCTGAACGACAGCCTGGTCGAGGGCCTTGGCGAGGTCTGCTACCTGATACAGATCTCCATCAACCAGCCCGGCTGGCAGGACAAGTGGGAAATCCCCTTCGACCCGGAGGGCGCCAAGGCCCTGCTGGAAGAAGCCGGGTATCCTGACGGGTTCCAGGCTGAGCTGTGGGTAGGCCCCGGCGGGTTCACCGCTGAGTACGGCGACGCCGTGGCAGGTCTCTGGCTCAAGCACCTGAACATCGAGACCGTCGTGGACCGGATCACATACACCAAGTTCCGGCCCACGCTGGTGCAGCGCACCAACACCCAGATTTACGCCAGCGCCGGTGACGAAGGCAAGACCGGGTTCCCCGTCCATTGGCCCAAGGGCTTCCAAGGCAGCGCCCTCACCGACGGAGGCTGGGGCCCCGGATTCGAAGACCCGTTCTACACCGAGCACCTCTTCAAGATGAACCGCGAATCCGACCCGGAGAAGCGGCTGGCAATGGCCGAAGAGTACTTCGACCACGTTCACCATCAGATGGTGCAGCCCTGCTTCGTCGAGGTCCCATTCCACGTCATGTACGACACCAACCAGGTCGCGGAATGGAAGCTCAACCCCAACATGAACGGGAACTTCAGCGGAGCCAGCAACTTCGAGAGCATCGTCCTGAAGTAACCACACCCGCTGCTCGTTCAAAGGCCCGCCGGAGCAAGATCGGCGGGCCTTTCCTTTTTGACGAGTGCATCACCTCGATGCCTCGATGGGGTGTGCGTCAGAATTTTGGGGATTATCTGGGGTGTCCAACGGGAGCCCGCCGCCAGGGGTGACTGGCCGCAGGCCGGTGAGGGAGTTTTGGACCCTCCCTTCCATCGGATACTGCAACCCCGGCGGGGCTTTTCACCGGGACCTCCGGTCTTTCCGCCGGGCTGAGTTTGGCCCCCGGTTCTCCGGCTGCCGCCAACTTCCGCCGGGGACCTGCTTTCTCTCCGGGTGTGCCGGAACTCCGGGACCCCCGCTTTCTGAGCCGCCGGACTATATGCGGCCATTCCCCGGCCCAGCGGCCGCTGCATACAATGTTGCGCA
>DAOUJS010000181.1:0-8314 GCA_034422355.1 Dehalococcoidia bacterium | reverse complement strand
AGACCGAACGAAATCAGGCTGCGGCAACCATCAGCTGGAGATTCTCCACCGCTGACGCCCGGCACAAGCTCCGGCGTATCTATCCATCGGTTTCACCCTGACACGGTACTAGCGATCATCTCATCGTCTTTTGGCGTTACCATACCAGAGAATAGATTTGGATAGACATTGCGGAGCAGTGGCCGTAGCCATACGTAGAAGAAATCGGACAAATCAGCGTAACCGACACTTGCGTAGTAGGGTGGATCTGTGACGATGACAGGCCCCATGTCGATGTGAGAGGTCGTTGAAGCGTCCGCCTGATATATCGCACCCAGATTAACGTTGGTAACAATGCGCTCGACGACTTTGGCTATCCATTCAATCTGAGCCATCCAATTCTGAGTCGAGTGTGAGAACGGGTTGGTTTCAGCGAAATCCCAAATCATTGAAATCGTCTGCATATCGAAAACTCCGGCGACTTTGTCGCCGGAGTTTTGCCATCTTGCAAAACGGCACCCACTATCTGCGTTCTTTCCTATCCCTAGCGCGAGATAAGTCACTATCGTGTCCGCATACTCGATGTCAGCCCCAGTATCCAGTACAGCTGTGCGTACTTCATCTATCAAGTCGCACAACGTAGTTTGGGTTAGCAGTTGTCTTTTTGTGAAAAGCTGATGCCATTCTGCCAATCCATAACTCTGGACTGATATGCCCAGTGGACGGTCTGCCAACCGACCCGTAGGTTTCCATACGGGTGTCGCATCAGACGCAGCAACTGTGTGATCGTCAGTCGGCGACAAGAACTCTCGTTTACGGTTACCTTCGGCAACAATGCCTATCATTTGCTCGCCAATGTTCCCTGATCGTGATTGCTCTCGGACATATTCGAGTTGAACCGAGCCATTACAGGCGATACAGGTTGCACTGTTGTCTCCCACAGTCCTACCTGTAGGTACTCCATCGGTATGGTTTTGCACCTCAAATGAGACAGTCTTGGTGGAATGGTCAATCACGGGTCTAACCCAGTGTTGATTCCCAGCCTTAGTTGACAATTGGAAAGTACGCAATAGCGGCATGTTGATGCCGCAAGCCGGGTTCGGGCAAGGTACGGTGTGTGCCCACAGCCAGGCGATTACCGTCGCCTCTTCTCCATTCGGGAGTTTCGCTTTCGGGTAAAATCCTCCGATTTGCTCTAAGGCTTTCTCACGCATCCAGCGTCCATAAAATCTAATGTCGTTGGCTAGGCCGTATGCCCCTTGCCAGGGGACCTGTTTCTTATTCTTGCCCTTGCCGATGGCCATACTCATGGGGTCGGCGTCGGGATTCACGGGCGGGCGGTTTGCGAACTTCAGCGGGAGTTCAATAAGGGACTTGGCAATTAGCACCGCCACCGGGTTAAGGTCACTGCCCACGGCCAGCATCCCTAACCGTTGAGCCTCCATGGGAATTGAGCCACGTCCGCAGAAAGGGTCGTAGACAGGTAGCGCTTTCTTCGCCAGGTAACTCAACACATCGTCCGGGTTGTCCTTGACTGGCGGCGTCTCGTCCTTGGAGCGGGCCACCGAACGGGCTATTTCCCATCTGGCCTCCGCCAGTAGACTGGCGTCATTGCTATGCTCCCATACCACCAGCCTCTTGATGAGTTCGTGCAACCTGTTTCTCTCGGCGCGCTGAGTCGCCTCGTCGGGAAACTCATCCGCACAGTCAATTGGGTCGTCCACCATACTGGCGAAAATCACAGCTCGGCAGGCTGCCAACGGCTGATGCGCCCACCAAATATGTAGCGTCGACGGATAACCGTGCCGAAGAGATTTCTCCCGGGCGGACTCCCGGTTGATGTCGTCTAGGGGTAAGTCGACCTCAATGAGCTTCCTGCGGTAGGCGGGTTGGGTAGTCATAGCGTTGTTCCTTTATTCCTCCGCGTTGAACTCCAAGCCTAGCTGTAGACTATTCTCGCGCACCGAGCGGATGATGCTTTCGGAGAAGCCCTCGGGCTTGCTGGCGGATACGGTTATTTCCACGGTGATTTCGCCGCCGTCGCCGCTCAGGTTGCGGATAATCTCCTCCCGGAGAGTGTTGATGTCATCCAGGGATATGTCAGCCCCGGTGGTCCTGCGAACAACCATACGCCGCGTACGGCGCAGCGGCGGGTCCTCCGGTCCGGGCCGGTCTGGGAACAGGCACCTATCCCTGTCCTCCGGACCGGGGACATCCGGGCCTGTGGGATCAGTGTCATCTTCCCGTGGCTCGGGCGGCCTCTCCGCATCTTTTTGCCGGGCGGCTATGTCGGGGCGAACCAGGAAACCTGGCCTGCGTTCGCCTACTCCTGAACCGTAATCACTCGTGGTTTCGCCGTAACGCAAGCCGTTGTAGGTTTCCCCGCCGTAGCCCTCAGCATAACCGAAGGCTCCTTGTTCCACTCCCTGCCGGATGCACCGGTCCAGGACATCCCGGTTGCGCAGCCGGTGCAGGTAAACGTTGGTCGTAAGCAGGTTCCACAAGTCATCAATACTGACGTGCTCGGCAGCATCTTCCCGATTCCAAATATACTGCTGCAACATACTGGACAGGGAAGCAGGGGAAATGCTGTCCACCAGCGCCTCATCCTCAACGAACTTGTCGAAGGCGCTGCGGAAGATTTCCCCGGTGACAGGAGCTTCACTTTGGGCTTGGTTTAATTCGTACCTTGCTTGCCGTGGGTCTTGCTGGACGGGCTTCAAGGTCCATCGGTAGGCGCGTATCAGGGCGTTTGCCACGTTCCTATCGGCGTTGCTGACTTCGGTCCGGGCCTGGCCGAGGCGATTGCCGGTCAGGTTCGGAATTCTGGTGTCGCCGTTGATGATGGAGTCCCAGGCCAGGTATTTTCTGGCCTCATCCCTCAAGTTACGAATCTCGTCCCGCTTGGCAGTCAGGAACAACAGAGTATTGCGACGAAAACGGGGGGAGTCGCCTCGTCGCTCCAGGACATTCAGGGCCTCGGGCGTGGCGGTATCGTCGTCGGCAGACCGGGAGGGCAGGGACAGGCTGGGGGGCAGCGCCACCAGCCGCACGGAGTCAGTATCGGGGACATCGGCAGTGTTGTTGGCGTAGAGGATCACATCTGCCCGGCGGTTCCGCGCCTCCTCCAATTTCCTGGCGATGTGGGCGTCAACTGCTCGCTGGCCGAGGGCATTGGCCCGGTCGCTGGCAACCTTGTTCAAGTTTTCCTCGGCATGAAAATAGTACCGGCCGTCCGCCTGGTAAAGGTAATAGAGGTCGCCCGTCATGCGACCCAGGGCTTCGTTGTAACGGGCGTAGCCATGCCCCGGCTGGACGACACCCAGGTGAACCTGCCTTGGGTCTATGCCCAGGACTGCACCGCTCGGGGCGCTGCCCAGGAACACGGTTCGTGCGATGCGCCGGGCGGCTCCGCCCACCTCGGAAAAGCGCTGTGAAGCCCGGTCGATGTTGTCAGTACGGGAATTGTCGCTGTCCGCTTCTGATAGGACGGGCCCCCACACACCGGACAGCAGCCGGTCGAACTCGTGGGCCAGCCTTTCGTCGCTTAAAGGGAGATTGGCGGGCATTATCAGCGGTGAGAGGTCGTTGTTCAGGTAGAGGCGGCTGACGCAGGTAGCCATCATGCGCAGGACGCCGCGGGTACGCTGAAAGTCCGGTATGGATGACCAGTCCGAATAGAGGCGGTCAAAAATCTCAGGGTGGATGGGGTAGCAAGCCTTCATCCGTTCTAGATAATTCCGCTCGGTGACGCCCTGCGGATATTCGGCCCGATCATGTGAATACATCCGGGAAAAGGCTTCACAGGTCTGGTCCCGGGAGGCCAGGTCAGTAATCTCACCGAAGAGCCGGCGACGCACAACCTCGAAAGCCTCGTTGACGGCTAGAGGTTCCCAGACCGCCTCAATGCGGCCCATCAAGCTATCCAGACGGTCCAGGGCATCTGCGCCTCCCTCGGCTCCAGCCTCAATTCGGCTCTGGGGCAGTGTGATCACCAGAACGGCGTCCTTGCTCCGTCGGACAGACTGCGTAAGTGCCTGGATGAAGGTATAGATACTGTCCTGTGCAGGTCCGGCGTTGCGGACGTAAGCGACAAGCTCATCAATCAGAATGACGCACGGCCCGACGTACTCGAACAGTGCATCGAGCTGCCTGCCGCCGGGAGCAGTGCCCTGGCGGGCTGCTTCTCTGATAATGTCGTAACCCCTCTGCCCGTCCAGTTGATAAGCCATTACACCCCAGAGGGTATTCAGAGGATCGCCTTTTTCTTGAGTCACCGTCGAGTCAGTTACGGCCAGGTAAGCGCCGTCCAGCACGGCTACTTTGCCCAGGCTATCGGGGTCCTGGTCGTAGCCCGCTTCCTCTATCATGGCACGTATCTCGTCGCCAACCCGGGAGCCGCTGACGGCCTGAGCGTTCAACAAAGCTCCGCCGTTGCGCACCAGATGGTACAGGGCGATGAGGCTATGGGTCTTGCCGCCACCAAACCCGGTCTTGGTCTGGATAACCGGATCGCCGCCGTTCCCCGCCAAGCGTCTCAGGGCGTTGACCAACAGGGTGCGGATACCGGGGGTGATGTAAGTGTGGTCATAGAAGTCAATGGGATTGCCGTATTGGGTGGTGTCAGCCCGCCCGTCGAATACTTGCTGGAGGTCCGCTGCAAACTCGGCCTGCTGGTAACTGCCTTGAGCTACGTCTTGGTTAGGGCGGATTACCTCCCGCCACGGCTTGAGATTGGAAACCGTGCGGGGCTGCTCTCCCGCTTGGTCCTGGTTGTTTTCGGCACTGGTTTGAAGTCCCTCACGGGCTACTGCTCCGGCGTGTTCCTGAGCAGAAGCGGGAAGTATGAGCCGCGCCCGTATGTCTTCCACCGCCTTCTTCTGTTCCGGCGCGTTGATGTTTCCCAGCACGTTGGCGATGTGGTAAAGATGAACGCTGGTGTACTCGGCTTCGAGGTCTTGGGCGCCGGGATGAGATACCTGATTCCGAGCCCGGCTGATCAACCACAACTCGCTCTGGATGGTCCGGTCATCATCGAACGCCTCGGAGAATACGTCGCGCCAATGCCTCTGCACCAGGTGAGGGAAATCGTTGACGTCAATCACGTCCTCAATTCCTCCGCCCTGACGTAACTTCTGCTTCACTTCATCGGCTCGCCGGTCTCCCAATGCGGCACTTACCGCTGTCTCAACGTTAGCTCCCGGCACTCGCCGCAAACGGTGCAAGATAAACCGGCGCATGGAGTCCCGGTAGATGTCTATGGCATCGGAAAGGGCATCCCTGTTGGGGCGGTTTGTGGTCACCATTGAAAACGGCCTCCGCTTGCGGCCACACTGATTCCGCAGATCAGGTCTTTCCCTCAGGTCTCGCGGGGGAAGAGGAGCCAAATGGTTGCAACACTGGCGTTCTCACCGCCGCCACGTTAATCAGACGTCACTCATGGGTGATCTGACCAGGGCGGCTTCTCCCTCCGCATCAATGCAAGTACACCCGTGAATTGTATCACGGCACGACAGCAACTCAGGGCTGAGACGGCTGGTGTCGGGGGAGTGATGGAGGGCGTCTAAATGCTGGCGGGACTGATAGGGGCGGGTTAGACCGGCTACGATTCAGGGAACAAGTAGGGCCGAAGCAGCTTGGCTGCGTGCTCCAATACCATTCCCGTCACCTCTCCCTCGGCATTTGACTTTGCGACAAGGTCGCTGGCAACGTTCTCGCCATAGGGTCCAGGGCAGCCGGTCGTGAGCGCCAAGGTGTCGGTGGCCTGATAATACCGGATTCGGAGCTCCGGGTCCGGTCTTAATGTCCCGGGGCTGTGTTCCGGTCTTTCTGCCACTGGGGGACTCCCCGCTGCCTTATCAGGCGTCCATCGAGGCAAGCTGTGTGAAGTTGGTCATCCTCAACAACGACCCGAATCCATGTCCGCACTTCGGGAACTGCGCCGAAGTACAATTCCCTCCTATCCAAGTTCGTTTCCCCTAGAACTGCACCGGGTATATTACCTGGACCACCTTGCCGTCGCGCAGCGCCTCGAAGTAGGGGTGGGGCCTGGAGGGGTCCTGGAGCCAGCGTCGGGTGAAGTAGGCGCACAGGTTGGAAAGCTGGATTCCCACGGAGTGTTCCGGCCCGGCAAAGGAGAGGTTGTTGATTACCGCCGTGGTGTCCTGCCCCTCATCCGTCTGGAGGAACTGGGTGATAGAGCCGGGGGCTACAGACCCTTCGTCCCTGGCGACGACCATCATAAAGTCGGCTACGGGCCAGGCGGATTGCATCAGTTGTTCGGTGTTCAGGTTTGCCATGTTCAACTCATCGACGAACATGTTGAGGGCCAGGAGGAACCGGTCGATGGTTATGGCGGACGGGTCGCTCCACAGGGAATCGGGGCTGTCGCCCCGCTCCTTGACACCGGCAAACTCCTGCTTGTTCACATACGCCGCAAGCAGGGGGGCTTCCCGGCGTATCAGGATGCTGAGGCAGTCCTGGACCAGCTCGCCCCGCCTGTCCGGCTTCCAGGAAGAGAAGGCCCCACGCCCCTGGTAAAGATCGACAGGACGCAGTTCCCTGGGGGTCCCGGGTTCTCCCAGGGGGCGTCCGAAGTGGCGGCGGCAAAGGGCGTTGAATTCCCCGGACACGGACATCATCTGGGACTCGTGGAACACCAGTCCCGTGTGGACGTGGTGGGGCTGGTTTGGGTCTCCCAGACTGGCGCCGGTGTTTCCCGATTCACCCAGGAATACCACGTACATGGGACGGCCTCCAATTCGACTGCAATGCGGATCCTCAGCGGACTTACCGGCCCGGCACACTGGAAACGCGGGTCCCCCAGCGTCCTCTCCGGCCCTCCGCCAGGGCAAGGAGCCTGCTCCCCAGTGTATGGGGCGACGTTCCCGGTCGAGTGACGGACCCTATAGGGTCAGGCCGGCCCCTTGCCGGTATGGGGCGACGTTCTCAGTCCGTGCAGGCTACGGCGAGCCTTTGGTCACGGTCCTTGTTCCACCAAGCGCGCTTCAACTGGACGAAATAAGCGGATTAAGCACCCCGGCCGGGTACGCCCGGTTGGAAGCCGGAGAAGAATCGAACCCTTTCTCCGGCTCTAGCTGATCTCCCCACTGGGGACGGACCATCAGCGGCCATGCCGGCCGGCAGCCCGTTACTGGGCGGCGTTCTCAGTGTCGGCAGCGGCCTCGTCCTCGGCAGCGCCCTCTTCCTCGACGGGGAACTCTTCCTCTTCGACCGCCCTGGGCAGGTCTATGCGCGCCACGACTTCTTCGGGGTCGGTCACCAGGGAAACGCCCGCCGCAAGCGATAATTCCCCGGCCCGGAACACCGAGTCTTCCTCGGCCAACACGGACAGGTCAACCTCGAACTCGTTGGGCATCTCCAATGGCAGCGCCTCGATGCTGACCTCCCGGAGCTGCTGTACCACCGTGCCTCCGGCCGCACGCGCCCCTGGGGACTCGCCTGTCAGGACCACGGGGACCTGGGCAGTTACCGGGCGAGACGCCTCCACGACCACCAGGTCGACGTGGAGAATGTCGTCCCGCAGGGGATGCCTCTGGATTTCCCTGGCAAAGGCCAGGTGAGCGCCTTCTTCGCCCTGAATAGAGACGGTAATCGGGGTGGTTGCCCCGGCCTTGGCCAGCGCGTCGGTCAATGCGCGCGTCTCGCATTGGAGGGCGCGGGACTCGACGGTGGGACCGTAGAGATGGACGGGCATGATGCCGGCGCGCCGCAACTGGCGCACCTTCTTTCCTAGTACATCCCTGGAAGCAAGCTCCAGGGCAATTGCCTGGGTGGTCATTGTTTGCCGTTACTCCCTTGCCGAGAACGTCGCCCCACGCCGACATGTGCGCTTAGGACCCGTTCGTCGGTGGACAAGGCTTGGGCGGCCCGTGCATAGGCGCTGCCGGTTGGCCCAGCCGCCTAATAATAGCACTGCGTGGATATAGTGGCCAGTGGGCCGCGTTTGGCGTAACTGTTCAGACTTGATGAGGCGAATTTACCGGGCCGGCGGTTCTACGTTCCGCTGAAAGACACTGGCGTCCGTGGGCTGGTTGTGGCATAAAAGGGCAATGGAAACGGGACTGGACCTGACCAAGGCAAGCTGGGAAACCCTGCTGGCAGTCATTGCCGGACAACAGGGGATCATCACCGAACTGCGCCAGCGAGTCGAGAGCCTGGAAGCCCGGCTGTCCGGTGGCGGGCCGGGGGCCGGGATGCCGGGGGCATAAACCGGCCGCCAGGCGCAAGAAGCCGGCGGCGGCGGACGAAAAGAAGCCGCGAAAGAAGCGTCAGCACGGCTTCGCCCGGTTGCGGACGGAACCCACCGGGCGGG
>DAOUJS010000180.1:0-6367 GCA_034422355.1 Dehalococcoidia bacterium | reverse complement strand
GCGGGACCGGCAGGACCTTCAGGGCCCTGGGGGCCGTCGTGGCCGTCATGACCCTCGGCGCCTTCAGCACCGCGGGGACCGGCAGGGCCGGCGGGACCGGCAGGACCGGCGGGACCGGCGGGACCCGGAGGCCCGACCTGGCCGGGGCGGCCAACCGCTTGCGAGGATGTGGCGCTGAGGTTGAAGCCGGGCTGAATCTTGCCCAGTTCCCAGCCGGTGAGCGTTTCCTTGGCGTCGACGCCGGCAATCATGAAGGTTACCGGGCCGGTGCCGGGGGGCTGCATGACCTGGAGGGAGTACTTGCCGCCAGCCATGGTCATGGCGGAGCCGAGCTTGGTGTCGCCCTGCATGGCGACGATCATGGTGTCATTGGGCGGCGTTGCGCCGTTCAACATGGCCGTGCCGAGCACCACGTGGGGCGGGTTCTGCGCAAAGACAGTTAAGGGCAGCGCAGAGAGCATGGCCACTATGGCTAGCAGGGCCAGGATTCTACTGACTTTTGCCATTGATTCCTCCTATAGAGTTAAGGGTTTTAGCCGGTGCGCCTTTGTTCCCGGTTGGGTAGGGTTTCACCCCCATCCCAGCCTTCCCGCCTCGGCGGATCTTCGACCCCCGCCAAGGGGGAAGGGACTTGCCCTCTTTCGAGGTTCCCGCCTTCGCGGGAACGACGGTTGATGGGTGAGGTGGAAAATTTATAACCCTGGTATTTTGCGGCATTTTCGGGCATTTCCACACATTCAATACGGGCCGGGGTTCTGGGGCGGATGATGAATCCGCCCCAGAAAAGGCGCTAATTCCTGGCCTTTGCTTACCAGACGATCTGGTTCCAGCAGTTGTCGCCCAAGCAGGTCAGGTTCCGGGTGTCGCGGTTCAGGATGACCTCGACAGTGGACTTAACCTGGATGAGATAGGTCTCACCGGTGATCATGTTGACCAGAGTATTGTCCTCTGCGGGCAACTCAGGGCTGTAGAACTCCCAGACCTTGGTGTCGTTGTTGAAGTTCCACACGCTGACCAGGTTCTCGCCCAGAGGCTCGACAGCCTCGGCCACGGGCTTGATGTCGCCCGGGCTTACGCCGGACTCAGTGACCGTGAAGCCTACGCTGGCGGTGGTCTGGCCCACCTGGACCTCGATGGTCTGGATACCGTTGTCCAGGCCGGGGATCAGGATGTCGAAGTTCAGCATACCCTGGGCGTCGGTGCTGGGCTTGGGAGCCGGGGTGACGTCCAGAGGACCGACCTTGACACTGCTCACCGGAACATAGGACTTGAAGCCATCGCCGGTGACGGTGATGGTGGTACCGGGGCCGCCACTGGTGGTGGAAAGGCTTATGGAGCCTTCCGGCACGTCGTGGGTGGTAGCCGTAACCACCTCGGTATTGTTCTCGCCGTACTCGAACTGGGCCTTCACCGTGTTGGTGGAAGGAATGCCGGCGGTGGTGGGAATCCGAATCTGGGTCTCGAACTTACCGCTGGCGTCGGGCTGGGCGCTGACGGTGGTCCGACCGGTGGCGCTCTCGTAGATAATCTCTACGCTGAAGCTGTCGCCCTCGTCGTTCTTGCCGGGGAAGCCTTCGCCGCGTACCACGGCCACGGTGCCCACGCGACCGGTGTCGGGGGTGATGGTCAGCGTCCGGGCCGGGAAGGTTACTTCCACGGAACCGGTGCGACCCTCGGAGTCCCGGGCGCGGATGAGGCGGGTGCCGGGCTCGACGGTGTTGGCGTCCAGGGGCAGGTCAATGGCCGCAGACCAGTTACCGCCGCTGTCGACGTTAATGTCGTCGCCGCCGTTGATGCGTTCCCACTCAATCCGCTTTCCGCCGATGGAGACCTCGGAACCTTCCTCGTCCTCACCGATGCTAGCCCGGGCGTTAAAGCCGGCGCCGACCAGGCTGATGCGCTGGTTGGGGACCACGGTTACGGGGGTCGACCGCAGGGACGACGGGCTGATGTTTACGGTGGTGGTGATTTCGGTATCGCCAACCTCAATCAGCAAGTCCTGGACACCAGCCGGAGCCCAGTCGGGAATCTGCAGCCGGAAGTTGCCGTTGCCGGTGGAGCCGACGGCGGGGTACATGCAGGCCACGGCGTCCGCACCGGCTCTTCCCTCGCTGCCGCAAATTTCCTGCCGGGCCAATTTCACCGTGCCGATGTTGGAATCTCCCTCAGGGACGTCAAAGATTTCCACCAGCAGGCTCTCGCCGGGAGTGCCGCCGTCAGGGGTAACCTTCAGCGAGGACTCGAGGGTGAAGTCGGCGTCTTCGCCAGAATCGGCCCGGTTGCTCCGGCCATCAATAGCATTGACGTAATTCACGCCGCCGGTGAAGGGCGGAGCGGTTACTTCGAAAGTACAGGTACCCACGCCACCAGAGACCTGAGCGCTGCACAGGGTGAACTCGTTGGAGTCAGGCCGCATATTGCGGTCGTCCTCACCCTCGTCCAGCCAGAAATGAATGGTGGTATCGTTCTGGAAGCCCTTTCCGGTAACTCTCAGCATGTCGCCGCGACCGCCTTCGTCTTCGTCCAGGCTAATCTTGCGGGCTACATGAACTTGGTTGGTAGAATTCTTAGCTATACCACCGTCTACTACCCAAGCGAAGTCTCCGCCCTTGGTAGGCATCTTAAGGCTAGTCCCCGTCTGGAAAGTAATCTTCACTACGTCACCTGAGGCAATGCCTGCATCATCAGCAGGGTCGGGGTCCAAATCGCCCATGTGAAGAATTACTTCCTCGTCGCCGTCAGCTTCAATGTCCGCAGGGTTGCCGGCGAAATCGTGAGTGCCAGTCAATGTTGACCGAATTACGACATCTTCGGTGTCAATGGAATCAGGTACGCCGAAGTCTTCCATTGTCAGCGTTATCTGGCCATCAAGAGGAGAGACAGCAGCAGTGGCGAGGAACTCCACGGTGAACCTGGAGGAACCGCCCGGGGTGTCCGAGGAGGACGTCAACACTGCATCTGCCACGGTCACCAAGACCGTATGCGTCGCAGTGTAGTAACAACCCGCGTCGGTAATGCCTCTTCCCGGGGTTTCCCAAGCCGCACCCGATGGGCAGGTGCTCTCAGTTACAGCGACCGTAGCTATGGTGCTCAGTGCCTGCTTCGCCGTAACCGTAACCATCTCGCTGCCTTTAGCAGCTACGGCAATTGTTAGGGTGGGAGCAGTCGTACTATAGTCGGTTGCTGCGGCCGGCGCATCGGTTATCGCATTTGGTGTAGTATCCGTACCTTGTCCCTGCCATGAGTACGTGGTGTCAGCATAATCCAGGGCGCCATCTCCGGTTGTGTCCGTCTTCGGGGTGAAGAAAGTATCTACAACAACCGTAAGGTCAGTGGTTTGCCCCAGATAGCGGTTCAAGACCGTGTCCGCATCGTCCATAACCGTTACCGGCGTATCAACCCGCTCAGTCAACTCGGCATCTGCCGGCTGACCAACGGCGGCCATCGCCGGGTTCGCCAGGCTCATGCTGCCGAAGACGGCGGCGAGAGCCAGGGCCACAACCACGGCCAGGCCTACGATTGGGGTAAATCCTCTTACCGTGTATGGACGATTATTCCTCCTGATATATCGTTGTTGGCTGACCTATAAACTTAGGTGGACGTCGGGCGGTTCAGGCTCATCTGTTGGGCTTCCCCGCTGGTTGGGGGGCCCTCCGTGGCGGAGAGGCTATGGCCGTCGGCGCGACTGAAGATGAAACTAGCCCGTAGGAGCAGAGAACGGCAACACCAGAACAGTTCCCTGCAACGCTGGCTATTTGTTCCTCACCAGTGAACCGTCACCGTGATGCTGGCGGGGCGAACTCTGGGTGAGTACAAAGGCCTCGCGGAAACTCGGTGCAGGACGGGCGGAAGCAGGCGATTAGGATAAACCGAAGACACGGAGTATGGCTCTATGGACTCGTGCAAGTTCTTCGTCGGAAACAGTGCCGATCAAATCTCCGATCCGCCTGGTCGATAGTGTTCTTATCTGACCGGTCAGAATCCATGATGGCCTCGGCATCTGCACCGAATTGACAGGAATTGAATAGAGGCGTCCTTGCGGTTGACTGGCGCTGGTTATCAGCGCTACCACAACCAGTTCGGTCTGATCGTTGAAATGGTCGCTGCTAAGGATGAGGGCAGGGCGTGTATTCCCCTGCTCATGTCCAACAAGTTGATTGTACGGCTCAATGCCTGCCCATCTAATTTCCCCCCTTAGTATGCGGGCCATTCCGCTACGTCCTCTTCAACTCCCACTTCAGCGAGTTCTATTCCTTCTGCCACTTCGGATAATTCAATCTTCCTGTCGTCATTGACCTGTTCCGGGGGTAGCCGCCGCATGGCCTCAAATGCGACTGCGCTTCCCGCCAATCTGAGTAAGTATCTGATGACGGAAACCAATGCATCAATTGGGTCCGGGAACCCGCTGTTACAGGCTTGGTGGCAGATACCTGCCAAATCCATTTGGCCTAGCCACAGGAGGATTGCGGATTCCAACTGGGTTTCGTCCTGGATATCCTGGGCTCCGGCAATCATCGCGGCTAGTTTGGTCTCCATTTCTGCCCCGTCGAGCAAGCTTGGCACCAGGTCGTCCAGTCGATTGATGTCTCCCTCGGAGAACCCATCGGAGGCGAGTTGGTCAATCCAGCAAAAGTGGTTAAGTTTAGCTAACCTGTCGATCCTGGACATCAGGCCGTTGCTTAAGTCGGAAATTGAGGTTGCCTCGACCATCATGTCAATGATTGGCCGTTCCATAATCATCGTCATGGTGAATTCACCCCCTTTTGGCATCAGATTTCTGTTTTGGTTAAAGGGAATCACTGGGAAACTACATAAATTGTATCCGTCCAGCAATAGCATCTCACGCATTCTACCATTTTGCAGAGGGTTGGATTCGATGATGAGCCGCTCATTCCGGGGTTCATACCGCGATAATCATTGTTAGTGCCCTTACGTGGAGAATGAAAACTCGTTCCAAAGACATATAGGCAAGCATGTGGAATGAATATTCTTCAATCATATCCCAAAACTCCTGTAAGCCTGGAAACGTTGGGCCAGACACCTGCCACCACATCCACGGCAACAAGCAAGCTGTCCCAGGAACGACCTACTATGCAATGTAGAATTCATCGACGAAAGGAGGGTTGGGAACTGTTAAATCATTTGTAGGTACGGAGTATGCATTGGTAGTCTTTGGTCACTGATGAGGAGTGATTCCGCTTTTTCTTTAATCGCCCTGGGAAGTATGGCAGTACGAACAGTTGTTCTGGTATTATAGGCTTATGATTGCTCACCAGGGGAACATGGCTGCAATAACAGCACCGGCTGCTGCACGAAAGGGCCTGTCCGCCACCTATCAGACCCGCATCCGTGATTTCGAAGGAATGGACCGCAGGGCCGGAGATAGCCTGCTCTCGGCGTACGCCCTGCTGTATGGCAGGATAGAGCGCAGGCTGTTTGCCGATGTGGCGGCGGGCCGGTCCGCACCTTCCCTGAAGGGAGAGTATCTGATGCGCTACCGGATACCGGCTAGGATGTTCAACGGGGTGCGGGTGTCGGTGGAGGGGAAGGTGGCGTCGGTGCGAGAGCAGCAGCAGTTGCAGGTGGACCGCCTGAAGGGCCGCATTATTCGGGCCGAGAGCCGGATGGCCCAGGGTGGGAGCGCAGAACGGCGGGACTGGCTGCACCAGAAGCGGCGACGGCTGGGCAACCTGAAGGCCAGGCTAGGGCAAATGGAGTCGGACATTGCCGATGGCCGAGTCCGGCTGTGCTTTGGTTCCAGAAAGCTCTGGCGGAAGCGGTACAGCCTGGAAGCCAACGGGTATGCCAACCACGATCAGTGGCTCAAGGAGTGGCGTTCGGCCAGGAGTGATGAGTTCTTCGTGCTGGGGAGCAGGGATGAGGCTGGTGGCTGCCAGTTGTGCGTGGCCACGGTGGCTGACGACGGGAGTCTGAGTCTCCGACTCAGGCTCCCCGACGCCATGGCAGGGGAGCAGGGGAAGCACTTGGTGATTTCCGGCATCAAGTTCAAGTACGGCCACGATCGGGTGCTGCCGGCCCTGGAGAGCAATGCCGAGTACTCTTCCTACCGACGCCAGCATGGGGAAAGAGCCGCCAGATTGTCAGGCCTGGGCCAGGCCATCTGCTACCGGTTCAAGCGGGACCGGAAGGGCTGGCGGGTATTCGTCACCACCAGGATGGCAGTAGTACCGGTGGTGACGGACCAGCCGCATGGCGCCATCGGGGTTGACCTGAATGCGGACCACCTGGCGGTATGTGAGACCGACGCCAGCGGCAACTATGTCCAGGCCTTCAGCGTCCCCCTGGTCACCTACGGCAAGTCCCACCACCAGGCCCTGGCCATCATAGGCGACGCCGTGGCCCGGGT
>DAOUJS010000179.1:0-25566 GCA_034422355.1 Dehalococcoidia bacterium | reverse complement strand
CTGAATCACTCCGAAGGGAAGCCGGCATTCTTCCCGGAGCACGTTTCCTTCACTCTGCACTGAGATGCCCGCCCGTTGCCTCCCCGCGGTCAGGGCGCCCCGGTCCGGTTCGGAGACCCATTGCCGGCCGCACTCTGGGCAGGTCCGTTCCAACACCACGCGCTCAGTCACTCGCGCCCGCATTCGGGGCATGGATATAATCTGGCGGCGCCCCTGCACCCTCCCGCCCCGCAAGGGCGTCCGGCACTCAGGGCAACCGGTCATGGCGTGCTCCGCCCGGTGTGTTGGCTCCTCCCGCCGCCGGGCAAAGCCGCGGACCCCGCTTCTTGAGTTCCTTCCTGGGGTGAGCCGGCTGGTTGGCCTTGATCCACGTTGGTGGTTTACGCCCCTTCAGTCCGGTATCCGGGCTTCCTGAGCCTCGATTGTGCTGATCAGTTGACCGGTCAGCTCAATCAACTCCTCCCGGAAAGTCCCGGCTAAATTCACAGGCAGTTTCATGCTGGCAGTCTATCCGCCTCATCAGATTTAGACCAGTCTGAACAGTTACGGCAAGCCAATCCGGTGGGAACGGGGTATAATCCGCACCATGACGACCATCAACGACCAGGACGATTTCCTCCAGGCGCTCAGGAACAACCCCCAATTGGCCGCCGTCCTATAATCTCCTCAACTCCTTGTGCCGCGCACGGGTACGGCTGATAGCCAAGGGAATCGAAACTTCCAGCCCGGATCTCGTGGGCCGGAGTTACCCCAAGTCCCAGAACGAGAGAACTCCCTATGCATATCGTCGAAGGTAATATCCAGCTTAGCGCCACCGACCTGGTGAACCACCTGGCCTGCCGTCACTTGACCATGCTCGACCACGAAGTGGCGGCCGGGACGAGGCCGGCCCCTGATGACTGGGACCCCACGTCGGACCTGATGCGTGAAAGAGGCCTGGCCCACGAGCAGGACTACATCCGTCACCTGCAGGCAGCCGGGCACGAAGTGACTTTCATCGGCGGAACGGGGCTCGGCGGTTCCACCGTAGCCGCGACCATGGAAGCCATGGGGGCCGGCCGCGAGGTCATCGTTCAGGGCGCGCTCTCTGACGGCAAATGGGGAGGCCGCACCGACATCCTGAAGCGGGTGGAAGTCCCCAGCGGTCTCGGCAGCTGGTCCTACGAGGTTATAGATACCAAGCTGGCCCGCGAGACCAGGGGCGGCACAATCCTGCAGCTGTCCCTCTACTCCGACCTGGTACGGGGAGTCCAGGGCGTCCTGCCGGAGCGGATGTACGTTGTGGCCCCCTGGACCGGGTTCCAGCCCCAGGAGTACCGCACCAGCGATTACGCGGCCTACTACCGGCTGGTGAAGACCTGGCTGGAGTCGGCCATTGCCAACGGCAACCCGGGCGAGACCTACCCGGACCCGAGGGAGCATTGCGAGGTGTGCCGGTGGAGTTCGCAGTGTGCGGCCCGCCGGCGCCGTGACGACCATCTCTGCCTGGTGGCGGGCATCACTGGCCTGCAGGTCGACGAGCTCACGAACAGGGAGGTTGCGACCACCGGCGGTCTGGCCTCAGTTCCCCTGCCCCTGCCGTGGAAGCCGGAACGGGGCGCAGCCGCCAGCTACGAGAGAGTCCGGGAACAGGCCCGGGTGCAGGTGGAAGGCAGAAAAAGCGGCAGACCGGTTTACGAGACCCTTATTCCCGAGCCCGGGACGGGCCTGGCCGAGCTGCCCGAGCCGTCACCAGGGGACGTCTTCTTCGACTTCGAGGGCGACCCCTTCGTCGGTCCCGGGGGCCTTGAGTACCTGTTCGGGTACGTAACGTCCGTCGAGCATGAATACACCGGGCTGTGGGCCCTGTCCTACGAGGAAGAGAAGAGATGCTTCGAGCAGTTCGTCGACTGGGTGATGGACCGCTGGGCGGAGCACCCGGATATGCACATCTACCACTACGCGGCCTACGAACCCAGCGCAATGAAGCGGCTGATGGGGCGTCACGCCACCCGGGAGGACGAGGTCGACCGGATGCTCCGCGCCGGCCTGTTCGTCGACCTCTACCGGGTGGTCCGCGGCGGCCTGCGCGCCAGCGTTGAGAGCTATTCCATCAAGGAGTTGGAGAGGTTCTACGGGTTCGACCGGGACGTGGCCCTGAACGAGGCCAACGCCGCTCTCTACAACATCTCCGCTTCCCTGGAGCTGGGCTGCCCGGAGGAGATCCGCGAGGAATACAGGGTGGCGGTGGAGGGATACAACCGGGATGACTGTGCTTCCACCCTTCGCCTCCGCGACTGGCTTGAGAAGGTGCGGCGCGACCTTGTCGAGAGTGGCGCCGTCATCGAGCGTCCCCTTCCTGGGGAGGGAGAGGCATCAGAACAGCTGACCGAATGGCAGCAGATGATCAGGGACCTGGCGGAACGCATCGCCGGGGACGTACCCGTATCTCCGGAGGAGCGCAGCCCGGAACAGCAGGCCCGTTGGATCCTGGCGAACATCCTGGACTGGCACCGGCGGGAGGAAAAGGCAGTCTGGTGGGAGTTCTTCCGGTTGAGCGGCTGCACGGTCGAAGAGTTGCTGGACGAGCGCGGGGCGCTGGCCCAACTGGAGTTTGCAGGCAGGGTTGGAGGCAGTGACAGGGCGCCGGTCCACCGCTACCGGTTCCCGGTCCAGGAGACGTCGCTCCGGGGCGGGGAGTCGCTGCGGAGTCCCGGAGGAGATCCCCTGGGGAGCCTGGCGTCCCTGGACCCGCAAGGTTTCACCGTCGACATCCGGAAGCGCGGCAACACCGCTGACGTTCACCCCGAGGGCGTATTCGCCCACGACCTGGTGCGCACCGACGTTCTGAAGCAGGCCCTGGTGCAGATCGGCGGGCACGTGGCGGACAACGGCATGACCCGAGACGGACCATACCGGGCCGCCAGGGACCTGTTGCTGCGGGAGCCGCCGCGCGTGGACAGGAACCCGGTCCGCGGGCCTGGAGAAACGGCCCTGGAGGCCGCGCTGCGCATCGCGGCCGGCGGGGATTTCGGGGTATTGCCCATACAGGGTCCTCCGGGGGCGGGCAAGACGTACACCGGGGCCAGGATGATATGCGAGCTGGCGGCCAACGGCGCCCGGGTGGGAATCACCGCCAACAGCCACAAGGTCATCGTCAACCTGCTTGACGAGGCGCTGTCGGCCGCGGAGGAGCGGGGCATAGATATCCGGGCCGTCCGCAAGGTCAGCGGCAACCCGGACGGAGAGCCTTCCGGCCCTCGTGTGGTCCTGACGGCGGACAACGGCCGGGTGTTCGAGGAGCTGGAGGGCGGCTGCCAGGTTGCCGCCGGCACCGCCTGGCTCTGGGCCAGGCGCGAGGCCCGGGACTCGGTGGACGTGTTGTTCGTGGACGAAGCGGCCCAGGTGTCCCTGGCCAACGTCCTTGCCGTGTCCCACGCCGGGCCCAACCTGGTCCTGCTGGGGGACCCGCAGCAACTGGACCAGCCCACCCAGGGAACCCATCCCGACGGCACTGAAGTCTCGGCCCTGGGACACCTCCTTGGAGGACGGCAGACCATCGAGCCGGACCAGGGGCTGTTCCTGGAGGAGACCTGGCGGCTCCACCCTGACGTTTGCGCCTTCACCTCGGAGACCTTCTACGAGGGCAAGCTCTCGTCTCGCCCGGACCTTGAGCTGCAACAGGTCGTATCCCCGGGGCCGGTATCTGGGACCGGGCTTCGCTTCCTGCCCGTTCCCCACCGGGGCAACCAGAGTTCTTCCGGCGAGGAGGCCGAGATGGTGGCGGAACTGGTCCGGGGCCTGTTGGGCGGCAACTCCCGTTGGACCGACCGCGAGGGCCGGGACAGGCCAATTACCCTGGATGACGTCCTGGTAATCGCCCCCTACAACGCCCAGGTCTTCAAGATCCAGGAGCGGCTGCCCGGGGCGAGGGTGGGCACGGTGGACAAGTTCCAGGGACAGGAGGCGCCCGTCGTGGTCTATTCAATGGCCACGTCCACTCCGGGAGACGCTCCCCACGGGATGGAGTTCCTCTACAGCCTGAACCGGCTGAACGTAGCCACGTCCAGGGCGCGTTGTGTCTGCGTCCTGGTGGGATGCCCGGAGATCTTCACCCCCGAATGCCGCACCCCGCGGCAGATGCAGTTGGCCAACGCCTTCTGCCGCTACCGCGAGTTGGCCTCTGAGATCGTCCTGTAGGTTCGAGTTACAGGAACGGACCGCCTGGCTCCCTAGAGAACGAGCGGTGGCCGGGTTCACGTGCGATGGCCAGAGTGGTTGACGACGCTACAAATGTGGGTAAAAACGTGGGAAAACGACACTATGGGGCCGCTTTCAAGGCTAATCCCTATCCGTCCCTCGGCGCTATTACCGGACGGTACTGCGCGGGTTGATCGCGCTTTCCGGCAAGACTGAATGCCCTCAACTTCGGGAGCATTATCATTTCTGCCCCCTATGCCGCGGCAGGACGCAAGTACGGCGAGGGGCGGTTTCCACTGGAGCGGAGCAGCAGCACCGGGCTTCCGGAGTTGCGCACCACCCGGTCAGCCACGCTGCCCATGACCCAGCGGCCCACGCCGGAACGCCCGTGGGTGGTCATGGCCACCAGCCGGTCCGGCGTCTCGCTGGCCGCGTCGATTATCGAGGCTGCCGGGTCTCCCCGGAGCAGGCGTGTCTCCACCGTGCCAATGCCCTCCTGCTGCAACCGGCCCTTCAGTTGTTCCAGGTATCGGTTGGCATCCTCTTCGACCTGTACTGCCATCGACTCGGCCATGCTCTCGAAGGTGGGATTGTAAAACTCCGGCGCGGCGGCCCGCCGCAGGTACTCGTCCCAGGTGGGCATCACCCGCACGACTTCCACTGGCAGGTCCAGCTCTCTGGCCACCGGGACCATGTAGGGGATTATCTCCTCGCCCAGGGCCGAACCGTCCACCGGCAGCACGACCCTGTTGAACCGCCTTTCATGGCCCGCAACATCACCTGAAATGTTGTCCTCGCCCGAACGCACAATCAGCAGGGGACTTGTGGTCAGGTGCAGCACGCGGTCGGCCACGCTGCCCAGCCACCACCGGGCCACTCCCGCCCGCCCGTGGCCGGACATGGCGATGAGGGTCCCGGGAACCCGCTCGGCCTCGGCGACGATTTCCTGGGCGGGGGCTCCCGACGGCGTGACCGTAGAGACCTCCAACCGCCCCTCCCGGAGTCCTGACACCACCCCGTCCAGGTATGACACGGCATGGTCCTCCAGATGCGTCTCCGACTCATACTCGTAGGCTTCGGGGTTGAGGCTGCGGCCAATGGCCGGAGTGACCGGCTCCACCGCGGTTACCAGCGTCACCGGCACTGCCAGCCCAAAGGCCAACTGCCGCACGTAGGGCAGCACCTGCTCGCTCAAGGATGACCCGTCCAGCGGCGTCAATATCCGGGAATACATGCACAAAACTCCTGGAAACTACTATTTGCCATCTATCCTGCTTTGGACAGGTCTGCGATCAGGCTGGTGGCGCGATGCACCGACTCGCCGGGGTTGGGTCCCGCGCCCATCGGCGACAGCAGTACCTCGCTGGCCCCGAAGGAGAACATCTCCTCTATCCGCTCCTTCACCCTTGCCTCGTCCCCCCAGAAGACCACCGAGTCTATCATCGCGTCGCTCCATGTCCCCTCGGCGGCCTCGGGGAAACCGGCGTCGATGAGCATCCGCTGGTAGAAGGGCAGCCTGGGATTGGTGATCTGCTGCCGCACCAGCTCCCGCACCTCGCCGGCGTTTTCGTGAACGCACACCGGCGCATGGGCGATCAGGGGCGGAGTCTCCCTTCCGGCTTCCTCCGCGCCCTTGCGCATGGCCGGCAGGGCAACGTCACGGAGATAGACGCCGGGGCAGATCCAGCTAATTGCGCCGTCGGACTCGGCCCCGCAAAGCTCGAAGGAACCCCGCTGCAACGCCGATGCCATCACCGGCACGTCCACCGGCGCGGAGATGCGGTCGTGGGCGTGGTAATACTCCCCGTCGAAGTCCACCTCGCCCTGTTGGAGCAGCGACTTCAGTATTCGCAGGTACTCCCGCAGCCGTGACAGGGGGCGGCTCATCTGCACTCCCATTGCCCGCATCATGGGCCGGTGGCTGGGACCCACCCCCAGCCGGAACCTGCCGGGGGCAAGCTGGGCGATTACCTGCACCTGCTGCACCATGACCAGCGGGTGCCTGGGAAATGTGGGCACGATGGACGTGCCGAACCTGATGCTCTGCGTCTGCACCGCGGCCGCCGCAAAGGTGGTGAGGCTGTCGGGCCGCGCGCCGCCGGTGGTCAGCCACACCGCGGGAATCCCCGCTTGCTCGCAGCGTCCGATCCTGCCCAACACCTCGGGAGTATCCGCGCCGCTTACGGCCACCCCTATCAGTTTGTCGCTCATCTCACCCTCCTGCCGGTGGACTTGATACTGGAATCAAACACTCTTGCCAGTCTCGTGCATTCTGACTGATGGCTTTCTGAACTGAATGGCTTTGAATGCGCGCTCTAGGCAGGCTCCAGCCAGTCTTCTCCAATCAGCACCACATCCTCGTTGTCCAGTTCCACGTAATACGACGGGAATTTCTCCGCGTATTCCGACCCCGCAGCCTCAAGCCAGTCAGCGGTACACTGGGGAGCGACGGTGCCAGTCGATCCCTTGGCGTCGCGGGGAGGCTCCTTGTAGGTGCCTCCGGCCGCCTTGATGCGCACCTGCTGCCCGATGCCGAATTTCCGGTCCATTGGCCCTCCTCGCCCCGACCTCCGGCCCGTTTCATCAAGCCATCGCGCCTTTCCTGTGCGCTTGGGGGGGACGGTTGAAGTATACCATTAAACCCGGCCGGACCACCGCGCGCGGCCGTCTTGCCCAGGGCAATCGCGTCTCGATTCGCAACCCGCGATTGACTGAAACCCGGCCTGCCCGCCAGGTCCGGCGCAGCCAAACGCGGGCGTCCAACCGCAGCCGGACGCCCGCGCCAATGAACCCGTGCCCCGGGAGCTGCTCCCGGACTCTTCCTCTCCCCCCTCCTACGAAGCCGGTCTTGCCGTCACGTCGAACTCATCGCTGACAGTGTTGCCGTCGGGGTCCTTCGCCGTAACCGTGATGGTGGCCGTGCCCATGCCTGTTCCCACCACCATCAGGGTGGAGCCGTCCACCCACATGGTCGCAACGTTGTATTTGGACGATACGGCACTGAATTTCAGCTCGTCGCCGTCGGGGTCGTGGAACACCTCATCCAAGTCGAACTGCTTATACTCCGGCCCTTCCAGGCTGAAGTCGTCTATCGGATTGGCCACCACCGGCGCACGGTTGGACGTTTCCTCCTCCGGCGGCGGGTCCACTCCCGGCTCCGGCTCCACCGTCACGGCAAACCTGTCGCTGACCCGGTTGCCGTCGCTGTCCTGGGCCGTCACCGTGATCGTCGCCGTGCCCTCGGCCACCCCAGTAAGCGTCAGCCTGGACTGGTCCGCAGCCACGGTTACAGTGGTGATGGCGTTGGCGGACGATGCGGCGGTGATAGTCAGGGGGTCTCCGTCGGCGTCGCTGAACACCCCGGACAGCGACACCTCCCGCGTGTCTCCCTCCTCCAGGCCGCTCACATCGGCAATGGCCGAGGCCACCACCGGCGCAGCCTTCACCCTGACGGTGAACGCATCCGAAACCGTCCCGCCGTTGCCGTCGTCGGCGGTTACCGTGATGGTCGCCGCGCCCCGGGCCTGCGCGTTCACCGTCAGGCTGGAGTAGCCCGCCGCCACCGACACCGTGGCCGCGGCGTCATTCGACGAACCCGCCGTGATGGTCAGGCTGTCGTTGTCGGCGTCGGCGAACACCCCGGCCAGGGACACCCGGTGCGTCCCGCTCTCGTTGGTGATGGTTACGTCGGCGATGGCGTTGGCCACCGTGGGCGCACGGTTGGGCGGCGGCGGGGCGGGCACCGTCACGTCAAACCTGTCGCTGACCGTGTTGCCGTCGGAGTCCTGGGCCGTCACCGTGACCGTCGCCGTGCCTTCGGC
Organism: Dehalococcoidia bacterium; assembly: GCA_034422355.1. GTDB lineage: Bacteria > Chloroflexota > Dehalococcoidia > Lucifugimonadales > UBA3495 > CATOSP01. Next base: position 17,566 of record DAOUJS010000179.1, on the reverse strand, counting down.
CACCCCGGTAAGCGTCAGCGTGGAGTAGTCGGCAGCCACGGTTGCGGTGGCTATGGCGCTGGCGGACGATGCGGCGGTGACGGTCAGGCTGTCGCCGTCGGCATCGCTGAACACCCCGGCCAGCGACACGTCCCGCGTGGAACCCGCCTCCAGCTCGCTCACGCCGGCCAGGGCCGAGGTCACCACCGGCGCGGCCTTCACCCTGACCGTGAAGCTGTCCGACACCGAGCCGCCGTTGCCGTCCTTGGCCGTCACCGTGATGGTCGCCGTCCCCCGGGCCTTGGCCGTCACCGTCAGGCTGGACTGGCCGGCAGCCACCGACACCGTGGCCCTGGCTGTGTCCGACGATGCCGCGGTGACGGTCAGGCTGTCATTGTCGGCGTCGCTGAACACCCCGGACAGGGATGCCTGGTGCGTCCCGCTCTCGCTGGTGATGGTAGCATCTGAAATGGCGCTGGACACCGTGGGCACCTGGTTGGCCGGGTCCTGCCCCTGTTGCTGCGGGGGCGGCGTTACCGCCACGTCGAATTCGTGGCTGACCCGGTTGCCGTCGGCGTCCTGGGCCGTCACCGTGATGGTAGCCGACCCTTCGGCCACCCCTGTAACCGTCAGGCTGGAGTAGTCGGCGGCCACGGTCACAGTGGCAACACCCGTGTCGCCGGAACCGGCAGTGACGGTCAGCGCGTCGCCGTCGGCGTCGCTGAACACCCCGGACAGGGACACGTCCCGCGTAGCTCCAGCTTCCAGGCCGCTCACGCCGGACGGGGCCAGCGCCACTGTGGGCGCGGCCTTCACCGTAACGGTGAACGTATCTTGAACGGTGCCGCCGTTGCCGTCCCTGGCCGTTACCGTGATGTTCGCCGTCCCCCGGGCCTTGGCCGTCACCGTCAGGCTGGAGTAGCTGGCGGCAACCGAAACGGTGGCCTTGGTTTCATCTGACGATGCGGCGGTGACGGTCAGCGCGTCATTGTCGGCGTCGTCGAACACGCCCGAGAGGGATACGTGGCGGGTACCGCTCTCGTTGACGATGGTGGCGTCGGCCAGGGCCGAGGCCACCGTGGGTGCCCGGTTGAGTGGGGACTGCTGCTGTTGTTGGTTTTGCTGTCCGCTGGACTCGATTTCCTTCAGGGCCTTGGCCACCGGCACCCAACGGGTGCCCCAGTCCTGGTCGGCCAGGGCTTGGGCTTCCGCGGCCGTCATGGGCGTCAGCGTCGTGTCCGCCACTGTCTCCCCGAAGGCCAGCAGTGCCCGGTCCCAACGATCTGTGTGGGGCTTTCCGTACTGCTGCGCCTCGGGACCGTTGCGCCACTGGTACATCTGCGCAATCAGGCCCGCATACTTCTTCACCACCGACACGTCAAATGTGTCGCTGACCTGATTGCCGTCTGAGTCCTGGGCTGTAACGGCGATGGTCACGGTGCCTTCGGCAACTCCTGTAAGCGTCAGCTTGGAGCCATCCGCCGCCACCGCCACCGTGGCGATAGTTTCATCTGAGGACGCGGCGGTGATGGTCAGGTCTTCTCCGTCACCGTCGAAGAACACGGAATAAGGTGAGGACAGGGAGACTTCCTGCGTCGTTCCCTCTACCAACCCGGAAACGTCGGCCAGGGCCCAGTTCACTTCAGGTGCGTTCTTCACCGTTACGGTGAAACTGTCAGCCGCCGTGCCGCCGTTGCCGTCGTCGGCCGTTACCGTGATGGTCGCCTTACCCCAGTCCTGAGCCGCCACTGTCAGCGTGGAGTAATCGGAGGCCACTGACGCTGTGGCCACGGCCTCGTTGGAAGATGCGGTGGTGATGGTCAGGCCGGCCACGCTGTCGCCGTCGGCGTCGCTGAACACCCCGGGCAGGGATATTTCCTGTGTGCCGCTCTCGTGGACAATGGTGACGTCTTCGAGCCCGTCCGCCACCGCCACCGCGGGAATAACAGGCATCAACGCCCGCTGCTCCGCTACGCTGATGCCGCCGTACTTCAGCACCGGATACTCACTCGAAGTACCGAAGTCCCAGGGGTCATCCACGCTGTTGTCCCCATCCAGGTCCACGTTCCAGCTGGCGTAGATGCCGGTGTAGTCGGTAGGACTCTGCAACTCTGTGGTGGTCTTGCTCACGCCGCCGGTGCCTCCCGCCCTGGACAAGACCGTGTTCCAGTAGCTGGCTATGACCGTGCCAGCGTGGTGGCCCACCAGCCCGCCGATGTTCTGGCCGCTGCTGGAGACTTCGCCGACGGCGTAGCTGGCGATGATGACGCTCGTGGGATGACTGTAACCCACCAGCCCGCCCACGTTGTTGGCCCCAGGGTAGCTCACGAGCCCATTAACGTAGGAATTACCTGACACCGCACCCACGGCGTAAGAGCCCCGGACGGCGCCCTCGTTGGAACCGACCAGGCCGCCCCCCTTATCTCCATCGCTGCCTAAGTACACGCTGGCCGTTGAATGGCTGCCCGCGATGATACTTGACGGCCCGGCCGACCCAACCAGCCCGCCCACTGAGGTTGAGCCGTACACTGAACCAGATACACCGCTGCCGCTGATTGCACCGCGGCTGCTTCCCACCAGTCCGCCGACCTCTACGGAGCCTCTAACGTCAACGGATTCCAATCTGACGTTGCGAATCACGCCGCGCTCATTCAGAGACTGAAACAGTCCCACTCCCCGGGATCCTTGGGCGACCATGTTGCGGATGGTATAGCCGTTGCCGTCAAAAACAGCTCTGAAGCCGCCTTTGATGGGCTCCCATCTGCCGCCGTTCCAGTCTCCGGAGTCGAGCCTGCCGTTGCCGTTGGTGTCGAAGTCCAAGTCCGTAGTGAGCTCGTAGCCCTTGCATAAACGCCCAAAATAGCTGTTTCCTCGAACGGCGCAGCCCATGAAGTCGGCAGCGTTGGGATACGCCTCACGATACTTGGAGCCGTTGTCGAAGCTGCGGCCGTCACCGGTGGTGTTCAAGCGGATGGCGCTGAGTTGCGCCAGGTTGGACACCTCAATCAGACCGTCATCGTCAGTGTCGTAATCGACCTTGTCGGCCGGTACGGGAGCAGGGAGGTTCGGGCAGGGCATCCCCCGCAGCTTCGGGGTAGGGTAGTCGCTGGCGGTGCCAAAGCACCACGGATCGTCCAGGAGTTCGTCGCCGTCTACGTCCACGTTCCAGTCGGCGTAGATTCCCGCATAACCGGTGGGTTGTTGCAACTTACTGGAGGTCTTGCCTACGCCTCCGGCGCTGGAGGTCTGGCCCGAGGTCACGGTGTCAAAATAACTGTCAGAGACCAAGTTGGACTCACCACGGCCCACCAACCCCCCGATGTTGGCGGCGCTGCCGGACACCCTGCCGATAGCGTAACTGGTAGAGATTCTGCCGTTATTGTGGCCCACCAAGCCGCCGGCATTGTCTTGGCTGCCCGTGACACTCGCTGTAGCGACGCTGGCGATGATACGGCTGGTATCGCGGGCCGCTCCGACCAGGCCTCCGACAGCACTTGCGCCGGATACGGCGCCAGAGACGCTGACACCGAAAATTGTGCCTCTGTTCTCCCCAACCAAGCCGCCGGCATTGGATTGCTGGGTACTTACATCAACCGAATCCAGTCTAACGTCGCGGATGATGCCGTCTCGGCCAAGCGTGCTGAACAGCCCTGCCCCCGAATTGGGCGTGGCGACGAAGAGGTTGCTGATAGTGGCGCCTTGACCGTCGAAGACTCCGCGGAATGCGAAAGGTGTCCATCCCTGACCTCCGTTCCAGAAGGCGTCACCAGCGTCGGCCCTGCCGTTGGCGTTGGTGTCAAAGTCGAGATTGGCGGTCAGTTCGTAGCCCTTGCAAGTCCCCCAAGGGCAGCCCATGCCGCCTCTTGCGTTGGGATACGCGGCACGGTAGCCGCTGGAAGAGACGTTGAAACCGTTGGCGTAGGTGTCATAACGGATGGCATTGAGTTGAGCCAGGTTGCATACGTCGATGAGGCCATTGTTGTTTCTGTCATAGTCGCTCGTGGTAAGCGGGTTGCACCGGGGTGTGATCACGAAGGCGCCGTCATCGTTGTCCATGATGGTGAGGGTAAGGGATGCGGCTGCTGGAGAGGACGAGCTATCGGTGGCGCTCAAAATGATGGTCTCGCCGTCGTCGTCCAACGCGTCGTCGGTGGCAGTGACGGTCGCCAGGCCTGCCGTGGTTCCAGGCACGATGTTGATGATATTGGCCGACAGACTGTAATCATCACTGGTCGCCGTGCCACCGGCCGTAAGAGTCACACTCACGCCCTCCGGCCCTGCTGGGTTTCTCAGCCCGGCAATGATGGTAACCGGTTCGCCGCCCTCGGCTGGAACCCCGTCGGCGAACAGCATCAAGTTGGTCGGCTGGGTTTCGGCGATGCCTTGCTGCGCCGCAGCCGTGCCTGCCATCAGCCAGGCCAGAAAGACCAGCGCCGCAGCGACAGCCAGTGCCGGAATCCAAAAGGACAATCGGAAAGCGATAGAAGCGGACCGGATTCGAGGACTCATTTTGCATCTCCGAGATCACAAGATATTGGGATACTGCCCAAGCAGGAATTTGCCCAGAGGGGTTTACACTGCTTCACTCATCTGGGCATTCGAATGCTGCACCGTCAGTAGTGGGGGACCAGACGGTTTCGGCGGACTGCCCGGCGGGGGCCGGGCGTCCAAGACGAAAAAGACCGCCAGCGCAAAAAGCGCGGCGGCCAGCAGAAGGAGCGGGGAGATCTGTCGGGGGGGGTGACCGCCCTGAACAGGCGGCCCGCCCTGCTCTTGTAGTTGCCGGTGTCGAACATGGCTGTGCTGCCTCCTCGTTAACCGCCGGTGCTTTCCCGGCAGGGTTGGCGCGGCGCATTGGTTCCAGGCGGCGCACCCTTCCTCCGGCTCGCGCCCTGGTGTTTCGCGCTGGCACTGGCGAGAAACTCAGGAGAACACTACACCATACTCTGTATAATATGCGCAATTGTAAGGACGACTTTTGTACCAGTTTTTATACATTTGCGGCTGAACAGCCGCGGACCGGCGCGGAAACCCAGGGCAACCGCGTTTTGGCCGGGCAGGACTTTGCGGAAGCAGTCGTCCCTCCGGCACAGCCCCGGTCTCGCAACGCCCCAGGTCCATCGGCCACAACGCGATTGCCCTGCCGTCCTGTACACCGGGGAATCCGTCCCCTGGCATCTGGTGATATACTCTCCGGGCAGTCCGTGACTGTGCGGCAAGCTCCAGTCAACGTACTGCCGGAGCGCAAAACTTGCCCCCGCGGCAACGGGGGTCTGAACAGGGGCGGGCAATGGATACAGGACTCAAGGACAAGGTCGTTATGATCACCGGGGCCACGCGCAACCACGGCAGGGCCAGCGCGTTGGGCTTTGCCAAAGAGGGGGCCAATCTGCTGCTGTGTACTCGCCAGAGCATGGACCTGCTGGAGGAGACCGCAGCAATGGCCGCCGAGTCCGGCGTGCGCGTCGTCACCGGCCAGTGCGACGTCAGCAGCGAGGCCGATGTAGCCTCTTTTGTGGAGATGGGCATGGCTGAGTTCGGCCGCATCGACGTGCTGGTCAACAATGCCGTCTGGCGGGTGCGCGAGAGCCTGATGGACCTGACCGCCGACAAGTGGGAGGGTGCGCTGGCCGTCAACGTGGATGCCCTGTTCCTTACCTGCAGGGCCGTGCTGCCCGGCATGGTGGAAAACCGGTGGGGCCGCATTATCAACTATTCCGGTATCGCCCCCTTCCGGGGCGTATCCGGCCAGGGTACGTTGAAGATGGCCGTCGAGGGGTTCACCCGGGCTTTGGCCAACGAGTACGGGAAGCACAACATCACCGCCAACTGTGTCGGCCCCGGCAGCATTCAGGTGGTACGCACTCCCGGACAGGAATCGTCGCCCCGCGAGCGGACCATGGACATGCCTATCCCCATCCCCCGCCAGGGTACGGTGGAGGAATGCTCGGCCCTGGCCGTGTTCCTGGCCAGCGAGCAGGCGTCTTACATCACCGGCCAGGCTTACCTGGTCAACGGCGGGGCGCACTTCCTGTAGCGACGCCTGTCTCTCAAGACCCCAGGCCGTCATTCCCGCGACGGCGGGAGTCCATTGCAACCCATTCCCCTTAACGGAGGCATCGCACCTTGCAGACAGGACTGGCAGGCAAGACCGTACTGATAACCGAGGCCACCCGGAATCTCGGCAGGGCCACCGCCCTGGCCTTTGCCGCCGAGGGCGCGAACCTGGCGCTGGCAAGCCTTGAAGGCGGGGAGGCGCTGGAGCGGATCGCCCGCGAGGCAGCCCAATCGGGCGTGAAGACCCTCACCGCGGTTTGCGACACCGGCGACGAGGAACAGGTCCGGGGGCTGGCGCAGCAGGCGTTGGCCGAGTTCGGCGGCGTGGACGTCCTGGTCAACAACGCCCTGTTGCCCCTGGAGCCGGCGCCCCTGGCGGAAATAACCTTCGAGACCTGGAAACGCAAGATCAACGTGGAGCTGCGCGGCGCGATGGTCGTCTGCCAGGCCGTCATCCCCTCGATGGTGGAGCGCAATTGGGGCCGCGTGATCAACTTCGCCGGTCTCTCCGCCTTCCAGGGACAGGACGCCATCAGCAGCACCGCCGAGCTTGGCATCGTGGGTCTTACCAGGGGGCTGGCCCGCGAGTTCGGGCCGCACAACATCACTGCCAACTGCATCTGCCCCGGCGGAGTTGACCCATCCGCGGGCCCGGAACCCCTGGCCTATCCCCCCGGGGAAGCAGACCCCATTCCCCGCTGGGGAAGGGGCGAGGAGGTGGGCTTCCTGGCCGTCAGCCTGGCCAGCGAGGATGCGGGCTACCTCACCGGCCAGTGCCTCCTGCCCAACGGCGGCAAATTCTTCCTGTAGGGCAAACGTTGCGAACTCCCGCCGTCCCGGGCGGAGACGCCACGGGGCGGGAACCGGATGGACAGGTTATAATCCATCGCAACCGGCGTCGCGCCACCCGCAGCGAGGTCTGCCATGACCATACACTCCATCAGGATGCTGCCCTACAACCGCGAGGGCGAAATCGACTACGACAGCCTTGAATTCGACCCCGACAAGGCGGCCGCGGAAAAACCGGACGCAATGGAACAGCGCGATGAACAGTCAGAAGTGTACGGGCTTCTCAGGGCCAGTCTTGCGGATTTTCAACAGCGTCCCGATATCTTCCTGGACTTCGATACTTACATCTGCTACGACCGGAGCAACCTCAACGTCCGCATCTGCCCGGACGTATGCCTGGTCTTCGGGGTTGACGCGCGGGCCATCCGCCCCCGCAGGCTCTACCTTCCCTGGGAGGCGGGCAAGCCGCCCGACTGGGTGCTGGAAATCGCGTCTCCGACCACGGCGAGAGGGGACGTAACCCGGAAGCCGGCCATCTACGCCAGCATCGGCGTTGCCGAATACTGGCGGTTCGACCCCAGCGGCGGCCGTTACCACGGCGAGCCTCTTTACGGCGGCATCCTGACCGGCGGGGAGTTTCAACCTGTTGAGTTGACCACTGGACCCGACGGCATCCTGAAGGGCTACAGCCCGCTCATGGGCCTGAGTTTGGCCTGGGACGAAGGCTGGCCCCGCCTCTACGACCCGTCCGCCGGGCGCTACATGGACAACTGGCAGGCTGAGCGTGCCGCCCGCGCCCAGGCCGAAGCCCGCGCCGCAGAAGCCGAAGCCCGCGCCGCAGAGGCCGCGGAAGAGGCGCGGCGTTTGCGGGAGATGCTCCGGCGTCAGCAGCCGGGGTAAGCCGTCCAACCGTCATTGCCGCATTCGCGGGGACCCGGAAGTTCCAGGGCCAGGGAAGTCCACCGGCGTACAACCGCGCCAAGAGAACAGGAGGCCCGGCCATGCCCGACCTGACCTACGAACCGTACCCTGAAAAGCACTACGCCATATTCAGGATGACCCGCCCCGGCCGGCTGAACGCCCAGGGCGCGCAGATGCGGCAGGACCTGGACGAGGCCATCATGGAGTTCACCCACGACCCGGACATGCGCGTCGGCATCGTCACCGGCGAGGGCCGGGCCTTCTCCGCCGGGGCGGACCTCCGGGAAATGGCCGAGCGGAACGCCGCCGCGCCCGCCGGCACCGCTGAGGACCGGCCCATACCCCCGCCCCAGGTCAGCGCCGACCTGAGGGCGGGGCAGCCCTTCTCCCGGAACCCCAAGCCCTTCATCGCAGCGGTCAACGGCCTGGCCATCGCCGCCGGGATGGAACGCGCCGCCGACTGCGATATCCGCATCGCTTCCACCGAGGCCTACTTCGGCCTGTTCGAGGTCAAGCGCGGCATACTGGCCAACCACGCCATCCACCACCTGGCCCGGGTCATGCCCTACGGCGAGGCCATGTACCTGCTGCTCACCGGCGACACCCTCAGCGTCGAGGAGGCCCACCGCCTCGGGTTCGTCCACGAGGTCGTCGAGCCGGAACAGTTGATGCCCCGCGCCGTGGAGATTGCCGAGACCATCGGCTCCAACGCCCCCCTTGCCGTCCAGGGGACCAAGGCCGTGGCCCAGCACTGGCGCCTCTACGGTCTGGACCAGTCCCTGCAACTGAACGCCTGGGTCAACTTCCGGGTCAACAACTCCGAGGACGCCAGGGAAGGCCCCCGCGCCTTCGCCGAAAAACGCCCCCCGGTCTGGAAGGGCCGCTAAGCTCGCAACATCCTGTCGTCTCTTGAGCCGTGACCTGAGAGAAAGTAACGGATTATGTTGGCCGCAACAATGAAACCGTAATCGGAGGCTCCGTCTGGTTGGGGTATAGAAATACTGGAATGGCTATGGAGCTACCTTCAACGTGACAACTCCCGGCGATTAGCAATCGCCGGGAGTTGTCATGGAGCCGTTATGATTTGGCGGGGAGTTGAACCGGGCTCAGGTTGAGCTTAATTTGTCCTGCAAGACCTCGCAAAGGTGAAAAATCGGGTCTTGCTGCTTTCTGGAGTCTGGATTCAGGAAGCCGGACACGATCTCTGTAACGACAAATTGACCATCAGGGTCTTTGTCGTATTCTCCTACCAACTGACCTTCAACCCAAATTGCTCCGGAGTGCGGGCTGCCAAACCGGAGAGTCCCAACAGGCTCTTGGTCGTTGCCGTGGTAAATGTATATTCGGTCAGCTAGGACGAACATTGTCATGTCGCGTCCCTCAATACACCGACGGTATATCGGAGAGTTCGATGCTTCGGTTACAAGTTCGTTAAAAGTCGGGTAAGTTCTGTTGAGGGTCATGGGACACACCTCCTGATTAGAATTGTGGAGCTGGACCTGACGGTGTAGCCTGGCCCGAAATGATCAGTGCTCTTTGCAAGACTGCTTCGCGGAGGGCGTTGTATGCTGACCCACCTTTAGTAAAGTCACGGTCGACCATTTGGTGAGTGCGCCGTCCATAGGCCAACGCCCACGTTCTCGTAGGGCTCGTTGGGTTCGATACACTTATCACGAACCCCTTGAATGCTTGTAATAGTGACATGCATGGAATATCGCTGGGGCCGTCCCCGATGTAGATCATATTTTCAAAGGGAACCGGACGTTCAGAGGGTTCCATTGGTTGATTCACGGCGTAAGGCTGACCTTCAAATGATGGCCCGACCTGGCCCTTGTTGATCCTGAAGAGGAAACGAGTTTTCTCCGTAAAGGAAATGACGTTTTTGGGGAAGGCAATCACACCCCGGTTGTCGTAGGAGAAGCTACATCCCCAAATATGATGAGTGGCAGCCTCGAGCGGACTTGCCCGCAAGAGTTCGGCGATACCCCCTGAGATTACGTAGGACTCAACACGTATACCGGCGTCTCTGAAAGCCGACTCAGCTTCGATCTCGTCTTTGATCAGGTCAAAGCAGTCAGGGACTCCAGGGAAGAATTCTAACCGCTGCCCCAGTTCCTTGAACCTGACCTCTGTCAAGTTGGACAGTGGGCCATCATCGTTAGCGAGGGCGATCATCCTATTCATGTAGGCAAGAGCAGGGTCCCAACCGGCCTTCACCAACGGCGCCGTCTCTTCTACGAAGAAAGCGCGGCTATCAACACCGGACATTTCGAGCAGTTGTCCCGTGGTATCAGGTGCGAGTGTGTCGTCACAGTCTGCAACTATGGCGATGGTTGTTTGTACCATGACATATTGCAAAACCCCGACGAGTTTGTATCCGACGGGGCTTGACGCTTATTGTGAACTCCGTGCGATGCCTGTCATGCTCTCGTTGTTGAGAGCAATGGCGGAAGCTCCGCCGTTCAAGACTACGAGACATGGGCCCACAGTTTCTTGCGGGAGTTTACCAGAAAATTAGCTCGCCTCGAAAGAGACGGCTGTCAGGGATGCGTTGCAATTTAGGTGGTTTCTTCCCCTCCCTCAACGGCCATTCCCGCGAAAGCGGGAATCCACTAGACATGGTCAGTCGCCATGACCGGGGTCCAACCCGGCCAGGGGCGCGTGATGTTCGGTGCCGGAAAACACCTGTGCCGGAGACCTGACCCGTCCAACGGGCCGGAATGTCCGGATACGTCCGCTCAGTCGGCCACGGATTACCATACTTGACCGGAAAACCGGAATTTTCCTCCGGCGGTCCGCCACCCGGCCAATGCGCCGGCCGGCCACGGACTGCCATACATGTCCGGGGAAAAATCCCCGGCTGCCGGAGAGGAATGGCCGTGACCTGCAACCCTGGTTGCGAAATCAGCCGCGCCCCGTTACCATAGATAGCAATCTGGCACGGTGTATCAGCCGCGTATTACACCGCGGGGGACGGGTCCTGGACGGACATGCCGGCTGGCATGGAGGGACAGGGCAACGCTCCCGGGAGGAGATCACAATTGGCAGACCAGCCCAGTGAAAAAGCCATCCAGCGAATGCGGGTCTTTGTCGAGCGCTACCTCGAGAAGTCCGGCACCTACGCCCATCCGGGCGAGGGTGTCACCGAGGCGGTTGTGCTCGGCCTCGCCCAGAACGTGGACGAAATCGGCCGTCCCCTTTGCCCCTGCCGCTTCTACCCCGACAAGAAGGAAGAGGTCCAGCACCGCACCTGGGTCTGCGCCTGCGACGACATGCAGATCTACAAGTATTGCCACTGCCTGCTGTTCGTGGACAAGGACGGGATGCCCATCACCGAGTACCTGCCCGAGGACCACGAGGGCCGGGCAATCTACGGCCTGGTGAAGGACCCCCACCCGGACAAGGGCCGCCCCCTGCGCGACAAGGCCGAGGAACGCGAGCAAGAGCGGAAGGACCGCCCCTCCTAACCCATGCCAAAGGGGCCATCCAAACCCTGGATGGCCCATCATTGCCCCTCACCGGCCCGCCCCCACCGACCCGCGTCATTCCCGCTTTCGCAGGATTCCACAGTCCACGTTGGCAACGGATAGACCCGTGGGACTTTCCCTGCCCTAATGCATTGGGGAAAAGGCGGCTGGCACCAGTATCTTGTTCTCCTGGGAGACCCTTCCCGGGGCCCCCGATGGCCAATGGGGTGACTTGCTGGCCTCCCGGCGCACCTCTTCCCGGTGGTTCAGGTCGTCATAGGGCCAGACGTGCATCCACTTGTTCAGGTTCCCGGTCTCGGTGTACATGCCCGCGGCCAGCGGCGAGAACTCCTCCCGGTAGGGCAGGGCCTCGGTCCACCGCCGGACCAGCTCCGGGATGGACCCCGGCTGGTAGGTGTAGACCCGCATCTCGTAGATGTTGCCCAGGGCCTGGTCCCCGCCCATCGGCCGCATGAACGGCGCGGGAATCCATATCTCCGAGTTCATCCGCAGGATGGCACCGTTGCTGGGCGGCGGCCAGTTCGGGTCCTTGGCCGACTCGGCCCTGACCCGCGCCCGCTCGTCCATGTTCTCGTAGGGCCACACGTGGATGACCTGGTTCAGCGGCCCGATCTCCGTGTGCCAGAAGGCCGCCAGCTTCGAGTACTGCTCCCGGTGCTTCAGGCCATTGCCGAAGCTTTCCTCGTACTGGCCCACCGTGCCCGGCTTGAGATCGTAGGTACGCACTTCGTATATCATGGCTGCTCCTGTATTGAAAATGTCGTGGCCTTTGTGGTGGAGTCTTTCGGCGGTTTACTCCTGGCCGGCCGGGCCGGGTTAAGACGGTAGTTGTACCCCATGCGAAGCCAGAGTTCCGCATCAACCCCGAGAGCTTTTTCGGACCGGCTTGCGGTTGCAGGGCCGATGGGCGCTAATTCCAGATCGGGCTTCACAATTCCCAAGTCAGGCACCGGCCAGCCCTTCCGCGTCGCGGATATAGTCCTCCGTGCCCCGGATGTCCATCGCCAGCACATCCTCCGGCTCGCAGTTCGCGTCATAGAAGCATTCCCCGTGCAGGACGTTAGCCGCGTGCTGATAGTGCAACTCCAGTCGGTGGAACGCCTCGCTATCCCGGCGCAAAGTGCGTATCCCGCGATAGGTCTGGCCCGCGGTGCGGGGTTCCCGTCCTGTCCGGGCCAGAATCAGGGCGTCGGTGGCCCGCTTGGTCGCACCCCACGCCTTTTCCGCGGCGTTGCGGGGCTTCCCCCGGTCCAGTTCTTCAATGGCATCGTCGTACAACGTCCAGGCATCCGAAAACAGGAACCTCGTCCGGTCAATTTCCTGCATTGGCCCTCCCGACTCCAACCGTGGTCGAAATTCTACCATGTTATGCGATATGCTTGGGCCTGAAGCGGCGCGCACTCCCAAAACATCAACCACTGAATCAACCACTGAAAAGCGGGTCCTCGACCAGCGGAGGGGCCGCATTGCGGAGAGACTCACATGCCAGACCTGATTATCAAGAACGGCCTCATCATCGACGGCAGCGGCAGCCCCGGCTTCTACGCCGCCGTGCTGGTGGATGGAGATACGGTAACGATTCACCGGGGCGACGTTTCTCACATCGAAGCGGCGCGGACCATCGACGCCACCGGGTACGTGGTCTGTCCGGGGTTCGTCGACCTTCACTCCCACGCCGGGCTGACCATCCTGGGCGAACCCCACCACGACCCAAAGGTGCGCCAGGGCGTCACCACCGAACTGGTGGGCATCGACGGCATCTCCCACGCCCCCTTCAAGACCCGCGAGGAACTGGAGCGGTACATCTGGCTGGACTCGGGCCTCAACGGCTACCCGCCCCTGCCCGCGGACTGGCTCACCGTGGCCGGCCTGCTGGGCAAGTACGACAACTCCGTGGCCATCAACATCGCCTACATCCTGGGCAACTCCCCGGCCCGCATCTGGAGCGTCGGCTGGAACGACCGTCCGGCTACGGACGCCGAAATGGAGGACATGAAGGCCGTGGTGCGGGAGGCAATGGAAGAGGGCGCGTGGGGACTCTCCACCGGGCTGGACTATCCCCCCGGCTCCTACGCCAACACCGAGGAGCTTATCGCCATTTCCGAAGTGGCCGCGTCCCTGGGCGGCATCTACCACACCCACACCAGGGCCAGCCTCCGCGCCCAGGGACTCCTGGCCCCCTGGGAAGAGGCGGTGGAGATCGGACGCCGCAGCGGAATCCCGGTGCACCTGACCCACTACCGCCAGAGCGCCCAGGGCGTGGGCAGCCACCTGGACTATCTCGGCCTCGTGGAGAACTCCAGGGAAGAGGGGCTGGACGTCACATTCGACTGCTATACCTACCCCTACTCCGGCACCACCGTCACCATCGGCCTGCCCCACTGGGCCAAGGACGGCGGGCCGGAGCGGTTGATGGCCGCCCTCCAGGACGCCGACGAGCGCGCCCGGATGAAGCGGGAGCTGTCTCCCGACCGGCTGCACAATAACTGGCTGACCAACTTCACCCGCCCGGAGAACGCCGGGTACGACGGCAGGCTGATAACCGACATCGCCGAGATGCGGGGACAGGACCCGGCGGACGCCCTGTTCGACCTGCTGGTGTCGGAGAACCTGGGCATATCGACGGTGGGCCTGGGCACCAACCCGCAGACCCTGCCCGACTTCGTTTCCCACCCGATGGGCATGATCGCCAGCGACGCCATCCTGTTCGGCGAGTATCCCAACCCCCGGACCTACGGCTGCTTCCCCATCGTGCTGGCCGAGTTCGTCCGCGCCGAGAAGCACCTTCGCCTCCCGGAAGCCATCCGTAAGATGACGTCCTTCCCGGCCCAGCGGCTGGGCATCCCCGACCGGGGGCTGCTCCGGGACGGCTTCAAGGCCGACATAGTGCTCTTCAACCCGGACACGGTGAAGACCCATGCGAGCAAGGAGGACCCCAAGCAATACCCCGTAGGCATCGACTACGTGATAGTCAACGGGCAGGTGGTGATCGACAAAGGCGAGAACACCGGGGCGCTGCCGGGCCGCGGGCTGAGGCGGGGCCGGGCCGCCACGTGACCCGTGCGGGCGAGCCGCCAAGCACTGGAAGTTGACCGATGGAATTAGTCACGGAGTTCAGGGCGCACGCCAGACATGCCATGTCGGCGCTGTTCGCACCCGGCGGGGAGGAACTGGTTACCTGCGGCATGGACGCCCTGGCCCATGCCTGGGCCGTTCCGTCATTCGAGAGGGTCAGGACTTTTGAAGGGCATGAGAAGAGCGTCAACGGGATGTGCCTGACGCCCGATTCGGGAACGCTGGTCACGGCGTCCACCGACAGGACCCTGCGGTTGTGGGAGTACCAGACGGGCGAACTGCTCAAGACCCTGACCGGACATACCAACACGGTGATGACGCCGCGCCTGTCTCCCGACGGACGGTGGGTGGCATCCCCGTCCTACGACCGGACGGTGCGGTTGTGGCCCGTCCCGGCAGGGCCGCAACAGGACACCCCGCCCATGGCGCTGCGGGGACACCCGAAGAACGTGACCTCGGTGGCCTTCACGCCGGACTCGAAGGTCCTGGCGGCCTCGGGGGTTTTCGACGACATCCACCTGTGGAGCGTCCCGGACTGCGAGCGGCTGCGTACCCTGTCCGGCCATACCGCCGCCGTGGGCGCACTTGAGACCGCGCCGGGCGGCGGGCTGCTCTGGTCGCTGGGCTACGATGGGAAGCTCATCGCCTGGTCCCAGTCCCGGACGGGCGGGGACTGGTCCGTGGCCCGTTCCGCGGACCTGTCCGACCGGAGGCCGTCCTCGTTTGCCCTGTCGCCGGACGGGTCCATCATCGGCATGACCTTCGACCACGGCGCGGGCGTACTGTCCGCCGAGTCCCTGGAGCTTCTGGCCTTCGAGAAGACGCCGGTCAAGGGGATGTACGGTGTCGCCATCTCCCCCAACGGACGGCTGATGGCGGCTGCGGCCGCCGATGGGCGTTGCCGGGTGTGGGCGCTGGATTAGCTCAGAAACCCTGGAACCACCCGGTGAAGTTGGCTGCCAGGTCCATTGGTCCCTCAACCGAAAGGCGTCCGGCGGCTGCGGCCTGCTCCACGTCGAGGCGGCCGAAAATCAGCAGGATGTAGTTGCCGGTGTCGCAGCGGAAGGTAACGTCAGCAGGGATTGTGCCGCCGGTCTCGACCTGGAAACCGTCGCGGGTCACCACGTAGTCCTCGTGCACCGCCACCGGCTCCGAGACCTCGAACCGGTAGCGGACGGGGGCGGACAAGTCCAGGCCGGGGCGGAAGGCGTTGCTCACCCAGCGGGGCACCCTTCCCACCATGATTTCCAGGGCGTCGGGCCACATCTCCGCCGTGTGGTCCGTTCCCCAGCGTATGTCCCAGCCGTGGACTGTCAACTCCTGGAGGCGCACCTCCACGTATGCGCCGATGGGCATCGGCCCCCGGCGGTGGAAGCACAGCTTGTCCCAGTCATCGGCCTTCAGCCCGGCCAACGTGCCGGCAAGACGGCTGTAGCCGGTCTTGAACCGCTCCAGTAATTCCGTCCCCTGCTGCCGGTACGCGGACCTGGCGGCCTGGGCGGTGACGTCCGATGCCCGGTCTCCGGGGGTGAGAAACACCTGTCCCTCGGGCGGGTTGGAGTCACCGTTAACTCCCCTGCCGATGGAGTTGACCCAGGAGTCCGCGCCCCCGGCCAGGTGGCCCACCACGTCGCCGATGACCCAGCCCTCGCAATAGCTGTCCTTTGACCAGTCCCCGGCGTCCAGCCCGGAGAGGAACTCTCCCAGACGGTCCGCCTCGGCGTTCACCAGCCTGATAACCTCGTTCATGTCGTTGCCCGGCATCTTCGACTCCTTAAGAATGCGGGGGAATTTCATTTCGGGGACAAATGCGGACATTTCCGGACACCCCCAACCCCGGCCGGGGGCAAGCTTTTGCCCATTCCCCGGATTGGACGGGTTGCGCGTGACGGGCACACCTCCCCCCGCAGCGCCCATTACGCCGTCCGTCTTCCCCGGGAACATGATAGGGCAGTGTGTCCGGGGTTGGGAAGGGGCAAATGCCGGTGGGGCAGCGTTCCGTTGCAGGTGGTCCAGTCATCCAACGACGGCCGGCGGATTCCCGCGCTGGCGGAGATGAACCCTGAGCAGGCGGCTGGACCGGCATATTTCTAACGATGACCCCGCAGACACGTACGATAGGCGGTACTCTGGAGTTAACCTTCATCCTACCCAACCGGCTAATTCTGGCGGCGGCTCCAAAAGGACCCGCAGGACGGCCCTAAGAGCCACAGCAATAATCCCACAGAATCTCTCAACACTCATGAAAACCGCAGAGAGCGCCAGCGCGCGGCCCAAACCAGGAGGCGTGCAGAACGCAAGGCCCTCGGCCTGTGCCGAGACTGTTCCAATGACAGCATACCTGGACAGGTCCGGTGCTCATCCTGTGCCGAGCGGAACAGCCTCTCCCGAAGGAAACACGGCTCACAAGGAATATCTGCGCCCATATAGAAGGATGGCCTGGAGCAGGTTCTCAATTCCGTGAGTCTTCTGCAGAAGACAAAGAATACCGCCAGAGTGTCGCAGGAACGTTTACGCCTTGGTGTTGCGAAGCTACAATCAGCATCGAAATGCTGCTACTTCGGAAGAAAAGGGCGCCAGCCCACAAACCGGCACATTCCAGGCAGCGGACGCCAGTAGAGAGGCCGAGAGACCGTGTTACCGATTCCCGAATGGGATGAAAACAAGGTCCTTCCTCCTATCCGTCCAGACACGCCGAGAGGACAGGAACACCGGAGCATCTACCGTTCGCCTTACTATGCCTCGTTGGTAGATTTCGTCACCCGATTCGCAACCACCCGGGAAAGGGTGGACTTAATCGAAAAGTTCCTGGACTACAGGACTGCTCTCTACCAAGCAGGAATCTTCAGGGGATTCCAGTGGATAAACGGAAGCTTCGCTGAACACATCGAGCAGAGCTCAAGACAGCGCCCGCCAGAAGACATCGACGTGGTGACATTCTTTTTTCAAGGGGAAAGCCCTGCGGAGAATTACGAAGACCTGTTCAACCCAGACATCACCAAGCAGAACTTCGATGTAGATGGCTACGGGATAGAACTCGGCAGGCCACTGGTCCCAGCAACAGCCGAGGTTATTGGGTACTTCCACGGCCTGTGGGCACATCGCCGAGTCGACCACGTCTGGAAGGGTTGACGTCTAAACGTTGGTTTGCTAACAATCCCTAACTAACGCTATAATACCGGCTATGCCGTATATACCCGGCCGCAAAGCTGCGGCACTGCTCGGAATCCACCAGAACACACTCAGGCGATACGCTG
>DAOUJS010000178.1:0-14018 GCA_034422355.1 Dehalococcoidia bacterium | reverse complement strand
CAACCGCTTTGAAATGATGGGTTACATTGAGTGATGTCGTACCCTATCCAGGCTCTAAAGGTAAGCTCGACAAGCTTGATTACCCATCATTACAAAAATTTCGCACCACTAGGCCGAAGAGTCGGCGGTCGCCAGGGCGGGTTCTTCCGCATCTGGTTGAGTGGGCGAGGGTTCAGGCCCGTCCTGGGACTCTCCCGGCAGGTCTTGCGGGTCCCAGCGGGCACGGAGAACGCCCTGGACCAGCGGGTGCTCGCGGTTGAGGTAGAAGGTACTCAGGCGCCGGGGTCTGCCGCCGCCCTCGGCGGGGACCTGGCGCCAACCCTTGAGGAATAGCTCCCCGTTGCCCAGTCCGCGGACCATCCTGGTAACGAAGTTCTTGGAATAAGCCTCGCCCCAGCGGCTGGTAATCTCCTCGTGCTCGGCCTTCAGGCCCTCGTCCAGGGCCTGGCAGACCTCTCCGACCAGGTAGTTGAAGGCAACGTGGCTAACGTCGCTCCGGTCCTCCAGAGTGTCCGCCATCACGATCAGGTCAGCCACCCGCCGCCCGTTCAGACCATCATCGGGGCCTGTGGGCAGGTCCAGCGCGGGGAGCGTTTCGGCCAGAATGGCGTCCAGGTCGACTGGGGGCTGGCGGACTGGCTCAGGTTCCGCCGCATCCTCCTCGGCAGTGACCGCCTGCTCTTCAGGTCCGGCGGCTACTGGCGCATCCGCAGGTACTTCAACGGTCTCTGCTGACTGCTCCTGTACGTCCCCGGTGTCAGTAGGCGGGGTGGCTTCGGCGACAGCCGTGTCTACCTCTTGCGGTTCTTCGGTGGCTGTGGACTCTTCGGTCAGTACAGGCTGCGCCGCCGCCTCTTCCTCATGTGCGTCCTCGGTGGTGGACTTGCTGGAGCGGCCCCTGCCGGAACCCTGCCTGCCACGCGGACTGGCGGCACGGGCAACGGGGCCGGAGGGCCGGGTGTGGGGTTCCTCCGGTTCCGGCTCGTCGGCCATGATGGCCCAGTCGACAAGCCCGGCGGTTATGAGGCGGACCTGACCCTCTTCGGCGACCCGCGACATGAGCTTCTTGAAGCCGGAGAAGCCGACTTTCTTTTCGTCGAAGTCGGGGAACCGGCGCATCAGCCGCTGCTTGATGGAGGTCAGCAGCGGCGTTCCACCGGCCTGACGTTCGTTGCGGACTATGTCCTCGATGGCCTTGATAATCTGGGGCAGCTCGATCTTGGCCGGCGGCGTCTCCGGCGGCGTCTGTGGTGTGTGCCGGGGCTGCGGTTCAGTGCGGCCGTTGCCCGCGACAGAAACAGGTTCCACCGGCGTTACGGCGTCAACGTCCACGTCGTACAGGATCAGTTCGTCCACCTGGTCCGAGAGCCTTCGGGACGTTGCCCACGACACGCCAATGATGATTACGCGCTTGCCCATGGTCCGCAAGGTGTTGATCACGTGGATGAAGTCCGAGTCCCCGGAGACCAGGACGAAAGTCCTGATGTTGGGGTAGGAATGGGCGTACTCGATGCAGTCCACGGTCATCTTGACGTCAACGCTGTTCTTGACGCGGACGAACCGTCCGCTGTCTCCGTGGGAGCCGTTGCCGGTGGCCAGCCGGGTGGGTACGTAAACCGGGTCAATGCCCGCCGCATACAGGGCGGGAGGGTCGTTGATGAACTGGCTGGCCCCGCGCAGTTCCGGGGCGCGGGTCACCCAGTCGGCGTAGGCTTTGGCCACCACAACCCGGCCGTGGTTGGAGACCTCCTCCTTCAACGCGGAGACGTTTGGATTGCGGCGGCCCGCCGCCAGGCTGATTTTGAAGTTTTCCCAGTCAATGAAGAGGGCGACATCTTCGCCCATGCGCAGTGATTCATTCATAACGTTCAGACGCCCGCGGGTCTTCATTAGTCTTTCTCTAAAATGAACAGCCCGGTGATGAGCGCCGGTAGCATGTCTCCAGTCTGCTTCGCAGATGGTTTCCGGTTCGATGAAGCAGTAGTCTGTGTGTGCAGGAACTCGTGTCGTTCGCCTGTAATGAGCGCCGGACCATCCCACGCAATTGGGGTCTTTCCGCTTACCGAGTACGCCTTTTGTCTCAACACATGGCTCTCGCGCCTTCGGTACTGGTGCAAGTATAATACGAGAATCGTTGGGATGCTATCTGTTACCCGTGCAGCAACGGCCTTTTCCCGTTGGCCGCGGAACCAACGATGCTGTTGCAGCATTCCCGGACTGGCCTGGAGAGGCAGCCGTTTACCCAGGAACATAACATTGACGGAGAGATGAATATGCCGGAGCGACGTCCCAGGTTGGAAGGCAAGGTGGCCATCGTCACAGGCGCGGGTTCCAGCGGTCCCGGCATCGGCAACGGCAAGGCCACGGCCATGCTGTTCGCACGGGAGGGGGCCAGCGTACTGCTGGCCGATGCGATGCTGGAGCGGGCCGAGGAGACCCTTGCGTTGATCAGGGAGGAGGGGGGCGACGCTTCCATTTTCCAAGCGGACGTTACCAGCGCCGAGGAGTGCCAGGCCATGGTTGACGCCGCGATGGAACGGTACGGGCGGCTGGACATCCTGGACAACAACGTGGGGATATCCCGCCGGGGTACGGTGGTGGACGTGCCGGAAGCGGAATGGGATCGTATCATCGCGGTGAACCTGAAGAGCATGATCCTGGCCAGCGGCGCGGCCATACCGAAGATGATCGCAAGCGGCGGCGGGTCTATCATCAACATCTCGTCCATCGCCGGGCTTCGCGCCCACTCCCAGACGCCATACACCACCACCAAATCGGCGGTGGTCGGCCTGACCTACTCAATGGCGGCGGACCACGGCAGGGACAACGTGCGGGTCAACTGCATCGCGCCTGGCCTGCTCTACACGCCGATGACGGCTCCCCGCATGGACGAGTCGATGCGGGAGAACCGGCGCACCGCGGCTCCGCTGGGGACAGAGGGCACCGCATGGGACGTGGCCCATGCGGCGGTGTTCCTGGCCAGTGACGAGGCCCGCTGGATTACCGGGGTGGTGCTGCCCGTAGACGCGGGCCTGACCATAACCAGCCCCGTAACCTACACCACGATCAACCAGCAGGCCAGGTTCTAGCCCATGACTCACTTGAAAGTTGCAAGTTACGGAGGTCATTCCAATGCGTGTTGAGTTGACGTCCGGGAACCGGATAACCCTTCCAGAGGAAATAGTTTGTGATTTCCCAGGCGCTGAGTGTTTCGACGTGACCAAAGAAAATGGCCGCATCGTGTTGACGCCTGTTCCCAAGATGAATATCGATGATATTTGGAAGAAGATAGCCGATCTGGGCATAACCGAGGCTGACATAGCTGATGCCGTAAGATGGGCGCGTGGGCGATAGCTCCGACAGCCGGGTCGTCCTTGACAGCAATGTGGTATTGGCAGCCGTGCTATTTCGCACGGCTGCATTGACATGGGTACGCGATTCGTGGCAATCGCGCATATTTGTTCCATTAGTAAGCCAGGATACGTCAGGAGAACTTCGCCGCGTCCTGGCTTATGCCAAGTTCCGATTGACACAGTACGAGCAGGATAGAGCGATGGACCTCTACTTGCCGTATTGTGAAGTGGTTGATGTTGTCGAACCGCCAGTGGTCCCGGATTGCCGCGACCCCTCCGACCGTCCTTTTCTTGAATTGGCCTTGGCGGGCTGGGCGGATGCGCTGGTGACGGGTGACAGTGACTTGCTTGCGTTGGCCCCGGTGTTTTCCGTGGCAATTCTGACCCCAAACGGATTGAGAGACGTTCTGTTTCCATAGTCCGGGCCGGGAGAGTTGGACTATGCCCCGGCGTCACCGGTTAGGTTTCCGGCGGCTTTGACCCTTATGAGGGTGGCGTTGCTGGGGAGGTAGGTCAGGGGGATTTCGTCGAGTTCTACTACCTCGACGGTTGCGGGGTCTGCGCCTGCTGCTATGGCCCTTGATACGGCTTCTTCCTGGGCGGCGGCGATGGCCTCGGCGCGGCCCGTCTGTTCGAGGGAGTAGACCCGCTCCACCTGGCCGCTGACCTGGGCTATGGCTGCCCCGATGGCGTTGGCCACATCGGAGTTTTGGGGGCGCAGGACGTGGGAGGCGCCCTCCAGGCTGTCGGGGAGCAGGATGCTTCCCCCGCCTACCAGGACAACCGGCACGGTGGCCTGGCTCAACTTCACCTGGTCGATGGCGGTCTCGACACGTTGGCGCATTTCATCCATTGCGGCTTGGGCCAGACTGCCGGGCAAGTCCTGGACGTTCTGTGGGTTGCCGATGCCGGCGCGGCCAGCGGCCACGGCTATGTCGGTGGCGGTCAGGGTGGAGCCACCGAAGACCAGGGCTTCTTCAACCAGCCGGTAGCCGACGCTCTCCGGGCCGATGGACAACTCAAGAGTCCGGGGGTCTTGCCGGACGAGGCTTCCGCCGCCCAGGGCGATGGAGAGGACGTCGGGCATCCGGAAGTTGGTGCGGACCCCGCCAATGGAAACGGCGGTTCCAGCCTCGCGGGGGAAACCACGCACCAATGCGCCCACGTCGGTGGAGGTGCCGCCAACGTCCACCACGATGGCGTCGGTCTCGCTGGAGAGGAAGGCCGCGCCCCTCATGCTGTTGGTGGGGCCGGAGGCAATGGTGAGGACGGGGAACCGGGCGGCGAAGTCCGAGTCCATGAGGGTGCCGTCGTTCTGGCTCAGGAACAGGGGGACGTTCAGGTCCAGCTCCGCCAGGGCCTGCCGGATGCCCTGAATGGTCCGGGCGGCCATTTCGCCGAGGCAGGCGTTGAGGGTGGCGGCGTTCTCCCGCTCCAGCAGGCCGATGCGCCCGTTCTCGTGAGACATGGTGACCAGAACATCCGGAGCCTCCTGGCGGATGATGGCGGCGGCCTCGGTCTCATGGGAGGTGTCCACCGGGGAGAAGACGCCGGAGACGGCGACGGCCCGGACTCCAGCTTCCCTGAGAGAATGTGCGAACTCCCGAAGTTCCGAGGGATCGAGGGGGAATATCTCCCGCCCGTCGAACTCGTGGCCGCCGTGGACCATGTGGGTAGCGCCGCCGATGGCGTCCTTCAGGGAGGCGGGCCAGTCCACCAGGGGAGGGAGCAGGCTGGTGGCGGGAAGGGCGAGGCGCACCACGGCGGTGGGGGCAAGGCCGCGCTGCTCCAGCAGGGCGTTGGTGAAGTGGGTGGTGCCCAGCATGACGGCGGTGACTGGGGCGTTCGGGGGTCTTCGGGCCAGCACCCGCTCCAGGGCGGAGATGATGCCGGAGGTAACGTCGGGCGTGGTGGGGACCTTGGCGCTGGCCAGCAGGTTGGGGCCGTCCATCAAAACGGCGTCGGTGTTGGTGCCGCCTACGTCTATGCCGGTTCTCAAGAAATCCCCCTTTAGTCTGCCTTCGCAATAGGCGGCTTTTAGTCCTGCGGACATTTCCGGCCATTGGCCCGGTTGAGGGTAGTGAAGGGAAGTGGGGCGGGCGTCTGGCTGCGGCCTCATTATACGCTGAGACGCGGCTGCCGCGGGCGTCTGCCCCTTGTTTTTCCATGGGGAGGCCCCGATCAGGTCGAGGGCAGGTCTAAGCCTTGGCGGCGGCCCATTCATGCCCAGGAACAGTCTTTAGCACCTTCATCAGCATCTTCGTTGGCCCGCATATT
Source organism: Dehalococcoidia bacterium (assembly GCA_034422355.1). GTDB lineage: Bacteria > Chloroflexota > Dehalococcoidia > Lucifugimonadales > UBA3495 > CATOSP01. The sequence continues at coordinate 8,388 of DAOUJS010000178.1, read as the reverse complement.
CCGGGGCATGCGCCGGTTGATCATCTCCCAGGCCCAGGGGATGAGGGCGAGGAGGATGTCCCCTGGCCTCGGGGATGGCGTCCGTATCAAACTCGCCGGTCAACGTCAGATCACAACGTTTGTGACTGCTTGTCTCTCGATAGCCGTTGGCGGGCGTCTTGTTAATTATGACCTTGGGGAACTGGATAAGCTCTCTGATGTTTTGGCCAGTTAGCGTTGTTAAAGATGGAAGTGTCGGGGAAGCTGCATTGGAATAGAGACCTAATCATCAACCACCAGGGGGGTGTAGTCTTCGTCGTAGCCGAAGGCGCGGGGGCCTGCTACGGCCAGGCCCTCGGGGGTGGTCCAGTGGTGGGGGGAAGGGAAACCGAGGACCGTGACGCGGAGTCCGTAGCGCAGGAGCTCGGTGGTGACAGGGTTGCCGGTCTCGGTGTCCACGACGCAGATGAGGTCGGGGACGATGCAGACGGTCCGGCCCTCGCGGCGGGCGATGAGGTTTTCGTTCTGGAACTCGATGAGCATCCGTTCGCCGTTGAAGTCGCCGAGTCCGTCGAGGCTGACGCTGCCCCTGGCAAACCCGGCGGTGGTGCGGCGGTCTAGATCGACCACCTTGCCGCCGAAGAGGACCCTGCCGGGGCAGGTGGAGAGGATGGCGGCCAGGGGGTCTTCGTTGCGGGCCTGGGCGTTCTTCACGGCATCGCCAAGGTCTCGGGCCAGGGAGAGGGAGTTGAGGACGGCGGTGCGGCGCACCTGCTCGGTGGTCATGGGGGCAACGGCGTAGCAGGCGACGCAGCCCATCTGGACGGTCATAGCCCGCGCCAGCCGCTCGGCCCACCGGGCGCTGATGGTCTCGGGGATGACGACCTTGTTGCCCTTTTCGTCGGCGATGGCCATGGGACAGCAGGGGACGCCGTAGACGAAGAAGGTCTTCATCTGGAACTCGGGGAAGGCGCGGCCCATGCCGTCGGCGTCGACGACGGGCAACCCGGCGATGGCCGCGGGAATGAGGGGTTCGACGGAGTTGCTGCCGCCGATCTCGTTGGAGATGAGGGCCGTGGCCGTGGTGCCGGTGAAGTCCTCGATGGCGCGCAGGGCGTGGTAGGACTGGAGGTCGCGGACCTTTTCGATGCCGACGGTTGGCGCGCCGATGCCGCCAACGCAGATTATGCGGGCGTCCTCGGGCACTTCTTCGGGGGAGAGGACGGTCACGGGGCCGTGTTCGCGGATGGCCTGGCGGGCGCGGAGCTGCCCTATGTAAGGGTTGCCGCCGCCGCCGGTGCCGAGGATGCCCGCGCCGATGGCGATGGAGTCGAGGTTGGACTCGTTAGCTTCCCACACGTCTTTGCCCTATCACTGGGAAGCGGATAGGACCCGCCCCCAATTGAGATTCGATTACCGGATTAACGCCGGAAGTATAATTGGGATGGATGGTTGACACAATCTGAGGGAGACGGACATGGCCGGCAAGTACGGGGTACTTGGCCCGGATGGATACATCGAGATTTCAGAAGAGCTCCTGGACCAACTCGGGGCGAGCCCCGGCTGGCGATACAGTCAGCAGATAGTGAAGCGCCGCCTGGAGATTTGCTTTTTCCCGCCGAAGCACAACAAGTCACCGGCCGGTGTCCTCAAGGAGTACATCGATCCTGCCGCGGCGGCGGAACTCGATGGGCTTCTCCTGGGCGGCGGTAAAGGAGCGAGCGATGATTGCAATGACAGAGGAACGGGCCACCCGGTTGGATGAGATAGCAGAGGAGTGGGCTGCCCGGACGGAAAAGTGAACGAGTTGGCGTTTCTGGATGCCAGTGTTGTGGTCGGCTACCTGGCTGACGGCAACCGCCGTCTGTTTGGTTGAAGTCTATTTTGCTCTGGCCACGCGGTATCAATTCTCCGGGGACCGGATAGCTGACTGCCTGATTGCACCGGTCTTGAAGGACGATGTAAGTGTCCATGCCATAGATGAGGACCCGCTGATTCAGGGACTGGAAATGTGCTGGGGTTCGACGAGGGTCAGCATCGGGGACGCGCTGATGTGGGCGGAAGCCCGAACCGCCGGGGCAACGGCTGTCTACCCGTTTTACCAGCGATTCCCTGATGAGGGTATAGACGTCCGGGGGTAGGGGGGCCGGGCGATCCATGTGTCATCTCTGGCGCAACATCATACCGGGTTGGCGAGACGGGCGCTCACGAGCCGGTTCAGGCTTACGCCTTCCTCCGCGGCGCGAATGGCCAGGGCGCGGTGCATTTCAGGGGGCACGCGGACGATGAATCTTCCGCTGTAGGTGCGGTCGGCCAGGGGTTCGGGGACCGGTTCGTTGGCGTCCTGCATGTCGGCGACACATTCGGCCACCAGTTGGCGGATGCCTGAGAACGCTTCGCCGGGAGCGGGGGCCAACCAGCTCAACGACGGAAACTCGGCGCACAGTCCGATGTATTCACCGTCTTCGGCGGACCACGTGATCCTGTATGTGTAATGATCAGTCACCATATCCTTGTAGTTTCTCAAGAGCTTTAATAACCTGCCGGACTTGATAGGGTTTTGCCATGCCTTTGTCGTTTTGGATATTAACCCTCGGGTCGCCCGGCCATGGCATCCGGTAAACCAGGTGGCTTGTGCCGCGCTGTCGCGGCTCTCCGAAGTATCGCTCGCATATTCTGGCTAAGTCTGCAAATCTGATGCATTTGGGATTCCCGCGAAGTTCCTGAACATCGAACAAAATATTTTCTATCCCCGGCATCGCTCCTCCTCAGACTGACTTTTCTGGTAACGATGTACTGCATATTGCCTACCTCTTCCGCGGCAAATCTTCGACATGAACGTATGTCTTGGCCTAGTTGTAAGATACCATTATTGATACTATTTGTCAAGCTCGGTAATGCGAATGGCAAGACATAGGAAGCCACGAATCCTGTTCAAACACAACTGCGGTTTTGTGGTAATATACCCGGCAGCGGGAATAATTCCCTATATGTATGGAGGAGGATATTCCATGGCCACTATGCTAGATGGCGAGTCGTACCTGGGCCGAGTGATGGTGCGGCCGCTCTCAGAGTCGAAGGAAGTTACCCTGTACCTGTGGCCCATGCGCTGCCTGAGGACCAAGATCGGCGGCCCCACTTTCGGCGTTGATGTCCGCGGGACCGAGATCATCCGCTTCGACCCCCACGGTCCCCGGGGCCACTGGCACCAGGGCGGATATGACAAGCTGGGCGCAGGCGGGTCCCATGTGGACTACCCGGAGGGTATGGTTGAGTCGAAGGACCAGTTGGCGTGGTCGCTGGACCAACTGCGAGAGCAGACCAAGACCCTGCTGACCGACGCGGGCTACGCGGACGAGGCAGCCTCGGTTGACCAGAAAATGGTGGATGACACCATCGAGGCCATCAAGTCCCACCTGGAACAGGAGGGCAACCTCTTCCCCAGGGCGATTGAAGAGGGCCTGATCGCCGCCTAAGCGGGAATCTTCCAAGAGTCCCCCCGCAAACAGTTGAGGCGCGGCCTTGTGGCTGCGCCTCTTTGTTTTTTCTGATCCCTGGCAGGGCGTGGGGCGGGCTAGGTTTCTACCGGGTGGCCGCTGTCCATCCATTCGGCGTAGGAGCCGTCGTAGAGGCGGACGTTGTAGCCGGCCTGCTTCATGGGCAGGTAGGCGACGGAGGCGCGGATTCCGCTGCGGCAGTAGGCTACCACCGCGTCCTGGGGGGTGATGCCGACGGAGGCCAGCCTCTGTTGCAGCAAGTCCGGGTTGATGAGCAGTTTCCCGTCTGCGCCGGTCATTTCGGAGTGGGGAAGGTTGACCGCGCCGGGGATATGGCCGGGGCGATGGTCCATTTCGACCTCTCCAATGAACTCCTCGAAGGTACGGGTGTCCAGGAGTTTCGCTTCTCCAGGGCCGGCTGCGTCGTCTAAAGTGGCTCGTACCGTGGGGTTGAGGCGCGGAGTGAAGGGCCTGGGTCCCGTGGCCACCGGGCGGTAGAGAACCTCGCGGCCCCGGTCTTTCCAGTCTTCGTAAAGAGACTCCATGATGTGAACGTCGGTGCGCCCCAAGTATTCCAGCACCCAGGAGGCCATTGCGACGTTACGCCCGTCCTGATGGTCGTAAAGGACTGGAGTGATGTCGTCGCCCAAGCCGGCCTCACCGAAGGCGGCGGCAAGCTGTTCGGGCGGGCCGAGGCGTCCATCAGGGCACTGGAGCTTCTTGAAAGGAACGCTCACCGCGCCCCGCAGGTGGCCCATGAGGTAGCGCATGGCAGACCGGGGGTCGATTATCAAGTACCCAGGCCGGCCGATATGTTCAGAGACCCAGTCCGCGGAAACGAGAGTGACCATTAACCGACCGTCTCGAAGTCGGTCTCCACGGTCGTCTGGTTGGCTACCGACTGGGTGACCGGGGAGCCTTCCACCGCCAACCGCCAGATTTCGCGCAGGGTCGCCTCGTCGGCGTCGGCGCGCACGAAGCACTTGGCAGAGATGCGCCCGTAGCCGGGGTTGCCCTGGTCCTCGACTCCAGCCCACTTGCGGATGTTGTCGAAATAGCCTTCGACGGCGACCTCGAGGTCGTGGATGCGGACGCCCTGCTTGGTGGCATTGACCACGAATCCCACGGTCATGCAGCTTCCGATGGCGGAAAGCAACTGCTCATGGGCGCTGGCGGCGACGTCGGTGGCGGTGAGGTCGCCGGGTTCGTCCATGTCCACCTGGTGGTTGCGCATATAGGCGCGGGCACGCATCCCGTCCTGCCAGACCACGCGGGACTTCCAGGGGCCGGTCACCGCATTGAAAACGTCGGGGTCGCGGAATGAGTCCAGGACTTCGGTGAGTTTTTCGCGGGGCAGCCCGTTGAGGTTTCCTTCTTGAGTCATCTTCAGCTCCTTGACGGCAGTCGGTACGGTTCGACCAGGTTTCCGGGTACTTTGCCCTACTGGTATTCGGCCCTGAGCTGTTCGGCGGCATCGACGATGGTGCGCATCTTCCGGGTGGCAATCTCGTGGGTGTTGACGTTTCTTTCGGCGAAGGTGCCGAAGCCGCAGTCCGGGTTGAGGTAGATTTTGTCCGGGTCGAAGTACTGGAGCAGTTCCTTGACCCTGTCGACAATCTGCTCCGGGGGTTCAATGTCGTCGGTGCGGGGGTTCACGACTCCGAAGCCGATTTCCTTCTCGTTGCTGTACTCCTTGAAGACCTCCATTTCGCCAGCCCGGGGGGTGGCGCATTCGAGCACCAGTTGGTCGATGTTCATCTGGGTGAGGTATGGGAGCATGGGCCCGTAGTTGCCGGTGAGGAGCACCTCTTCGCGGCGGCTCCAGTTGCCGCGGCAGATGTGGACGCCAGTCCTGATTCCGGTGATCCCTTCCAGGGTCTCGTTCATCAGGCGAACCGCAAGCTCAAGCTCGTCAGTGGGGTCGCGGCGGTTGGGAAGGGCGGCGCACATGAAGGTCTCGGTGCTTTCCTCGCCGAACACCACCTGGCTGAGGATGGGTTCGTCCAACTGGACGAAGTCGCAGCCCAGGTCGCGCAGGGCGATTATCTCTTCCCGGAGAATATCCACCACGTCGGCGGCGAGGTCTTCGGGTTGAGTGTATACGTGGTCGGAGAGACCCTCGAACCAACTGGAGCGGGTGAGCATGTAGGGACCGGGCAGGGGAATCTTGATTTGCCGGTCGGTGTGTTCCCGCATGAAGGACATTTCGTCCAGGGAGAGCCCCTGGCGCTTGCCGATGCGGTCAACGACGATGGGGCTCTTGATGGCGAAGGAAGGAACGTCGAGGGCGCGGAGCATTTCCTCCATGCGGGCACGGTCGCGGGAGTAGTCGAGCAACTCCGAGACCTTCATCAACTGCATTCCGGTGAGCTTGTCCACGGCGAAGGAGTAGAAGTTGTCGCGGCGTTGCTCCCCATCGCTGATGATGTCCACCCCGGCCTCTTCCTGGGAGCGGATGCAGGCCAACACCTCGCCATCGGCCACGGAGTTGAACTCGTCCAGAGTGATTTCCCCGGCTTCCTTGCGCCGCAGGGCGCGAACCAGATCGGTGGAGCGGGGCCAGCTTCCGACTACGGTTACGGGGAACAAGGGGGCGTCGGCCATTTGGTTTCCTCCCGTGTATTGGTAGTTATGGAGTTTCGCAGCCCACAATAATGTATCCCAAATTGCGGGTTAGCACAAATTTTGAAGAGGCCCCGGCGGACAGGGGAGTATTCTGGGAATCGCATATCCTGGGGGATATACTGATGGCGCTCAGACTGTGTGGCCAATGCCGATTGGCGCAATGCGCTCGCCATCTCCATTGTTTTGAGTGGCAGCTTGCCGAGTCCGGGCCGGATAGAACAACGGCGGGCTGCCGGGTGTGAAAGCAGCCTTGATTCCAGGGGGATAAGCAAGATCGGAACATATAATCAAATTCCGCTGGCACGAACAGACAGAGGGGAGGTAAACAAGGCCTGGTTCCTTACGGTGCTGCTGTTCGCCGTCGTCGCGACGATGAACGCGGTGCTGATGCTTCCCCCGCTGCTGGTGGACATTGCGGCGGAATTCGGGGTCCCGGTGTCGGTCACGGGGCAACTGGCTACTGTGACCTTCGCGTTCTGGGCCGTTTCCGTATTGCTGGCAAGCCCGTTGTCCGATTCCCTTGGCAGACGCCCGGTGGCTATCGTCGGGTTGCTGGTGCTCTCCGTTTCGGTCATGGCATCGGCCTTCGTTCCCAATATCTATGTGTTGCTGGCGCTGAGGGTGTTGACGGGTCTGGGAGGCGGGACGATTCCACCCAATGCGATTGCCGCAGTTTCCGACATCATTTCTCCGGAGAGGCGCGGGCAGGCAGTGGGCGGGCTGATGGCGGTGAACGTGCTCACCGCGGCGACCACCGTCCCCATAATGGCCCTGCTGGCGGACTGGGGGAACTGGAGATTGCCCTTCGTGGTCTCGGGGCTGATGCTTGCGGCGAGTCTGGTGGCGGTCTGGCTCTGGCTCCCGGTGGGGAACAGGGGGGAGAGGGCGCGGAGCTTCGTGTTCCTGTCCAGGTACTGGTCGCTGCTGTCGCTGCGCTTCTTCCGGGTGGGGTTCATGGCGGGTATCACCCAGCGGATGATGTTCTGGGGGAGCGTCAGCTTTTTCGCCGCGTACCTGATCGACACCCACGACGTGAGCGTGGGATTCGTGGCTTTGCCCCTGGCCATTACGGCGGTGGGACAGGCGGCCGCCAGTCTCTGCGTGGGGTACATGGTGAAGAACCGGCACCGCGCGGCGTTCATCACTGCGGCATCCCTGATTGCTGGGGTCTGCGGGTTGCTGACCTTCTCGGGCAGCCTGGGCATGTGGGCCGCGGTGGCGGCGGCAACGGCCGGGACCGGGATGGTGAGCCTGAGCATTGCGGCCCTAATGGCGATGAGCACCGAGTTTTCGGGGGAATCGAAGGCCACGGGAGCAGCAATCGTGGGACTGAGCAACCAGTCGGGAGGGATGTTCGGGGCTGGGTTGGCGGGCCTGCTTCTGGCCAATGTCGGGTTCCAGGGCATCGGGTATATGTGCCTGGGCACAACCCTGGTGAGCGCGTTGATGACGGGGGTAGTTGGGAGGCGGTTTGCGGAGAGGGAAGGGTGAGTTGCGGTGGGGGAAGCTGTCGGTGTGGTGATGGTCGCTGAGGCGGGGAGATTCAACGCAAGGCGATTGCAAGTACGGCCTGAGTCTTAGGGCCTATCCTAAAAACTGGTAGAAACTCACTGGCCAGTTAAGGGGAGCCAAGTCAGGGTTGCCCCTATACCGGTGTAATGAGCAAAGCGAAAGACCTCAAGGTACCCCGTCCGAAGCGGGCTGGCCCGGCTGCCAAGACCAATCCCACCACCGGCGGATTCCAGATTTCCGGCGAACTCCGGGCAGTGCCGGAACCCCTGATTCCCGAACATGTGAACACCCACCGGTTCGGCGGCGGCCGGCCCCGGGTCCCGGCCGCACCTGCGCCAATGGCATCTTCTATGTGCTGCGCACCGGCTGCCAGTGGAAGGCGTTGGACGCCACCGGCATTTGCTCCGGGTCCACCGCACATCTGCGCTTCCAGGAATGGGTGGCCGCCGGGGTGTTCCTGGAGCTGTGGCGGGTGGGCCTGGAACGCTATGACGAACCGAAGGGGTTGGACTGGAGTTGGCTGAGCATGGACGGCGCCATGACCAAATCGCCCCTGGGCGGGGGAAAAAACCGGCGCCAACCCCACCGGCTGGGGTAAGCGGGGCGTCAAGCGTAGCCTTTTGACCGAAGCCCAGGGCATCCCGATGGGGCTGGCAGTGGACGGGGCCAACCGCCACGATATGAAGCTGGTGCGGCCGACCCTGGACAGTGTGGTGATAGCGCGTCCCGAACCCACTCTGGAGCAACCCCAGGGAATGTGCCTGGACAGGGGTTA
>DAOUJS010000177.1:0-4406 GCA_034422355.1 Dehalococcoidia bacterium | reverse complement strand
GGGGGGGGGGGGGGGGGGGGGGGGGGGGGGGGGGGGGGGGCTGATAGGGGATTTGTCCGGTCCAGATTACTCATGTTGACCTCCCGATGATGAACCTGCATATCCCGGTATTCCACGAAGCCCTGCCGCTTGCGCCGATGGTCATCACGGCATCACCCTCCAGGCGTGTATCGGCCTGCGAGCTGGTCCGGACTCCCTATGTTGTTGCGCTATGCGCTGCCTTCTTCCTCCTAATTGCCTCCTAATTGCCTCCAACTAATTTCCCGAAATATCCCTCGGTGAACAACTTGTGCAGCTCGATGTGGTCTTTGGCATTCACAAGGTCCGAGGTCAGTCCACCGAGATTGCCCAGGCAGGCGGTTTGTTCCTCCCGGGCACCGTAGTTACAGACGGACCCGATCAGTGAACGGAGTCTCTGTTCGCGCTCTTCTGCCAATAGGGAGAAGAACTTGTTAGCGTGTTCCTGTTGGATGGTCGTGAGTACGCAGTCCTGCAGCTCTCTGTCATCATCCCCGGCTGTGCCTGCTATCCTGCGCTTTGCGTGTTCCACCAGGCAGGCGTGTATCTCCTCTTCCTTCTCCAGGTGGGTGGCTATGACCCAGCCCGGGGCGTTCTCCACAACTGCCCGATGGTGCCGGGCGAGGACCTCCTCCGTGACCCGCTCCAGTTCGGCCTCATCGGCGGCTTTCCCGGTGTTTCCGCTGTTCATATCAGGAGAAGCCTTGGTGGCCGGGGCTATGGCATCGGCCTTTTCGGCAGGTGGCCGGGTTGGCGCGGCAGTGGCGGGCCCGGCCGGAATGGCCGCCGGCGCGCTGACGGTGGCAGTTTCGCCAGGCGCGGTCGCCTCCCGGGTTGCGGCGCCCTCCGGGTTGTTGCAGGCCATGCTGACTGCGCTGGCCAGCAGCAGCAGAGTCGTAATCAAAGTCTTCATGCTTCTTGTCCCATGTTGCTTGGGCTACCCGGAACGGCTACTTTTCGGACAGCATCTCGGCGGTCTGCGCCTGGGCGCTCTTGCCAGGACCGTGGCCGTCGCCGTAGGCGGCCGTGGCCCGCAGGTAGTATTCAGCGTCGTCCTCCGCCGGCGTGTAGGACGCCCCGGTTGCGCCGTCAATGGCCTCCCAGGTCTCCTCGTCGGCGGAACGATGCCAGCTCCATGCCACGTCGCCCACCACGCCGTCCGGGTCCTGCAGGGAGGCGCGCAGAACGCTGACGTCCCCAGGCGAGTCTGCTGCCGGTCCCCACTCCAGGGACACTATCCCCAGCTCATCCACGTTGCTGACGTTGACGTTCACGACGATGGTGTCGTCCACGCTGTCATCGGCATCTCCGCCGGCGTTCTTGCCGTCGGTGACGGTCAGGCTCAGCGAGTAGCTGCTCTGCGTCTCGTAGTCCAGCGGGCCCTGCACGGTGATCTGCCCGGTGCCGTCGTCAATGGCGAAGGCCTGGGAGCCGGCTCCGATGATGGTATAGGCAAGAGCGTCGCCGTCGCCGTCGCTGGCGGGAACCGGGTCTCCCACGCTGTCCCCATAGGTGGCGTCTTCGGGCACGCTGCGGGAGACGCTGTCCTCCGCCCACTCCGGCTCGCTGTTGACCGGCGTCGGCTCCGGTGTGGGTTCAGGCGTCGGCTCGGGTGTCGGCGTAGGTTCGGGCGTGGGCGTCGGCTCCGGTGTGGGTTCAGGCGTGGGCGTCGGTTCCGGTGTGGGTTCAGGCGTCGGCGTCGGGGGCGGGGTCCCGCCCTCCACCCGGAGCACCGGCGAGAGGCCGTAGAGGTGCTTCTTGTTGCCGGTGCTGTTGTTGGAGTTCCCGAAGGTGTTGTTCATGCCCAGGGTCGCATAGAGGGCGTTCCAATAGGAGCTTCCCAGCTCCGCGGGGTGCTCTGTCCCGTCACTGTTGGTGCCGGTCCAAATCTGGGTCGAGCCGCTCAGCGTCCTGCCCTGCTCGTCAGTCCCTGCCCTTGAGTCCCAGGAGCCGTCATAGAAGTCCGGGTAGTTGTCGGCGGCTTTGGCGCTCTCCAGCCAGTGGATGGGAACGCCGGTCCCCCTGGTGCCGGAGTTGTCTATGGCGTGAACCCCGTGGGTGGACGCCAGGACACGGAACCTGCCGCTGAACCCCGATAGAAGCGAGTTTCTGCCAGCCGCCCGTTGGACGAAGCTGTTGTAGTCGCTGATGTTCCCGGAGTTGGCGTCCCTGGTGTCCGAGGTGACGAACAGCAGGCGGAAGCTGTCCCCTGGTTTCAGGTCGGCAGAGGGTATATAGGCCCAGGAGCGGGGTACGGTCCCCACGCCGTTCTCGTCGAAGGGTATGGTCACGGCCACCTTTTCCACGTAGGACGACTTGACGGTGTAGGTGTCCGAGGCAACGCTGCCCCAGCCGTTCTGGTCGGACACGGCGCCGGCGTTCATGCTCACGGTGACGGTGGTCTGGTCTTCGTCGTAAATGCTTTTCGCGTAGTCGGGCGTGATGGCGACGGTGAAGGTCACGCCGTATTGCCCGGCGTCCGTGTAGTTGCGGCCCCGCAGGTCCGACGCCTTTCCGCCGCTCACCTTGACGTCGCCCAGTTCCATATTGTTGATCTGGTGGTCGTCGGGGAAGGAGATCGTCACGTCGAAGGGGCCGGTCACTTTCCCCGTGGGTCCCTTGATGACGGGCTTTGGCCCGGTGGTGCTGCGCACCTTGATGGGCGGCGACACGCCGTAGATGGGAAAGTGGGTATCTTTTATCTCACCCCATCCCAGGTAAAGGCCGGAGGTGATGCCATTCGCATCGCCATACGCGCCGTACCTCATCCCGAAGGACCACCACGCCGGCGGGCTGCCCAGCGCGACAGACCAGTTCGTGTCCGTGGTCGCATGGGTGCCGTCCGCCTTGGAGCCGGTCCACACATTTACAGCGCCGAGGTTAGGGGGGATGGTCGCTCCCTTGGAATCCCTGGATTCGTCTCGGACGTCCCAGGACCCGTCGTAGAAGTCGGCGTAGTCGTCGGCGACTTTCTTTCCCTTGACCCAGTAGATTGGGGAGTCATGGCCAAGGTCGGGTGAGCCTGTAAGATGCCGGGTCAGGGTGTTGCCCCGTGCATCTATGCCCTGGTAGACCGAAACGAGGGCGCGGAACAGGAGGCCCATGTGTTCCTTGAACTCCGTGTTCTTGCGCGCGTCGGTCTTGACAATCGAGTCGTAATCGCTCACGACGGTCGAGGTTCCGGTTGTTTTCCCCGTGGAGACAAACAGCAGCCGGAACGAGTCGCCCGGCCCCAGGCCCGTGGGTATCATCGGCCAGTTGTTGGGCACCATCTGCCAGGGAATGTTGGAGGTGGCCTGCTGATTGACGGACGGGCTGGGCGCAGCTTGGGCCAGTCGGCTGGACCCGGAATTCGAGGCAATCCAGAGCAACCCGGCGGCCAGCATCACGGCGGCCAACATCACGGCGATGACCGGAAAAGCAGACCTGATGCGCATCATGGATATCTCCTCCTCAGGTTGATCAATCTGGCCCTTTCAGATCGATCAATTGGGCCCTTTCGGCAAACAGGGCGCTGCGTCCCTGTTCTCTTCTTGCCGGGAAGCTCAGGTGTTCATGCCGGATAGTCTAGCATAATATCGTGAATTTTAGGTAAATACTAGGATACTATTAACGTGACTTATTTTATGAGTTTCCCGGCTGCAACCCGTTCGCCAGGCCCTTCTCCCACCGGATCGGCGGGCCGGGCGGCCGCCTGCCGTGGATACGAAACGCGCCGGAACAGGAGCCTCGCCAAGGGCCTTCCAGCCGGGGGGCCGGACGCGGACTACGCCCAGCGCAGGGCGACGGTGGGCGGACGCGCGGTGACTCTGAACGGTGCCGATTGCGGCTTGCTCCGCTAACCGGCGGTGAACGCGGGGCAGACGCTGCGCCGGGTCTGGCCGGTGAGGAAAGGTGGCGGTGGGGGGCCGGGAGAAGGGGGTCCCCGGTTCAAAGCATGGTGACGCTGGAAGAGCGGGAACAACAGCCCAGCGGGGCTACGACGGCTGGCGGGGCAACCCCGCTGGGGTCACAGGATGCCCGGCGCTGGGGCGGTTGCCCTGGAGAATCAGCCTGGTGCGGCCCTCGCCGCGGACTGCTGTTGTCCACGGCGGCGACCTGATGACCGCTCAGGGCGTACCGCCAAAGAGATAGAGGTTTATGAGATGGATCAAATGGGACCTGGCGATGCTCCTATTCCCCAATAGGTAGTCGTTTATGGCCGCGATGACCTCACTCTTGCTGATTGCCCCGTCTCCGTCATCGTCATACGGAATCCCCAGGGACAGGCGGGCAGCCCAATTGCCGTCGCCGTCCGCATCTTCCGCCGCGCCGGCGGCGATATTCACCTCTACCTCGCCGATGGCGTCGGGCGTCACGTCGAAGGTGTAGACGGCCCCGCTGCCGGC